>QBLU01000053.1:0-15152 GCA_003241875.1 Alphaproteobacteria bacterium
GCATTCACGTCTTCTCGCTTCTTCTCCCTCCCCCCACCGCCGCAGGCGGTAGGGTCGGGAGGGTCGGGGTGGGGGTCGGGTCGCGCGGACCTGTCTGTCAGCGCAAAGAAAAAGCCCGGGCTGACGTCGGACGGGTTCGGCGGAGGAACTCCGCCGCCCCGCCGGCCGGCTCGCCGCGAGTCCGCGTCGAAGCGGAGAAACCGTGAAGAACGATTTCTCCGCTTCGTCTTGGCCGCGGCAGCGCGCGCTTAGCGCTTGCTGAACTGGAAGCTCTTGCGCGCCTTCGCCTTGCCGTACTTCTTGCGCTCCACGACGCGCGGATCGCGGGTCAGGAAGCCGGCCTGCTTGACCGTGGTGCGCAGCGTCGGTTCATAGCGGGTCAGCGCCACCGAGATGCCGTGCTTGACGGCGCCGGCCTGGCCCGACAGGCCACCGCCGACGACGGTGCACATGACATCAAACTGGTCGCGGCGGTCGGTCACGTCGAACGGCTGGTTGATGACCAGGCGCAGGGTCGGACGGGCGAAATACACCGTCTGGTCGCGGCCGTTGACGACGATCTTGCCGGTGCCGGGCTTCAGCCAGACGCGAGCGATCGCGTTCTTGCGCTTGCCGGTCGCATAGGCGCGGCCATAGGCGTCGATTTCCTGGTCGCGCAGCGGGGCGGGCGGGCCGCCACCACCGGTGTGCGCCGGATTGACGTTGCTCGGGGTTTCGGACGGCGCATAGCTGCCATCCTGCATGCTGCCGAGATCAGACAGCGACTGGCGTGAATCGGACATTATGCAGCAGCCTTCTTTGCGCCAGCTTCCTGGGCGGTAAGGGTCGAGTTCTTGCGGTTCATCGCGGCGACGTCGACGATGGTGGGGTTCTGCGCGGTGTGCGGGTGATCGGTGCCCTTGAAGACGCGCAGGTTGCGCATCTGCTGGCGACCCAATGGCCCGCGGGGAACCATGCGCTCCACGGCCTTGATCAGGACGCGCTCCGGGAAACGGCCTTCCAGGATCTTGGCGGGGCTGGTTTCCTTGATGCCGCCCGGGTGGCCGGTGTGGCGATAATAGACCTTGTCGGTCGCCTTCTTGCCGGTGAAGCGGACTTTCTCGGCGTTGATGACGATGATGTTGTCACCACAATCGACGTGGGGGGTGAAGCTCGGCTTGTGCTTGCCGCGCAGGCGGTTGGCGATCAGGCTGGCGAGACGGCCGACGACAAGCCCTTCGGCGTCGATAATCAGCCATTGCTTCTCGACCTCGGCGGGCTTGATCGAGGCGGTGGAACGGGTGAGCATGGTTTTTTCGTCCGGATAAAAGCAAAACGGCCGGGGCGGAACCCCAGCCGGATGGCGGCGATATCGCGCAAAGCCGCGTTTGCGTCAAGCTTTTCCGGGGTTTTTCGGTCCGGTATTATGATACCCTATCGGATCCGCGTGTAGGTGATGACGTCCTGTGCGGCGGCCTCGCCGGGGATCGCCAGGCGCTTTTGCTGGGTGACCCTTGTCGCGAGGCCCGACGGCAGCGCGATGGTCTTGACGACGTCGTCGTACAGCGCGGGCGCGCCGCCGGCGCTGGCAGCTTCGGTCAGCAACAGGCGACGCACCGGATCGGTGACGGTTGCCAGGTGGATGTCGATGTTGGCCTTTGCCACCTGCCGGGCGCTGGCCGTGTCGGCCGCGGCGCTGATCGCCACGGTTGCCGTCTGGCCGGGCACATATTCGACGATCCGCGACTGCCGCTCATAGCGGACAGCGCCGCCGCCGAATGGCGATTCCATCACGACCGCCCCCGGCGTCGGGCCGGCCGGCGACAGCGGGTCGTAGCCGTGCAGCAGCGTGCGCGGTGCCTCGAGCATGGCTGCCTGCCAGGCCGGATCGTCGAGCCGGGGATCGCGGGGCAGCGATCGTGGTTCGGCGAGGTCGGACAACAGGCCGCGCAGGCGGGTCAGCGCCGTGGCGTCGGGCCGTGGCCCCGCGAGCAGCGCCAGCGCCTCGGCTTCATCGAGCAGCGCCAACGGCTTGCCGCGTCGCGACAGCCGGTACAGCAGCGGCTGTTCGGGCGATCCGCCGGCAACATGGGACAGGCGAGCCCGGTTCCGGCCGGTGGCCGCCTGCGGCGCGACCTGGCCGGTGCCGGGCCCGGCGGCGGGCAGCGACACCCATTTCAGCAACATGCCGCCGTCGGGAAGCGAAAAGAACACCAGCTGCACGGTCGCGGCAATCGTTTCGGTGCGATCGCCGTCGTCGATCCGGCGTTCGAAGGCATAGGTGACCGGCGTGCCGATCGGCGGCTGGAACGGCAGGGTCAGGGCCGGGCGTATCGCGATCTCGCTGTTCTCGGTGGTCGTGTAGCCCTTGGTATTCGTCAGCCAGAACCCCTGGTTCCGGCTGAGGGCGAAAAACGTCATCAGGCAGAACAGCGCCGCAATGGCGATCACCACCTGGCGCGAGCCGCGCGTGCGGAACAGCCGCCAGGCGCGGTTTTCGTCCTCGTCCGGCCCGACGGGCTCAAGGCCGGCGGCGCTGGCCATCAGATCCTCCAGCGGCACGACATCGATGGCGCTGGCGTCGGTGGCCTTGAGGATGACCGGCGGCGCAATACCCGCCGCCTGCGCCGACAGCCAGAGCGCCGCCGGGATGCAGCAGTTGTCGCCGGCGCGGCGACCGCCGCCTGCGGGGTTGAAGATGCCGGCGGCGCCGTTGCGTTCGCCATGGGCGATGAAGACCGGGGTCAGCACGACACAGATCGTCGGCGCCGCATCATGATCGTCGCAACAGCCATCGCCTGTAGCCGTCGGCGCGCAGCAGGGTACGAGCGGGGTTCCGAGCACGTTGAGGCGGACATGGACCGGCGCCGGTGATGAGAGCGCCAAGTCATTATCCTGCAGCGTCATTTATACATTGTTAACGTTTTTCGTTTCGCGGTCAACGAAGACGTTTCCGATCCGGCACGATATCGCCGGCGACTATGAGCTTCGCTGCGTTATCCTTGCGCCGACCCGTCAGTGCCGCCGATCGGCAGCCTCCGCCGCAAGATAGTGCCCGAGCCAATCCCGCAGCCGCGGCACCGCATCCTCGTCGGCGATGAAGTCCGCCGCCGGCATCAGCGCCCAGTCCTGGCCCTCGTCGCCGAAGCGAACGGCGGCGACCTCTGCCTCGGTCAGCTGCACGGCGAGGAAATGCGAGATGGTGACGCCGTCGCCGAGCCGATAGGCGCGGGCATAATAAATGCGCTCGACCGGCAGGGCGATGCCGAATTCCTCCGCCAGTTCGCGCAACGCGCATTCGGCCGGGCTTTCGCCGCCTTCGCGGCCGCCGCCGGGCAGGTCCAGCAGGCCCGGAAACGGGATGTCGGGGCTGTCGTCGCGCCGATAGACCAGCAACGCATCGCCAAGCATCGCCGCGAGCTTGGCACCGCCGAACGGCGCCCCATCCCAGCTCATGTTGCCCGGTTCATTCCGCAGCGGATGCCACGGCATGCGCCTGCAGATGGCCGAGCGCGGTCGTCTCCAGCGTCTTGGCGTGGGTTGCCTCGAGCACGACTTCGGGCGCGAAGCCGGCGATGCGCGCCTCCTCCCAGCGCGCCGCGCACAGGCACCAGCGGTCGCCGGGCTTGAGGCCCGAGAAGCCATATTCGGGGCGCGGCGTCAACAAGTCGTTGCCGACGGCGCGCGAGAATTCGAGGAACTCCGCGGTCAACACGGCGCAGACGGTGTGGCGGCCCTGGTCCCTGGCGTCGGTGTTGCAACAGCCGTCGCGCTGCCAGCCGGTCAGCGGCTCGGTCGAGCACAGCGCCAGCGCGCCACCGACAACATTCCTTGCCGTCATTTGTGTACCCCGCGCGCCTGTACCGCCCAATGCGCCGCCCAGGCCGTCGCCGCAACCAGCAGCGCGCCGACCGCCTGGTGCGCGACGCCCAGCGGAATGGCGACGCCGCTGAGCACCGTTGCGACACCCAGGCCGAACTGCGCGACGACGGCACCGCCCAGCGCCAGCGCCCGCGGCCCGGCGCCGGCGCGCCACAGCTTTGCCGCGACATGCAGCGCCGCCAGCGCGACGAAGATGCCGAGCGTGCGGTGGAGGAAATGCACCGTCAGCGGGCTGTCGATCAGGTCGGCGGCGCGAGTCACCAGGTCGGGAGGAACCAGGCGCCCGAACATCAGCGGCCAGGTGTCGGACACATGCCCGGCGCGCATCCCGGCGACAAAGGCGCCCCAGATGATCTGCACGGCGAGCAGCAGCGCAAACGGCACCACCCAGCGGTGCGGGCGCGCGGCCACCGGCGCCTCGCGGCGCAGCAGGTCGAGCGCCGTCCACATGCATCCTGCCATGATCGTCAGCGCCGTGAACAGATGCACCGCCAGCCGCTCGTGCGCGACGGCGGCGCGATCGACGAGCCCCGACGACACCATCCACCAGCCGATCGTGCCCTGCAGCCCGCCGAGCATCAGCAGCGCCAGCAGCCGCGGCTTGTAGCCGGCGGGGATCGCCCGGCGCAGCCAGAACCACGCCAGCGGCAGCGCGAACGCCAGCCCGATCAGGCGGCCAAGCAGACGGTGGACATATTCCCAGAAAAAGATGTGCTTGAAGGCCGCCAGGTCCATGCCCTGGTTGAGCAGGCGATATTGGGATGACTGGCGATAGGCCTCGAATTCCGCCGCCCAGGCTGCATCGTTCAGCGGCGGCAGCGTCCCCGACACCACGTCCCAGCGGGTGATCGACAGCCCCGATTCGGTCAGTCGGGTGATACCGCCGACAACGACCATGGTGAACACCATGGCGGCGACGAACAACAGCCAGGCGGCGATGGCGCGCGGCCGGGCCTGGATGTCGGTACGGGATGGGGCAGGGGCGGCGATGCTGGCCATGGCTGCCCTCTAGGCCTCCGCATCGCCGCCGCCAAGCGCGCGAAGGTCGCGGCTCTGTCGGTCAGGCCGAAACGGCGCCGGTGCGGCGGCGCGAGCGCAGGGCGACGCCCATGCCGCCAAAGCCGGTCAGCATCATGGTCCAGGCGGCGGGCTCGGGCACTGTCCCGGTGACGCTGAGCGAATAGGTACGCTCGCTCGAGCCAACGAAATTCGTCGCGTTGCCGAAGCCGCTGTTGTTGGCGGTGTAGAGCATGAAGCCGCCTGGCGTCAGGTCGTATTCGGTGGCGCCAAAGTTTTCGAAATAGAGGCCGAGCAGGTCGCCGCCTTGCACATAGAAGCCGGGCGCGAGCGAGAACGTCTGGAAGCCGGCGCTTGCCGGCGTTTCGAGCCCGCTGGCGCGAACAAGATCATAACCGGTGCCATTCGACCGATAGATCAGCAATCGGGCCCCACCCAGGGCGGGGTCGCGCGAGAAGATGCTCCAGCTGGTCAGCGCGCCGGTCGCGCTGATCGGGTTGTTGCCATCGAGGATACTGAAGTTTCTGAAGCCATCGTAGAATGTCCGATCGATAACGGGATTACCGCCAGTGATCGTTGCCGCTGCTGCCGGGGCCATCGTGCCGATCGCCATTACCGCGCCGATGATCAGGTCTGCAAACTTCATGCATCGCTCCCTCGAAATGCGGCACTCGTAGCCGCTGTATCATGCCAATCGTCTCGTGCTTATTCGTTTCGTAAACGTTGCAATAAGCATGCCAAGCAGATCGTTTGTGCATTTTCAGAGGATTGGCGGTCCGGCATCATTACGGGGTGTAAAGGAATCCGACAGTTCAGGACCTGCCTTTTGTCGACGAGGTACGACTTGCGCTTGGCAATGAGATAATATATCCCCTCGCTCATGGCCCGCCGATTCTCCGCCCTGCTCGACAAGTCAGCGATGACATTATCGGCTCTGTGCATCGTCCATTGCCTTGCCGGCTCGCTGCTGCTGACGCTGTTTGCCGCTTCGGGCGATTTCCTCGGCCATGATGTCCACCTTGTCGGCCTGATGCTGGCGTTGCCATTGGCCGCGGTTGCGCTGTGGCGCGGCGTCATGGTCCACCACCGGCTCGCCATCGCGCTGCTGGGTGCGATCGGTATCGCGCTGATGGCGGCGTCGCTGGCTGTCGGTCACGGCGGCGCCGGCGAGGTTACTCTCTCCATTCTCGGCGTCGCGCTGCTCGGCAGCGCCCATCTGTGGAACCTGCGCGCCAGCCGCGGCTGAGAGCCCGACCTTGCAGCCGTGTCGTGAAAAGCCGATATTGCGGCCATGGCCACCCTTCACGATCATGATCACAGCGTCCGTTCCGGCCCGGCGCTTGCCGCCGCTGCCGAAGGCGCGCTGGTTGCCGCCGGTGAACAATGGACGGCGATGCGCGCCGCGGTGTTCGGCGCCCTGGCGGGTTTCGACCGCCCGGCCAGCGCCTATGATGTCACCGATGCCGTCAGCGCGGCCCAGGGGCGCCGCGTCGCCGCCAACAGCGTCTATCGCATCCTCGACCTGTTCGTCGCCAGCAACGTCGCGACCCGCGTCGAAAGCGCCAATGCCTATCTCGCCAACGCCCATCCCGGGTGCCAGCATGACTGTATCTTCCTCGTCTGCGATGCCTGTGGCCGCGCGACGCATGTCGACGACGACCAATTGTCGGCGCGGATCCGCGACACCGCCCGCGCCGCCGGCTTTCGCCCTGAAAAACCGGTCGTCGAGGTGCGCGGCAAATGCGCGGATTGTGCCTGAACGCCGCGCCGCCGGGATAACGCCGCATCGACAGTCGGCCCCTGAGGCGCTAGCAGTGTCATCAAGAATCAACAATTCCGGCAGGCCTTGGTGACCCAACGACCTTCAACCCCGCTGCTCGATACGGTCAATGTACCGGCCGATATGAAGCGGTTGCGCCACGAAGACCTGCGGCAGCTCGCCGATGAACTGCGCACCGAGATGATCGACGTGGTGTCGACAACCGGCGGGCATCTCGGCGCCGGCCTCGGCGTTATCGAGCTGACTGTCGCGCTGCACTATGTCTTCGATACGCCGGCCGACCGGCTGATCTGGGATGTCGGCCACCAGGCCTATCCGCACAAGATCCTGACCGGCCGCCGCGACCGCATCCGCAGCCTGCGCCAGGGCGGCGGGCTCAGCGGCTTCACAAAGCGCGCCGAGAGCGAATACGATCCGTTCGGCGCCGCGCACAGCAGCACCTCGATCTCTGCCGCGATCGGATTCGCCGTCGCCAACAAGCTGAAGAACCAGCCGGGCAAGGCCATCGCCGTCATCGGCGACGGTTCGATGTCGGCGGGCATGGCCTATGAGGCGATGAACAACGCCGCCCAGGCCGGCAATCGCCTCGTCGTCATCCTCAACGACAACGACATGAGCATCGCGCCGCCGGTCGGTGCGCTGTCGGCGTATCTGTCGCGGCTGCTGTCGTCACGCCAGTTCCTGGAGCTGCGCGAAGCCATCAAGAGCATCGCGCGCAAGACCCTGCCGCCGCCGCTGAAAAAGGCCGCGGCGCGGGCCGAGGAATATGCCCGCGGCATGGCCCAGGGTGGCGGCACGCTGTTCGAGGAGCTGGGCTTTTACTATGTCGGCCCGATCGACGGCCATAATCTCGACCACCTGTTGCCGGTGCTCGAAAATGTCCGCGATGCCGCCGAAGGCCCGATGCTGATCCATGTCGTGACGCAAAAGGGCAAGGGCTATGCCCCGGCCGAGGCCGCCGCCGACAAGTACCACGGCGTCCAGAAATTCGATGTCATCTCGGGCGCCCAGCACAAGGCGACGCCCTCCGCGCCCCAGTATCAGAACGTGTTCGGCGATGCGCTCATCACCGAGGGCAAGCGCGACCCCAGCATCGTCGCGATTACCGCCGCCATGCCATCGGGCACCGGCGTCGATCGCTTCAACAAGGTGTTCCCGGATCGCACCTTCGACGTCGGCATCGCCGAACAGCACGCCGTGACCTTTGCCGCCGGCCTGGCCGCGCAAGGGATGCGGCCGTTCTGCGCCATCTATTCGACGTTCCTGCAACGCGCCTATGACCAGGTCGTCCACGACGTTGCCATCCAGAACCTGCCCGTGCGCTTCGGCATCGACCGCGCCGGACTGGTGGGGGCCGACGGCTGCACCCATGCCGGCGCCTTCGACGTCGCCTATCTCGCGACGCTGCCGAATTTCGTCGTGATGGCGGCATCGGACGAGAACGAGCTGACCAACATGGTCCACACCATGGCGCTGCACGACACCGGCCCGATCGCCGTCCGCTATCCGCGCGGCGAAGGCACCGGCGTCGCCATCCAGGCCCAACCGACCCGGCTGGAAATCGGCAAGGGCCGCATCGTCCGCGAGGGCAAGACCGTCGCCATATTGTCGCTCGGTACCCGGTTGCAGGAGGCCGAAAAGGCCGCCGAGGAACTCGAATCCAAGGGGCTGTCGACGACCATCGCCGACATGCGCTTTGCCAAGCCGCTCGACCACGACCTGATCCGCAAGCTCGCCGCCACCCATGAGGTCGTGCTGACCATCGAGGAAGGCGCCGCCGGCGGCTTCGGCGCCCATGTTCTCACCTGGCTCAGCGACGAAGGCCTGACCGACGCCGGCCTCAAGGTGCGGACGCTGCGCCTGCCCGACATTTTCCAGGACCATGACAACCCGGTTAAGCAGTACGCCGAAGCCGGGCTCGACGCGCCGGCGATCGTGGCGGCGGTGCTGGAGGCGCTGCGCCACAATTCGGTGGGCGTGGTGACGGGGGCGCGGGCCTGAACAAGCGGTCCTGGACCGTCCCTATTGCACCGTAACGAACGATCTTGTGCCCCGCCGATTGATGGGCTTTATTCCGCCTCGCAAACGTTGAACGCGTGATTCGCGCTGCGGAGGGGTGTTGCCATGTTCGGCAAATGGGATTCGACCAGCCGTAAGATCAACGGCAAGTCGGTCAACATCGCGCATACCAAGCTGTCAGGACCATTGTCGGACAGCGCCATCGGTAACGCCGGCGCCGTCGTCGATGCTTCGCGCACGATGCTGCAGACGGCGATTTCCGCAACCTCCGCCGACAACTGGAGCGATGCTGCCAAGGCGGCGGCGGCCAAGCTGTTCCTGACTGACGCCAGCGGCCCCAGCGATGCCGAGCGCAAGGCGATCAACAAGGTGCTGCGGATGACGAAGGACGGCCTTGGCGGCACCGCCACCATCAAGGTCGGTTCCAGCGCCGACGCCAATGGCTATGTCAACCTGCACAAGGACTGGAAGCACAAGATATTCCTCAGCAACAAGGTCAAGAGCCTGGGCAGCGGCAAGAACGAATATGTCGGGCGCCAGCACGTCGACCGCAGCTATTTCGAGGATTTCAACGCCGAGAACCGTACCCGGGCGATCCTCACCTACATCCATGAATCGACCCATCGCTATGCCGGCACGGTCGATTTCGACGACCAGGGCTATGTCTCGGCAACGACCTACATAGGCAACGGCAGCATCCGCTTTCGCGAGCCGGGCATCAGCAAGGCGCAGGCGCTGGTCAACGCCGACAGCTATGCCGTGTTCGTCTGCGAGATTGCCTGAGGCAACACCGCGCCGGCGGCGAATGCGCCCGTCCGCCGATTGACATTCGCCCCGTCGTTGGCGACGTGCTGATCCCCGGGGTCGGTTGCGCTGCGCACCGCAACACGGGGGATGCGGCGGCATGACAGCAACGACCGAGGCCGCCTATCCCCGTCCGGCGCGGGCCTGGAGCGTCGTCCTCATCCTGTTTGCCACAGCGGTGCTCGCCTATACCGATCGCCAGGTGCTAAGCCTGCTGGTCGATCCGATCCGCGCCGATCTCGGTATTTCCGACACGCAGATGAGCCTGTTGCTCGGCACGGCGTTTGCGGTGATCTACGGCGTCGCCGGCATCCCGCTCGGCTACCTTGCCGACCGGCGCTCGCGGCGCAATTTGATCGCGGCCGGCGTCACCATCTGGAGCATCGGCACGCTGCTGTGCGCGGTGGCGCCGTCGTTCGGCACGCTGTTTGCGGCGCGCATCATCGTCGGCCTGGGGGAGGCGGTGCTGTCGCCGGCCGCCATCTCGATGATCAGCGATTATTTCGAACCGAAGCGCCGCGGGCTGGCGGTCGGCGTCTATTTCACCGGCATCGCCATCGGCATCGGCGGCGCCATATTGATCGGCGGCGGCGTCCTCGATCTGGTCCGCGCCGGGCTGTTCGCCGGCACGCCGCTCGCCGGCTGGGCGCCGTGGCGGCTGGTGTTCGTCGCCATCGGTATCCCCAGCCTGCTGTGGACGCTGGTGCTGCTGACCGTGCGCGAACCCGAGCGCCGCAACGATGCGATCGTCGAGCCGGCCGAGCCCGGCGAACGCTCGCTGCGCAGCCTGATGACCGGCATCGCGCCCGTCTATCTCGTCGTCGCCGTCGCCTCGATGGTCGACAATGCCGTCGGTGCCTGGGCGCCGTCGCTGCTGATCCGCCAGTTCGGCCAGGACCCGGCGGCGGTCGGCGTGCAGCTGGGGGTGCTGCTGATGATCGGCTATGGCGGCGGCATGCTGGCCGGCGGCGCGCTCGCCGATCGCTTTGCCGCCTGGCGCGGGCCGCGCGGCAAGATCGAGCTGTGCGGCCTCGCCGTGCTGGCGACGCTGCCGGCGGCGATGCTGATCAACAGCGGCAGCGCGCAGGGCGTGCTCGTCGCGGTGCCGATCTATTTCGCGCTGTCGGCGGTGGTTACCGCGTCGGGGCTGTCGGCGATCCTCGACGCAACGCCGAACCGCCGCCGTGGCCAGGCGATGGCGGTCAGCTTTTTCCTCAATGTCGCCATCGGCGCCGGGCTGGGGCCGACGCTGGTGGCGCTAGCCGGCACCCATGTTTTCGGCGAAGCCGCTGGCCTTGGCCCGGCGATCAGCCTTACCGTGGTGGCATCCTATGTGCTGGCGGCGCTGGCGCTGCTGCCGGCGATCCGCGCCCGGAGGGTCTGATGCCAGAGAGCGACGACGCTTTTGAACTCTACGACCTGCGCGTCGAGGTGGTTGCCCCGCCGGGGGCGACATTGTGGTGCTCGGCGCAGGTCGGCGACTGGTTCGAGCTGAGGGGCGAGAATCTGTACCTGCCGCCGGGGCAGGGCTTTTCGATCTATTCGCTGGCGGCGGTGCTGCCGCTGCTGGCCGCCAAGCAGCGCGCGACCGACGCCAACGACTGGATGTCGACCGATGCGGAGGTGGCCTGCCCGGACCCCAACTGCCCATCGCGGCTGCGCATCACCCGGCTGGGGCGGCGCCCGTTCCGGCACAGCGACACCACCGCCAACCGAAAGACACCATGACCTTCACCGAACGCTTCGAGCTTGCACCCGGCTACACGATCTCGCGGGTCATCCGCGGCGGCTGGCAGCTGGCGGGCGACCATGGCGCCGTCGATCCGGCGGCGGTCACCGCCGACCTGGCGGCGTTCCACGATGCCGGGGTGACGACCTTCGACTGCGCCGACATCTATACAGGGGTGGAGGAGATGATCGGCGATTTCCGCGCCGCGATGCTCGACCGGCGCGGTGCCGAGGCGCTGGCGCAACTGCGCGTCCACACCAAATATGTCCCCGATCTCGACATCCTTCCGCGGCTCAACGGCGCCGACGTCCGCCGCATCATCGACCGCTCGCTGCAGCGGCTGCGGATGGACCGGCTCGACCTCGTCCAGTTCCATTGGTGGGATTACGACCAGCCGCGTTATGTCGAGGCGGCGCGTCACCTCGCCGACCTGCAGGCCGAGGGCAAGATCCGGCTGGTCAGCGGCACCAATTTCGACGCGGCGCATGTCGAGGAGATTGCCGCGGCCGGGGTGACGTTCGCGACGCTGCAGGTGCAGTATTCGCTGCTCGACGCGCGGCCGGCGGGGGCGCTCGCCGATACCTGCGCGCGGCTGGGCACCCGGCTGCTGTGCTATGGCTCGCTGGCCGGCGGCTTCCTCGGCGATCGCTGGCTGGGTCGTCCGGAACCGACCGAAGCGTTCGCCAACCGTTCGCTCACCAAATACCGGCTGATCATCGAAGAATTCGGCGGTTGGGACCTGTTCCAGGATATGCTCGCCGCGCTGCGCCGGATCGCCGACCGCCACGGCGCCAGCATCGCGAACATCGCCTCGCGCCACGTCCTCGACCAGCCGCACGTTGCCGGTGTCATCGTCGGCGCCAGCCATGCCGGGCATCTGCCCGACACGCTGCGCATCGGCGATGTCCGGCTGACACTCGAGGACCGCGCGGAAATCGATGCGGTGCTGGCCCGGCGGCGTGGCCCGGGCGGCGAGGTTTATGCGCTGGAGCGCGACCGCGACGGCCGGCACGGATCGATCATGAAATATAATCTGGGCGACGTCGTACGCTGACCGGCCGCGGCGCAAAGCGGTCGTTAAGGTTTCGCAGGCACAATCATCTTCCGGATCCGCAGATTGTGACGAGGTGCAGCGATGCCGAGCATGACGATGGCCGAACAGACCGATAACAGCTGCGCGGCGCACTGCCACGTCATCGCGATCGCCGAAATGCTGGGCACCGGTCGCAACATGACTCCGGCCTATGCCGAAGGCGTCGTCTGGCCGGCCATCCAGTTCAGGACCGGCGAGAACCAGGGCCTGACGGACGATTTGGCAACGGCGAAGAATGCCGACCCGCGCAAGGTCGCAACGATATTGTCGACGCCAAGGTGAAATGTGACGATGTCGCCAAGGCGACGGCGCTGGGCTTTGTCGACGCCCAGACCCAGGGCGAACTCGGCGGCCTGTTCAATCTGATCAAGGGCCATAACGCGACGGTTACGACGGCGATCAACAGCGGCACCTATCACAACTGCACGTTCCTGATGTTCAACAGTGCGGTGCCGGCCGTGGCCAATTTCACCGGCATGCACAACATCCTCGTCACCAAGGCCGGCAGCGACATCTGGTACTACAACTCCAACGAGACCAACACGGCCTGGGTCCGCACGGTCGGCAATGACGCGTGGAAGGTCCTTCATGGGCAGAATGCCGGCACGCACAGCTATGTCTTCACCGGCGTGCTCGTCGAAATGACGATCTGATCTCGCGTCCGACGGCCCGATCAAGGCGCCTCGGCATAGCGACGCAGTCGGTGCGCGCCGCGACGCGGGGCCTCGACCGCAGCCCGCCACTCCCTTATGCGGCATTGCACCATGAATGCCCCAGCCACTATCGCCCCGCGCGTGCCGACGCGCGGCGAGATCCTCCTTCTGGGGTCGCTGACGGCGTTCGGTGCCGTCACCATCGACCTGTATCTGCCGACCTTGCCGATCATTGCCCGCGATTTCGCGGTGACGCCGGCCAAGGTGCAGCTGACGTTTTCGGCCTTCTTCATCGGCATGGCGCTGGGCCAGCTCGTCTATGGCCCGGCGAGCGACCGGCTGGGGCGGCGGCCGGCGATCCTGTTCGGCTGTCTCGTCTATGTCATCGCCAGCCTCGCCTGTGCCTTTGCGCCGACGGTCGACTGGCTGATCGCCGGCCGCTTCGCCCAGGCCCTGGGCTGCTGCGCCGGCATGGTGGTGGCCCGCGCCGTCGTTCGCGACCGCTACGACCATCGCGATTCGGCACGTATCTTCTCGCTGCTGGTCCTTGTCCTCGCCGTGGCGCCGCTGATCGCGCCATCGGTCGGCGGCTGGTTGGCGATGGCGTTCAGCTGGCGGGCGGTGTTCGTCGCGCTGGCCGCCATCGGGGCCGCCATCGGCGCCGCGGTGTTCCTCCGCCTCGATGAAAGCCGTTCGCCCGAAACCGAGGCCAAGGCCCGCGGCGAATCGGTCATCGGCGCCTATGTCGACCTGCTCGGGCAACGCCGGCTGCTCGGCTATACGATGGTCAGCGCCTGCAACGGCGCCACCCTGTTCGGCTATATCGCCACGGCGCCCGACCTGATCATCGACATCTGGGGCTTCACGCCGGTGCAGTTCAGCATCATCTTTGCCGGCATCGCGGTCGGTGTCATCGGATCGAGCCAGGTCAATCGCCGGCTGCTGCTGAAACATTCGCCCGATCGCATCCTCGGCGTCGCCTGCCTGTTCGCCGTCGCCTTCGGGCTGGTGCTGCTGGTGGTGGCGACGCTCGGCCTGTCGAAATGGCTGGTCATGGCCGGCATGTTCGCGGTGCTGACGTCGAACGGCTTCATTGCCGCCAATGCGCTGGCCGGCGCGCTCAACGTCGATCCGCTGCGGGCCGGCACCACTTCGGGCCTGTTCGGCGCGGCGAATTTCGCGCTGGGCGCTGCGGCTTCGGCGACGGCGGCGGCGTTCCATGACAACACCGCGGTGCCAGTCACGGCGGTGATGTTCATCGCCCTGACCGCCGCGGCAATCGCCTATTACGCGCTGGCGCGGCCCAGCGAGCAGCCGCACCGACGGTCATGACCATCGGCGGCTTTTCCCCGCGAGCCTTCCTGCTGGCGCTGGCCGTGGTCGCGGTCTGGGGCACCAATTTCGTCGTCATCCGCCTCGGCCTCGACGCGCTGCCGCCCTTGCTGTTCGCGGCGCTGCGCTTTGCCCTGGTGGTGGTGCCGCTGGTCTTTTTCCTGAAGCGCCCGGCGGTGCCGCTGCGCGAGCTGGCGCTCTATGGCCTCTACATCGGCGTCGGGCAGTTCGGCCTGTTGTTCATCGCGATGGACGGGCTGATCGCGCCCGGCCTCGCGTCGCTGGTGGTGCAGACCCAGGTGGTGTTCACCATCGGCCTTGCGATGCGCGGCACCGGCGAGCGGCTGGCACCGGTGCAATATGCGGCGCTGGCGCTGGCGGCGGGCGGCCTCGCCATCATCATGGGCCACACCGGCGGCACCACGACGCCGCTGGGCGTGGTGCTGGTGCTCGGCGCGGCACTGTCCTGGTCGCTCGGCAACATGGTATCGCGGCGCATCGGCCGGGTCGACATGCTGGCGTTCGTCGTCTGGTCGTCGCTGTTCGCGGTGCCGCCGCTGTTCGCGCTGGCCTTTGCATTCGAGGGCGCGCCGCGAATCGCATCGGCACTGGCGGCTGCCGGTCCCGGCGTCTGGGCGGCGGTGCTGTGGCAGTCGGTCGGCAACACGATGTTCGGCTATGGTGCCTGGGGTTGGCTGCTGGCGCGCTATCCGGCGTCGAGCGTGGCGCCGATGGCGCTGCTGGTGCCGGTGTTCGGCATGGGCGCCGCGGCCTGGTGGCTGCACGAGCCGCTGCCGGGCTGGAAGCTGGCAGCGGCCGCGCTGATCATCGGCGGGCTGGCGGTGAACCTGTTCGGTCCCAGAC
>QBLU01000053.1:15162-25032 GCA_003241875.1 Alphaproteobacteria bacterium
GTCCCCGCCTGCTCGCCCGCCGTATCGCTACTTCTGTGTGAAGTTGTAGGGCTCGGTCTTGGCCGCTGCTGCCTGCCAGGCGGGCCGCGCCTGCAGCCGCTTGGCATAGGCCGCAACGTTGGGGAAATGCGCCCCCAGGCCCTGCGACGCGGCGATTTCGGCGATGAAGCTCATCATGATGTCGGCGCCCGACAGGGTGTTTTCAACGAGCCAGTCGTTGCTGCCGAGGCTCTGCGAGAAATACGCCACATGCGCGCCGATCTGGTCCTGGATGCGCGGCTGCAGCGGCGCCGCGGCCTCGCCGAGCCGGCCGGTGTAAAGCGCCAGCAGGAACGGGGTCATCGCCGAGCCTTCGGCAAAGTGCAGCCATTCGAGATAGGTCTCGTGGGCGTCGCTGCCGGGGGCCGGGGCTAGCCGGCCACCGCCGTGGTGCCGGATGACATAATCGGTGATGGCGCCGGATTCGGTGACGATCCGGCCCGCATCTTCCAGCACCGGCGACTTGCCGAGCGGGTGGACGGCCTTCAGTTCGGGCGGTGCCAGGTTGGTGACGGAGTCGCGGCTGTACGCCTTGATTTCATAAGGCAGGCCGAGCTCCTCGAGCAGCCACAGGATGCGTTGCGAGCGGCTGTTGTTGAGGTGGTGGACGATCAGCATGGTGCTCTCCCTGGTGCCGGGCCAGCCTAGCGGCATTCCGCCGGCGGGGGAAATCGCCTAAGCCGACGCCGCCATGGCGATCATCATCCCCGAAACCGAGCTCGACGAAAGCTTCATCCGCGCGTCGGGCCCCGGGGGCCAGAACGTCAACAAGGTCTCGTCGGCGGTGCAATTGCGCTTCGATGTGCGGGCGTCGCCCAGCCTGCCCGATGACGTGGCGGTGCGGTTGATGCGGCTGGCGGGCAGCCGGCTGACGCGCGACGGCGTCATCGTCATCACCGCCGATCGCTTCCGCACGCAGGAGCGCAACCGCGCCGATGCACGTGAGCGATTGCAGGGGCTGGTGGCGGCGGCCGAGGTCCGCCCGGTCAAGCGCAAGCCGACGCGGCCGAGCAAGGGCGCCAAGGAACGGCGACTGGCGGGCAAGGCGGTGCGGTCGGGGGTCAAGCAGGGGCGTAACAAGGTTCGCGGTGACGATTGAACTTATGTGCGTTGCAGGCGTTTCAAAGGCTCCTCTTTCAAAACACCGGCAGGGCCATTATCTCTGCCGCATCATTTTTCTACCGAAAGGATCAAGCGCATGACGATCAACAAGGAAACCATCGAAGGCGGCTTCAACGAAGTCGGCGGCAAGGTCGAAGGCGCGATCGGCGATGCGTTCGGTGACAGCAAGACCCAGGCCGAAGGCACGATCCACGAGCTGAAGGGCAAGGCCGAGCAGGCCTATGGCAAGGCCAAGGACGTTTACGGCAAAGCCACCGAGCGCGCCAAGGAATGGGCCGATCACGCACCGGAGACGGTCCGCGAAGCCCGTGAGCGCGCCCAGCGCCTCGCCGATGAATCGTCGGCCAAGGTCCGCCAGACGGTCCAGGATCAGCCGGTTGCCGTCCTCGCCGGCGGTATCGCGCTCGGCTTCGTCGTCGGTTGGCTGCTGAGCGGCCGTCGCGACTAAATTGCGGCAACGCGAACAAACGAGGCGCGGGAGCTTGGCTCCCGCGCCTTTTTTGCGTCAGTGGCCGGCGGGGGTCGCCATCAGCTCGATGAGCACGCCGCCGGCATCGCGCGGATGGACGAAGATCACCGGCACGCCATGGGCGCCGAGGCGGGGCTCGCCGGTGCCGAGTACGGTGGCGCCGCGGGCGCGCATCGCGTCACGGGCGGCGATGATGTCGGCGACTTCGAAGCAGACATGATGCTGGCCGCCAGCCGGATTCTTCTTGAGGAAGCCATGGATCGGCGAGGCCTCGCCCAGCGGCTCGATCAGTTCGAGCTGACTGTTGGCGACGTCGATGAAGGCCACCCGCACACCCTGCGCCGGCAGGTCGAAGGCCGGGGTGGAGACCGTGGCGCCGAACAGGCGCGCGTACATGGCGACGGTGGCGTCGATCGAAACACAGGCAATGCCGACGTGGTTCAGCCTGCCAAGCAACAGTTCGGGCAGTTCATCGGCCATCGCGCGCACCTTTGCTGGTTATTGCGCGGCAGCCTTAACCGGTTCGGGAACGGCGCGAAACAGGCTTTGCCTTTTGGCCAGGTCGTTGCGCATTGTGGTGGCGGCGACCCCGCCTTCGCCCATCGCATGGCTGATCTGGTCGAGGCCGAGCACGACATCGCCGGCGGCGTAGAGCCCCGGCACATTGGTCCGCTGGTGGCTGTCGACCGCCAGGCAGCCGCCGCCGGCCATCTCGACCCCGACCGGGCCGGCGAGTTCGGAGCGGATCTGCGATCCCAGTGCCGGATAGAGGCTGTCATAGACGCGGCCGCCGACGGTGATGCCGCCGCCGGCGATTTCGTAAACCGGCGTGGTGCCTTCGACGACGAGAATGCCGGCATCCTGGAGCTGGTGGCGCTGCGCCGGATCGAGGTCGTGGCGGCCGTCGGGAGCGATCAGCGCCAGGTCGGCGGTATAGCTGCGCAGGAACAGCGCCTCGCGGACGCCATGGTCGCCGGTGCCGATGACGCCGACCCGCTTGTCGGTGACTTCATAGCCGTCGCAGATCGGGCAATAGCGGATGAGGCCGCGCGCCAGCGCATCGTCGTGCAGCGGCTTGGGCATCGTCGGCCGGTTGTTGATGACGCCGGTGGCGAGCAGCACCGACCGGGCGCGCCAGTGCCGGGCGCCGGCGGTGGCGATGAAGCCGTCATCCTCCCGCGCCAGGGCGTCGACCCGCGCCGGCAAGATCTGGGCCCCATAAAGCATGGCCTGCTGTCCCATGCGCGCCAGCAGGTCGGTGCCGGTTATGCCTTCGGGATAGCCGGCATGGTTGCGCGACAGCGGGATCAGCGCCGCCCGGCTATCGCCGGCATCGAGCACCAGCACATCGAGGTGATAGCGGGCGAGGTACAGCGCCGCGGTCAGGCCGGCCGGGCCGCCGCCGACGACGAGGCAGTCGACGATCGCGCCATCCATCATCGGGTCGACCAGGGGATCGGACATGGCGGCGAAACGGCGCATCGCGGCAACGGTTCCGCCGGCAGCCTCTTGCGGCCGGCGGCAAAGCCCGCAAGATGGCCGTCGTGATCTACATCCCCCTCAACGCCGTGCCGATCCTGCTGGCGACCTTGGCCGGTCTGCTGGCGGGCTGGCTGCTGCATCGTGATCGCCACGACGCCGGTTTCTGGATCACCGCCTTTATCGCCCAGGCGTGGTTCGCGGCCATCCTGGCCGGCGCATTGATCCTCGCCCCGCCCAGGGCCGCCGCCTGGGTGATGGCGATCGGCAGTGCCGTCGTCATCTGGATCGGTTTCGTGGTGCCGGCGACGATCGTCACCCTGCGCTATCGCCGGGTCGCCTGGGGCGAGGTGCTGCGCGACTGCGGCTATTGGCTGGTGGTCATGGTCGTGCAGGCGCTGGTGCTGAAATCCTGGGGTTTGATTCCGCCTCCGGTCTGATTGACTCGTAACGCCTACTCATGTAGTAGGGTTTCAGATGCGCAAGGCGGTTTTTCCTGCTCCTGCTGCTCCGGACCATCCGGTCTGGCTGGCGCTGCGGCGTTACACCATCGGTCCCGACGGCGCCGCGCTCGATTTCACCGGCCGGCTGGCGCGCGAGAACGGCTGGTCGCGTGGCCATGCCGAACGGGTGCTCGACGAATATCGGCGCTTTGCCTTCCTGGCCGCCACCGCCGGCCACCCGGTCACGCCGTCCGATGCCGTCGACCAGGCCTGGCACCTCCACCTGACCTACAGCCGCGACTACTGGGATCGCTTCTGCCCGCTGCTCGGCCGGCCGCTGCACCACGGCCCGACCGCCGGCGGCAGCGCCGAGGAGCACCGGTTCTTTGCCCAATATGCCGACACGCTGCGTGCCTATGAGGCGGCGTTCGGCCCGCCGCCGGCCGATCTGTGGCCGCCGGCGGCACGGCGGCTGCGCGACGATCCGCGCGCCCGCCGTGTCCATCCGCGCGACGGCCTCGTGGTGCCGTGGCCCGCCGTCTGGTTGCTGTCGCTTGCCGCGTGCCTGACCCTTGGCTGGAGATTGCTTGCATGATCCTCAATCCGCTTGTCCTGCCGCCGCAGCCGTTCCTGTGGCTCTATGTGCTCCTGCTCGGCGCCAGTTGGCTGCTCAGCCACTACGCCGGCCGCCGCCTGCGGCCCGATGGGGTGCGGCGGACGGTGAGCGACCCCGACAGCCTGGCGATGCTCAACGGCGGCGTGGCGCGGCTCGCCGACACCGCGGTGGCCAGGCTGATGGCCGCGGGCGTACTCGTCGCCGACAAGGGCGGCCGGTTCTGGCGCACCGATCGCGGCGCGGCGCTGCTCGCCAGCCCGGTCGATCGCGCCATGGTGGCGCTGCCGGCAACGGCGCAGTGGCGCCAGCTCTGCAAGGTGGCCAAGGCCGGTGCCGCCGGCGTCCATCGGCAATTGCAGCGCGACGGCCTGATGATCGACGACGACATGCTGCGCCAGATGCGCCTCGTCCAGGTGCTGCCGTTCGTCGCGCTGCTGATGCTCGGCACGGCGCGGCTGCTGCGCGGCATCATGCTCGATCACCCGGTCGGCTATCTGATGGTGCTGATGATCGTCACCGTCGTCATCGGCGTGTCGCGCCTGTCGGTCGATCGCCGGACCCGCGCCGGGATGGCCGTCGTCGGCGAGGCGCGTGACGCGTGCCACCGGCTGCGGCTGGCGCCGACCCAGCAGGAAATGGCGCTGGCGGTGGCGCTGTTCGGCACCGGCGTGCTGGCGGGATCGGCCTATGAGGCGCTGCACCGGCTGCGCGCCGGTGGCAGCGACGGCGTCGGCAGCAGCAGCAGTGACGGCAGCGGCTGCGGCAGCGGTGGCTGCGGGGGTTGCGGCGGCTGACCGTCTGCCGCCATGATGGCGCATCGATGGGGGATTTGATGCGCATCTTGATGATTTTGCTGCTGGCGACAGCGGCGCCGGCGCTGGCCGAACCGACACTGCTGAAGCCCGCCCGGGTATTCGACGGCGAGGTGATGCAGACCGGCTGGCAGGTGCTGGTCGATGGCGACAGGATCGTGGCGGCGGGAGCCGGCGTCGCGGCGCCCGCCGGCGCCAAGATCGTCGAGCTGCCGGGCGCGACGCTGCTGCCGGGGCTCATCGAGGGCCACACGCACCTGTTCCTGCACCCGTATAACGAGACCAAGTGGGACGATCAGGTCCTGCACGAGCCGCTGGCGCTGCGCACGGCGCGGGCGACGGTATCGGCGCGCAAGACCCTGATGGCGGGCTTTACCACCGCTCGCGACCTCGGCACCGAAGGCGCCGGCTATGCCGATGTCGGCCTGAAGGCGGCGATCGACCAGGGCATCGTGCCGGGGCCGCGGCTGATCGTCGTCACCCGCGCCATCGTCGCGACCGGCGCCTATGGGCCCAAGGGCTTCGAGCCCGGTATTGCCATCCCGCAGGGCGCTGAGGAGGCCAGCGGTGAGGGGGTCGCCGCCGCCGCCCGGCGCCAGATCGCCGCCGGTGCTGATGCGGTGAAACTCTACGCCGACTATCACTGGGGCCCGGGGGAGCCGAGCCGGCCGACGTTTTCGCAAGCCGAGCTGACCAGTGCCATCGCCGCCGCGCACGATGCCGGGCGCCGGGTTGCGGTCCATGCCTCCACCCCCGTAGGCATGCGCCGCGCCATCGTCGCCGGGGCCGACACCATCGAGCATGGCAGCGAGGGTGACGCCGCGGTGTTCAAGCTGATGCGCGAGCGCGGCAACGTGCTGTGCCCGACGCTGGCGGCCGGCGATGCCATCGCCCGTTATCGCGGCTGGAACGGGGCGGAGCCGGCACCGCCGGGCGTCAAGGACGACCGCGAGGCGTTCCGGCTGGCGCGCGCCGCCGGCGTGGCGATCTGCATGGGCGGCGACGTCGGGGTCTTCAGCCATGGCGACAATGCCCGCGAGATGGAGCTGCTGGTCGCCAACGGCATGTCGCCCGTCGAGGTGCTGCGCGCCGCGACGACGGTCAACGCGCGCGCTTTCGGGCTGGACGATCGCGGCCGCATCGCGCCGGGGCTGCTCGCCGACCTCGTCGTGGTGAGCGGCGATCCCGGCCGCGACATTGCGGCGGTGCGCCAGGTGACGATGGTGATGAAGGGCGGGATCGTGCAGTAGCACAAAGAGTTCATCGCAGTGAAGTTGATCCGCTCAGGCTGAGCTTGTCGAAGCCCCCGCGAGCACCTGCCTGAGACACGGCTTCGACAAGCTCAGCCTGAGCGGGGCTTGTGGTTCAATCCACGCTAGTCGCGGCGCGCCACGATCGCGCCGGGCTGGGCGTCGGCCAGGGCATCGATTTCGGCGAGCGAGGTGGCGTCGGTCAATTGCGCGGCGAGGGCGGCAAAGGTCGCGGCATCGCTGACGGCGCGGCGCCAGACGACCGGCACCGGCGGCGCGGAAGTGGCCTCGCTGGTCTCGGCCGGGCCGCGTTGCAGGGTGTCGGGGCTCGCCGGGATCGGTGCCGACCAGCCACCATGCAGGATATTGTTGGCAACGGTCAGCGCATCCCAGCGCGGGCCGCCATAGCGCACCGCCAGATACAGCGCGCGGGCCTGCAGGGCGCCGACGCCGGACAGCAGCATTGCCTCCCAGAACATCGCATGGACAGCCTCCCACGGCCGTGTCCGCACCGAACAATACCAGTCGTGGATGACCGAGGCGTTGCGATACGTGCCCTCGAACGGACCGCCGACGACCGACCACAGGCTGCGCGGGATGGAGGCGCCGTCGACCCTTGCGCCCTTCGGCACCGGCCAGGCCAGCCCGGCGGCATCGTTGAAGCCGAAATCGGCGAGCAGCTCCATGAGCCGGCCATCGTCGAGCCACGTTGCCGAAAGCGGCCCGTTGAATCCTGCCCGCGCCATCCGAGGCCCTCCTGCCACGGCGGCATAGCACCCCGTCGATTAATGGGCCACCAACGCCCGGATCTTCAGCGTCGATTTGGAGGCGCCGTCCGACCCTGCCACCAGCATCGAGGCGCCCGGCGGGATCACGTCCATCCACCGGTCCAGCGTGTGATTGGCCAGGCTCGGCATCGGTCCCTGGATCACGATGGCATCGAGCCGCGGTTCGACGATCAGCACCGCCAGCGCGTCATCCATGTCGGCGACGTGCAGCAAGCGCACGCCATCGTCCTGCAGGCTTGCCCAGTCCGCGTCGGCCCGGCAGTCCCGCCCGCAAACGACCAGCACCATCGGCGGGTGGCCGATGCTCGGCCGCAAGCCGGGTGTTGGCGTCGTTCCACGCAGATTTGTCATGCTTGCCTCGGATGTTCGCGGAGCCCCCCGCGACGACGAATGTCATCCGACATTCTACACTTCCTGCCCGATTCTATCTGTTCTAAATCGTACAAAACTGGGCAATGACATTCGCCGTGCCGGGAGTACGCAAGCGTACTGAAACGCGCCGGCTTGTAATCTAACGTCGATGTACGATGGGCCGAACACCTTATCCTGCGGGACCGAATGAAGCCGCAGGTTGGCTACTCTTGCACATGGTCCATGGGCGGGGTGGATGACCGAAACATTTTCCACGCCGAACCAGTTGCTGAAGTGCTGTTCGCCTGCTGACCTTTCAGTTCTGGTTCCGCATCTGCGGCCTGTTGCTCTGACATCGGGGCAGGTTCTGATCCGGCGAAACGAGGCCGGGGCTTCGATCTATTTTCCCGAAACCTGTGTTATATCAATGATTTCCAGCACGGCGGCGGGCCGCCAGGCCGAGGTCGGCCTCGTTGGATATGAAGGCACCAACGGCATCGGCGAAATCCTCGGCGGCCCGCAAACGCAGCTCGAATGCCTGGTGCAGGTCACCGGCAATGCGCTGCAGTTGCCGACGCGCGTGCTGGAATCGACGCTGGCGAGCAATCCGGACTTCAAGGCGGTGCTGCTGCGCTTCGTCAACAGCTTCGTCATCCAGGTGTCGTCGTCGGCGCTGGCATTTGCGACGTTCCCGGTGGCGGCCCGGCTGGCACGCTGGCTGTTGATGATGCAGGACCGGGCCTGTGGCAACGAGCTCATCATCACCCATGAGACCCTGGCGACCATGCTCGGCGTGCGGCGTGCCGGCGTCACGCTGGCGCTGCAGGACGTCGAGCGGCGCGGCCTGATCGCCAAGCGCCGGGGTGCCATCATCCTCATCGATCGCAGCGGGCTGGAGGCGCTGGCCGCCGACAGCTATGGCGTGCCCGAGGCGGAGCTGTTGCGGACGCTGAATATCGATTTGCGCCAGCGCCGGACCTAATCGGCGAGGTGGACCGTCGGGCCGGTGTCGCGCGGGCGGCGCAGCAGCAACAGCAACGGGATCATCGCCACGGTGACCCAGAACATCAGCCGGAACACGTCGATATAGGCGATCATGATCGCCTGGCGGTTGACGGCGCCGTCGAGCATGGCGATCACGGCATCGGCGCCCAGCGTGCGGGCGACGCTGGCATCGGCCCAAGGCAGAGTGAACGGCGTCAGCGCGGCGCCGATGTCGGCATGGCTGACCTGGGCCTGACGGGCGAGCACGCCGACGCCGAGGCTGATACCGACCGATCCGCCGAGATTGCGCAGCAGCATGTAGAAGCCGGCCGCATCGGTGCGCAGGTCGGCCGGCAGCGTCGCGAACGCCAGCGTGTTGAGCGGCACGAAGATCAGCCCCAGCCCGGCACCCTGGATGAAGCCCGAGGCGATGAACGGCGTCGCGTCCATAATCGGGGAAAACAGGCTCATCATGTAGAGGCTCGCCGCCGACAGGACGAGGCCGAGGCCGATGATGCCGCGCGCATCGACCTTGCCGATCAACTGCCCGGCCGCCATCATCGCCAGCATCATGCCGACCCCGCGCGGCATCTGCAGCATGCCGGTTTCGATGACCGGATAGCCATAAAGGCTCTGCAGCATCGTCGGGACCAGCGCGGTGGTGCCGGTCAGCAGCAGGCCGATGAGGGTGATGAACAGGAACCCCGTCATCACGTTGCGGTCGAGGATCATCCGCCGGTCGAGCAGCGCCCCCCGGCTGGTCAGCACATGGACGCCGAAAGCCCATAGCGCCGCCAGCGCGATGCCGGCCTCGATCCGCACTTCCCAGCTCTGGAACCAGTCGAGCTGCTGGCCGCGGTCGAGGAACAGCTGCATGGCCGCGACGCCGACCGATAGCAGGGCAAAGCCGGTGAGATCGAAGCGGCGCGGGCTGGCATCGACCCGGGGCAGCACGGCGGCGGCGCCGAACAGCGCCAGCAGGCCGAAGGGCAGGTTGATGAAGAACACCCAGCGCCAGTCGAAGCTTTCGGTCAGCCAGCCGCCGATGACCGGCCCCAGGATCGGCCCGACCATGATGCCGACGCCCCACCAGGCCATCGCCTTGCCGTGTTTCTCGCGCGGCCAGACATCGAGCACATAGGCCTGCCCCAGTGGCGCGAGGAACGCCCCGGCGGCGCCCTGCAGCATGCGGAAGACGACCATCTGCTCAAGCGATTGCGCCAGGCCACAGGCCATCGAGGCCGCGACGAAACCTGCGACGGAATAAAGGAACAGCTGCCGGCGGCCGAGCTTTTCCGCCAGCCAGCCGGTCAGCGGGGTCGCGATCGCGGTGGCGACGATATAGCTGGTCAGCACCCAGGAGATGGTGTCCGACGCGGCGCCGAGCGACGGCTGCATGTGCGGCAGCGCGACATTAGCGATCGTCGAATCGAGGATCGTCATGAAGGTGCCGAGCATGACGACAAGGGTGATCAGCACCGGGCCGGCGGGGGCGCGGGCGGCGGGCAGGGTAGGGG
>QBLU01000054.1 GCA_003241875.1 Alphaproteobacteria bacterium
GCCCCGACCTCACCCCCACTTCCACCCGGAAATCCCCCGAAAACCGGGCAAAACGCTCGCTCCCGGTCCACGGAGCCCCCCGCACGCCTCCGCCGCCAGCCGGTTTTCGCACCCGAATCCCGGCACCGACGCCAGAACGTTGGATTTCAACCATCGGAAAATCGCATCGGAATCGCGCGCCGCGCCCCGAAACCCGCCGCTTTCACCCCGCCGAGAGCGACCGCGCCAGTGTTGGCCAGCGCCGCAGCTGCTCCTCGATCTCGCGCGCCGCCTCGCGGAGCATCGGCAGGCGCGTCCGCACCAGCTCGTCCTGGGAGATCCGCGTCGTCGAGGTCGAGCAGTTTATCGCCGCCACCACCCGGTTTTCGGCGCCGAACACCGGCACCGCCACCGACACGATGCCATAGTCGAGCTCATCCAGCGCCGAGTCATAGGCCCGTTCGCGCACCATCCGCAGCCGCTCGCGGAACGCCTGGGGGTCGGTGACGGTGCGCTCGGTCAGCCTTGCCAGCGGTGCGGCGGCCAGAAACCCCTCGATTCCGGCCTCGTCCTGGTACGCCAGCAGCACTTTTCCCATCGATGTCGCGTGCAGGGGGAAGCGCGTTCCCACCCCGACACCGAGCCGGATGCGTCGATTCGTCGGAATATGGCACACATACAGCAGGTCGCGCCCCGACCGGACCGCCAGCGACGCCGAGTCCCCGGTGTTGTCGCGCAGCAATTGCAGGGGCGGGACGGCCACCTGTTCGATGTTCATCGACGCCAGATAGGCCGATCCGAACGACAAAACCTCGGGCCGCAGCAGGAATTTCCGGCCGATCTGGGCCACATATCCCAGCGCCACGAGGGTGTTCAGGCACCGCCGCGCTGCTGCGGGAGGCAGTCCGGTGACCGTCGCCACCTCCGACAGGGCCATCTCGGGATGGGCCTGGTCGAAGGCGCGCAGCACGCTGAGGCCCCGTTGCAGGGTCGAAAGATACTCCGGATCCTTGGGTTCGCGTGCCATGATGTCAGCGCTAGG
Organism: Alphaproteobacteria bacterium; assembly: GCA_003241875.1. Lineage (GTDB taxonomy): Bacteria > Pseudomonadota > Alphaproteobacteria > Sphingomonadales > Sphingomonadaceae > Sandarakinorhabdus. Next base: position 1,022 of record QBLU01000054.1, read on the forward strand.
GGTGGCCGCACCCCCTTGCAAGGCCTCAGGCGGGGTCACTGCGGCCCAGGATTGCCGCATTATCGGCCCCCAGCAGCGGCGGCGCCGTGACGACAAGCGACCGTTCCCCGTCGAAACTGAGCGGTGAACGGATGGTGCGGAAGGGTCCGAACGGCCCCGGCGCGGTGATTTCGAGCTCCAGGGCCCGTGCCTGCGGGCTCGCCAGCACCTCCTCGGAGGTCGCCACCGCCGCATTGGGCACCTCCAGTTCGGTCAGTCGTGCACACCATTCGGCCCGCGGACGGGTGGCAAACAGGGGTGCCAGATAGTCGACAATGGCCTCGTAATTGGCAATCCGGGCCTCGCGGGAGGCGAATTCCGGCTGCTCCAGCATGTCCGGACGGTCCACCGCCAGGGCCAGATTCTCCCAGAACTTGGGCGGCGACGACATGTGAAGGGCAATCCATGCCCCGTCGCTGCACTGGAAAACATACGATTGGCTGACGTGAGGCCGGCTGTAGGGCCCCATCAACTGGTCGTCGGCACGCAAATGGGTGAAGTCGTCGAGGTTGAAATGGCACATCGCCTCGAACATGGAGGTCTCGACAAGGCGTCCCCGACCGGTCGCCTGGCGCTCGTAAAGCGCTGCCAGCACCCCTTGCGCGGCATAGAAACCAGTCATCGCATCGGCAATGGCGGGGCCGACAACCCGCGGCCGGCTGGGGTTGAGCAGTAGCCGGAGGTACCCTGACGCTGCCTGCGCGACGGTGTCGAAGGCCGGTCGATCGCGGTCGGGACCGGTGCTGCCGAACCCCGAGATGGAGCAATAGACGAGGCGCGGGTTGATTCCCTGCAGCCGCTCGGCGTCGACACCGAGCTTCTTGGCGACGCCGGGGCGGAAATTCTGGATGAAAACGTCCGATTCGGCGATGAGTTTGTCCAGCGCCGCACGGTCGTCGGGGGTGCGGGTGTCGAGCGTCACGCTGCGCTTGTTGCGGTTCCACGTCTGGAAATGCGGGGCATAAAGCTTGCCCCGGAACGACCTGAACGGGTCGCCGGTGACGGGTTGTTCTACCTTGATGACCGTGGCGCCGAGGTCCGCCAGCATCATCCCGGCGGCTGGCCCCGTGATAAACGTGCCCATTTCGAGCACCCGGACATCGGAAAGGGGCAGCGCCATGTCGTTCTCCTGCTGCCGGCGGGTATTGCCGGCGATTTTCAACCGGTTTTTCGACGGTCCTTTTGCCCGATTCCCGGATCTCCCCGCCGAAACGCTGGTGATTTCGTCTCGAAATGCGACAGGCAGCCAGTCCTGCCGGCAGGCCGGACGACCGAAAAGACCATTTTCGCGATCATTTTGTTGCTATCTCAGGGCCGTAAACTCGCAGTCAGGGTGGGTTCGAGCGGCTGGTCGTCGGCGTTTCGGTACCGTCGGCGTGGTAAAAACAGGCAGTTTCGTACGGTTTTTCTTGAACGTTCATTCAACTGCAAATCGACGTCGATCGATGGCAACACGGCAGCCCAATCTCACGTATCAAATCGCCGCGATCACCTTGACGCCTGATACAAACTTCGCATAACGAAAACAAGTTCGAAAATCGAACGCTTGGGGAGTCGTGATGCGCATCGGAAAGCAGGACGCGCCCTTTACCGCCATCTGCACGTCGGACGCCGAGAGCATCCGCGTCCGCGGCCATGACCTGTGCGGCGAGATCATCGGCAAGATGGATTTCACCAGCTATTTCTGGCTGCTGGTCACCGGCACCGCCCCTACCCCGACCCAGAAATTCTTCGCTGATGCCGTGCTCGCCGCCATCGCCGAGCATGGTCTGGTGCCCAGCGTCGTCGCCACCCGCATGACCTATGCCGCCGCGCCCGAGGCCTTCCATGGCGCCGTCGCCGCCGGCCTGCTCGGCTGCGGCTCGGTGGTGCTCGGCAGCGCCGAAGTCGCCGGGCGCTTCCTCGCCGATGTCGTCGCGGGCGGCGATGCCGAGGCCGCGGTCCGCGCGCTCCGCGCCGAGAAAAAGGCCATCCCGGGCTTCGGCCATCCCCAGCACAGCGGCGGCGACCCGCGCGCCAACCTGCTGCTGCAGCTCGCCGCCGAGCATGGCATCGAAGGGCCACATATCGCCGCTCTGAACGCCGTCGGCACCTGCCTGCCCGCCGTCATCGGCCGGCCGCTGCCGGTCAACGTCAACGGCGCCATCCCGGCGGTGATGCTCGACGTCGGCTTTCCGCTGGCGGCGCTGAAGGGCATTTCGCTGCTGGCGCGGACGGCGAGCCTGATCGCACACCTGCAGGAAGAATCGGAGCGGCCGATCGGGTTCATGCTGTCGGGGGCGGCGGCGGCGGCGATTTCCTATGATGGGCCGTGAGGAGGCGAGGGGTTCACCAGGGTCGACACGGATACCCCCACCCCGCTCGCTTCGCGAGTCGCCCTCCCCGCAAGGGGGAGGGAGTTGAAGATTTCTTGCCCTTGGAAAGGCTCCGCTTATGCTGTTTCCCACCTCGCTCGTCGGCTCCTATCCCCAGCCGGACTGGTTGATCGACCGTGAAAAGCTCGCCGGCCGCTTCCCGCCGCGGGTCCGCGCCCGGGAATTGTGGCGGGTGCAGCCCGAATATCTCGACCAGGCCCAGGACGATGCGACGCTGATCGCCATTCGCGACCAGGAACGCGCCGGGCTCGACATCATCACCGATGGCGAGATGCGCCGCGAAAGCTATTCGAACCGCTTTGCGACAGCGCTCGATGGCGTCGATCTCGACAATCCCGGCTCGGCGCTCGATCGCTCGGGCCATCCCAATCCGGTGCCCCGCGTGACCGGCCGCATCCGTCGCCGCCATGCCGTCGAGACCCGTGACGTCGCCTTTCTGCGCGCCAATACCGACCGGATGATCAAGATCACCGTGCCCGGCCCGTTCACCATGGCGCAGCAGGCGCAGAATGATTTCTACCCCAGCTTGCGCGAGATGGCGCTCGATTATGCCGAGGCGGTGAATGCCGAGATCCGCGACCTGTTCGCCGCTGGTGCCGACATCGTCCAGATCGACGAACCCTATATGCAGGCCCGCCCCGACGCGGCGCGCGAGTACGGGCTGGAGGCGGTCAACGCCGCGCTGGCGGGCATCACCGGCCAGACCGCGCTGCACATCTGCTTCGGCTATGCCGCGATCATCCACGAGCGCCCGACCGGCTATAACTTCCTGCCCGAACTGTCCGGGTCGACGGTCAAGCAGGTTTCGCTGGAAACTGCCCAGTCGAACCTCGACACCGTGGTGCTGGAAAACCTGCGCGGCAAATCGATCATCCTCGGCGTCATCGACCTGTCGACCCACGACATCGAAACCGCCGAAACGGTGGCGGCGCGCATCCGCAAGGCGCTGCCGCATGTCGACGCCGACAAGGTCATCGTCGCCCCCGATTGCGGCATGAAATACCTGCCGCGCGAAGTCGCGTTCGGGAAGATGCAGGCGATGGCTGCCGGCGCGGCGTTGGTCCGCGCAGAACACGACCCTGCGGCGCTGGTCCGGGCCGAACTGGCATGAGCGCCGGCCGCTTCCTGACCACCCATGTCGGCAGCCTGCCGCGCGCCGACGACCTGATCGAGATGGTCTTTGCCCGCGAGGCCGGCGAGGCGGTCGATGCGGCGGCACTGGCGGCCCGTGTCGAGCGCGCCGTCGGCGAGGTCGTCGCCGCCCAGGCCGGTGCTGGTGTCGCGATCATCAACGATGGCGAACAGTCGAAACCAAGCTATGCCACCTATATCAAGGATCGGCTCCACGGCTTTGGCGGCGAGGGCAACAGCTATGTCTTCCAGGATGTCGAGGACTTCCCCGGCGTCAAGGCGCGCATCTTCGGCGATGCCGGCCGCCGGCACAGGAAGACCCCGGCCTGCAACGCACCGATCACCGTCAAGGACATGGACGCCGTCCATATCGATGCCGCCAATCTGAAGGCGGCGCTGGCGCGGCATCCGGGGACGCAGGGTTTCCTGTCGGCGGCTTCTCCCGGCGTCACCGCGCTGTTCTTTGCCAATGCCCATTACGACAGCGACGAGGATTATCTGTTCGCCCTCGCCGAGGGGCTGCGCCACGAATATGAAGCCATCACCGCCGCCGGCATCACGCTGCAGGTCGATTGCCCGGACTTGGCGATGGGTCGGCACACCCAGTTCCGCGACCTCGACATTGCCGGCTTTCGCGACCGCATGGCGCTCAACATCGCCGCGCTGAACCATGCAACGCGCAACATCGCGCCCGAGATGATGCGGATGCACCTGTGCTGGGGCAATTACCCGGGGCCGCACCATTGCGACGTGCCGCTGGCCGACATCATCGACCTGGTGTGGACCGCACGCCCGCACGCCATCCAGTTCGAGGCCGCCAACCCGCGCCACGCCCATGAATTCGCGCTGTTCGAAGCCGTCGGCGTGCCCGAGGGCAAGGTGCTGATCCCCGGCGTCGTCGAATGCCAGTCGGGCTATATCGAGCACCCGGAACTGATCGCCCAGCGCATCGGCCGCTATGCCCACCTTGTCGGCCGCGACAACGTCATGGCCGGGGTCGACTGCGGGTTTTCGATCCATGCCGGATCGGGCGGGGTCGACCCCGGCGTGGTCTGGGCCAAGCTGGCGGCGCTGGCCGAAGGCGCGGCGATCGCTTCGAAGCGGTTCTGGCCGTAGGGGAGCGCGCCCTCTCTCCCTGTCATCCCAGCGAAGGCTGGGATCCAGCTTTCTTTCTGCGGCACGGAGCGGAAGAAAGCTGGATCCCAGCCTTCGCTGGGATGACGGGCAAAGGGTGGTTTGCCGCCACGGGCATGAAGCCCGCCCCTGCACGCCCCCCCGGTTGCACTCCGGCGCCGCTCCGCCTATGGATTTGCGCCTGACTCAGATTGGTCGCGATCGACCGAGGGTACGGGGGGCACGACATGGCACTATATCCGTTGACGTCACTGGCGATACTGCTCGCGCTGGCGGTCTATTTCGGCCTGGGCGCCGTCGTCGGCGCGGCGCGCGGCAAATACGACGTGCCGGCGCCGCAGTCGTCGGGCCATCCCGAATTCGACAAGCGCAACCGCGTCCATATCAACACGCTGGAACAGCTGGTGCTGTTCGTGCCCGCGGCGATGCTGGCGGCGCCGGTGCTCGGCGATGCCATTGCCGGCGGGCTGGGGCTGATCTGGACGGTCGGGCGCTTTGCCTATGCCCGCGCCTATTATGTCGACCCCAAGACGCGCAGCCTGGGCTTCCTGCTGACGATTTTGCCGACCTTCATCCTGTTCCTTGCCGCGGCCTGGGGCGCCATCCGGACGCTGCTCGCCTGATGCCGACCCCGGATCCGATCCTGCCCGGCCAGGAAAGCGTCTGGGATTATCCGCGGCCGCCGGCGCTGGAGGCGTCCACGCGGCGGCTGCGCATCACGCATCGCGGCGTCATTATCGCCGATACGGCACGGGCGCTGCGGACGCTGGAGACCAGCCACCCGCCGACCTGGTATCTGCCGCCGGCCGATATCGCCATGGCGTTGCTGCAGCCGTCGCCGCAACGCGGTTCGGTGTGCGAATGGAAGGGGCTTGCCGTCTATTGGGACGTCGCTGTCGGCGATGCCCGGCTGGCGGCGGTCGGCTGGAGCTATCCGCAGCCGACACCGCGCTTTGTGCCCTTGCGCGACCACATCGCCTTTTATGCAGCACCGTTCGACGCGGTGACCGTCGATGGCGAGCAGGTACGACCGCAGCCGGGTGGTTTCTACGGCGGCTGGATCACGTCGGATTTGGCGGGGCCGTTCAAGGGCGTGCCGGGCAGCCAGTTCTGGTAGCCGCCCGGCGCCATTGCCCTCCATCGTCATGCTGGCGAACGCCAGCATCCACCGTTGGGCAGGGCGCCGACCGGCCCGCCGTTGCACCAAACGGGGTGCCATGGTTCCGCTGTCGGTCCATGGCACCCCGGTGGATGCTGGCGGGCGCCAGCATGACGGGAAGGTAGGCGACATTAGAAACGCATGCCGAGGCCGACGCCGAACACGAACGGATTGATGTCGACGGCGACCTGGTTGACGAGCGCGCCGCTGGTCAGCTTCGCCCGGGTCGTCATGTCGATGTACTTGAGGTCGAGGTTGAGGAAGAATTTCTCGCTGATGTCGACGTCGACGCCGGCCTGCACGGCATAACCGAAGCTGCTTTTCAGGCTGACATCGGTGGGGCCGACGGCGCCCTCGAGCGCGGCGCTGGCGTTTTTGGAATAGAAGATCGTGTAGTTGATGCCGGCGCCAACATAGGGCCGGACATGGCCGGCGGGCAGGAAATGATATTGCAGGGTCAGCGTCGGCGGCAGCACCCAGGTGCTGGCCAGCTTGCCGACGCCGGCCAGCGTGCCGGTGCCGCTGATCGTGTGCTTGTCGGTGGCGAGGACGAGCTCGAGGCCGAGGTGATCGGTCGCCATGTAGGTGAAATCGAGCTCCGGCGCATAGGCGTCGTTGATCGACACGCCGGCGCCCGGGAAGCTGGGCAGCACCGAGCCGCTGCTTTCGTTGGGCGATACCATGATGGCGCGCAGGCGGACGAGGACATCGCCCTGCTTGGCGGCCGCCGGGGTGGCGATGACGGTGGTGGCGAGCGCCAGGCCGGCGATGAGGTTCGAAACGCGCATTGTCTTTGCTCCCTGTTGATGGCGCCGCTGTGGGCGCTCGCGAGGGGCCGGACATTGATCCAGCGCAAAGCGCGGCCGATTATTGCGGGCAAGGTCCGTTCGGGGTGATGACGCCGGGTCGCCGGGGGACTAGCGTCGCTGCAAAACACGATGGGGAGATCGAACATGGGACGACTTGATGGCCGGGTGGCGTTCGTCACCGGCGCGGCGAGCGGCATCGGCCGGGCGGCGGCGATCGCGCTGGCCCGCGAAGGTGCCGGGGTATTCCTGACCGACATCGACATGCCCGGCGGCCGCGAGACGGCAAAGGCGATCACCGACGCCGGCGGCCGTGCCGAATTCCGCGGCCAGGATGTCGTGGAGGAAGACCGCTGGGCGGAGCTGGTCGCTTCGACCCTGCGGCTGTTCGGGCGGCTCGACATCCTCGTCAACAATGCCGGCATCGGCACCGGCGCTTCGGTGACGGAGATGACGCTCGACCAGTGGAACCGGCAGCTGGCGATCAACCTGACCGGCGTCTTCCTCGGCACCAAGCACAGCATCCCGGCGATGCGCGCCGACAAGCCGGAAGGGACTTATCGTGGCGGCTCGATCATCAACATCTCGTCGGTGGCGGGCATCGCCGGCTCCGCCGGGCTGTCGGGCTATTGCGCGACCAAGGGCGGGGTGCGGCTGTTCACCAAGGCGGTGGCGATGGAATGTGCCGCGGCCAAGGACGGCATCCGCGTCAATTCGGTCCACCCGGGCATCATCGACACGCCGATCTGGGGCAAGATCGACGAAGTCGGCACGATCAGCGCCGCGGTCGGCCTGCCGCCGGGGGCCAACGCCGTCGATGCCGACCTGATCGCGACCGCGTCACCGCTGGGCTTTGCCGGGCTGCCGGCGGACATTGCCGACGGCATCGTGTTCCTGGCGTCGGACGAATCGCGCTACATGACCGGGTCGGAACTGGTCATCGATGGCGGCTGGACGGCGCACTAGCGCCGCGCACTACAGCGACCAGGCGATGTCGTGGTCGCCCGGCAGGAGTGCCCATGCGACGCCGCCATCGACAATGGCGAGCGGCGCGCCGTCGAGGGTGCAGTGCGGGGTGGCGGCGCGCGTGATCGTGATGCGATACCGGCTGTGGCCGAGGTTGAGCGCCAGCGTCAGGCCGGGCCAGTCGTCGGGAATGCACGGTTTCAGGCGGACGCTGTCGCCGCTGCGGCGCAGGCCGAGGATATGCTCGATGCCGGCGCGGTACATCCAGCCGGCGGCGCCGGTGTACCAGGTCCAGCCACCGCGGCCGGCGTTGGGCGCCACCCCATAGACATCGGCGGCGACGACATAGGGCTCGACGCGGTAATGGTCAGCGTCGGCGCCGGTCAGCGCATGGTTGATCGGGTTGAGCAGCTGGAACAGGTCGACGGCGCCGCGGCCGTCGCCGGTCAGCGCCGCGGCGATGATCGTCCACATCGCGGCATGGCTGTACTGGCCGCCGTTCTCGCGCAAACCAGGTGGATAGCCGCGGATATAGCCGGGGTCGTGGTCGGTCAGGTCGAACGGCGGCGTGAACAGCTTGACCAGCCGCCGCTCGCGATCGACGAGGTGGCGGCGGATGGAGGCCAGCGCCTGCGCCGCCCGCGCCGGATCGCCGGCGCCGCTGATGACGCTCCAGGTCTGGGCGATCGAATCGATCTTGCACTCGTCGCTGTCGGCACTGCCGAGCCAGGTGCCGTCGTCATAGGTGGCGCGGCGGTACCATTCGCCGTCCCAGGCGACCGTCTCGATGGCGGCGCGCAGGCTTTCGGCATGGGCGCGCCAGCGGGCGGCGCGATCGGGCTCGCGGGCGTCGGCAAAGGGCGCGAAGCGGGTGATGGCGTGGATGAGGTGCCAGCCGAGCCATACGCTCATGCCCTGCCCGCCCTCGCCGACGCGGTTCATGCCGTCGTTCCAGTCGCCGCCGCCGATCAGCGGCAGGCCGAGCGCGCCGGTCATCGCCACCGACTGGTCGAGTGCCAGCGCGCAATGGGTATAGAGCGACGCCGTGTCGTGGCTGGTGTCGGGCTGGTAGAAGGCGTCGTGCTCGCCCGGCTCCAGCGGCCGGCCCTCGAGGAACGGGATCGCGGTTTCGAGGATGGCGGCGTCGCCGGTCGATTCGACATAATCCGCGACCGAAATCGCCAGCCAGCCGCGATCGTCGGAAATGCGGGTGCGGACGCCGCGGCCGCTTTCGGGCAGCCACCAATGCTGGACATCGCCCTCGCGGAACTGCCGCCCGGCGGCGCGCAGCAGGTGCGGGCGGACAAGGTCGGGCCGCGCCAGCAGCAGCGCGCCGCCATCCTGCAACTGGTCGCGGAAACCATAGGCGCCGCTGGCCTGGTAAAAGCCGGCACGGCCCCAGACCCGGCAGCCGAGCACCTGGTAGAGCAGCCAGCCGTTGAGCATGATGTCCATGGCACGGTCGGGGCTGCGCAGTTCGACGGTGCCGAGCGTGCTGCGCCAATGCGCGGTGGTGCGCGCCAGTTCGGCGTCGAGATCGGCATCCCGCCAATGCCGCACGAGCGCCCGCGCAGCGTCGCGGTCGGCGGCCTGGCCGATCGTCCAGACCAGTTCACAGGCTTCGCCGGGTGCCAGCGTGACTTCGGTCATCAACGCGGCGCAGGGGTCGAGCCCGGCGCCGCAGGCCGGGGCGAGCGGCGTGTCATGGGCGAGCGCGGCGGGCGCGGCGAGGCTGCCGCCGCGGCCGACGAAGGCGGCGCGATCGCAGGTCCAGCCGGTCTGGCAGCCGCCGAGATCGGCAAAGGCGATGCGGCCGCCGGTTTCGGGATCGAACGGATTGCGGGCGAACAGCGCGCCGGTGTCGCCGTCATGTTCGGTGACGATGTGCGACGCGGTCTTGGACCGGGCCTGGCCGAGCACCCATTCGGCATAGCCGGTGACCGACAGCACGCGCGGCTCGCTCGACGTGTTGCGCAGGGTCAGGCGCGCCAGCCGCAGCGGCGCATCGAGCGGGACATGGACGAGCAGGTCGCTTTCGATGCCATGGCCCGATGAATGGAAGCGGCTGTAGCCGAAACCGTGGCGCGTGCAGCGGCGGCCGCCGGTGCCGGCGGGCGCCTGGGTCGGCGACCAGACCTGCCCGGTGTCGAGGTCGCGGATATACAGCATGTCGCCGGGCGGATCGCCGACGGTGTCGTTCGACCAGGGCGTCAGCTGGTTTTCGCGGGCATTGCCCGACCAGATCGCGCCCAGCCCGTCGGCCGAGACCTGGCAGCCGAAATCGGGGTTGGCGAGGACGTTGATCCACGGCGCCGGCGTCGCCTGGCGGCCGTCGAGGATGATGGCATATTCGCGGCCATCGGCATGGAAACCGCCATGGCCGTTCCAGAATTCGACCGTTTCGGGCCGGGGCAGCGCCGTTTCGCGCGGGCGGCCAGGGCGGGGCGCGTGGCTGGCGGCGACCACCGCCGGCGGCACATCGACCAGCGCCGTCTCGGGCCGCTGCAGCTGGCGGCGCAGCGACCCGCGCTGGGCGGCGATCTCCACCCGGGCCAGCGCGCGCAGCGCCGCCACCTGCTGTTCGAGCATCAGGTCGGCGCGCAGCGTATAGACATCGCCGCGCACGCCCGCCGGCGCCGGTCGCGCCCTGACGGCGCGCACCGCATCGTCGATGGCGTTCTGCAGGTCCTGGACATAGGAGGCGCGGCGCTGGTTGAGGATGACAAGGTCGAACGCCAGGAACCGCGCCTGCAGGAATTCGAAGGCGCGCAGCAGGTCGACGACGACGCCCATGTCGCGCGGATCGTCGATGCGGACGACGACGATCGGCAGGTCGCCCGAAATGCCGTGCACCCACAGCGCCGATTGCGGCCCGGCCGCCGCCGCGACCAGCGCCGGCGGCGGCGCATGGACGGCGCCGGCGTTGACGATATGGCCGGCGAGGCGCTGGAAATCGGCGGCGTCGCCGGCATCGAGGCGCAGGAAGCGGCGTTCGACCTGCGCTTGCGTCCAGGCACCCAGTTCGGCCCGGTCGAAGGCGGCGACCTCGCGGTGGCGGTCGACGGCCTCCAGCAGCTCGGCGCGCGAGGCGGCGGCGATGGTCCAGAAGGCGACGCGCACCGTCTGTCCCGGCGGCACGATCAGCGGGCAGCGCAGCGCAAAGGCCGGATCGATCACCGTGCCGCAATGCCCGCCGAGCGGCGCCGACACCGGGAGGGCCAAGCCGAGCGGATCGCCGGCGGTATGGCCGCGGCCGATGAAGGCGCTGCGGTCGGTATCCCATTCGATGGGGCCGGCGGCGTCGCCCTGCACGACGGCGAGATGCGCCACCCAGATCGCCGGGTCGCTGCTGCCGCGCGGCCGGCGGCGGGCGATCAGCACCGGGCCCTCCAGCTGCTCGGTCTCGACGAACATGCGGGCAAAGGCCGGGTGGGCGAGATCGGTGTCCTGGGCGCCGACCGACAGCTCGATCAGCGACGACACATCGACGCGGCGCGCCCGGTTGCCGCGGTTGGCGATCGACACGCGGCGCACCTCGGCATCGTCCTCGGGGGAGATCAGCACCTCGGTCGTCGTCGCCAGCACGCCGTCGCAGCGGCGGAATTCGGCGCGGCCTTCGGTGAAGATCGCGGTGTACTGGGTCGGCAGCCCGCCGCGCGGCGCCATCGTCGCCGACCATGACGCGCCGCTCTGATGGTCGCTGACATACAGCCAGGTGCCGTAGTTCTCGACCACCGGATCCTCGCGCCAGCGGTTGATCGCCAGCCCCTTCCAGCGGCTGTAGCCGGCGCCGCTGCCGGTCAGCAGCACCGCATAGCGGCCGTTCGACAACAGGTGGACGGGGTGCACGGCGCCGGCGTGCTGGCTGTAGCTGCGGGTGGCACCGGGTTCGGCGGGGCGGTCGGTCGCGGCGACAGTGGTTTCTTCGGCGCGCGGATTGAAGGTACCGACGCCGCGCGGCGGCCGCTCGTGCAGCAGCAGCGCCGTCGCCTCGATCATCGGTTCGGCGTGGAAGGCATCGCGCAACCGGCCGCCATCGAGGACATTGGTGATCGCCAGCAGCGCCATGCCCTGGTGGTGCGCCATATAGGTGCGCACGACGGCGCCGCGCTCGCCGCTCGGCACCCGCGCCGGGGTGAAATCGATGGCCTCGTAGAACCCGAATTCGCCGCGACCGCCGATGGCCTCGATCGCCGCCAGGTTGTCGAGCGCGGCGCCGGCGTCGACCATGGTGGCGAGGCCGGTGGCATAGGGCGCGATGACGAGGTTTTCCGACAGGCCGCGCTTCAGGCCGAGCCCGGGCACGCCGAAGTTGCTGTACTGGTACGTCATCTCGCGGTCGCGGGCATTGTAGGCGGATTCGGAGATGCCCCAGGGTACGCCGGCCTCGCCGGCATATTCGCGCTGGCGCTGGATGACATGGCGGTTGGAGGTTTCGAGCAGGCTGCCGTCGGGCGCGCGCATCAGCAGCGACGGCATCAGATATTCGAACATCGATCCCGACCACGAGATCAGCACCGACGAATTGCCGACGGTGGTGGCGCTGCGGCCGAGGCGGAACCAGTGCCTGGCGGGAATATCGCCCTTGGCGATGGCGAACAGGCTGGCCAGCCGCGCTTCGGACGCCAGCAGGTCGTAGCAGCTTTCGTCGCGGCGGTTGTCGGCGACCGACCAGCCGATCGACAGCAGCAGGCGTTCGGGATCGAGCAGGAAGGCAAAGTCCATCGCCAGCGCCATCGCCCGCGCCTCGGCCGCCAGCGCGGTGGCGGCAGTATTGTTCCAGGCATCGAGCAGGTTGGCGAGCGCAATCAGATGCCCGGCGAGATTGCCGCTGTCGACGGCGGACACATACGCCGGTTCGAGCACGCGCAGGTCGCGGGTGTCGTACCAGTTGAACAGGTGCCCGCGGTACAGGGCGAGGCGACGCAGCGTGGCAAAGGTCGCCTGCAGCCGGTCGAGGGCCTCGGCCTGCGGGCACCATTGGCGGTCGCGCGCGGTGGCAACGACCAGCAGATAGAGCCCGATATTGGTCGGCGAGGTGCGGCCGGCGACGATCGGCACCGGGGTTTCCTGGAAATTGTCGGGCGGCAGGTGGTTGTGCTCGGCGGTGACATGGGTGGTGAAGAACCGCCAGGTCTGCAGGGCGATCGCCTCCAGCCGCTGGCGCTGGGCGGCATCGAGCGCCGGCGCCGTGGCGACGGGGCGCGGCTGGCTGATCGCCCAGGCGATGGCGGGCGCCGCCAGCCACAGCAGCGCCAGCGGCACGACCAGCGGCGCGATCGCCGGCTGCAGCCAGATGGCGAGCAGCGCGGCGACGCCGACCAGCACCAGCGATCGCGCCATGAACCAATAGGTCTGCGCGACGCCGGGATTGGGGCTGGCGCTCGCCGAGGCCGCGGTCGTCCATTCGAGCAGGTTGCGGCGGGTGAACGCCAGCCGGGCCAGCGTGCGCACGATGGCGTCGACCATGCGCACCGCCTGGTCGGCGACGGTGGTGAGCTGCAGCGCGATATGGCTGATGGCGGAGCGAATTTCGCTGCCGATCACGCCGACATGGGCGCGCAGCGGCACGTCGCGGGGGCGCGGCGCCAGCAGCAGCGACGGCAGCGGCAGCAGCGGCGGGATGGCGATGAGCAGCAGCAGCCCGAGCAGCCAGGCGATGGCGGCGGCGACGGGCATGAACCAGCCGCCGAGCAGCGCCAGCAGGATCGACGGCGCCACCAGCGAGCGGCGCAGATTGTCGAGCATCTTGGCCCGGCCGGTGCCGGGCAGGCGCTCGGCGGGCGCGCGGCTGCGGCCCAGGATCCACGGCAGCAGCTGCCAGTCGCCGCGCACCCAGCGATGCTGGCGGCGCACCGCGGCGTCGTAGCGGACGGGGAAATCCTCGACGACCTCGACATCGGAGATCAGCCCGGCACGGGCATGGATGCCCTCGAACAGATCGTGGCTGAGCATGGTGTTGGGGGGCACGCGGCCCTCCATCGACGCCATGAAGGTGTCGATTTCATAGATGCCCTTGCCGGTGAACGAGCCTTCGCCGATCAGGTCCTGGTACAGGTCCGACGCGGCGGCGGCATAGGGATCGATGCCCGCCGGGCCGCCGGCGAGCGCCTCGAACGCCGAGGGCCCGCGGCCGACCGGCAGCGCGATGGTGACCCGCGGCTGCATGATGCCATAGCCGGCGACGACGCGGCGCTGGGCGACGTCGAAGCGCGGCCGGTTGAGCGGGTGCGCCATCTTGCCGATCATCCGCCGCGCCGCGCCCATCGGCAGCTGGGTGTCGGCATCGAGGGTGATGACATAGCGGACGCCCGGCGGCACCGCGGGGGAGCCGCCGTCGGGGCCGTAATAGGAGGTATCGGTGGCGCCGCGCAGCAGGCGGTTGAGCTCGTGCAGCTTGCCGCGCTTGCGTTCCCAGCCCATCCAGCAGCGTTCGGCCGGGTTGTACTGGCGGCGGCGGTGGAGGAACAGGAAGCGCGGGGCACCGTCCGCCGTCGGGTGGCGGGCATTGAGCGCCGCGACCGCAGCATGGGCCTCAACGAGCCGCTCGGCCTCGCCGGGCAGCGTCTCGCTCGGCGCATCGCCGAAATCCGACAGCAGCGCATAGCGCACGGCGTCCTCGCGGGTGCGCAGATGGTGGATCTCGAGGGCGGCGATCTCCTCGTGGACGCGGGTATTGGAGCCGAGCAGGATCGGCACCACGACCAGCGTCTGCAAGTCGGCGGGCACGCCGTCCTTCATCTCCAGCGCCGGGATGATGCGCGGCGGCAGCACCGTCGCCATCACGCGGTTGACGATCGCCGTCGCGGTCTCGATCGCCATGATCAGCACCGCGAACAGCAGCGGCACCGCGAGCCAGGGCGGCAGCGCCGCGGCCTGCAGGCCGATCAGCGGCGCCTGCACCAGCAGCAGCGCGGCCAGCATGACGACACCGATGTAGAACAGGATGCCGCCGTCGCGGATGCGCCGCGCCAGCCGGCTGTCGACGGGCGGCACAAAGCCGATGTCGTCCTCCAGCAGCGGCCGGCCCGGCCCGATCAGGTAAAAGCCCGGGTCCTTGTCGACGAAATTGTCGCGCAGCCGCGCCTCTGCCAGCGCGATGGCGCGGGTGGCGACGGCATCCTCGGCATAGGCAGAGCCACGCGACAACTCCTCCAGGGCGTTGCGGTAGAGATTGCGCGAGGCGAAATCCATGCGCGCAAAGGCGCTGCCCTCGCGCAGGACGCGATCAGGGAGGCTGACCGCTTCGACCATGTCGCCCCAGTCGGTCTCGGCGATGGTGCGCATCGAGGTGATGACGTTGCGAATCGACGCGGTGGAGGCGATCAGCGCGGTCTGGGCGAGCGTGTCGATCGCGGTGATGCTGGTGCCGGCGGCGGCGGCCTGGGATTCGAGCCAGCGCCGCGCCATCTCGCTGCGGTTGTCGGCGTCGCGCAGGCGCAGCGCCAGCTGGCTCATGAACGCGGTCGGCTGCAGACCGTCGATCGTCGCCAGGCTGGCGAGCGCGACCGCATCGCTGGGCGCCGCGAACAGCGCGTTGGCAAAGGCCTCGGCGCGGGTGCGGTCCTGTTCGTCGGCGATGGCGAGGTCGGCAAGCCGGCGCAGGTTCTCGACCATGACCAACTGCAGGGCGATGGCCAGCGCCCACAGCTCGCCGATGGTGAGGGCGCTGACCTGCTGATAGGCGCCGACATAGCGGCGAAAACGCTGTTCCTCGAACAGGCTGTCGCTGTGCGCGACATAGGCCCAGGCGATGGCAAAGACGCGCGGCAGCGTCGCCAGCGGGCCGGTGGCGAGCTTGGGCAGCTGCCGGTAGAAATCGGTCGGCAGGTCGTCGCGGATCTTGCGGATCTGTTTTTCGACGATGTGGTAGTTGTCGATCAGCCAGACCGCCGCCGGCGCGATCGGCCGGTCGAGCTCAAGCGCCTCGGCGGTCTCGCGATAGGTCCGGCGCAGCGCCACGGCATTGTCGTCGAGCCGGGTCAGCAGCTGGCGGGAGCGCAGCGAGCCCGGCTCGATCTGCTCGGCACGGGCCAGCGACTGGGCATGCGCCTCCAGCCGCTCGACGCCGAACAGCTCGGCCCTGAGCGGCGCCCGGTCGAGCCAGACCGGCGCGGTCAGCGCCCTGCGGGTCAAGACGGTCCGCAAGGTGGATTGGGTGGGGTCGGTCACTCGCTGTTGCTAGCGCGTAATGGCGGACCGCGACTAGGCCGCCGGTCATAAAATTCGCACGCCGCGTCATATTGGTACGGTCAGCGCCGGGTCCGGTAGCCGCGCGCTGGCCGGCTATGCCGCTGTCACCAGTCGCAGCGTTTGGGCCGCCGTCGCGATCCGCACCTGCTCGCCCCAGCCGAAAGCCAGGAAATCCTGCTCGATACCGTCGGCAAAGATGACGCCGCCGTCATTCATGCGGGATGTCACCAGCAGCGGCGTGTCGGTCAGCTTGCCGGCCTGCAGCGTCGTGCGCGTGGCGACGCTCGGGAACGGCTCGCGCACGAAATAGCCGATGGCGCGTTCCTCCGGTGCCAGCGCAACCGTGTTGCCGGTCGCCAGCATGATCGACCGCGCCCAGCCGGTGGCGCCAGTGCCGCTGGCCACGATGATGCCGCTCGACGACTGGTCCTCGGCGGTGTCGCCGACACCGATCCGGTACCGCGCCGACTGGTGGCTGCGATGCCCGACGAAGATCTCGTTGAGCGACAACAGGGTCGCGCCGCTGTCGAGCCGGGCCTCGACCATGGTGCGCCGCTCGACCGCGGTGTCGCCCTGCGCGCTGGCGACCAGCGACCGCCCCAGCGCCGCCAGCGGCAGCCGGACCAGCACGCCGTCGTACAGGTCGGGCGCCGGGTTGACGCCGAGCACCGGCTGGCCGTCGAGATATTTGGCGACGTTGGCGACCAGGCCGTCCTGGCCCACCGCGACGATCACATCCTCCGGCCCGAACAGGAAGCGGTCGAAATCGGCGCGGCGGACCAGCGCCTGGCGCCAGTCGCCGGGCACCGCCGCCCGCGCCGCCTTCAGCGTCGCCTCGAACCGGTCATGCCGGCCTTCGACCTCGGCAATCTGCTGGCCGCGCGTCGCGAGGAAAAAGCGCGCCTGCTCGCGGGTGGCGTGCCGCGCGATCAGCAGCTCGTAATCGGTCTCCCGGGTCACGAAGACGGCGCGCGGGCTGTTCGTCGCCATCAGCCGGCATCGATCAGCGCCGGACCCTTGCGGAATTCGCCGAGCACCGCCGCCAGCAGGTCGGGGGTGATGTTCAGATGCTCGATGGTGTCGAGCTTGCCGGCGAGTTCGCGTGCGGCGAGGCCCAGCAGCACCGCCGGCGGCAGGTCGCGATAGATGCCGATCCGGCTGCGCTCGGCCTCGGCATTGGCGCTTTCGACGGTGCGGGTCCGCTCAGCCGCCGCCGCCGCCTCGATCTGCTGTGCCTCGGCAAGCCCGATGGCGCGGTCGCGGGCGTTGGCGGTTTCCTCGGCGATGAGCTGCTTTTCGCGCCGCGCCAGTTCGGTGCGGTTGGCGAGCTCGTTCTCGGCGATCGCGCGCTCCTTGTCGACCGCCAGCGCCCGGCGTTCGAACATCGCCTGGTCGGCCTTTTGCTGCAGCGCCTCGAAGGTCGGGGTCTGCAGCGCGCGCTCGAGCTCGCTCGACGGCGCGATATTGGTCAACCGCACGGCGACGACGGCGATGCCGATCTCGGCGAGCGCCGGGTCGGCACCGACGGCGGCCTCCAGCCGCAGCCGCAGCGGATCGAGCCCGGCATCGAGCAGGGCGCGCACCGGCGCCTCTGCCAGATATTGCGCCGTCGCCTGGTTGATGAGCCCGGCGAGCCGAGTCTCGATGCGCTCGATCGGCTCGCCCTGGTGGCGACCGGTGGTCAGCGCGACGCTGAAATCGACGCGCTCGGCAAGGCGCAGCGGGTCGGCGACGCGCCAGGCCAGCGTGCCCTGCACCGCCACGGCCTGGAAATCCTGGCTGCGACCGCGCACGAACAGCGTCATCTCGCGATCGTCCATCGGCAGTTCGGCGATGCTGCTGGTTTCGGGGATGAACCAGAAGACGAGGCCGCGGCCGCTCGCTCGAACCTGGCCGCCGCGATAGCGGATGACATGGTTGCTGGCGTCGCTGCGCAGCTGGGCGAGGAAGCCGAAGTTCTTGATATAGGCCATGTCAGGCGCCTTTCGGGGCAAGGAAACGATAGAGTTCGGCCGGGCGGAACGAGGCGCCGGTCTCGCGTTCGCCGGTCGCTTCCAGCCAGCCCTTGTCGAGCATGCGGCGGCGAAACGCCGGCTTGTTGAGGCGGACACCGAGGATCGCCTCGTGGACGTCCTGCAACTGGCGGAGGGTGAAGCGCCCGGGCAGCAGCGCGAAACCGACGCCCGAATAATCGAGCTTGCCGCGCAGCCGCAGCATGGCCTGGCCGAGGATGTCGGCGTCGCCGGCGACGAGCGCCAGCGGTTCGCCGCCCGGGGTACAGACATCGACGCGGCCGCCGGCCTCTCCCGCCCAGGGCACGCCGACCTCGACGAGGACGAGCTGTTCGCCGCCCCGCAGCGGCGCCGCAAAGCCATCGCCTGGAACCAGGGCGACATAGGCGATGGTGATGGCGGTCCGGCCGGCGGCGGGGGTGGCGAAGCTGTAAAGCTGCTCGAGATAGGCGGCGCCGACCGGGGCCTGGGCCTGGAGAATCCGCAGCGCCGCGGATTCCAGCGTTTCGCCGGCCATGAGGCCGCCGGTCGGCAGCGCAAGTTCCGCGCCGGCGCCGTTGGCCAGCAGCACCGCCGGGACGCCGTCGACGATGCTCATCGGGATGACCGCGATATCGACTTCGGCTGGGAGGGATGACATCGGCGCGCCCTTAAACATATCCTGCATCTAGGATATGTTTATGGGGCATATATGTCAAGTGCATCTATCAGACGTTGCTCGCCTGGCGTCCGGCGATCTTGCGGGCGTTCAGCCGTCCGCCATCCGACAGGCCGATCCGGCGCCGGCTGTCTTGCGATGCTTGTCGTCCCCGTCGACCGCGATTCCCGGCGCCTCGAGCGAACGTCCCGAGGTGAAGGCGATGCGCACCGCCGCCGCCAGGCTGTGCACGCCAAGCTTGGCCATCATGTTCGACCGGTGCATTTCGATGGTCCGGATGCTGACGCCGAGCTGGTAGGCGAGCACCTTGTTGGGCTCGCCGGCGACAAGGCCCCACAGCACCTCCTGCTCGCGATCGGTCAACGAATCGACGCGCGCCCGGGCGGCGCGCTGCTGGTCGTGGACGAGCCGATCCCCGCGCAGGCGGTCGAAGACGCGCGTCAGGCTGTCGGCCAGGATCTGCTGGGTGAGCGGACGCGGGATGAAGTCGCAGGCGCCGCGGCGCATCGCCATGATCACGGCGGCGAGACTGGACTCGGTCGCCATCACCACCACCGGCAGTTCGGCGCGGCGCGACGCAACCACCGCGAACAGCGCGTCGTAATCGATGCCGACAATGTCGCAGTCGATCAGCAGGCACCCGGGCTCGACCTCCAGCAGCCGCTCGTAACCGGGGCCGAGTGCCAGCGGCCGGGACACGATCCCGAGGCTGCTCAACAGGTCGGCAAGCGCAGCCGTGTCGTCAATATTGCTGTCGAAATGGTAAGTGATCCGACGTTCCCACACAAAACCCTGCTTTCCTTGCCACAACAGGCAGGTTTTAAACGCGTCGTTTGCAAGAAGGTTCCGGTTCAGAAACGATAGGGACTTGTCCCTATACTGGAGCCGCTTCGAACGATCGCCATTCACATCGGATAAAGGCGCCGCATTATGCCTGAGTAACGTGGTAAAACTGTCGCAGCAGGCAAATCGAATACAGCCTCTATCGAATGGCCGTATCGTTAATGAAACGATAACGCAGGCTACCGGGTTATCCACAGCTTTGCGACTCATGCCCGGCGGGCGAAAAACAGCCAGCTAGGGGAACTTCACAATTCAGCGATGGTGCCACCCCGGCGGATGGCATCCGGCACTGGGGTTTCCCCTGGCAGGGTCGTGGCGTCGATGCGGCAAATCCGCCGTTCGGGCCGGGACACCAGCAAGGTGGGGCAAAAGTGCGGACTGCGTTTATTGGATTGATCCTGTCGACCGTGGCCGAAGCGGCCCTGGCGCAGCAACTGCCCAGCGCCGGTGGCCAGCTGCGGCAACTGCCACCCGCGACGCAGACCCCGCGGGTGATCCCCGAACTGCGCGTCGATCGCCCGGCACCCGCCGCGGCCGCCGCCGATGCCGGCCCGGCCTTTCCGGTAACTACGCTCGCCATCACCGGCATGACGGTGTTTTCGGAAAGCGAACTGCGCGCCATCACCGGCTTCGTGCCCGGCGTCAGCGTGAGCCTGGGCGATCTCAACCGCATGGCGGCCAAAATCACCGATTTCTACGCCGCCCGCGGCTATTTCGTCGCCCAGGCCTATCTGCCGGCGCAGGCCGTCACCGGCGGCACCGTCACCATCGCGGTGATCGAGGGCCGCTATGGCGCCGTCACCACCAACAACAGCAGCCGCGTCGCCGATGGCGTGGTTGCCGCCCGTCTCGCCGGCCTCGACAGCGGCGACATCGTCGCCAACCGCGCGCTCGAACGCCGGTTGCTGCTGCTGTCCGACCTGCCCGGCACGCTGGTCAAATCGACGCTGTCGCCCGGCGCCGAGGTCGGCACCGCCGATCTTCGCGTCGATGTCGCCCCCGGCCGCAGCGTCACCGGCAGCATCGATGCCGACAATGGCGGCAACCGCTACACCGGCTATTACCGCGCCGGCGGCAGCCTCAACATCAAC
This sequence comes from Alphaproteobacteria bacterium, assembly GCA_003241875.1. Lineage (GTDB taxonomy): Bacteria > Pseudomonadota > Alphaproteobacteria > Sphingomonadales > Sphingomonadaceae > Sandarakinorhabdus. Next base: position 21,429 of record QBLU01000054.1, read on the forward strand.
AATCCGCTCGGGATCGGCGACGTGCTCAGCGTTCGCGGCCTCGTTTCCGATGGCGGCCTTACCTATGTCCGCGGTGCCTATCAGGTCCCCGTCGGCGCGCTTACCCTGGGCGTTGCCTATGCGCGGCTCGATTATTCGCTAGGCAAGGAGTTCGAGGCGCTCGATGCCCATGGCTCGGCCGACATCGCCAGCGTCTATGCCAGCTACCCGTTGCTGCGGACCTATGACTACAACGTCTACCTGCTCGCCGCCGCCGACTTCAAATTCTTCCACGACGAGATCGACACCACCCGCAGCGTCATCGACCGGCGCTCGCAGGTCGGCTCGCTCGGCCTGTCGGGCGACGGCCGCGATACCGGCGGCAGCAGCTTCTGGTCGATCGGCTGGACCTATGGCAACCTCGACATCCGCACCCCCGCCGTCCGCGCCATCGATGCGGTGACGGCACGCAGCAACGGCGGCTTTCACAAGCTCAACCTCGCCGCCGGCCGCAACCAGAACCTCACCGAGAACCTGTCGCTCTACCTCTATGCCCGCGGCCAGCTGGCGTCGAAGAACCTCGACATCTCCGAGAAAATGCAGCTCGGCGGCGCCTATGGCGTCCGTGCCTATCCGGAGGGCGAGGGTTTCGGCGACCAGGGCTATATCGTGACCGCCGAAGCGCGGCTGCGGCTGGCCGGCCTGTCGGCGGCGGTGCCGGGCGACGTAGCGCTGGTCGCCTTCGTCGATCATGGCGGCGTCACCTTCAACCGCAACCGTTTCTCGCCCGCCGACAACAGCACCAGCCTCAGCGGCGCCGGCGGCGGCATCACCTGGGCCGGCAACGGCGATTTCCAGGTGCGCGCCTCCTATGCGCATCGCCTCGGCAGCAAGCGCGTGACGTCCGGCCCCGACGCCTCGGGCCAGTTCTGGTTCCAGGTCAGCAAATTGTTCTGATCCGCGCTGCCGCCGCACCCGGCGCCGGTGCCTGATTTTACAAGGTAATGCCCATGTCCTTCGTCTCCCTCGCCCAGGCCTATCGCACCCGCCTCCTCGCCGGCACCATGGCGGCGGCGCTGCTGTCGCTGCCGGGCGCCGCGCTGGCGCTGCCCGGCGGCGGTGTCGTTGCCGCGGGCAGCGCGACGATCACGGCGGCGCCCGCGGCGCTGACGATCAACCAGGCGAGCCAGAACGCCGTCATCAACTGGCAAAGCTTTGGCATCGGCACGGGCGAGAGCGTGACCTTTGCCCAGCCCAACGCCCAGTCGGTGACGCTTAACCGCGTCCTCGGCCAGGATCCCAGCGCCATCATGGGCCAGATGTCGGCAAACGGCCGGGTCTTCATCGTCAATCCCAACGGCATCCTTTTCGGCCGCGGCGCCCAGGTCAACGTCGGCGGCCTCGTCGCCTCGACGCTGGGCATCAGCGACGGCGATTTCATGGCCAACCGTTTCCGATTCGACGGCAATGGCGGCAGCGTGCGCAACGACGGCAGCATCAATGCCGATGGCGGCGTCGTCGCGCTGATGGGCTCGCAGGTCAGCAACCAGGGCACCATCCAGGCGCAGCTCGGCACCGTGGCGCTGGTCGGCGGCGAGGCGGTGACGCTCGATTTCACCGGTGACGGCCTGCTCAGCGTCGCCATCGAACGCGGCGCCATCCAGGCCATCGTCGAAAACGGCGGCATGATCGCGGCCAATGGCGGCCGGGTGCTGATGACCGCCCAGGCCGCCGGGCAGCTGCTGAAAACCGCCGTCAACAACACCGGCGTCGTCGTGGCGCGGACCGTCGCCAACCGCGCCGGCGTCATCCTGCTGCTAGGTGACATGGACAGCGGCACGATGACCATCGACGGCAGCATCGATGCCGGCGCCCCCGATGGCGGCAACGGTGGCTTCATCGAAACCTCGGCGGCCAGCGTCAACATCGCCGACACCGCGCGCATCACCACGCTGGCGCCCGCCGGCACCACCGGGACCTGGCTGATCGACCCGCAGGATTTCACCATCCAGGCCGGCAAGAACATTTCCGGCGCGGCGCTGTCGGCGCTGCTCGTCACCAACAGCATCGTCATCAGCACTTTTCCGGGCAATGACGCGACGGTCCCCGGCACGCCGCCGGTCACCAACCTGTTCACCTCGGCGACCGGCAACGGCGACATCTTCGTCAACGAGGCCATCGCCTGGACCGCCAGCCCCAGCACGACGACGCTGCGGCTGAACGCGGTGCGCGACATCAACGTCAACGCCTCGATCACCGCGACCAACGGCAACATCGTGCTGTGCTGCGGCCGCGACGTGAACATGGCGGCGGCGATGACGACGACCAACGGCAGCATGGTCGTCAACGCCGGCCGCACCGTCACCATCCAGGCCATCGCCGCACTGACGGTGACCGACGGCAACATGGCGCTGTGCGCCGGCCATGACCTCATCATCGAAGGCGCCGTGGTGCTGACCCGCGGCACCACGATCCCGGCGCAGGCGCTGGGCCTGGCGCCCGGCATGACGCTGATCGCCGGCTTCGACGGCACCGGCCCGGGTGTCGCGGGCGGCACGGTGATCTTTGGCGCCACGGCACCGCCGGTCGTGGTCACCGGCCCGACGGCGCTGGTCACCATCAACTACAACCCGACCTCCTATGCGACGCCGACGAACTTCGCGCCGCGCTTCACGCTCACCGGCGGCGCCACCGTCGATGCGCGCATGCTGGTCTTCCCCAAGGCGGAAAAGGTCGGCGACGGCACCACTTCGGTCGTGCTCAGCGGCTTCAACAGCACGACGACTTCGGGGCTGCCGACCGGCGTCACCCTCGTCGCCGGGCCCGATGCGCGCGCCGATTTCGACAGCGCCGTGCCCGGTGAAGACGGCGGTGTCAGCTTCAGCGGCTATACGCTGGGCGGCGCCGACGCGGCCAAATACGCGCTGGCCAGCTCGTGCTGCGAAGCCGGGCAGCGCACGGCCGGGACGGTGACGACGCCGACGCCAACTCCGACGCCGACACCGACGCCTACTCCGACGCCGACGCCGACGCCTACTCCGACGCCAACGCCTACTCCGACGCCAACGCCGACACCTACTCCCACGCCGACGCCGACGCCTACTCCGACACCGACGCCGACACCGACACCGACGCCGACACCTACTCCCACGCCGACGCCGACGCCGACACCGACGCCTACTCCGACGCCTACGCCGACACCGACGCCGACACCGACGCCGACGCCTACTCCGACGCCGACACCAACGCCTACTCCGACACCGACACCAACGC
>QBLU01000055.1:0-1401 GCA_003241875.1 Alphaproteobacteria bacterium
GCATGGCCGTCGCCGCCCCGCCGCCCGCTGCTGTCGATCCTTCGGCCTTTGCCGATCTCGTCAACCAGCTCTGGCTGCGCGAGCAGCAGAAGACGACTCGGGAACTCCGCGTCCGCTTCGGCGACGGCGCCTGGCCGGCGACCGGCGCCCGCCTGCTCCGCCACGACGACGGCAGTTTCGGCATCGAGGTCAGCGTCGGCCGCCACAGCCAGCCCGGCGACATCGACGCCCTCTATCGCACGCTGCTCGACCGCGGACTGCCGGTCGCGTCGGTGACCGTCGCGCGTGATGTCTAGTCGAAACGACTAGCAACCTTAATCGCAACGCCTATCGGGAATTTGTCGCAAAAGTGTGAACTTCGCTGCCGTCACCATCAGCAGGGAGCACGCCGATGTTCACGCCCGCCTTGAACAATTTCATCAATGTCGCCGCCGGCCAGCTTGCCGGGCAGATCATGCAGGGGGTGGCGATGCAGTTCGCCGCCGGCATCATGGCGAGCTTTGCCCGCCCGCTCGGTGCCGGGCCGCTGGCGCAGCCGCTGCTGCCGGGCACCTGGCAGGTCAGCTGCGGCAATTGCCAATTGCCCCAGCCGCAGGCGAGCTGGACGGCGACCACCGGCCCCGGCGGTCGCGGCAGCATCGACCTTGGCGAAGGCTATCGGCTCGAGCTCAACGAGAACAACAGCGAGATCACCGTCTTCAACGACAGCACCGGCGAGCGCACGCGCATCTGGGGCGATCCGCATGTCGAGATCGACGGCAAGCACGCCTTTGATTTCTGGGGCACGACGACCTTCACGCTCGACAACGGCACCAAGCTGACGATCAACACCGAGCAGTGGAACGGCAACCCCAACGCCTATGTCGCCTCGCAGGTCATCATCACCCGCGGCGACCAGGCGATCGTCGTCGACGGCATCAGCCAGAACAGCCTCGGCGACCTGTCGATCACCATGGGCAGCAACGGCCGCGCGCTCGATGCGGCACACCGCGACGGCTATACGCTGCACGAAAATGGCGCCGGTGCCGGCTGGCTGACCGAGATGGGGACGCTGGCCACCCAGGCGCATCTCGACGCGACCCGGATCGGCGCCGAATATGGCCCGGGCAGCGACGCGCTCAGCATCGCCGAATCGGGCGCGATGCTCGGCCAGTTCCTGCTCTTCGGGCTGCTGCTCGGCAGCGTGCCCAGCCGCGATTCGGCCGAGCCGGCAAGCCGGCAGCAGGGCGTCGCGGTGCCGCGCCGCTAGTCGCAATGATTATGGTTGCCGGCGCCAGTCGGGAATAGCGTCGGCGTCGTGATTTCAACGCGAAGGAGGCATTCGCGATGACCCTTGCCATCGATCGTACCACAGCCATTGCCGCCGATCGGCCGGAGATCGCGCCGCCGCCGCCGGCCGCG
>QBLU01000055.1:1411-16162 GCA_003241875.1 Alphaproteobacteria bacterium
GCGGCGATCATCGCGCGCGCCACCGATCCGGCCAGCGGCGCCGTCGACACCCGGCAGCTTGCCGCCTGGGTCGGCGATGCCGCCCGCCAGTCGCCCGAAGCGGCGTCGGCGGCCTTTGCCGCCATCGAGGCGCGGCTCGGTGTCGGCGATGCCAGCCGCTTCAATGCCGATGTCGCGGCCGAGGCGCGGGGTGACCAGCCGCCGGCGGTATCGGCGTTCGGCCTCGCCCAGGGCCCCGGTGCCGCCGGCAGCCGCATCCTGCGCGACAACCCGATCCTCGAAGTCCAGTGGCGTTCGACGACCAGTCCGGTCACCGGCAAGGGCGGCTTCACCGGACCCCTGCAACAGTTGCTCGATCGCAGCGGCATCAATTCGGATTTCGGCATCGCGCCGGTGCCGCCGGGCGCTGTCGCCAACAACGCCCCCGCAGCGCGCACCCACAATGGCGCGGCGGCGCGGGACGCCATCGCCCAGGATTTCGCCAGCCGCGGGCAACTCGTCGGCATCGAACAGCCGCGCACCACATCGCTGGGCGGCCGCAACGTCGATGTCGTCGCCGATGCGCTCGGCCCGCGTCCCGAAGCCAACCGCCGCATCGAGGTCGAATCAAAGCTCGGCCGCGCCAGCGCCAGCAGCGAAACCCGGCTGCAGGTCGCCAAGGATGTCGAGCGCCTCGCCGACAATGCTGCCGTGCGCGGCCTCGGCGAGGGGCTCGAACGCGTCGGCCGCGTGGCGCGCCCGATCGGCATCGCCATCGACGCCGTGCAGGTCGGCCAGGCCTTCCGTGCCGACGGCAACAGCTTTGGCGCCAACACCCAGCGCGCCGCCGGCAGTCTGGCGGGCGGCGCCGCCGGGGCCTGGGGCGGAGCGCAGGCCGGCGCCGCGATCGGTTCGCTGGGTGGGCCGGTCGGCACCGTCGTCGGCGGCGTCGCCGGCGCGATCGTCGGCGGTGTCATCGGCAGCGGTGTCGGGGAAAAGGCTGTCGACATGATCCGCGGCTGGTTTTAACTTCGCCTGATGTTGAAATGGCTTACCGGTGGCAGGGATCGTCCGGGTCGGGGCAGCAGCGACGGCAGCACGGACGGCAGCAACGACTCTGGCCGGCTGGCAGCGCTGCTGCGTGACTATCCGCCGGCGACGCCGCCGCATCGCGGCACCAATGGCAGCTGGCCGGGGGCGACCGCGCCGCAGCTGACGCTCGAACAATGCCGTGAAAACCTGGCATGGCAGCGCGAGACGACGCCGGCGCGGCTTGCGGCGCTGGCGGCCTTGCTCGACGTGTTCGGTCTTGCCGTGCAGGATGCCTATGCCGACGATCGCCGGCCGGGTTTCATCGCGGCGCTCGACCGGCTGCTCGTCGAGCAACTCCCCGCGACCTACACGCCGGCGCTCGCCGGCCGTGGCGCCTGGGAGGCATCGGATCGTGCCGGACCGCGCATCGTCCACAGCCTCCTCGCCGACCTCGCTTGGCTCGAAGGCGACATCATGGTTGCAGCTAGGCCCGGCAGCTTCTGGGGCCTCGACCTCGACCCCGCCGACAGCACGATGCTGAGCTATCGCCGCCCGTGCCTGCTCGGTCTCAGCGACAGCCTGTTCCCTGCCATTCACCATATCTATCACCTCGAAGGCGAATGGTTCGGCGTCTATCGGCGCATGGACGCGGTCTATCCCGGCCGCTTCGGCGACGGCATCGGATCGGCGCTGCTGCAACGCCTGGCCCGCGACATCGTCGCCGACGACCTGCCGCAACGCCGCGCAACAGGCTGGCTGGCCAAGGCCGTCTGACCGTCGCCAGAGCCCTGGGAGGTCGACCCGCTGGGGGTGATGGCTTTCTCCCGGCTGATGACAGCGCCGTTTCGGCGGCACATGGTCTGGCTATTCCTGGCAGGATCCTTATCGATCATGGCAGGGTCGGAAATGTGTCGGGGGGCGATGGCGATCGATCTTGCAACCGTGGAACGACTGGCACCGGACCAGTCGGCGCTGAAGGCGGCTGCCGGGCTGGCAAAGCCCGGCAAATGGTCGGGCCTTGGCGGTGCCGCCGACGGGCGGCTGATCTGGGGTGAATGCGCCGGCTCGGGCGCCAACCCCTATCGGGTCGTCGCCGACCTCGAGGACCATGGTAACAAGTGCAGCTGCCCGTCGCGCAAATTCCCCTGCAAGCATGTGCTGGCCCTGTTCTGGCTGAGCGCGACCGCGGGGGCGGCCTTCCCGGTCGCCGACGTGCCGGAATGGGTCGGCGACTGGCTGGGGCGGCGGCGCAAGATCGGCGGCGCCCCGGCGCCGGTTGCGGCCGCGCCCAAGGACATCGCCACGGCGGAGCAGGCGACGCCCGCGACGGTCGAGGACCCCCGCGCCGCCGAGCGCCGCGAAGCCGCCACGGCGCGGCGTGCCGAAGATACCGACCGCGCCATCGCGGAGGCGCTCGATGCCCTCGAGCAATGGATCGGCGACCAGCTCCGGCTGGGCCTGGCGGCGTTCCTCGACGATGCGACGGCGCGCTGCCGGCGCATCGCGGCGCGACTGGTCGATGGCAAGGCGTCGACACTGGCCGGGCGCATCGACGAACTGCCGTCGCGGCTGCTGGCGCTGCCGGCCGGTGACCGGACGCGGAGCGCCGTCGTCGAACTGGGACGGCTGGTGTGCCTCGCCCGCGCCTGGCGCAGCGATCCGCGCGATCCCGAACTGCGCCGTGCCATCGGCAGCGCCGAGAGCCGCGAGGCGGTGCTCGCCGACCCCGATGCCATCCGGGTGACGACGCTCTGGGAGGTGCTGGCCGAGCAGGTGCAAACGCGACGCGACGGGCTGGTGGCACAGACGACCTGGCTGCTGGCGCTGGGCGGTGACACGCCCCGCTTTGCCATGCTGGTGGACTATTTCCCGGCCAGTGCCGGCCGCCGCGGCAGCGTGTTTGCGCCGGGGGAACAATTTGCCGGCGAGGTCGTGTTCTATCCGTCGCGGACGCCGTTGCGGGCGCTGCTGGCCAGCCGCGAGCCGCTGCCCGTCGACGAGCGTCACGCCTGGCCGGCGGCGGATGACGATATCACTGTGGCCCTTGCAGCCGTGCAGCTCGCCGAGCCGTGGCGGCTCGACACGCCGGTCCTGCTGCCGGCCGGGCGCATCGGCTTCGACCCCGCCGGAAAGGCGTGGTGGCGCGCCGGTACCGGCACTGCGCTGCCGCTGGCCGGCACGCCGGCGGCGGCGATCGCGGGAATGCGGCTCGACAGCGCCGCCGCCCTCTGGTCGACCGGGCGGCTCGAACTGCTGGCCGCGCAGACCGGGTGGGGTCGGATCGACGCCCATGGCTGAGGCGATCCTCGATGCGATCGGACCGGCGCTGGTGCGCTGGACGATGGGCGGCGCTGCGGCTCCGCTGGCGCCCGCCGCCTGGGCCACGGCGCTGGGCACCGATCCCGCCGATGCCGAGCTGCGGCTGCTGGCCTTGTCGGGGCATTTCCTTGGCAGCTTTGTCGTGCCGATGGCGTCGGGCGCGCTGGTCGATCGCGCCGACCTGCCGCGGCTGGCGCTGCCGACGGTGCCCGCCCGGCCGCGGCCGCTGCTGCGCCGCCTGCTGAACGGCGCCCAGTCCGGCCGCCAGCGCCAGGTCATCGCGGCGTTCGTGGCAGCCCGTGGCTGGACACTCCATCCCGCCGACTGGTTGCCCGGGGCGAACGACGATGCACTGCCCGATGTCTATGCGCCGTGGCTCGACTGGGCCGCCTCCGATGCCGGGCGGCAGGCAAGCGGCGGCGCGCTGACGGCCGAGAGCTGGGACGATTTCGGCCCGGCGGCGCGGGCGCTGCTGCTGGTCGAGATGCGGCGGCGCGACCCGGCAGCGGCGCGCGAGTTGATTGCGGCGCGGCTCGCCGGAACCGATGCCGAGGGCCGGCTGCGACTGGTACTGGCCCTGGCGACCGGTCTCGGCAGCGATGACCGGCCACTGTTCGAAGCACTTGCCGCCGACCGGGCGCCGCGCGTCAAGGCGCAGGCGGCGGCGCTGCTGGCGCGGCTGGGCGTCGGCGGCGACGATGCGACGGAGGCAGCCGCCGAACTCGCCGGCTATTTCGACGTGCAGACGAAAGGCCTGTTGCGGCGCACGCGCGTCGTCGTCGCGCAGCCGTTGAAGACGGCAGCCCAGGTTCAACGCCGGGCCCAGCTGCTGCAAGGTGGTGATTTCGCGGCGCTGGCGGCGGCGCTGGCGCTGGCGCCGGTCGATCTGGCGACGCTGTGGGTGTTCGGCAGCAATGCGGCGCTCGACGCCGGCTTTGCCGGGCTTGCCGAACGCAGCGCCGGCGATGACGTCGTCGATATCCTGTGTACGGCGCTGGCAGGCACAGCGGCTGGCGATCCCGTCGTGATGCAGGCGCTGCGGCCGCGCCTGGCACCGGCGCAGTGCCGCGCGCTCGCGGCGGCCGTCCTGCGCACGCGCGGTGCGGGGGCGTTGACGGCGGCGCTCGACATCGCCGGGCCCGACCCGCGGTTCGATGACCTGGTGGGCACCACGGCCTTTGCCGAAATCCACAAGGCAGTGGCCGACAGTGAGCGGCCGACACCCGCCGCCATCCCCGAGCTCTGGGCGCTCGGCTGGCTGGCGTCGCCGGCGGCGGCCCGCGCGGTACGCGACCGGCTGGTGGCCGCAGGGCTCGCCGCCGCCGATCCGCGGCTCGACAGCATCAGGCTCAACATCATGCTCGACGAAGGGGGATCATCGTGACCGACAGACTGCGGATGCCGGCCGAGGAACAATATGCGGCCGAACTGGCGGCGCTGGCGGCCGGCGACAGCACGCGGCGTCCGGCCGGCTGGGTGCTGTCGCCGCGGGCGGTGGTGACCTATGTGATGGGCGGCAAGGCCGGTGACGGCAGCCCGGTTTCGGCCAAATATGTCGGTGACCGGCGGCTGATCGAAACCGCCGTCTCGACCCTTGCCACCGACCGCGCGCTGCTGCTGCTCGGCGTGCCGGGAACGGCGAAATCCTGGGTGTCCGAACATCTCGCCGCGGCCATCGCCGGCGATTCGACGCTGGTCATCCAGTGCACGGCCGGCACCGACGAGAACCAGGTCCGCTATGGCTGGAACTATGCCCAGCTGCTGGCCCATGGCCCGCGCCGCGAGGCGCTGGTGCCGACGCCAATGCTGCGCGCCATGGAGGCCGGCAAACTGTGCCGGTTCGAGGAACTGACCCGGATGGGCAGCGACGTGCAGGACACGCTGATCACCGTGCTGTCGGAAAAGATGCTGCCGATCCCCGAGCTCAACACCTCGGTCTATGCGGCCCGCGGCTTCAACATCATCGCCACCGCCAACAACCGCGACAAGGGCGTCAACGAGCTGTCCTCGGCTCTCAAGCGCCGTTTCAACGTCGTCGTGCTGCCGCTGCCCGACAGCGCCGCCGAGGAAATCGCCATCGTCACCAAGCGGGTCGGCGAGATGGCGCACAGCCTCGACCTGCCGGCGCCGAAGAATGTCGGCGATGAGGTGGCCCGCGTCGTCGCCATCTTCCGCGAACTGCGCTCGGGCGCGACCGAAGACGGCAAGGTCGCGCTGAAGGTGCCGAGCGGCGGGCTGTCGACGGCCGAAGCGATCGCCGTGATGGTCGGCGGCATCAGCCAGGCGACTTTCTTCAACGACGGCGTGCTGTCGCCGGCGATGCTGGCCAGCAATGTCATCGGTGCGGTCATCAAGGACCCGGTGCAGGATCGTGCCGTGCTGGGCGAATATCTCGAGACCGTGCTGAAGAAGCGGCGCGGCTTCGAAGGCTATTATGCGTCGCTGACCGACCTGATCTGAGGCATGGCGGCGCCGGTTTCCCTGTTCGGCATTCGCCACCACGGCCCCGGCTCGGCACGCCGGCTGGTCGAGGCGCTGGATGCGCTGGCGCCGACGGTGGTGCTGATCGAGGGGCCGGCCGACGCCACCGACCTGCTGCCGCTGCTCGCCGACCCCGACATGGTGCCGCCGGTCGCGCTGCTGACCTATGCCGAGGACAATCCGGCCGATGCCAGCTTCTTCCCGTTCGCCGCCTGGTCACCCGAATATCAGGCGGTGCGCTGGGCGGTGCGGCACGGCGCCGTCCTGCGCTTCATCGACCTGCCGGCCAGCGACCGGGTGACGGCGGCCGAGGACGCCGATGATGCGGAGACCATGGACGCGGTGACCCGGGACCCGATCGGCGCGCTTGCCGATGCCGCCGGCTATGACGATGGCGAAAGCTGGTGGTCCGACGTCATCGAGCAGAACCCGGCGCCCGGCCCGGTGTTCGCCGCCGTGTCGGATGCGATGACGGCCTTGCGCAGCGACGCCCGGCCGCTGCCGGCGCGTGAAGCGGCACGAGAGGCGCATATGCGGCTGGAAATCGCCCGCGCCGCGCGTGACAGCGACGGCCCGGTCGCGGTGGTCTGCGGCGCCTGGCATGTGCCGGCACTGGCGGCAAGACACCCCGCCGGCGCCGATCGCGAGCTGCTGAAGGGTCGCGGCAAGACCCGGATCAAGGCGACCTGGGCGCCCTGGACGGCACCGCGGCTGGCGCGCGGCAGCGGCTATGGTGCCGGCGTCGCGGCGCCGGGCTGGTGCGCGCATCTCTGGGACAGCGGCGATGCCGGTGACCGCGACACCGTCTGGCTGGCGCGCATCGGCCGGCTGTTGCGGACGCGCGGCCATTTCGTGTCGACGGCGTCGGTGATCGAGGCCCAGCGGCTCGGTACTGCGCTGGCGGCGCTGCGCGGCCGCCCGGGCCCTGGCTTCGAGGAATTGCGCGACGCCACCATCGCCTGTTTGTGTTTCGGCGAGCGCGCCGTGTGGGACGATATCGCCACCGAATTGCTGATCGGTGCCGATGTCGGGGCCATTCCGGCGTCTACTCCGCTGGCCCCGCTGCTCGAGGATTTGCAGCGCCAGCAGCGGGCAACCCGACTGAAGCCCGAGGCGCTGGAGCGCGAGCTGGCCGTCGACTTGCGCAGCGACGCCGGGCTGGGGCGATCGACGCTGCTGCACCGGCTGCAGGCGCTCGACGTGCCCTGGGGGCGGCTTACCGACGCCGGTCGCAGCCGCGGTACCTTTCGGGAGAACTGGAAACTCTGCTGGCAACCCGAGTTCGCCGTGCGGCTGGTCGAAAACCTGGTCCATGGCGCGACGATCGCCGAGGCGGCGGCGACGCGGGTGATGAGCGCGATGCGCGACGAGGCCGATCTGGGCCGGCTGGCGGGGCTGGTGCGGACGGCGATGCTGGCCGACCTGGGAGCTGCCGCCGCATTCGGCATCGCCGCGCTGGAAACCCGGGCGGCGCTGACCAATGATTGCCTGATGCTGCTGCAGGCGTTGCCGCCGATGGCCGACATCGTCCGCTATGGCGAGGCGCGCGCCGGCGCGGCGGCGCATTTGTCGGCGCTGATGCCGCGCATCGTCGTGCAGGCGGCGCTGGCGCTGCCCTATGCGGCGCGCAATCTCGATGCCGATGCCGCAGGGGCGCTGCGCGCGGCGATCGTCGCCGCCGATGGCGCCATCGCGCTCGCCGCCTTGCCGGGCGAAGTCGCCGACAGCTGGCGCCAGGCGATGCACCGGCTGCTCGGGCATGCGCAGACGACGCGGCTGATCACTGGGCTTGCGGCGCGGCTGCTGTACGAGGCCGATGCGCTGCCGGCGGCCGCGGCGACCGACCTGCTGGGGCGGATGCTGTCGCCGGGCACGCCGATCGCCGATGCCGCCGCGTTCTTCGACGGGTTTTTTGCCGGTTCCGGCAGCCGGCTGATCCACGACGGGACGCTGCGCGGCGCCGTCGACACCTGGCTGATGACGCTCGAAGCCGAGGAGTTTACCGCCAGCCTGCCGCTGTTTCGCCGCGTCTTCGCGACGCTCGACAGCCGCGAGCGGCGCCGGTTGTTCGATGCCGTCCTTGGCAAGGCGTCGGGCAGCGCGGCAGGCTATCGCCTGCTCGACGGGGCCATGGTGCTGTGGCCGGCGCATTTCGATCGCATCGCCGGTATCCTGGGGGGTACGCGGCCATGACCGATCCGGACGAGCGCGAGCGGCGCTGGACGCTGGCGCTGGGCGTCGATTCCGACGGTGAGGCGCTGTCGCCGGACGACCGCCGCCTGTCGGCAGCGCTGTCGGCGCTGTACGGCACCGGCGACGACGAGAAAAAGGGCAGGGGCGGCCTCGGCGGGTCGGCGCCGCGGGTGGCCAAATGGCTGGGCGACATCCGCGAGTTCTTTCCGGCGAGCGTCGTCCAAGTCATCCAGAAGGACGCGTTCGAGCGCAAGGGCCTGCGCCAGATGCTGCTCGAACCCGAATTGCTGGCGACGCTGGAAGCCGATGTGAACCTTGTCGCCGACCTCGTGTCGCTGCGCGGCGTCATGCCGGAAAAAACCCGCGAGACGGCTCGTCAGGTGATCGCCAAGGTCGTCGCCGAACTGATGGAGCGGTTGGAGCGACGCACGGCCGAAGCCATCCGCGGCGCGCTTGATCGCTCGCGTCGCACCAATCGGCCGCGAGCGGGCGACATCGACTGGCCACGCACGATCCAGGCTAATCTGCGCCATTATCAGCCCGAACACCGCACCATCGTGCCCGAACGGCTGGTCGGCTTCCGACGCCATCAGCGCCGCATCGCCGATCTCGACGAGGTCGTGCTGTGCGTCGACCAATCGGGATCGATGGCGACGTCGGTGGTCTATGCCTCGATCTTTGCCGCGGTGATGGCCTCGCTGCCGGTAGTGAAAACCCGTCTGGTCTGCTTCGACACCGCCATCATCGACATGACCGACGACCTCGCCGACCCCGTCGAGGTGCTGTTCGGCATCCAGTTGGGCGGCGGCACCGACATCAACGCCGCGATGGCCTATTGCGAGGGTCGGATCGAGCGCCCGTCGAAGACCCATCTCGTCCTGATTTCCGACATGTACGAGGGCGGCAACGCCGATGCGCTGGTCGATCGCGTTGCCCGGCTGGTCGTCATGGGTGTCGATGTCATCGTGCTGCTGGCGCTGACCGATACCGGCAGGCCATCCTATGATCCGCAGCTGTCGGGCCGTGTCGCCGGCCTGGGCGTGGCGGTCTTTGCCTGCACGCCCGACCAGTTTCCTGACCTGATGGCGGCCGCCCTGCGCCGCGAGGATATCCATGCCTGGGCAGCGACGCGCGACATAAAGTTGATCCGATCGGATCTTTGAGCTCGCTGCCCGTTGCGGGGCCGGTGCTTTTCGGAGCGCAGCGCCGGTCACGCTGGTTGCCTTATGGCTGTTCCTGCACGTCCGGGAACGACTGCTTCTTGCCCAGGTCCTTGCGCAGTACACGCGTCAAGGTGTCGACGGCGTCCATCAGGTCGTCATGAACATTGCGCGCCTGCTCATGGGCCGTGCGCAGCCTCGGATGGGCCTGTGTCACCGTCTCGGTCGCCGTCTCGGTCGCCGTGCGGTCCGAGGCATGCAGGCGCAGTTCGGCGCCGTGCAGGTCAAAGCCGGTATCGTGTTGCTTGAGCGCCGCCACAACGGCCTCCAGCCGCCGCGCCGCGGCCATGTGCTCGGCGTTCCAGCGGGCGTGCTCATCCATCCAGACCTGTCGGTCGGCGGCCTGCTCCGCCGTCAGTTGCGAGCGCGAGGCGCGGCCAGGTGCCTTTGCCGCCGCCGGAAGGCCCGCCGGCAGGGCGACGGATGCAGCCAGTATCGCGACCAGAAACCATTTCATCAGTCAGATCCTCTTGCTTCCGCGACCGGCCGTTCGGCCGCCGTCCTGTGCTCGATGCAGAGCATCTGTGCCGGGGCGATCGATGCCCGTGGTCGCTGCCGTGCCCGGCGTCGCCCGACTGCCCGCTCCGGATCGTCACCGATGATCTGCTGGATGCGATCTTTCGCGGCCAGCCGAAGCTTCTTCAGTTTCGACAGCCACCAGTGATCCGGCGCGTGCGCCCGGTGTTCGTCGCGGATTTCGGCCTCGAGCTTGCAGAGCGAAAGGAACAACCCGTAGTGCGAAGTCTTCACCGCCCGTCTCCATGGCATCGACGATGGACCGGGCCGACCAGGATGCTAATCACGAGGGAGGCGATTGGATCCGGCCGGCCCGATGCGACCCGGCATCACGGCTGTCGGAGGTACAGCAGCGAGGGAGTTCCGACCCGCAGCGTCGGTCTAGTGAAGCGGGCGACGACACTCCAATTCGATTACAGGTGGAGAGCGATAGTCACAGCCTATCGGTCCGGCCGAATTATGCCGTGATCCTTTCAGGGTCGCCGACCAGGTCGTGCGCAGCCGTCTGGATGCGTTCGGCGATGACGCGATAGGCGTCGCCATAGGCAGCACCGGCGCGCCACGCCGCGGCAATATGGCGGCTGAAGCCCCAGCCTTGCGGTTGCAGCACCTCGACGCCGGCCAGGCCGCCGACATCGGATTTGATGTAGAGTTCGGGCAGGATCGTCAGGCCGAGGCCGGACGCGGCCATCTGGTGGATGCAGTCGAGGCTGGTGCCTTCATAATCCTGCAGCAGCACCATGCCGAGCTCCGCGCAGATGGCGGCGACCTGCCGGTGCAGGTGATGGCGCGACTCGAGGCTGAGGACGTGGGCCGCCTTGAGGTCGTCGAGGGTCAGGCCGGCGCGTTGCGCAAGCGGATGCGTCGGCGCGGCGACGATGGAGAGCGGCTCGCGGAACAACGGCATCACCTCGATGTCGGCGCCGGCGATCGGCAACGGCCCGAGCAGCATGTCGAGGGCGCCGCGCGACAGGGCCAGTGCCTGTTCGGAAGGGATGCCTTCCTTGATGTACAGCCGCAGCTCGGGCTGCTCGCGATGCAGCGCTGCGACGATGCCGGGCAGCAAATAGGGGCCGAGGGTCGGGGTGATCCCTAGGCGCAGGGTGCCGACGACGCGCGTGCCCGACCGCCGGGCAAGGGCGCTGATATCCTTGACCTCGACGATCAGCCGCCGGGCCCGATCGGTGATCTCGCGGCCGATCGGCGTCAGCTGGGCGCCCGACGTGTGCCGCTCGATGAGGATGACCCCGAGCCGTTCCTCGAGCGCGCGCAGCTGCTGGCTGAGCGTCGGTTGCGAGACATGGCAGGCGGTCGCGGCCCGGCCGAAATTCTGGAGGTCCGCGACCGCGACGAGATATTCGAATTGTCGCAGCGTGGGCATCCGGACGTCCTCCCGTTGATCATCACTGGTCTCAGGGCTGACGCCGTAATGCCCTGCCGCCCCTTGGTCGAGCCCCGGGAGCGAAGCATGCATATGTCTGCGACACGGCATTCAGCCTGACCATGGGTGCGTCACGCGGGCAGCAGCCGGCCGACCATTGCCGCGCTTACGGCCCCGCCAAGGGCCTGTCTCCTCGAAGCCGGCAGGAGCGCCAGATCGTGCCTTTCGTTGCGGCAATCTTCCGGGGTTTATCGGCACGGATCCAGCGCGTTATCGCGGCGACGGGCGAGTCCGAGGGGAAGTTACGGACGCGCGACGATGCTATGGCAAATCGCCGGATTCGGGCTTAACCGACAGTCGTGTCCAATCACTCTTTCACGCAGAAGGCGACGCTGACCATCGCCACGGTGGTCGTGTTCCTGTTCCTGGCCGCGGTGCCGGTCATCCATGTGGTCGAGCGCGCGCATTCGGAGACGGCCGCACTGGCCAGGCTCGATGCTTTCGGCCGCACCGTGGCGGCCGAGCAGCAGCGCCGCTTTACCAAGGTTGCGCAGGTCGAGCGCGAGGCGATCGCCCGGATGCAGGCGTTGCTTGGCGTGCCTCGGCCGGCGGCGGCCGCGGTGCTCGACACGGATTTTCCGGTGGCAGCCGATGGCACCCGCCGCAGTACCGACGCCCTGTTCGACGGGGCGGCGCACAGCGATGGCAGCGTGGTTTCGGGGATTGGCGGCTTTATCTCGCAGGGGCGGGAGATACCGCCTGCGCATGGGCGTCTGCTGGTCGCGGCGTATGACGCCCTGCGCGCATCGAGCGGCGGGATGGGCCCGGAACTGA
This sequence comes from Alphaproteobacteria bacterium, assembly GCA_003241875.1. Lineage (GTDB taxonomy): Bacteria > Pseudomonadota > Alphaproteobacteria > Sphingomonadales > Sphingomonadaceae > Sandarakinorhabdus. The sequence goes on from QBLU01000055.1 coordinate 13,367, forward strand.
GCAGCCTGTATTTCTTCACGCCGCAGAACGACATCATCGTCCATGCGCCGCAGCGTGCCGACCGGCTCGAATTTTACCGCAAGACGGCGCCGGCCGATCTCGATTTCCAGTCGACGAACGTCGCGCGGATCATGACGGTCGCGAACAACCCCGAACGGCGCCTGCGTTGCACCGACCTGGAACGCGCGACCTTCGACCCGACCGGGCGGACCTGGACGACGGGGTGCATGACGCCGATCGACATCGGCGGGCGGCATGTCGGCAGCTGGGGGGTCAGCCTGTTGCTCGACGAACTGCCGGTCGACACCATCGTGTCGGGCTTGCCGGGCGCAACGACGATCATTGTTTCAAGTGCGGGCCAGCTGATATTTCACCCCGGCCTGACCCGCCAGACCGATCGCGCGACCGCGCGGTATCTCGACCTGGCGCGGTCGACCGACCCGGAACTGCGCGCGCTCTGGGCGTTCGTGAAGGCGCGTCCCGGGTCGCGGTTTCTCGGCGAGGTGCCGGCGCTGGACGCCTATGTCGCGCTGTACCCGGTGCCGACGCCTGGTTGGCATGTCGTGACGTTGATGCCGCGATCGGTCGTGCTGGCGCAATCGGTGCGATCGGCGATGACGTTCGCGATCATCGGCCTGGTGGCCGGAATCGCGGCGATCGCGCTGTTCTGGGTCTTCATCCGCCGATCGGTCGGCAAGCCGCTGATCGCGCTGGCGGGCCGGGCGGAGGCGATTGCGGCCGCGTCGGGGCGGGCGGTGCCGTCGCGCGATCTGAACACCAACGTCCCCGAGGAGATTGCCCGGCTGGGGGCCAGTTTCGAGGTGATGGAAGAGGCGATTTCGGCCGAGCGCAAACGGCTGACGCGATCGTTCGACCTGCTGGCGCGGACGGTCGAGAACCATGCGATCTACATGTTCGACCGGAACGGCCGGATCACCAGCTGGAATCGCGGGGCAGAACATCTGACCGGGTCGCTGGCCAGCGAAGCGCTGGGCCAGCCGATCGAATCGCTGGTGCGCGACGGCGGCGGCAGCAGCGATGCGGCGACGCCGGCGGCGCTGCAGGAACGCGCCCGCGCCAATGGCAGCGCCGTCGCCGAAGGTTGGCGCCTGCATCGCGACGGGAGCCGATTCTGGGCGTCGATCGTGACCGAAGCGGTTCGCGACGCCAGCGGCGCATTGGTCGGTTTTGCCGAGATCATGCGCGACATTTCCGATGAACGGCAGCAGCGGCTCACGCTCGAGGAGAATGTAAGGCTGCTGATGCTGGCCGAAGACATGGCGGAAATCGGCCATTGGCGGCTCCGCATCGGCGACGACAAGGTCGAATGGTCGGCCGGGACGTATCGCATCCACGGGGTTCCGCCCGGCACCGAAGTCAGCCTGGCGCTCGTCATGAGCCATTATGCGCCGTCGCATCGCGACGATGTGGCAGCGGTCGTCGATTCACTGGCGAAAGTCGGCGGTATCAACACCATGACAACGACGATCACCAGGGGCGATGGCGAGCGCCGGCTGGTGACGATCCAGTCGCTCGCCGAATATGGCGAATCCGGCGCGGTCGCCGCGGTGTTCGGGGTGATGCGCGATATCACCGACGAGACGGCAGCGAAGCGCGAGTTGACCGAGGCCCGGGAAGCGGCGGAAGCCGCAGCGGCGGCGCGCGCCGACCTGCTGGCGACGATGAGCCACGAGATCCGGACGCCGATGACGGGCATATTGGGGATGCTCGATCTGCTGCGCGATACCGGCGGCACGTTGCCGCCGACGATCTCGCTGGCCGGGGTGGCGCGATCGGCGCGGACCTTGATGGTGGTGCTCGACGACGTGCTCGAACATTCGCGGCTCGACCGGGGTGCGGTCGAGATCGACGCACTGGTGTTCGATCTCGATGAACTTGTCGAGCAGACGGCGCAGCTGTTCGGGCCGCTGGCGGCATCGAAGGGGTTTGCCATCACCGTCGAGGCCGGCCCGCTGGGCTGGGTGACGGGGGATCCGTCGCGGGTGCAGCAGGTGCTTTCGAACCTGGTGGGCAATGCCGTGAAGTTCACGGCGGCGGGCGGCGTCAGGGTCAGCGGGCGGCGCGAGGCTGGTGACCTGGTGCGGATCGACGTCGAGGATCATGGCATCGGTATCGCTGCCGATGTGTTGCCGACGCTGTTTACGGCCTTTCGGCAGGCGGACGCGGGCACGGCGCGCGTCCATGGCGGATCGGGGCTGGGGCTGTCGATCAGCCGGCGGCTGGCCAAGGCGATGGGCGGGAGCATCGAGGCAACCAGCGTCATGGGGGAGGGCAGCTGTTTCACGGTTGCATTGCCGTTGCCGACAGCGCCGCAACCGGCCGGGGACGAAGCGCTGCCGCAGGTGCTCGTGACGCGAGGCGGGGCGCCGCCGCGGATACTGGTCGTGGAGGACACCGAGACGACGCGGCACATGACCGAGATCCAGTTGCAGGCGTTGGGGTGCATCGCCATCACGGCGGGCGACGGCATGGCGGCGCTGGCGGCGTTGTTTGCCCAACAGTTCGATGCCGTCCTCATCGACGGCCAGATGCCGGTCCTGGGCGGGGCGGCGACGATACAGCTGGCGCGGCTGCTGCCGCATGGTGGCGACGTGCCCTTCATCGGCTTTACCGCAGGGGCGTCGGGGTCGGTGCAGGCACTGCGCGATGCCGGGGCCGATGCCGTGCTCGCGAAGCCCTATGACCGGCAGCGGCTGGTGGCGCGCTTGCAGGACGCGCTGGCGCGGCCGCGGGCGGCGATGGATGCGGACCCGGCGCCGGCGGCGTTGCTGACGT
>QBLU01000055.1:16172-23816 GCA_003241875.1 Alphaproteobacteria bacterium
TGCGGCCCTGCACGCGCTGGCGGGTGTCGCCTCGACATTGGGGGCTGGGGCACTGGCGGCACGCTGCGCCTTTGGAGAGGCGCTGTTGCAGGCTGCCGATAGCGCGGACTGCCGCTGGCTCGGCGCGGCTGTCACGGATCAAACGCGGACGCTGCAGGCGCGGATTGCGGCAGCGCTGCTTGACCTGGAAAACTCCGTGCCATGACCGATGACAACGGCGCCCTGCTGGCCACCATGGCGCTGCTCGAACGGCGGTTGAGCCGGTCGGTTGCAGCGCGGCTGGAGGCCGAGAGCCTGCTCGAGCGGCGGTCGCGTGAGCTCGATCGCAGCAATCGTGACCTGCAGAGGCGCGAGCAGGACCTGGTCGCGCAGCTCGACACCGGCAACAGGAACCTGCTTCAGGCGCAGCAACTGGCCGGGATTGCGACCTTTTTCAGGATGAAGGGCGAACGCTTCCGGGTGTCGGCGGCGATGGCCGATATTCTCGGCATCCCCGTCGACCCGCCGCCGAGCGGCGCCGATTTCGCGCGGGCGCTGCATCCGCTCGATCGCGATCGTATCGTGGGCGGGCAGCGCGTGTTCTTCGCCAGTTCGCTGCCGGGGGAGGAATATCGCGCCGAAGGGCGGATCGTCCGTCCTGACGGCGCGGTTCGGTGGTTGCGCTGGATGATGAAGCGCGATCTTGCCAGCGAAGGGGCAGCCGCGCCGGTTGCGGGAACCGTCCAGGACATCACCGAGCAGCGCGGTGCGCAGCGCCGGACCCGCGCGCTGCAACTGATCGGCGAACGCAACCTGCGCCGGCTGCGACAGACCGAAGCGCTGCTGGCGCAGCGGGTGGCGGAGCTGGAGCGAGCCGCCGCCGAACTCGCTGCCAGCCATGCGCGCACCGACGCCGCACACAGTGCCAAGGCACGGTTCCTGTCGATGATGAGCCACAAGGTGCGCACGCCGATGAACGGGGTGCTCGGCATGATGACGGCGATGACGCAGACCGACCTCGATCCGCAGCAGGCGCGGCAGCTGGCGCTGGCGCGTGCCGCGGGTGATGAACTGCGCGTGCTGGTCGATGAGATCATCGACATTGCCGATGGCGGCCCCGCCCTGGAGCGGCGCGCGGGCGCGGTCGCGGATGGGAGCGCCGGGCCGTTGCTGGTCGCCGGGCGGCGGCCACGGATACTGGTCGCCGAGGATATCGAGACCAACCAGATCGTGCTGACGAGCATGCTCGATTCGCTGGGCTGCGATCATGTCGTGGTCGGCGATGGTGCGCTGGCGGTGACGGCGGCCGCCGGCGGCGGGATCGATGCGATATTGATGGATATCCAGATGCCGGTCATGGACGGCACCGAGGCGACGCGCCAGATCCGCGCGCTCCCCGGCGGCCTGGGCGCGGTGCCGATCATCGGGATCACGGCGCAGGCGCTGCAGGCGGAACGTCAGGCCTTGCGCGCGGCCGGGATGAACCAGTGTCTCGCCAAGCCGATCAGCGTGCCGATGCTGGACGCGGCCCTGCGCGCCGTGCTGCGGGCCGTGCCGATCATCGATGCGCGGCTGTTCCAGGCGGCGATGGCGGCGATGCCCCAGGGGCGGCGCTTGCTGTTGATCGAGCAGGTCGGCCGCGACCTGCGGCTGTTGGCGGATGAATTTGCCGGCGGGGTCGCGCGCGGCGATGCCGAGGCCGTGCGGCGGGCGCGGCACAGCCTTGTCGGGGTCGCGGGGAACTTCGGCCTTGTCGGGCTGAGCGAAGTGCTGGCTGCCACCCGCGATTTGGTGTTGCCCGCGCGTGCCGACGCCGATGCGTTGCAGGCGGCGGTGGCCGCAGCGGTTGCCGAGGCGCAGGCCTTGCTCGCCGCGCCGCGCAACCGCCGCGCCACCGATCAATAGGCGCCGCGCCCGCCGATGACGGCGGGGATGGTCCGCAGCAGCAGCCCGAGATCGGTGATCAGGCCGCGCATGCCGAGGTAGGAAATGTCCATTTCGACCTGCTGGTCGAAACTGATCTCGGCGCGGCCCGAGACCTGCCAGATGCAGGTGATGCCCGGCTTGCCGCCCAGGCGCTGCCAGCTGCGGCCATTGTAGGTGACGACTTCGGTCGGCAATGCCGGCCGCGGGCCGACGAGCGACATGTCACCGCGGATGACGTTGAGGATCTGGGGCAATTCATCGAGTGAAAAGCGGCGGATGACGGCGCCGACGCGGGTGATGCGGGGGTCGAGGCGCATCTTGAAGCAGACGGCGTCGCGGTCGCTTTGGGCGAGCAGCGCGGCGCGCCGGGCCTCGGCATCGACATGCATGGACCGGAACTTGAGCATCATGAACGGGCGGCCGCCGGCGCCGATGCGAGTCTGGCGGAACAGCACCGGGCCGCGATCCTCGATCTTGATGGCGACGGCGACGGCGAGCAGCACGGGGGCGAGCAGGGTCAGCAGCAGGGCCGCCGAAAGGGCATCGAAAGCGCGTTTGATGCCGGCATTGACCTGGGCGGCGAAGCCATGGGCAAGATAGCCCTCGCGGAGCGCCCGACCGATGAAGACGGTGTTGCCGACGAGGTAGCGATGGGCCAGCCGCCGCGGTTCCTGCCACAGGCGCCAGAGCCATTCGCCGCCGACGCGGCGCAGCGCCAAGGGCGCGCGGGGAATGCGGCTGGAGTAGTAATCGAAAAGACCGCCGACGCCGAGCAGGACCGGGACGTCGATGCGGTCGCGGTGGCGGGCGATCCAGAGTTCCTGCCGGGGAACGCCGAAACCGACGAACAGGATCGCTGCGCCGGATGCATTAATGGTGTCGATGACGGCGTCGTTTTCGGTGTCGCCGAAATAGCCATGCTGGGTGCCGGCGATCAGCAGGCCGGGGATGCGCGCCTGCATCTCGGCTGCGGCGGCGGCAGCGACGCCGGGACTGCCGCCGATGAGGAAGATCGAGACGCCGCGCGCCGCAGCGCGTTCGCAGACATCGGGGAAAAGATCGGTGCCGTTGAGGTTGTCGCCGGTTTGCGTGCCGGCGAGCCGTGCCGCCAGCCGTACGCCGGCGCCGTCGGGAAGCAGCGTGTCGCTGTCCCGCAGGGTTGCCGCATAGCCGCTGTGGCTGCGGGCCAGGTTGATGCAATGCGCATTGACGAAGTTGACGACCAGCGGGACGCCTTGGTGGGCGAGATTGACGAGGGCGTCGGCGGTTTCGGCGCGGCTGGCATTGAGCAGCGAGAAGTCGAATAGCGAAGTCGCCAGGCGCGACGGCGGGCGAGCGGGGTTGGTGTCGGTGGACATGGGATCTCCGGAGGGGTGCTGCCGGTCGTTAAGCATGAAACGTGCCAAGCGGCGGCTATCCCGGGACGGCACTGCACCTCGTGCCAAAGTGCGACACCGGATTGCGTCTGGCGATGAATTGTCTCGCAATTTGAGACATCTGCTGCCGTGATCGGACGCGCTGCCCGGGGGATGCGGGTTGGCACGCTTCTTGAACAGCATCGGTGGAAAGGCCGTGCTGGCCAGGAGGACAACGGCATGAACTGGCGGACGGCGTGGGCACGACAGACAGCGGACGCGGGCATTCTGCTGCGCGGCCTCGCCGCTTATGGTTCGGCCGAACTGCTGGTGCGCGTGACGCGCATCCTGACGGTCATCGTCATCGCGCGGCGGATCTCGCCCGAGATGATGGGGGCGGCAGCACTGTCGCTTTCGCTGTTCGAGCTGGTTCGCGTGCTGGCCAATGCGGGGATCGGCCAGCGCATCATCTCAGCGCCTGCCGCGGCATTGTCGGCAACGTGCAACACCGCGCACCGCCTGTTCTGGATCTGGTGCCCGATCGTTGCCGGCTTGCAACTGGTGCTGGCAGCGGCGTTGGCGACCGGCCAGCCGGCGACCGCCGCGATGCTCGCCCTGCTCAGCCTCGTATATCTGACGATGCCGGCCGGGCTGGTGCAGGTGTTCCTGCTGATGCGCGAAGGGCGGCTGACGACGACCGCGCGCATCGGGGCGGCGCAGACGCTTGCCGACCATCTGCTGACGATGGTGCTGGTGCTGGCCTGGCCCGACCCGACCAGCCTCGCCTTTGCGATCGTGCTGCCCAAGCTGTTGACGACGCCGATCTGGCTGGTGGCCACGCGCCGCGCCCGGCCCTGGCAGCGCGATCCGGCGGCAGGCGAACTGCCGATCAAGGGCTTCGTGCGTTTCGGCGCGGGCGTGCTCGCAACCGAGGTTGCCGGCGCCGCGCGGGCGCAGGTGGACAAATTGATCGTCGGTGCCCTGCTTGGGGTGAAGGCGCTCGGGATCTGGTATTTTGCCTTCAATGCCGGGCTGGGCATCACCACCAGCTTTGTCGGCGCCTTCGGCACGGTGCTGTTCCCCTGGCTTTGCAGGGCGGCCGACCGCGAGGGGCAGGCGGCACGCTATCGCCGCGGGCTGGGTATCGGGCTGGCGCTGTTCCTGCCGGTGACGCTGGCACAGGTGCTGCTGTCGCCGATCTACGTGCCGCTGCTCTTTGGCGCGCAATGGACCGATGCGGTGCCGCTGGTGGCGCTGCTCGGGCTGGCCGCGCTGCCGATGGTGGCAGCTGCGGCGACAACGGCATGGCTGCGCACGACCGGGGCGACCGGGGTCGATGCGGCCATCAGCGCGGCGGCGACGACGGCTTCGTTGATGGGCCTGGCGCTGGCGGCACGACACGGCCTCGAAGCCGCGGCGATCGCCTATGTCGCCGGGTTGGCGCTCGTTCTCGTGCCGGCCGGCATCGTGATGATGGCCCGAAGTTCACCGCGCAATTCCGGCGCCGACAAGGAAGTCTACGCATGAGCAGCCCGCATTTTTCGGTGATCGTGCCGATGTTCAACGCCGCCGCGTCACTGGCGTCGAGCCTGTCGAGCGTGCTCGACCAGGCCGACCGCGATTTCGAGGTCATCATCGTCGACGATGGATCGACCGACAACAGCCTCGCGGTGGCGCTTGCCATGGCAAGCGGTGATGACCGTATTCGCGTCGTGTCGCAGGACAATGCCGGGCCGGCGGCGGCGCGCAACCTGGGCATCGACTTGGCGCGGGGCGCGCTGCTGGCGTTTCTCGATGCCGACGATATCTGGCATCCGGAAAAGCTGGCGTGCCATCGCGACTTTCACCTGGCCCGGCCCGATGCCGGCGTCAGCTATGCGCGGATTGCCTTTCTGGAGGCGGATCGCGCGGCGGGGACCGCGGCGCGGACCGAATCGCGGGTGCTGGCCGGGCCGCTGACGGTGTTGCAGTTGATCGCGGAAAATCCGGTTTGCACCACGTCGAACATCGTCGTCACCCGCGGCTGTGTCGCTGCTGTCGGCGGCTTTCGTGCCGGAATGGGGCATGCCGAGGACCAGGAATGGCTGGCGCGTGTTGCTGCCACGGGCTTCGCGGTGTGCGGCATCGACCGGCTGCTTGTCGAATATCGCATGTCGCCGGGCGGGCTCTCATCGAACCTGCGGCGGATGTACCGCGGCTGGCGGCGTCTGGCGCACCAGCATCGCGCGAGCATCGACGTGCGCGCCGCCGAGGCGGTCTATTGCCGATATCTGGCGCGCCGGGCGCTGCGGAGTGGCGGGCCGGCGATCGAGGCGCTGCATTATGCCGTGCGCGGCATGCGGCGCGATGCTTCGGCATTTCTCGCCGATCGCCGCCGCGGCGGACTGACGCTCGCCGGCGCTGTCTTCGGTCTTGTGCTGCCTGCGGCGACGCGCGCCCGGCTTTTTGCCTGATCCCCTGTTTTCAAAGGACTATACCATCATGACGGCCACGCCCCTCATTTCCGTGATCATGCCTGTCTATAATGTCGAAGTTTCGTGGCGGAGGCGATCGGGTCGGTGATCGAACAGAGCTTCGATGACTGGGAACTGCTGATTGTCGACGATGGCAGCAGCGACACCAGCATGGCGGTCTGCGGCCGGTTTTCCGACCCGCGTATCCGCATCATCAGCCAGGCCAATCGCGGGCTGGCAGGGGCGCGCAACAGCGGCATTGCGGCGGCACGCGGGCGATATGTTGCGCTGCTCGATTCCGACGACCGCTGGCACAGGAACAAGCTGATGATGCACATGATCCATCTGGAGGCCGACGCCTTCGTCGATGTCAGCTATGCCGGATCGCGGATGATCGACAGTGTCGGCCGGCCGATGAATGCGCAGATGCGGCCGCGCCTTGCTGATATCACGCCGGCGCATATCCTGAAGCGCAACCCTGTCGGCAATGGCTCTGCCGCCGTCATCCGGCGTACGGCGCTCGACCGGGCGGCCTTTGCCGACCCGGCGAGCCCGGGCCGCACCTGCTGGTTCGACGAGAGTTTCCGCCAGTCGGAGGATATCGAGCTCTGGCTGCGGCTGTCGGCCGTCCATGGCTGCAAGTTCGAAGGCATTGCCGGCGCGCTGACCGATTATCGCATCGCCGCCGGCGGACTGTCGGCCAACATCGCGATGCAATATGAAAGCTGGGAACGCGCGGTGGCCAAGACGGCCTTGCGCGCGCCGCGGCTGGTGCGGCGGCATGGCCGGCAGGCAAAGGCCTATCAGCTGCGCTATCTGGCGCGGCGCGCGGTGCAACTGGGGGACGGCGGCTTTGCCTGGTCGCTGTCGCTGCAGGCGCTGCGGGCCGGCCCGTCGATGCTGGTCGCCGAACCGCGCAAGACGTTGACGACGCTGGCGGCGGCACTGGCGGCGCGGCTGATGCCGCCGGCGCGGTTCCAGGCGCTTGCGGCGCGGCATCTCGGCGCGAAGACGGCCGCATGAGCAAGTTGCGCTGCATCCATCTTTGCGACGATTTCGCGCTCGGCGGGGTCGCCAAGGCGCTCTCGGTCTATGACCATCCCTCGATTGCCGCCGTGGTCGAGAACAATGTCCTGCCGGTGGCGCTGCGCAAGCGGCTGGCGCCAAAGCTCGATGCCGATGTCATCGTCACGCATTTTCCGCCGGGCTGGCGATCGCTGCCGTTCCTCGCCTCGCTCAGGCTGCGCAACGGCGGCGCCCGACTGATCCATGTCGAGCATAGCTATACCGGGGCCTGGGAGGCGGCGCGGGTGGCGCGGCCGCGCCGATTCCGGACGATGTTGCGGATGGCGTTCGGGCTGTTCGACGAGATCGTTGCGGTGTCGCATGGGCAGGCGCGCTGGCTTGGCGAGGCGACCGGCATAGCGCCCGGAAAACTGCACGTCCTGTACCCGTGGAGCGGCAGCCAGAAGCTCGACACGGTGGCGCTGCCCGAAATATCGCCGGAACGGCCGCTCGTGCTGGGCGCCTTTGGCCGGTTCAGCGCGCAAAAGGGTTTCGATACGCTGATTGCCGCGATGGCACAGCTCGACCCGGCGCGCTTTCGGCTGTTGCTGGGCGGCTTTGGTGCCGATGACGCGGCGCTGCGGGCGCAGGCGGCGGGGCTTCCCCATGTCGAATTCGTCGGCAAGGTCGGCGATGTGCCGGCGTTCATCGCGCGCTGCGACGTCATCGTCGTGCCGTCGCGCTGGGAAGCCTTTGGGCAGGTTGTTGCCGAGGCCAAGATGGCGGGGCGGGCGGTCCTGGTCGCCGATCTCGATGGCATGCCCGAACAGGTCGGCGATGCCGGGGTGATTGCCGATTGCAGCACCGCCGAGCGTTTGGCGGCGGCGCTGGCGGCCCTGCCGTCGCTGCCGTTGGCGGCGATGGGG
>QBLU01000056.1:0-3171 GCA_003241875.1 Alphaproteobacteria bacterium
GTCATGCTGGACTTGATCCAGCATCCACCGCGCCACCCCCACCGCCCTTGCCCACGGCAAAGTGGATGCTGGATCAAGTCCAGCATGACAGCAATGCGCACTCACCCGCCGAAACTCTTGGCCAAGGACCCCAGCACCAGCGTCCAACCGTCGATCGACACGAACAGCGCCAGCTTGATCGGCAGGCTGACCGTCGCCGGCGACACCATCATCATGCCCAGCGACATCAGCACCGACGACACGATCAGGTCGATGACCAGGAACGGCAAATACACGACAAAGCCGATCTGCATCGCGGTCTTCAGCTCGCTCGACACGAACGCCGGCAGCACTACCGGCAACGGCACATCGGCCGGTGACGCAAACGGCCCGGCATGGGCGATCTCGGCGAATTTGCGCAGGTCGGCCTCGCGCGTCTGGCCGAGCATGAAGCCCTTCAGCTCGTCGCCGGCCCGCGCCAGCGCCACATCGGCCGCGACCGTCCCCGCCACCATCGGCTGATAGGCGGTGGTATAGATGCGATCGAGATTAGGCTGCATGACGAACACCGTCATCAGCAGCGCCATGCCGACGAGCAGCTGGTTGGGCGGGCTTTGCCCCAGCCCCAGCGCCTGGCGCAGGATGGCGAGCACGATGACGATGCGGGTAAAGCAGGTCATCATCAGCAGCGCCGCCGGCAGCAGCGTCAGCGCCGACATCAGCAGCAGTATCTGCAGCGACGACGAGAGGCTCGGCAGGGTCGCCGTTACTGCAGGAGTCATGCGGCTTCGCCTTGGGCCAGCGCCACCAGGCCGCCACGCCCCTGCCCGACCAGCACCTGCCGGCCGGCAAACTCCACCACCAGCAGCCGCGTGCCCGGCCCCAGCGGCACCGCTTGCAGCACCCGCGCATGGCTGGGCCCCGCCGGCAGCTTCAGGCCTGCACGCAGCCGCTCCAGCAGCGCCGTCATGCCGCCGCCCCCGGCACGATCTCGGTCAGCTTGACGCCGAAGCGATCGCCGATGGCGACGATCTCGCCGCGCGCGATCAACCGCTCGTTGATCAGCACATCGACCGGCTGGTCGACCCGGCGGTCGAGCGCATGGACGCTGCCGACCTCCAGCGCCAGCACGTCGCGCAGGCTCATGCGGATGGCGCCGACCTCCACCGACAGCCGCACCGTGATGGCGCCAAACGCGCCCAGGCCATTGGTTTCGTCGGCATGGAAGCCGCCCGGTGTCTCGGCATTCATGGTCTTCCCCCCAGATGTTCGACGCCGATGGCGACGATGCTCGCCTGCTGGCTGCCATTGGCGTGCGGCACGACCGTCACCCGGCCGATGCGATGATCACCGACGATCAGCGGCATTTCGGGCCGTGGGCTGATCGGCAGCACGCAGCCGGCGCGCAGCGGCAACAGGCTCGACACCAGCACCATGTCGCTGGCCAGCTCGACCCGCAGTCGCAGCGGCAGGTCGCCCGGCCGCGGCCCGCCGGCGGCCACCGCGACGGGAGCCACGGCCAGCGGCGTCGGCGCCGGGACATGGGCATGGCCGTTGAGCGCGCCGCACGAAATATCGAGGTCATAGCCGGCCGCGGTCGACACCGCCGGCCATACCCGCGCCGCACAGGCATCGAGCGTATCGGCGATGATCCGCGCATAGCGCACCTGGGCGACGCCGCTCGCCAGCGACGGCCGCGTGGCATCGCCGCCCATGCGCACGCTGGCGAGCAGGCCGGCGAGTTCCGCGGCGACACGCGGTGCCGCCGGATCGCGCGGCCGCGCCGGCAGGACCTCGACGGCCGCGCCGAACAGCGCGCCCAGCGCCCGGGTGCAGGCGGTCAGGAACGGTCCGAAATCGCCCTCCACCTCGTCGCCCTGACGGCCGGTCGCGCCGACCTGCGGCGGCAGGAACGCCTCCACCCAGCGCTCGCTGGCGGCTTCGGAGCGGATGCGCAGGTCGCTCATTGCACCACCAGCGAAATGAAGAAGACCTCGTCGACGCCGTTGGCGACGCCCTTCTGGCCGAGCATCTCGTTGACGGCGACCTTCAGCCGGGCGCGCAGCTTGTCCTTGCCGGCCCGGTCGGCGACATCGTTTTCGGACAGTTCGCCGAGCACCGAGAGGATCGTCGACACCAGCGCCGGCTTGTGGCGGGCGATGGCGGCGACGACGTCGGGGCCGCCGGTGGTCGATACCGACAGCCGCACCTGCAGATAGCGGCCGGTATCGACGAGATTGGAGGTAAAGGCAGTGTCAATCTCGATATATTCGACCGGCGCCGCGACACTGGCCTTGGGGGCCGCGTCATGCTCGCCGGCACCGCCGAGCCCCAGCTTGCCCGCAGCGATGACGGCGCCAACGCCGCCGGCCCCGGCCCCGGCGGCAAAGGCCAGCGGGATGAACAGCAGCCGGGCAAGGCCGCCCTTTGGCCGGGCGGCCTTGGTATCGGTGGCGGGGGCATCGGACATAGAGGGTTACCTTCAGGCGTAGCGGTCGTTGGTGGCGGTGCGATCGGCGGCAGCGGCAGCAAACAGGCGCGCTGGCACCGGTCGGCGTGGCTCGCCGTGACTTCCGCCGCCGGTACCGGCGCCGCCGCCACCGACATCGAGCGATTGCAGCCGCAGCCCCTGAGCGGCGAGATCGATGCCGAGGCGGGCCACATCGGCACTGACCAGCGCCGCACCGCCCGCCCCCATCGCCAGCGCGACCCGCAGGTCCTGCGGGCCGCCATCGAGGGCAATGCGGACGTCGCCGAGCGCCGGCGTGGTAACGGTGAGCGCAGCGGCGTCGCGGGCGCGCGCCGCGTCTGCCGGGGCAGCGGTCGCCGCGGCATCCGATGCAACAGGCGACGCGTTGCCAGGCGGCGGCGCAAGGGCCGGCGGCTGCGCAAGGGCCGGCGGCGGCACGGCGGCGAGCAACGGCGCATCCGGCAATCGCGACAACGCCGCCTCTTGGCGGTGCGCTGTCGCGCGGTCGCGGGTCACGCCGTCCAGCGCGGCGGGCGACCGCACGTCGGCAACGGGCGGCAGGGTCGTGGCCACCCGGGGCGCCGCGCCGCGCGCCACGACTGGCAACGTTGCATCTTCCGAGCTATCGCGCCGTCGCGGCGGGGTGCGCGCATCCGCCGGGGCCATCGGGGCACCAAAATACGCCGGCGGCGCTACCGGCACGGCCGTGACCGGTCCTGCGA
>QBLU01000056.1:3181-22960 GCA_003241875.1 Alphaproteobacteria bacterium
GGCGGCGATCCCAGCGGCAGGGGAACGCCGACGGTCGTTCCGATTGTCGGCCGCAGTTGCAACGCGGCAGACGCCAGCGGCACCGGAATGCCGACGGTCGGGCCGACCGTCGGCGGCAACTGCGGCTCTTCGACGGGCGACGCCAGTGTGGCGGCAGACAGGCTGTTGTGCGGGCCGGCGACCGCGACGGTCGGAATTGCCGGTGCAATGACGGCCACGGCGACCGGGACAGCCGTCGGTAGCGGCAGCATCGGCAACGCGAGCGCTGCCCTCCGCGACACCGCCGCCGGACGCCCGGGCGACAACTGCAAGTCCGACCGCAGGACCTCGACAGGCTCCCGCACCGTTGGCAGCATGCTCGGCGGCGGCACGAGCGCCGTCGGCTGCGCCGCACCATCTGCCGGCACCGCCGCAATCCGCGGGATCGACGGCCGGCCGGCCAGCTTGCGCGGCGCCGGGTCAGCCGGCACGACACCCGTCGCCACGCTGGCCAGCACCAGGATGGCCGGTTCCGCAGCATCCGGCCCCGCCTCGTCGACCGCGGGATACGCAGACACCAATCGCGGCTCGGCGTCGTCCGGCACCGCGGCCGGCAAGGCCGCAGACAGCGCCGCCGCAAAGCCCGGGCCGGCGACGCTGGTCGCGGCCGCTCCCGGCGACGTCACCGCCACCGGCGTCAAGATCTCGGCTATGTTCATCGTCCCTGCTCCCGTTCGGCCCGCCGTGCCACCGCAGCGTCGACGGCGGCACGTGCCCGGCCCAGCGCCTCGGCACCGGCGCGGCGCTCGGCATTCGTCGCCGCCAGCCGGCGCGCCACATCGTCGGCCAGCCGGCCCAGCATCGCGTCGGTCTGTGCCCGCGACGCGGCCGCGGCGGCTACCACCGGACCCGGCGCGGCGCCGCCATGCGCCAGCAGGCTCGCCACCCGTGTTTGCAGCGCCGCCTCCGCCAGCGCGCGCGCCTGCGTCCGCCCCAGCGCCGCCAGCGCCAGCCGCGCCCGCACCCGCCGCACCCGGATCAGCCGGTCGAGCACGCGCGCCGCATCCCGGTCGGTCATGGCATCACCAAGGCGCCGAGCGCCGCCCGCGCCGTCGCCGCATCGATGCGCTCGCCCCGCGGCTGGGCACGATACGCCTCCAGCTGCGGCGCCAGCGCCAGCGCGGCATCGAGCTCGGGGTCGGCGCCGGGCGCATAGGCGCCCATCAGCACCAGGTCGCGATTGTCCTCGATCAGCGCCGACAGCCGACGGAACCGCGCCGCCGCCGCCAGATGATCGTCGCTGCACACATCGGCCATCACCCGACTTGCCGAGGTGGCGATATCGATCGCCGGGAACTGCCCGCGCCCGGCCAGCTTGCGGCTCAGCAAAATATGCCCGTCGAGCACGCCGCGCGCCGCATCGACGACCGGATCGGTCGTGTCGTCGCCCTCCTGCAGCACCGTCACGATCGCGGTGATGGCGCCGCCGCTGTGCCGATCGCCGCCGGCACGCTCGGCCAGCGCCGCGATCAACGCCATTGCCGATGGCGGATAGCCACGCCCGCCGGCGTGCTCGCCGCGCGCCAGCGCGACCTCGCGGGCGCCGTGGACGACCCGGCTCAGGCTGTCGAGGATGAGGAGGACGTGCTGCCCGGCGTCGCGAAAGCCCTCGGCAATGGCAAAGGCCCGCTCCGCTCCGCGCACCCGCAGCAGCGGCGCGTCGCCGGCCGGCACCGCGACGGTCACGGTCCGCGCCCGCGCGTCGCCTGTCAGCTCGCGCTCGATGAAGTCGGTGATCTCGCGGCCACGCTCTCCGATCAGCGCCATGACGACGACATCGGCCGCGGCCCAGCGCGCCACCTGGCCGAGCAGCACCGATTTGCCGACGCCGGTACCCGCCATGATGCCGACACGCTGGCCGCGCCCGAGCGTCAGCAGCCCGTCGATCGCTCGCACCCCGGTATCGAGCGCCGCCGTCACCCGGGCGCGATCACCGGGCACCAGCACCCGGCCCTTCGCCGGCCGGCGCTCGGCGCTGGCAATCGGCCCCAGCCCGTCGAGCGGCCGGCCCAGCCCGTCGATGATCCGCCCGAGCAGCGCCGGGCCGGTGGCGACATCAGTGTCGATGCCATCGGTCAGCACCGGCGCACCCGGCACGATGCCGGCCAGCGGCGACAGGCCCATCAGCACGGCGCGGCCATCGCGAAAGCCGATGATCTCCGCCGCCTGCCGGCCGGTGCCGACCAGCGCCCGGCCGCCGACCAGTGCCTCGATGCCGATCGCCTCCACGGTGGTGCCATCGAAGCCCATGACCCGCCCGCCGCGACGCACCGGCAGCGACGGCACCACGGCAGCGGCGGCGAGGCCGGCAAGGGCGGCGGTGACCGTCATGTTAGCGCCGCCAGCACATCGTCGAGCCGCTGGCCGATATCGACCGCGATGCTGAAATCGGCGCCGGTGACGCTGACACTGCCCGGCGGCAGCGCCGGATCGGCGGCGGTGGCGAGGTCCGGCAGATGCGGTGCCAGCGCCGCCAGCGTGTCGGGATGGGCGTTCAGCGTCGCCGCATCGCCCGGCCGCACCGCGGCGATCGCCGCCTCGACCAGCGGCAGCAGCACCGCGGCGCCGGCCTTCAGCTCGGTCATCAGCACCGCCTCCGCCACCCGCCGCACCAGCGCGGCGAGGACGGGCCGCAGCGTGTCGGCCTCGATCCGGCACGCCGCCGCATAGGCGGCGGCGGCCGCCGCCAGCTGGTCGCGCAGCGGTTCGAGCGCGCGATCGGCCTCGGCCGCACCCGCGGCAAAACCGGCATCGAACGCCTCGGCCCGCAACACGTCCAGATCCGGCGCCGCGACCGGCACCTCGACCCGCGGCTGCAGCGCCGACAACAGCCCGGCCAAACCCTCGGACATCCGCCCGTCAGACATAGGCACCCGCCGCGCCCGGCATCATCACCGCGCCACTTTCGCCCAGCCGCCGCACCAGCGCACAGATCTCGGCCTGGGCGGCATCGACTTCGGCGCGCTTCATCGGGCCCTTCTCGGCCAGCTCGTCCTGCAGCTGCGACGCCGCCCGCTTCGACATCGCCGCGAAAATCAACCCCTGCAGCGCCGCATCGGCGCCCTTCATGGCCACCGCCAGCGTCGCCGGATCGGCCTCGCGCAGCACCAGCTGCATGTCCTTCATGCCCAGCCCGAGCAGGTCGGCAAAGACGAACTGCTGCGCCGCAACCTCGGCGGCAAGATCGGCATCGACCCCGGCCAGCGCATCGAGCAGCACCGCCTTGTTGGTCGACAGCTTGACCAGCCGCGCGGTGAAATCGGTGCCTGCCAGCAGCGCCTCGTTGGCGGCGCTCTCCTGCGCAGCCAGCTTGGCCTCCAGATCGGCCTCCAGGTCGGCAATGACGGCGGGAGCGACCGGCTTCATCGTCGCCAGCCGGGTGACGACATCGCCGCGTATCGCCAGCGGCAGCGCGTCGAGCACGGCAGCGGCGCGCACATCCGCCAGATGCGCCAGCACCAGCGCGGCGGCCTGCGGATGCTCGTCGGCCAGCAGGGTCGCGATCGTGGCGGTGTCGAGCCAGTCGAGCCCGGCGAAGCGGCGCGGCGCGGCCGGCGGCCCCAGCTGCTCGATGACCCGCTCCGCCCGCGGCGTGCCCAGCGCCCGCGACAGCACGGCGCGCACCTGCCGGCCCTGGCTGTCGAGCGCCGACACGCCCCGCGTCCGACTGATGAATTCGTCGAGCACGCCGTCGATCAGCGCCGGCTCGATCTCGGCGACGGTCAGCATCGCCTCGCCGACCGCCTGCACCTCGGCGGCGTCCATCCGGCGCAGCAGCTCGGCGGCCTGCGCCTCCTCGAGCAGCAGCACGAGGATGGCGCATTTCTGCGCGCCGCTGAGGGGCGCGGTCACGACGCCGCCGCCAGCATCTGCCGCGCCACCGCCGTCGCCCGGTCGGCATCGGCCGTTACCAGCCCCCGCGTCGTGCCCAGTTTCTCGCTGTAATCGATCCCCGCCGGCACCGGCTCGCCGACCGGCGTCAGGTCACCACCATCGATCGGCGCGGCAATCGCCGGTGCCGCTTCGCGTTTCCGAAACCGCAGCGCCGCCACCACCCCGCCGACGAGCAACAGCGTCGCCAGCCCGGCCAGCGGCGCATAATCCCGCACCACCGGCTTTTCGTACCAGGGCTGCCGCGGCTCGGGCGTCGGCACGGCAAAGCTGCGCAACTGCACCTCGACGATGTCGCCACGGGCCTGGTCATAACCGACCGTGCCCCGGACGATGCGCACCAGCCCGGCGATGTCTGCCGGCGTCGCCTTGGCCAGCGCCGCCTTGTCGATGACGACGGCCACCGAAAGACGGCGAAGGCGCGGCGCCAGCCCGCGCGTCACGGTGACGTCGCGGCCGATCTCCCAGGCGCGGTTGGTGCTTTCGTTGGTGACCTGCGGCGCCGGCGCGGGCACCGGCGGGGCCGCCGGTGGCGTCGCGGTCAGCTGCGCCGCCGCCGGCGCGGTGTTCGACAAGGCGCCCGGAATGCCGCGCGCCGGCAGCGGCGACGTGTCGATGGCCCGGCTCGCCGCCTCGCTGCGCAGCACGCCGCCGGGGGCATAGCGTTCCGACGAGGCCTGGTTCTCGCTGTAATCGACATCGGCGGCGACCTCGGCGGTAAAGCGCCCGGCGCCGATCAGCGGCGTCAGCAGCTTCCACAGCCGCTCGCGCACCATCCCTTCGACCTTGACCTGGTAACCAAGCTGCGCCGCCTCGCCGACGCTCGTCCCCGCCGACAGCAGCGCGCCCGACTGGTCGACGACGCTGACCTTGTCGGCCGCCAGTCCGGACACCGACGACGACACCAGCCAGACGATGGCGCGGACCTGCGCCTCCCCCAGCACGCGGCCCGGCGCCAGGGTGACGAAGACCGACGCGCTCGCCGGCGCCTTGTCGCGCACGAACACCGATGGCTCGGGCGTGGCGATATGGACAGTGGCGTGGCGAACGCCGTCGATGGCCTCGATCGACGCCGCCAGCTCGACCGATGCGGCATTCTTCAACCGCGCCGCCTCGACGGCGCGGCTCAACCCCAGCGGCATGTCGCCAACGGGATCGAGCGCCTTGGCCGATTTGGGCAGGCCCTGCCCGGCCAGCAGGATGCGCGCCGCCGCGACATCGCCGGCGCCGACCTCGACGCTGCCGCTGTCGGGGTTGATGCGCGCGCCGTAGTTGCCGGCCGCCAGCGCAGTCATCACCGCCGATTTGTCGCCGTCGGACATTTCGCCATAGAGCGGCCGCCAGTCGGGTGCACGCAGCGCCAGCCACAGCAGCAGGATCACGACCACCGCCAGCGCGGCGAAGATCGCTGGCCGGGCGCGGACAACCGCGGGGCTGGCGGCAAGCGCGCGGGCCCGGTCCTGCCAGGCCGGCGACGACGCCTCGATCACGGCAAGGCCGGTCTCGGTCATCGGCAAGGGCGCCGCGTCACAGCATGCTCAGGTGACTGCGTCACAGCGTCATGCTCGTGTGACTTCGTCACAGGGGCATGCTCATCACGTCCTTGTAGGCGCCGAGCAGGCGATTGCGCACCTGCAGCGTCGCTTCAAAGGCGATCGAGGCCTTTTGGCGGGCGATCATCACGCCGGCGAGATCCTGGCTGTCGCCGCGTTCATAGGCATCGGTGGCGGCGCCGGCCTGGCCCTGGATGGCGCTGACCGATTTCAGCGCGTCCTGCATCGCGGTGGCGAACTGCGGCGGGGCCGCGGCCGCCGGCGCGGCCGTGGCGGCAACCTGCGAGATGGCATTGCTCTGCGCCAGGATCTGCGCGCGCAGCGCCAGGACCGAGCCCGTGTTGACCGGCGGCAGCATCGTCACTGCACCGTGGCGGCGGCACCGGTCGGATGCCGCGCCGACATCGCCGCGAGCTTGTAGCGCAAGGTGCGCTCGCTGATGCCGAGGCGTTCGGCGGCGGCGCGCCGACTGGCGGTTTCGGCGAGCACGCCGCGGATGACGCGGTCTTCATGCGTTCGGACGAGTCCGCCGAGGGGGGCGGCGGACTCGTCCATTTCGACGCTGGCAGGGGGGGCCAGCCGGTCGAAAACCAGATGCGAAACCTCGATGGTGGCGCCCTCGGTCAGCACCAGGGCGCGATCGAGGACATTGCCGAGCTCGCGGACATTGCCGGGCCAGCCATGCGCCGCCAGCCGCGCCAGCGCCGCCGGCGTCGGCCAGCAGACGGCACCCTCGCCGGCGCGCAGCAGCCAGCGCGCGGCGATGGCGGTGATGTCGGCCGGGCGCTCGCACAGCGGCACGGTGCGCAGCGGAAACACGGCGAGGCGATAGTAGAGATCGGCGCGGAACCGCCCGGCGGCGACTTCGGCGGCGAGGTCGCGATTGGCGGCGGCGATGATGCGGACATCGATCGCCTCGGGCTTCGTTGCGCCGATCGGCAGCACCTCGCGCTCCTGGATGGCGCGCAGCAGCTTCGATTGCAGCGGCAGCGGCAGCTCGCTGACTTCGTCGAGCAGCAGCGATCCGCCCTGGGCGGCGCGAAACAGCCCGCGGCCCTGGCCCACGGCACCGGTAAAGGCGCCGCGCTCGTGACCGAACAAGGTTGTTTCCAACATCGTTTCGGGGAGCGCGGCGCAGTTGACCGCGACAAGGGGACAGTCGCGGCGAGGGGACAGGGTGTGGACAAGGCGGGCGAGCCCTTCCTTGCCGGTGCCGGTGGCACCTTCGATGAGGACGGAAACGTCATGGGCGGCAACCCGGCCGGCGAGCGCCAGCAGCTGGCGGGACTGCGGCGCCGCGGCGGCAGGGGCATCGGCAGGGGCGGCAAAGGCGGCGATCAGCGCGAGGGCGAAATCATGGTCGGCTGGGGCAATGCGGAGTTCGAGCCGGTCGGCATCGACACGGGCACTCGAACGGGTGGCGGGCATGACGGCGACATGGCGGCCGGCCGGCCGGCTGCCGTCGAGGACGATGCGGCAATCACCGGTATCGATGGCGCCGAGACCCGGCAGCCAGTCGAGGCCGGGAGCAGGGACGGGGGTGGGCAGACTTTCCATGTTCCTTGCCTAGCAAGGGTCGTGCCAACCGGCCGTTACGGGTGGCGCACAGGGGGAGAGACCGGGCCGGTCAGAGGCATTGTCAATTTTCCGACGCAGTGAACCGTCAATTCCTTGACGCGCCACGTCAGGAAATTGACGCAAGCCCCGGCAAAGGCTTGCCCGTAGGCGGCAAGCTGTTGCCGCTCATCGAACTCCCTCCCCGCAGGGGGGAGGGAGAAGAACGTCATAACCCCGGCCGCCCGCAAGCCTACCGCCGCGTCGCCGCGATCGTCGCGCCGCCCAGCACACGGCTGCCGCGATAGGCCACCGCCGCCTGCCCCGGCGCCACCCCCAGCAGCGGCTCGTCGAAATGCAACCATTCGCCGTCCCATACCGCCGGCGCCAGCGCGGCCAGCGACCGCACCTTGACCAGCACCGGGCCGTCGAGGTCGCCGAGCGCGTTCACCCCCTCCAACCGCGCCGCGCCGACCGCCAGCTCGGCGCGTGGGCCGGCGATGACCCGGTTCGACGCAGCATCGATGCCGGTCACGTACAGCGGCTCCGCACGGCCGCCGAGGTCAAGGCCGCGGCGCTGCCCGACGGTAAAGCGGTGGATGCCGCCATGTTGCCCGAGCACCTGACCGGCGCTGTCGACGATGTCGCCCGGCGTCGCCAGCTCGGGCCGCAGCTTTTCGACGATGCCGGCATAATCCTTGCCGCCGACGAAGCAGATGTCCTGGCTGTCGGGCTTGGCGGCGACGCCCAGCCCGAACCTCTCGGCCTCGCGGCGCACCACCGGCTTCGACAGGCCGCCCAGCGGAAACCGCAAATAATCGAGCTGCGCCCGCGTCGTCGTCCACAGGAAATAGCTCTGGTCCTTGGCCGGATCGACGCCGCGATGCAGCTCCGGCCCGTCGGCGCCCTCCAGCCGGCGGACATAATGGCCGGTCAGCAGCGCTTCCGCCCCCAGCCCCTGCGCCAGTTCGAGCAAATCGGTGAACTTCACCGTCTTGTTGCATTCGACGCACGGTACCGGGGTCTGGCCGCGGGCGTAGCTGTCGGCAAAGGCGTCGATGACGGCGGCGCGAAACCGTTCCTCCATGTCGACGACATAGTGCGGGATACCGATACGCTCGGCGACGGCGCGGGCATCGCGGATATCGGCGCCGGCGCAGCACGCCCCCGGCCGCGCCGCGGCGGCGCCGGCATCGTAAAGCTGCAAGGTGACCCCGACCACATCGCAGCCGGCCTCTGCCGCCAGCGCCGCGACCACCGAGGAATCGACGCCGCCCGACATGGCGACGGCAACACGGCGGCCGGCCAGCGGTGCCAGCAGGCCGGTCACGTCATCGGGGGCAAGCGTCATCGTCACCGGCGTGCGCTTTCCCGCGTTCGCCGCCGACGTCAACCCCCGGCCCCGTCGCATGGCCCGTTTGAGGGCCCGTCTCAAGGCCCCGTCGAAGGCCCCCGTCGCAGGGCCGCACCATTAACCATCGTTACGACTTATCTAGGCCCGCCCGCCGCCGTGAACCATGGTGGGACAGTCAGGCGGCAAGGGACAGGACATGCAGGTACCGGACACTGATAGCGGCGGCGACGCTGCCGCCCTGGCGACACGCGCGGTTGATAGCCTGCCGCCGATCGATACCAAACGCTGGGTGGCGCGACGCAAGGCGGCGGTGCTCGATGCCATCGCCTCCGGCGTGCTCAGCCGGGCCGACGCCTGTGCGCGTTATCGCATTTCCGAGGCCGAATTGCGCCTGTGGGAGCGCGCCGTGGCCTGTGCAGGCGTACCCGGGCTCAGGGTCACCCGCGTCCAGATCTATCGGCCAGTGTTCGAAGCGCAGGACGGCCGATGACCACTCGTCCTATCTCAATTCAGCTATCAATGGATGGTATACGTCGCATCGGTCTTGAACACGCCGGTGAAAAAAGTCTCTATGAAGGGGAGGCATGCGAGGAACGGTGTGGCGCCGTTACCCGACTGCCCTCCCCGGAGGCGAGTATCATGCGTGTATTGTTGATCGAGGATGACAGGGCGATGGCACGGTCGGTCGAGCTGATGCTCGACGAGGCCGGGTTCGAGCACGAAACGGCCGGCACCGGCGAGGTCGCGCTGGAATATGCGCGGACCTATGAATTCGATGTGATCATGCTCGACCTGACCCTGCCCGACCTCCACGGCCACGAGGTCCTGAAGCGGCTGCGCATGCTGCGCATCGCCACCCCGGTGCTGATCCTGTCGGGCGACAGCGAAACCGGCAGCAAGGTGACGGGCTTCGGCGCCGGCGCCGACGATTATGTCACCAAGCCGTTCGATCGGGCCGAGCTGATGGCCCGGCTGCATGCGCTGGTCCGGCGCAGCCAGGGCCATGGCCAGTCACTGATCGTCACCGGCCCGGTGGCCATCAATCTCGCCGCCCGCACTGTCGAAGTCGGTGGTCGCCGCGTGGACCTGACTATAAAGGAGTATGCCATTTTCGAGATGTTGTCGCTCCGGAAGGGCATGACGCTGACCAAGGACATGTTCGTGACGCACCTCTATGGCGGCCGCGACGAGCCCGAGCTGAAGATCATCGACGTCTTCATCTGCAAGCTGCGCAAGAAGCTGCACTTGGCCGGCGCACCGCCTTCGGGCTGCATCGAGACCGTCTGGGGCCGCGGCTATTCGCTCCGCGATCCGCAGGTCGAGCGCACCGCCGCCGTCGCCTGAGGGTTGTTGACCGAAGTGGAGTCGGTACCGGCCCGCGCCCCCGCCCGGCCACCCACATCGTACACTTGCGTTAGGTGGCCGGGCGGGGACGCGGGCCGGTACCGACAAGACTCCGGCCTTTCGCTGCGCGCCGTTACCGCTTGCGGACGAACTCGGCGCGCAGCACCAGGCCCTTGATCCCGTCGAACCGGCAGTCGATCTCCTGATCGTCGCCGGTCAGCCGGATCGACTTGATCACCGTGCCGCGCCGCAGCGTCTGGCCGGCCCCCTTGACCTTCAGATCCTTGATCAACGTCACGCTGTCGCCATCGGCGAGGACGTTGCCGACCGAATCCCGGACCTCGACACCGCCGGCGGCCGGGGCGGCAACCGCCGGGCCCCATTCGCCGGTGGCTTCGTCATAGACATAGTCGTCGTCGCTCATTGCCCGGTCCCCGCTGTCAATCTGGCGCGTCCATAGCCCCGGCAGGTGTCGCTGTCGCGCTTTTGCGGCTATGGTCGCCGCCAAAGGATCGCTGATGAAACCCCGGACGATGCTCGCCGTGGCCGATGTGCCCGGCGGCGAACAACTGAAACTCTATGAGCGCGACGGCGCCTTTTCGATCATGCTCGGTGCCGGCGAGCTGATGAACAGCCGACTGAGCGGCTCCGAACAGGCGCTCGCCACCCTCGCCTGGGACAAGATGCCCAAGGGCGCCTGGCCCAAGCTGCTGATCGGTGGCCTCGGCATGGGCTTCACGCTGCGCGCCGCGCTGGCGGTGATGCCGGCCGATGCGGAGATCGTCGTCGCCGAGCTGGTGCCCGAGGTTGTCGAATGGGCGCGCGGCCCGATGGCGGACCTGTTCGCCGGCAGCCTCGACGATCCCCGCGTCACCGTCATCGTCGCCGATGTCGCCGAACTGATCGAGGCCCAGCAGAAGCGCTGGGACGGCATCCTCCTCGATGTCGACAATGGACCCGAAGGCCTCAGCCGCTCGGGCAACGACTGGCTCTATCGCCGCCCCGGCCTGATCGCCATCCGCCAGGCCCTGCGCGCCGGCGGCGTGCTGGCGGTCTGGTCGTCGGCACCCGATGGCCCGTTCACCAACCGGCTGAAGCGCTCGAACTTCGCCGTCGAGGAAAAGGTCGTGCGCGCCAACGGCGACCGTGGCGGCTCGCGCCACGTCATCTGGCTGGCCGTGCCGGAGTGGAAATAGCCGCCCGCGGCGCGCGCGCTCAGCGAATGATCCGCCCCGGCTTCGGTCGCGGATCGCCTGGATAGTCGAGGTCCATCCGCTCATAGGCCAACGCCAGCGTCTCAAGCATCAGCCCCGGCGCGTTGGCATCGAGCGGCGCATGCGACAGCGCCACCGGCCGGGCGGCCTTGAAGGTCCACACCATTACCGGCTCGCGCGCGGCCCCGAGCAACACCACCCGCACGTCGCGCGCCGCCTTGCCGCCGGCGCGCGCCTTGTCCCACCAGGCGTAAAGGTCGCGCCGCCCGGTCGCCGCGCGGCGCAGCACCAGCGGCTGGGCGCCGCCCTCGACGGCGAAGTCGGGAAAGCCGACGCTGGCGAAGCCGGTGCCGATCGCCGGGTCATCGGGCTCGCCGGCGGCGATCTCGACGCGGAAATTGCCGGTGCCGAACGGCCCCTCGGCGCTCATTCGATCTCGAGCCGCTCGTGCGCCAGGACCAGTTCTTCCATCGCGATGGCATTGGCGGCGGCGTTCAATGGCCCCGATGTGTGCTTGATGATCCGCGCCCGGGTGAGTTTGAAGCGCTTCACCGGCTGCCGCGCGTCATCGTGCAGCACGATGACGACGTTGCGGACATCGTCCTGCCCGTCGGCGATACCGCGCAGCCACTGGTAAAAGGCCGTGGAGGCGACAAGGCCGCGCTTCAGCGTCACATCGCCGACCTTGTGCAGTCCCGGGATGGTACGCACTCTGTTCACCTTGTCGTCACCGTTGCGATAGCGGATCAGCTCCGTCTCGAAACTCAGGCCCGAAACCTCGGCAAAGCCGGCCTCGTCGATGCCGTCGATCTCGACGACGAAGTTGAAGGCGCCCCAGGGTCCATTTATCGGCATCGGCTCTGCCCCATCGTTGCGACCCCGATGATAACCCGACCCCGGCGCTGCTGCAATCGATCCCCCGCGGCTGCGCCGCAATCAATTCCCGCGGCTGCGCCGCAATCAGTCGACCCCGGGATGGCGCTTGAACGAGAGCCCGCGGACGATCCCGCGCAGGGTGCGGACCTCGCCGGCGGAATATTCGGGCCGGGTGAACAGGTTGCGCATCAACAGGCGCGCCGCCGCGGCGCGGCCGGGTACCGGGTTGTAATAGCCATTGGCACCGAGCTGCGCATCGATCGCGGCAATCAGCCCCTCCAGCTCCTCGTGCGGCGCCGGGCCGTCGTGGTTGACCAGCGTCGCTGCCGGTGCGCCCGAGCCCTGGCGGAACCATTCATAGGCGACGACCAGCACCGCCTGGGCGAGATTGAGCGAACCGAAATCGGGGTTCACCGGGATTGTCAGTATCGCATGGGCGACGGCAAGGTCCTCCGTCTCCAGCCCGGTACGCTCGGGGCCGAACATGATCCCCGCCGGCGCCGCCAGCGCATGGCAATCGGCGGCCGCCTGCTCGGGGGTGACGACGCGGCGGATCAGCTCGCGATTGCGGATCGTTGTCGCGAACACCAGCGACAGGCCGGCACAGGCATCGGCGACGCTGTCGAACACCCGCGCGCCATCGAGCACGGCATCGGCCCCGCTCGCCGCCGGCCCGGCGTCGGCATTGGGCCAGCCGTCGCGCGGGCTAACCAGCCGCAGGTCGGTCAGCCCGAAATTGAGCATGGCGCGCGCACAGGCGCCGATGTTCACCCCCAGCTGCGGGCGGACAAGGATGACAGCCGGCGCCGTCACGCTCCTCCCCCTCCAGGGGAGGAAATCGGGTCAGTCATCGTTGACCGATCGCTTCACTGCGGCCACCTGATCCGACAGGCCGCCGACAAATGTCTCGAAATCGCGGGCTTCGCGGAAATCGCGATAGACGCTGGCAAAGCGGATATAGGCCACCGGATCGAGCGCCTGCAGGCCCTCCATGACCATCTCGCCGACCCGGCCGACCTCGATCTCGCTGTCGCCGGTCGATTCTAGCCGGCGGACGACGCCGTTGACCATGCGCTCGATGCGTTCCGGCGCGATCGGCCGCTTGCGGCAGGCGATCTCGATGGAGCGCGCCAGCTTGTCGCGATCGAAGACCTCGCGCTTGCCGGATTTCTTGACGATGGTCAGCTCGCGCAGCTGAATGCGTTCGAACGTCGTGAAGCGGCCGCCGCACGCCGGGCATTGCCGGCGGCGGCGGATGGCCGAGGCGTCCTCGGTGGGGCGGCTGTCTTTGACCTGGCTGTCGTCGTTGCCGCAAAACGGGCAGCGCATCAGGACTTCTTGGTGATCGTGCGCAAATAACCGAGGCCCGCCCCCACGATGGCGCCGAAGATCGGCCCGACGATCGGCAGCGGCAACGCGATCACCGCGCCCGCGGCGGCGCCCACCGCCATGTTGCGGCCCATCTGGTTGGGGATGGCCTGCTTGGTACGCTCGCTGGCATCCTTGGCGAATTCGACCGCCTGCTTGCCGAGGTCGCTTTCCAGCGCCTTCTTGCCTAGGTCGCTGTCCATCGCCTTGCGGCCCAGCTCCTCGGCCTTGTCGAACGCCGTGTCGGCGGCATCGGCGACCTTTTTGCCGGTGTCGGTCTCGATGAACTTCTTGCCGGCGTCGAGCGCCTCGGCCGCCAGCTTTTCCGCCTTGGCGGCGAGGTCGTCGGGCTTGCCGCCCGTCCCGTTGGTATCGCTCATCGCATGCCCTCCCTGTTGCAACTCAGCCGTTCGGATAGATCGGGAAGCGCGCGCACAGCGCCCGCACCCGCACATTGACCGCCTTTTCGACCTCGGCATTGCCCAAATGCCCTTGACCATCGCCATTGGCGGCAAGGCCGTCGAGCACATCGGCGATCATGTCGCCGATCGCGGCAAACTCGCTCTGGCCAAAACCGCGCGTCGTGCCCGCCGGCGAGCCGACGCGGATGCCGCTGGTCTTGGTCGGCGGCAACGGGTCGAACGGCACGCCGTTCTTGTTGCAGGTGATGCCGGCGCGCTCCAGCGCCTCGTCGGCGTCCCTGCCGGTCAGCCCCTTGGGCGTCAGGTCGATGAGCGCGACATGGGTGTCGGTGCCGCCGGCGACGACCGCGCAACCGCGATCCTTGAGCCGGGCCGCCAGCGTCTGCGCATTGGCGACGATGCGGACGGCATAATCCTTGAAATCGGGCTGCAGCGCCTCACCAAAGGCCACCGCCTTGGCGGCGATGACGTGCATCAGGGGACCACCCTGCATGCCCGGGAAAACCGCGCTGTTGAACTTCTTGCCCAGCACCTCGTCGTTCGACAGGATCATGCCGCCGCGCGGCCCGCGCAGCGTCTTGTGCGTCGTCGTCGTCACGACATGGGCGTGCGGCAGCGGCGACGGATGGATGCCGGCGGCGACCAGCCCGGCGAAATGCGCCATGTCGACGTGCAGCAGCGCGCCGACGCTGTCGGCAATCGCCCGAAAGCGCGCGAAATCGATGATCCGCGGATAGGCCGAGCCGCCGGCGATGATCAACCGCGGCTTGTGCTCCTTCGCCAGCCGCTCGACCTCGTCATAATCGATCAGGTGATCCTCGCGGCGCACGCCATATTGCACGGCGTTGAACCATTTGCCGCTCATCGACGGCGCCGCGCCATGGGTCAGGTGGCCACCGGCGTCGAGGCTCATGCCCAGGATCGTCTCGCCCGGCTTGACCAGCGCCAGCATCACCGCGCCATTGGCCTGCGCCCCCGAATGCGGCTGTACATTGGCCCAGGCGCAACCGAACAGCTGCTTGGCCCGCTCGATCGCCAGCGTCTCGACGGCGTCCGACGGCGCGCAGCCCTGGTAATAGCGCTTGCCCGGATAGCCCTCGGCATATTTGTTGGTGAACACCGACCCCTGCGCCTCGAGCACGGCGCGCGACACGATGTTTTCGGATGCGATCAGCTCGATCTGGTTCTGCTGGCGGTCGAGCTCAGACGCGACCGCCGCCGCGACGGCGGCATCCGCCGCTGCCAGGTGCGTTTCGAAAAACCCGTTGGGCAGGGTTTCGGTGACGTGCGCGGGGTTGCTGCTCATGCGGCGATGTCCTTGATCTGGCCTAGCTTGGCGACACGACCCGCGTGCCGCCCGCCGGCGAATTCGGTGGCGAGAAATTCCTGGACGCAATCGCGCGCGACTTCGATGCCGATGATCCGGCTGCCGAGAGCGATGCAATTGGCGTCGTTGTGCTGCCGCGCCAGCCGCGCCATCAGGCCGGAGGTGACCAGCGCGCAGCGCACCGCCGGGTTGCGATTGGCGGCGATCGAAATGCCGATGCCGGAACCACAGATGGCGATGCCGAAATCCGCCCGGCCCGCGGCGATCGCATCGCCGAGCCTGGCGCCATAATCCGGATAGTCGACCGAGGCCTCGCTGTCGGGGCCAAGATCGAGCACGTCCCGGCCGGCGGCACGCAGGTCGGCGACCAGCGCCTCTTTCAGCGCAAAGCCGGCATGGTCGGAAGCGAGTGCGATGGTCACGGTCATCTTGATGCTGCGGCGGTTGGGAACCCCATATCTAGAGGCTAACCCGGATTCGGGCAATTGATGATTGCGCCCCCGTCGCCGGCCGCACCGCCGCCCCTGATGCAAAAATCCGCTCACCACGAACGGAAAAATTGGTTTTGCCGAATTGGATCGTTACGCCATCAGTCCGGCTCGGGATATCGCTCCCGCCCTTGGCGAAACCATGATGACCACTAAAACCCTGCTGCTCGTCGCCAGCTGCCTGTTCGGCCTCGCACCGCTGCCGGCGGCCGCGCAGATGGCCGAGCCCGAAAAGACCGTCGGCAACCAGTTCTGGTGGCCGAACGCCATCGACCTCGCGCCGCTGCGGCAGAACAGCCCCGAAAACAATCCCTTCGGCCCCGGCTTTGATTATGCCGCCGAATTCAGGACGCTCGATCTCGCCGCCGTCAAGAAGGACATCGCTGCCGTGCTGACGACGTCGCAGGCCTGGTGGCCGGCCGATTACGGCAGCTACGCACCGTTCTTCATCCGCATGGCATGGCACAGCGCCGGCACCTATCGCATCTCCGATGGCCGCGGCGGCGCCGGTGGTGGCCAGCAGCGCTTCGAACCGCTCAACAGCTGGCCCGACAATGCCAATCTCGACAAGGCGCGCCGCCTGTTGTGGCCGGTGAAGCAGAAGTACGGCCGCAAGATCAGCTGGGCCGACCTGATGGTCCTCGCCGGCAACGTCAGCCTCGAATCGATGGGCTTCAAGACCTTCGGCTATGGCGGCGGCCGCACCGACGACTGGCAGGCCGATCTCGTCTATTGGGGCCCGGAACGGAAATTCCTCGCCGATGAACGCTACAGCGGCGATCGCCAGCTGAAGAACCCCCTCGCCGCGGTCCAGATGGGCCTCATCTACGTCAATCCCGAAGGCCCCAACGGCAAGCCCGATCCGCTGGCATCGGCGCGCGACATCCGCGAGACCTTTGGTCGCATGGCGATGAACGACGAGGAAACCGTCGCGCTGATCGCCGGCGGCCACAGCTTCGGCAAGGCGCACGGCGCCCGGCCGCCGGCCGATTGCGTCGGTGTCGAGCCGGCCGCCGGGGCCATCGAGGCCCAGGGCATCGGCTGGACCAGCAAGTGCGGCACCGGCAGCGGCGCCGACACGATCACCAGCGGCCTCGAAGGCGCCTGGACGTCGACCCCGACCTTCTTCTCCATCCAGTATCTGCAGAATCTCTATGCCTTTGACTGGGTGCAGACGAAAAGCCCGGCCGGCGCGACGCAGTGGGTCCCTGCAAAGAACGGCGGCGCCGGCACCGTGCCCGACGCCCATAACCCGACCAAGACCCACCAGCCGATCATGTTCACCACCGATCTCGCGCTGAAGTTCGACCCGTCCTACCGCAAGATCACCCAGCGTTTCCTGAAGAACCCGGCCGAGTTCGAGCTGGCCTTTGCCAAGGCCTGGTTCAAGCTGACCCACCGCGACCTCGGCCCGCGCGGCCGCTATCTCGGCGCCGAAGTGCCCAAGGAAACGCTGATCTGGCAGGATCCGGTGCCCGCGGTCGATCACCCGCTGGTCACCGCCGCCGACGTCGCCACGCTGAAGTCGCGCGTCCTCGCCTCGGGCCTCGCCGGGCCGGAGCTGATCCGCACCGCCTGGGCCGCCGCCGCCAGCTTCCGCGGCACCGACATGCGCGGCGGCGCCAACGGCGCCCGCATCCGCCTGGCCCCGGAAAAGGACTGGGCGGCCAACGACCCCGCCGAACTGGCGCGAGTGCTGGCCAAGCTGGAAACCATCCAGGGCGACTGGAACCGCAGCGCCCCCGGCGGCCGCACCATTTCGCTGGCCGACCTGATCGTCCTCGCCGGCGGCGCCGCCATCGAACAGGCGGCCAAGGCGGCCGGCCATTCGGCAACGGTGCCGTTCGAACCCGGCCGCAGCGATGCCACCCAGGCGCAGACCGATGTCGTCTCCTTCGCCGCGCTCGAGCCACAGGCCGATGGTTTCCGCAACTATTACAAGGCGGGCAACCGGCTGACCCCGGCCGAGGCGATGGTCGACAAGGCGGCGCTGCTCAACCTGACGGTGCCCGAGATGACGGCGCTGGTCGGTGGCCTGCGGGTGCTCGACGCCAATGCCGGCCATGCCGCGCACGGCGTCTTCACCGCCCGGCCCGGCACGCTGAGCAACGACTATTTCGTCAACCTGCTCGACATGTCGACGAAATGGGTCAAGGCGCCGGCCGCCGACGGCCTTTATGAAGGCCGCGACCGCACCTCCGACAAGCTGAAGTGGACGGCAACCCCGGTCGACCTGATGTTCGGCTCCCAGGCCGAGCTGCGCGCCGTGGCCGAAGTCTATGCCGCCGAGGACGGCCGCGAAACCTTTGTCCGCGACTTCGTCGGCGCCTGGAACAAGGTGATGACGCTCGATCGCTTCAAGGGCTGAGGCGACGCGCGACCGGCGGCACCATCACGGTGCCGCGGGTTGCCGTATTCCCGAACTCAGGCCGGCTGCAAGGTCCGACGCCGCCGCGCGGCAAAACCGATCATGCCGAAGCCCGCGACAAGCAGCGCCCATGACGCAGGTTCGGGCACGGCGATCGTGGTCACATCGGCAGAGATGAACTGCGTGTTGTCGCTGGCGTTCGAATCCCAGTAATACAGATCGAACGTGCCGGAGGTCGGCGCGACCAGCGAGAAACTGGTGCCGACGAGGTAATAGGTGCTGCCGAGCCTGCCTACCAACGCCCCGAAAGGCGCGGCGAACCCGTCCTGGATATAGGTACCGAAATTGCTGCCGATCTGCGTGCCGGCGGCTTCCCCCGATTCATCGCTGCCGGTGGCGAACAGCGGACCGGTCAGGCCATCCGCGTTCGACCAGCGCGGCAGGGCGCCGGCGCTCCAAAGGTCGGTGGCGGCAACCGAGACATTGATCGTGGTGCCGGCGCCGACGCTGACCGTCGACACCGCCGTGCCGCCCGCCGAACTGTTGGCACGGGCATCGACAATGTAAATTGCGGCACTTGCGCTCGACGCGGCGGCAAGCAGGATGGCACCAAGCACGGACTTGAACATTTTGGCCTCCAACGCAGATACTGCGCGCTGCCATGCAAGGAATGTGCCGGAAACTTAAGACACTGGAAAGTCTGGATTCACCTTCAGACGGCATTTCGCCGGTGTAAAGCCAGCCGACACTTGCCCCAGTCAGCGCGCCATCTCGCCGACCAGCGCCCGCAGCGCCGGCACCAGTGCATCGACCTCTGCCGGTGTGGTGAACAGCGACGGCGTGACCCGGATGCAGGCGCCGCCCGCCAGCCCGGCGCGATGCACCGTCATGATGTTGAAGCGTTCGAGCAACGCATCGGTGATGGCGATATTGTCGGCGGTGCTCGTCCGCCCGCGGATGCGGAACGATGTCGACGCGCCGTGCAGCGCCGGATCGTCGGGCAGCAGGATCTGCAGGCCGTCGAGCCCGCGCAACGGCGCGGTCCAGCGATTGCGCAACCATTGCAGCCGCGCCAGCTTGGCCGCCGGATCGATGCCGGCCTGGAAATCCAGCGCCGCCGGAATGGTCAACTGCGCCGAATAATCGACCGTGCCCTGGTGAACCCGCTCGGCGACCGAATCCGGCCGCGCATCGGGCGCCGCCGGTGACGGCGCGATCGCATCGGTGCGGCCCTTGCGAATCCAGATCGCCGCGGCGCCGAGCGGCGCGCCGACCCATTTGTGGAAGTTCATCCCCACGAAATCGGCGCCGAAATCGGGGATCTTGAAGCGCATCTGGTAGAAGCTCTGCGCGCAGTCGACGATCGCCTCGGCTCCCGCTGCCTTGACCAGCGGCACGATGCGCGCGACCGGCAGCACCAGGCCATGGCGGTGGCTCATGTGCGTCAGCAGCACCAGTTTCAGCCGCGGCGTGCGGGCGATCGCCTCGGCGTAGGCGGCGATCACGCTTTCGGCAGTCGGCGGCTCCGGCAGGGTGATCTTCACCGCCTCGGCGCCGCGCGCCCGCGCCAGCGACAGCATCGATCCCTGCGTCGATTCATAATCGGTATCGGAGTAGAGTATGCGGTCGCCCGGGCCGACATCACGGAACTGGCTGATCAGCGCCGTCAGCCCCTCGGCGGCATTGCGGCACAGGCCGATTTCCTCCGGCAGCACGCCCATCGCCGCCGCGGCGCGGTCCAGCACCACCGCCTGGTCCCTGACCATCGCCCGCCGCGCATACCAGCTGTTGTCGCGGTTGAGCCGCGCGACGATCTCGCGGTGCGCCTCCAGCACCGGCGTCGCCATGCTGCCCCAATAGCCGTTTTCGAGCTGGATGACGCGGCGCGTGACGGGATATTGCGCCGCCAGCGCCTGCCAGCCGGCTTCGTCGGTCGCCGCCAGCGCCGGCCCCACCGCCGCCCGGGCCGGCAGCGTCGCAC
>QBLU01000057.1:0-208 GCA_003241875.1 Alphaproteobacteria bacterium
TCCCCCACCACCGCCTGCCACACCCCGACCGCCACCGCCGCCGCGGTATCGGCGCGCAATATCCGCGGCCCCAGCGACACCGGTCGGCACTGCGGCAGCGCCCGGATCGCCGCGCGCTCGGCGGCATCGAAGCCGCCCTCCGGCCCGATCAGGATCGCCGCCGGCGCCGGCGCCGCACGCAACGCCGCCGCCAGCGGCTCGCCGCCGC
>QBLU01000057.1:251-22635 GCA_003241875.1 Alphaproteobacteria bacterium
GCCAGGCCTTGAGCAGCGCCGCCAGGGTCACCGGTTCGACCAGTTCCGGCAGCGCCGTCCGCTCGCACTGTTCCGCCGCCTCGATCATGTGCGCGCGCAAGCGGTCGAGGTTGAGCTTGTCGACCACCGTCCGCCGCGTCAGCACCGGCACCAGCCGGGCAACGCCGAGCTCGCAGCCCTTTTCCACCACCCAGTCGATGCGCCCGCGCTTCAGCGGCGCAAAGCACAGCCACAGGTCGGGCACCGTCTCGCGCGGCGAAATCTGCGCTTCGATGCGCACCTCGACCGCCTTGCGCCCGGCCACCAGCACCCGCGCCGCCCATTCGCCGGACCGATTGTCGAACAGCCGCACCCTGTCGCCCGGCTGCCGCCGCATCACCTGCGCCAGATAATGCGACTGCGGCGCCGGCAGCGTCAGCACCGCGTCGGCTGCCAGCGGCAGGTCGACATACAGGCGCGGCGTGCCCGGCAGGGTTTCGGGGTGCGTTGTTGACAAATCACGGGGGGCTTCGCTCATGGCGCCGTGGCTAGCACAGTGCCTCCTTCCCCGAAACACGGGGCCACGCCCGATGCCGAGCCGGGCTGGATCGACCGCCTCCCGGCGTCATGGCAGCCCTATGCCCGGCTGGCGCGGCTCGATCGCCCGGCGGGCAGCTGGCTGCTGTTCTGGCCCTGCGCCTGGGGCGTCGCGCTCGCCGACGGGCTGATCGCCGATGCCGCCCTGGTCGCCTGGTTCGCGCTCGGCAGCATCACCATGCGCGCCGCCGGCTGCGTCTGGAACGACATCATCGATCGCGACCTCGATGCCCAGGTCGAGCGCACCCGCGCCCGCCCCGTCGCCAGCGGTGCCATCCCGGTGCGGAAGGCGCTGGCGTTCGCGATCGCCCTGTCGCTCATCGGGCTGCTCGTCGTGCTGCAACTGCGCCCGCTCGCGCAACTCGTCGCCGTCGCCAGCCTCGGCCTTGTCGCTGCCTATCCGTTCATGAAACGCATCACCTGGTGGCCGCAGGCCTGGCTCGGGCTCACCTTCAACTGGGGCGCCCTCGTCGGCTTTGCTGCCATCACCGATCCGGCGCCGGCGATGGCGCTGCTCTATGCCGGCGGCGTCGCCTGGACGCTCGGCTATGACACCATCTACGCGCTGCAGGATATCGAGGACGACGCCATGGCCGGCATCAAGTCCTCCGCCCGCGCGCTGGGCCCCCGCGCCCGCGGCGGGGTGGCGATCTTCTATGGCGCCGCGCTGCTGCTCTGGGCCGGTGCCCTGTGGCTGGTGCGCCCCGATCCGCTGGCGTTGCTGGCGCTGCTGCCGCTGGCCGGGCATTTCGCCTGGCAGGTCTGGCGGCTCGCCGACACCGCCCCCGCCAATGCCCTGGCGCTGTTCCGGTCGAACCGCACCGCCGGGCTGCTGCTGTTTGCCGCAGCCACCGTCGCCGGCCTCGACCGGAGTTTTATGTAGCACTCGCTACATAAAACCGGTACAGCTGTCACCCTGGTCACAGGGAGACGGGTGATGACGACATTCTGGCGCAACTGGATGCTGGCCTGGTGCCTCGGCGTGGGGCTGTTCGGCCTTGTCCTCGCCGGCGCCGGCTTTGCCGAAACGAGCGGCCCGGCACAGGCGCTGCTCGACCGGATGAGCGGCGGTGCCCTGCTGCTCGACCGGCCCTTGCGCTTCGGCATCGGCCTGC
The DNA here is from genome assembly GCA_003241875.1 of Alphaproteobacteria bacterium. Lineage (GTDB taxonomy): Bacteria > Pseudomonadota > Alphaproteobacteria > Sphingomonadales > Sphingomonadaceae > Sandarakinorhabdus. The sequence goes on from QBLU01000057.1 coordinate 1,943, forward strand.
AGGGCGCGCTGTCGATCGCCATCGCCGGCCTGGCCTGGGCCGCGATCCGGGCGGCCGATGCGCTGGGGCCTGACGGGGCGCCGATCTGGCGCCTGCTGTTGTGGTCGATGCTGGCCTGGTTTGTCATCGACAGCGCGATCTCGTGTGCCAACGGCCTGTGGCTCAATGCCGTGTCGAACACGGTGCTGATGATCGCCTTGCTGGTGCCGCTGCTGGCATCGGGCGTGCTCAGGTCCGCCACCCCGGCGCGGGTCTAGCGCCGGGGGGCCGGCCGGGGGGAGGCCGATCGCGGCACGCGGAGGGAATACGCGCCGCGATGGAAGGCTGCGGATCGGCGCCGGATTGGCCACCGACCCGCGCCGATACCCTTGCCGATAGCCGGCAACGCCGCCGGGTGATTGCACAAAACCGGCAAAAGCATGTCGGGGCATGACATTTCGGTGTGCGCGACCTAAGTCAGGGTCATGCTCTCAGTCCCCCAAGCCCTTGATCGCCTCGACGCCGCGCTGGCCGCGGCCCGCACCGCCGGCGCCGATGCCGCCGATGCCCTGTATGTCGGCGACGGCTCGACATCGGTCAGCGTCCGCCTCGGCAAGCTCGAGGATATCGGCCGCAGCGAAGGCGAGGAGGTCGGCATCCGCGTGTTCGTCGGCCAGCGTTCGGCCAGCGTGTCGTCGTCCGACCTGTCGGTCGATGCTCTCGCCACCGCCGCCACCCGCGCCGTCGCCATGGCGCGCCTCGCCCCCGAAGATCCCTGGGCCGGGCTCGCCCCCGCCGACCGCCTGCTGCAGGGCGTCGCCCCCGACCTCGACATCGACGACGGCGGCGACCCCAGCGCCGAACAGCTGCGCGACCGCGCCATGGCCGCCGAAGATGCCGCCCGCGCCGTTGCCGGCGTCACCAACAGCGAAGGCGGCGGCGGCTCGGCCGGCCGCGTCGTGACCGCGCTCGCCACCTCGACCGGCTTTCGCGGCGGCAAGCGCTCGACGAGCTATGGCTGTTCGGCGAGCGTCCTTGCCGGTGAAGGCGGCGACATGCAGCGCGACTATGCCTGGCATTCGTCGCGCCACTTCAGCGACCTGGAGGACGCCGCCATCATCGGCCGCCGCGCCGGCGAACGCGCCGTGCGTCGCCTCAACCCGATCAAGCTCGAAACCAGCCAGCTGCCGATCATCTTCGACCCGCGCGTCGGCTCGACGCTGATCGGCCACCTTGTCGGCGCCATCACCGGCAGCGCCATCACCCGCGGCACCAGCTTTTTGAAGGATGCGCTCGGCACCGCGGTCTTCGGCAGCCACATCACCATCATCGACGATCCGCTGCGTCCGCGCGGCCTGCGCTCGCGCGGTTTCGATGGCGAGGGCCTGCCGGTGCAACGCTCGGCCCTTGTCGATCGCGGCCTGCTCACCGGCTGGCTGCTCGATGCCGCCAGCGCGCGACAGCTTGGCCTGCAGCCGACCGGCCATGCCGCGCGCGGCACCTCCGGCCCCCCGGGCGCCGGTGCCAGCAACCTCCATCTCGAACCCGGCAGCGACACGCCACAGGCGTTGATGGCCGGGGTCAAGCGCGGCTTCTACGTCACCGAGCTGATCGGCATGGGCGTCAACGGACTGACCGGCGATTACAGCCGCGGTGCCAGCGGCTTCCTGATCGAGGACGGTGAGATCACCGTGCCGGTCGCAGAAGTGACCATCGCCGGCAACCTGAAGGACATGTTCAAGGCGCTGATGCCCGCCAACGACCTGCAGTTCCGCCACGCCAGCAACGTGCCGACACTGCGGATCGACGGGATGACAGTCGCAGGTGCCTGAACCGTCGGCAGCGACCGGGCGCCGCCAGAGCGACCTCGCCGTCGCGGTCCGCGCCGCCCATGCCGCCGGCGAACTCGCGCTGCGCCATTTCAACGCCAAGTCCGAATGGTGGGACAAATCGCCGGGCAACCCGGTCGGCGTCGCCGATCTCGAATGCGACGCCTATCTCAAGGAACGCCTGCTCGGCGCCCGGCCCGACGACGGCTGGCTGTCGGAGGAGACCGCCGACACCGCCGATCGCCTCGGCAAGCGGCGCCTCTGGGTCGTCGACCCCATCGACGGCACCCGCGACTTCATCCGCGGCCGCACCGGTTGGGCCGTATCAGTCGCGCTGGTCGAGGATGGCGAAGTCACCGTCGCCGCCCTCGCCGCCCCGGCGCGCGGGCAATTGTTCGCGGCACTGCGCGGCCGCGGCTCGCAGCTGAACGGCAAGCGGTTGCGGGTCAGCGGCCTCGAGATCCTGACGGGCATCCGCCTGCCGATCGACGCCGCCAACATGAACGCCGCCTTCTGGCCCGAGCCCTGGCCGGGCGAAGCCGTCGAAAAGCCCAACAGCCTCGCGCTGCGCATGGCCAAGCTGGCGGCCGACGAGGCCGACGCCTGGATGGAGGGCCGCACCATCGCCGAATGGGACGTGGCGGCATCGGCGCTGATCCTGGCCGAGGCCGGCGGCATCGTCACCGACCGGGCGGGGCAGCCGCTGGCCTTCAACAAGCCCGACCCGGTGTTCCACGGCATCGCCGCCGCCACGCCGGCGCTGCACGGCGTCGTGCGCGACCGGCTCGACCATGCGCTCAGGTCGCTTGCGGCGGCGCGACGGGGTCGATCCCCAGCCGCCTGATCTCGATCTTGGGGCAATGGTCCATGACCACCTTCAGCCCAGCGGCCTCCGCCTTTTCGGCGGCCTCGTGATTGATGACACCCAACTGCATCCAGATCGCCTTGGCGCCCGCCGCGATGGCATCATCGACGATCGGGCCGACAGCGTCCGACCGCCTAAAGATATCGACGATGTCGATCGGCATGCCGAGCTGGTCGATGCTTTCCCAGACATATTCGCCCAGCACATGGGTGCCGGTGATCTGCGGATTGATCGGCAGCACGCGATAGCCATGCGCCTGCAAGGCCCCCATCACGCCATGGCTGGCGCGATCCGGCCGATCGGATGCACCGACCAGGGCGATGGTGCGGGCGCTGGTCAACAGTTCGCGGATTTCGTCATCGGTCGTAAGAGGCATGGGCTGTTCTCCTTGGACAATTCCACGTGTGTCATGCCAGCGAAGGCTGGCATCCAGCCTGACCGCAAGGTCGAAGCCTCGACGACATGAGCAGCGCTATTCGCTTCTGTCGCCGAATGCATCGTGCAGCCATTGCTCGACCGACTTACCCTCACCAAACAGTGTCGGCCACAGATCGTTCCATTCCGGGTTCACCGCTTCGATCAGCCGGAGCTTCCAGGCGCGCTGCCAGGCCTTGATCGCCTTTTCGCGCCTGATCGCGGTGTCGAAGTCGGACTGCGCCTCGTACCACACCAGCGTCTTTATGCCGTATCGCCTGGTGAAACCTTCGATCGTGCCTTCGCGGTGTTCCCATATCCGGCGGACAAGATCGCCGGTCACCCCGACGTACAGGGTGCCGTTGCGGCCGCTTGCCATGATGTAGACATGGGCCTGGCGCACGGTCACATGACGGCTGGCTGCAATCGGCGCCACGGCTGGATGCCAGCCTGCGCTGGCATGACATTGTCGAAAAGAGCATTCACAACCCCACCGTCACCCCCACCGCCCGCGCAATCGCGTCGAACACCGATGCCTGTTCGCCCTCGCCCGGCCGGCCGGCGTCGGACGCCAGCCGCAGCGCCAGGTCGAGCGGCACCCGGCCGAGGAACGGCACGCCCATCGCCGTGGCTTCGTCCTCGGCCCCGCCATGGCCGAACGGGTCGCTGGCCTCGCCGCAATGCGGGCAGCGATAGCCGCTCATGTTCTCGACGATGCCGAGCACCCGCACATCGACCTCGCCGAACATCGCCACGGCGCGGCGGGCGTCGATCAGCGCCAGGTCCTGCGGCGTCGACACGATCACCGCGCCGTCGGGCTTCAGCTTTTGCGCCAGCGTCAGCTGGATGTCGCCGGTGCCGGGCGGCATGTCGATGACCAGCACGTCGAGCACGCCCCAATCGGCCTGCTCGACCATCTGCACCAGCGCCGAGCTTGCCATCGGCCCGCGCCAGACGATCGCCTTGGCCGGATCGGTCATCATGCCCATCGACAGCGCCTTGATGCCATGCGCCACCGCCGGCTGCAGCCGGTTGCCGGCCAGCGCGGCGCGGCCGCTGATCCCCAGCAGGGTCGGCACCGACGGCCCGTAGATGTCGGCATCGAGCAGGCCGACAGCATGGCCCTGCCGCGCCAGCGCCACCGCCAGGTTGACGGCGACGGTCGATTTGCCGACGCCGCCCTTGCCGCTGGCGACCGCCACCAGCTTGCGGATGCCGGCGACCGTCGGCGCCACCGGCTGCGCGCCCGGCGCCGGGGCACTGGTGCGATCGGCGGTCAGGATGATGCGTGCCGTCGTTACCCCCGCCACCCGGTTGACCGCGACCTCGACCGCGGCCTGCAGGCGCTCCGCCGCGACCCGATCGAGGCCGTCGACGGCCAGCACCAGCCCGACACTGCCGTCGGCGCGCGCGACGATGCCGCTGGCGCGCCCGGCGGCGATCACGCTGCCGCCGGACGGGTCCGCGACCCCTGCCAGCGCGGCCGTCACATCGTCTTTCAATGCCATGGAATTCGATCCTGTTGGGGGAGCGGCAACAGCGACATCGGCGCGCCCTCGCAATCCCTGATTGGTCACCGTATATAACGGTCAAGCTTTGGAAGACGAGACCTGGAAACCGGATGCCCTGGCAGAACAACAACGACGGCGGATCACAGGACCGTGGCCCTTGGGGAGACGGTGGTGGCTCAGGGGGCGGCTCAGGCGGCGGCTCTGGCGGCGGCGACGGTCCGCCACCGCGCAACCCTTGGGGCGAAGGCCCGCCGCGCCGGCCGAACGGCCCGCGTCCCGGCGGCAATCGCGATTTCGACGACATCATCCGACGCGGCCAGGAAAAGCTGCGCCAGTCGTTTCCTGGCACCGGCGGCGGCCGCGGCGGCTTCGATCCGCTCGGCGGCACCAACTGGCTGTGGATCGCCGGCGGCCTGTTCATCCTCTGGATCGCGCTGAGCAGCGTCTACAAGGTCGATGCCCAGGATCGCGGCGTCGTGCTGCGTTTCGGCGCCTATGTCGGCACCACCGACCCGGGCCTGCATTTCAAGCTGCCCTGGCCGATCGACAGCGTCATCATGCGCAAGGTCGAGCAGATCAACTCGGTCGACATCGGCGCCGGCGACGGCAGCAATGAAAACCTGATGCTGACCGGCGACCAGAACCTCATCAACCTCGCCTATGCGGTGCGCTGGAAGATCCGCAATCCCGAGCTGTTCCAGTTCGAGCTCGCCGAGCCCGAGCAGACGGTTCGCGAAGTCGGTGAATCGGCGATGCGCGCCGAAATCTCCAAGGCATCGCTGACCGACGCCATCGGTCCGCAGCGGGCGCAGATCGCCGAGCAGGTGCGCGAGCGCATGCAGGAAATCCTCGACAGCTATCGTTCGGGCATCGAAGTCCGCGGCGTCGACATCAAGCAGGCCGACCCCCCCGCCGCCGTCGATGACGCCTTCAAGGATGTCACCGCCGCCCAGCAGGATTCGCAGGCTTATCTGAACAAGAGCCGGGCCTATGCCCAGCAGGTGCTCAACCGCGCCCTCGGCGAGGCGGCCCAGTTCGATGCGCTCTATGCCCAGTACAAGCTGGCGCCCGAGGTCACGCGCAAGCGCCTGTACCTGGAAACCATGGAGAATGTGCTGTCGAAGGTCGACAAGACCGTCGTCGAGCCCGGCAATGTGCAGACCTATCTGCCATTGCCCGAAGTTCAGAAGCGCGCACGGTCCGCCGATCCGGCTGCCACCGTCACCGCGTCGCCCGCACAGTAAGGCGCCACCATGACCCTGACCCGCAACCCCATCCTCTGGGCCGCCATCGCCTTCGTGCTCATCGTCGTCGCGATGGCGAGCCTTTATACCGTGCCGGAGACCAAACAGGCCATCGTGCTGCGCCTCGGCAAGCCCGAGCGGATCGTCAACGCCTATAACCCGCGCGCGCCGTTCGGCACGTCGGGCGCCGGCCTCGTCCTCAAGGTGCCGTTCGTCGAGAACGTCATCTTCGTCGACAAGCGCGTGCTCGACCTCGACATGGAGGCGCAGACGGTGCTGACGACCGACCAGCTGCGGCTCGTCGTCGATGCCTTTGCCCGGTTCCGCATCATCGATCCGCTGCGCATGGTGCAGACCGTCGGTTCGGAACAGAATGCCAATGACGCGCTGAAGCGCATCCTGGCGTCCAAGCTTCGCAACGAGCTCGGCAAGCAGCCCTTTGCGGCCCTGCTCAGCCCCGAACGCGGCTCGCTGATGGAGGAAATCCAGCAGACGGTGAACCGCCAGGCACGCCAATATGGCGCGGAAATCGTCGACGTGCGCATCAAGCGGGCCGACCTGCCGACCGGCGCGACCCTCGATTCGGCCTATCAGCGCATGCGTTCGGCGCGGCAGCAGGAGGCTGCGACGATCCGCGCCCAAGGCCAGAAGCAGGCGCAGCTGGTCACCGCGGCCGCCGATGCCCAGGCCGCCAGCACCTATGCCACCAGCTTTGGCAAGGACCCGGACTTCTATGCCTTTTACCGCGCCATGCAGGCGTATCGGACGACCTTCAGCGACAACAGCTCGACGGTCATCCTGTCGCCGAACAACGAATTCCTGCGCGAATTCGAAGGCCGGCGGGCCAATCGCTAGCGGGTTTACCCCGGAGGCCGCTGCCATTGGCCGGCTCCCGGCAACGTTTCATCGTGCGCAACCTTCCGTTCATCGCAGGTTAGTTTCCGACGCGGCAAGGGTGCGATGATGTCGCGGCACAGCGGTTCCGGCGGGTCTGCCCCTTGCCTGTCGGATACCGACACCGCACATCAAGGACTGTTTCCCGACCCCGAAAGGTTCGCCATCCCGTGCGTATTGCCCGCAGCCTGATCCCCGCCGCCCTGATCATCGGTGGCGCCGCCGCCGTCCTGATGCCGGCCGGTGCCCAGACCTCCAGCCAGCCGCAGTCATCCGCAACCGTGCCGCCCCCGCAGAACGCGGTGCCGCCGGCGGTGCCGGTGTCACCGCCGGGCGGCGCACCTCGCAGCTTTGCCGACCTGACGTCGCGGCTGACGCCCGCCGTGGTCAATGTCTCCACCACCCAGAAGGTCGAAGTCGGCAAGATGCGCGGCGTCCCGCCCGGCTCCCCGCTCGAGGAGCTGTTTCGCCGCTTCCAGGAGCAGCAGGGCGAAGCCGGCGAGCCGGTGACCCGCGAGGCGACGTCACTGGGTTCGGGCTTCATCATCTCCCCCGACGGCTATGTCGTCACCAACAACCACGTCATCTCGGCCGAGGCCGGCAAGGACGCGCCGGTCGAGACGATCACCGTCACCCTGTCCGACCGCACCGAATACAAGGCGCGCATCGTCGGCCGTGACCCGTTGACCGACCTGGCGCTGCTGAAGATCGAGGCGACCAACCTGCCGTATGTGAAGTTCGGCAACAGCCAGGCGGCGCGCGTCGGCGACTGGGCGATCGCCATCGGCAATCCGTTCGGCCTCGGCGGGACCGTGACCGCCGGCATCGTGTCGGCGCTCCACCGCAACATCGGCTCGGGCCAGTACGACCGCTATATCCAGACCGATGCCTCGATCAACCAGGGCAATTCCGGCGGGCCGCTGTTCGACCTCGACGGCAATGTCATCGGCATCAATACCGCGATCTTCTCGCCGACCGGCGGCAACGTCGGCCTCGGCTTCTCGATCCCGGCGGAGCTCGCCAAGCCGGTCGTCGACCAGCTGCGCGCCACCGGCACCGTCAAGCGCGGATATCTCGGCGTCGCCATCCAGCCGCTGTCGACCGACATCGCCGCCGGCCTCGGCCTGCCCAAGGACAAGGGCGAGATCGTCGCCTCGGTGGAGGCCAACGGCCCCGCCGCGCGCGCCGGCATTCGCCAGGGCGATGTCATCGTCAAGATCAACAACAGCGACGTGACCTTCGACAACACGCTGTCCTATGTCGTCGCCAACACACCGATCGGCGCCAGCGTGCCGATCGAGCTGGTCCGCGACGGCACCCGCCGCACGGTGACCGCGACGATCAGCCAGCGTCCGGCGGAATCGGTTGTCCAGGCCCGCGCCGGCCTGACGCCCGATGCCACCGAAACGCCCGACGGCAAGACGACGCCGGGGGCCGAATCGGCGCGCGCCAGCCTCGGCATCACCTTGCAGCCGCTGACTGCGCAGATGCGCCAGCAGCTGAAGATCCCCGACACCGTCCGCGGCGTCGTCGTTGCCGGCATTAACCCGGCCAGCGACGCGGCGACCAACGGCCTGCAGCGTGGCGACATCATCCTGCAGATCAACCAGCGCCCGACCACCACCCCGGCCGAAGCTGCCGAGGCCGTCGATGCCGCCCGCAAGGCCGGCCGCGACACGGTGCTGATGCTGGTGCAGCGCGGGATCAACCCGCCGCGGTATGTGGGCATCAAGTTGATGGCGAAGGGCGGCACGAAGTAGCGCAGCGCGCTACTTCAAGACTCGCCCGAGCCCGGACGGCGGGACGGTCGGCCCGTCGCCGGCCGGACCCGTCCGACGGCGTGGGCTTTGCCCACGCCCTTCCTTGTCTCCTCACCAACACCCCTCCCCTTCTACCGCATCCGAAAACCCGCTATCCCCGAACCACAAGCAGGGGATCATGAATGGCCGACAGCATCTTCATCGGTAAGGGCGAGGAACATCCGCAGGCGCTGGTCCTAAAGCGCGCCAACCGTCACGGCCTGATCGCCGGCGCCACCGGCACCGGCAAGACCGTCACCCTGCAGACGCTCGCCGAAGGATTTTCGCGCGAAGGCGTCCCGGTGTTCCTGGCCGATGTGAAGGGCGATATTGCCGGCATGGCGATGGCCGGCAGCAGCGCCGCCGGCTGGACGGCCAAGCGCGCCGCGGAGATCGGCGTCACCGACTACGACTATGCCGCCAACCCGGTGATCTTCTGGGACCTGTTCGGCGAGCAGGGGCACCCGGTCCGCACCACCATAAGTGAAATGGGGCCGCTGCTGCTCGCCCGGTTGATGGGCCTCAACGACACCCAGGAAGGCGTGCTGTCGGTCGCCTTCCGCTATGCCGACGACCTCGGCCTGCTGCTCCTCGACCTGAAGGACCTGCAGGCGATGTTGAGCTTTTGCGCCGACAATGCCGGCGAGCTGGCGAGCAAGTACGGCAATGTCACCAAGGCGACGATCGGCATCATCCAGCGCCAGCTGCTCCAGCTCGAAAGCCAGGGCGCGACGCATTTCTTCGGTGAACCGGCGCTCGACATCCATGATTTCATGCACGTCGACGGCAACGGCATGGGCCATGTCAACATCCTCGCCGCCGACAAGCTGATGCAGTCGCCGCGGCTCTATGCCAGTTTCCTGCTCTGGCTGCTGTCGGAACTGTTCGAAACCCTGCCGGAGATCGGCGACCCCGACAAACCCAAGCTCGTCTTCTTTTTCGACGAGGCCCATCTGCTGTTCGACGAGGCGCCGGCGGCGCTGCTCGACAAAGTCGAACAGGTGGTGCGGCTGGTCCGATCCAAGGGTGTGGGTGTCTATTTCATCAGCCAGAACCCGATCGATATTCCCGAAAAGGTCGCCGGCCAGCTTGGCAACCGGGTCCAGCACGCGCTGCGCGCCTTCACGCCGCGCGATCAAAAGGCTGTGCAGTCGGCGGCGCAGACCTTCCGCGCCAACCCGCGCGTCGATGTCGCGACCGCGATCACCGAGCTGAAAGTCGGCGAGGCGCTGGTGTCGCTGCTGCAGGCCGATGGCGCGCCGTCGATGGTCGAACGCACGTTGATCGTGCCGCCGCGGTCGCGGGTCGGGCCGATCACCGCGGCCGAACGCGAGGCGATCGAGCGCGGCAGCCCTTATGGCGACAAGTATCGCCAGGGTGTCGATCGTGAATCGGCGTATGAAAAGCTGAATGCCAAGGCGGTAGCCGCGGCCGAAAAGGCGGAGCAGACCGCCACCGAGCTGGCGGCGCAAAAACAGGCGACGCTGCAGGCCAAGCTCGATGCCGCCGAAGCCGCCGCTGCCGCAAAGCAGGCCGCGGCGGCAGCCCGCGCCGAAGCGGCGGCCCGGCGCGCCCAGCCGGCCAGCTTCACCGAAAAGCTGATCCAGTCGACGATGCGCTCAGCGGCGTCCTCGGCGGGTCGGCAGCTGACGACGAGGCTGCTGCGCGGTTTGCTCGGCGGCCTGCTCAAATAACGAAAACGGCCGCGGTGCCATCGCACCGCGGCCGTTATTCGATCGGTCGTCGGATCAGGCGGCGACGGCGGTCTTGCGGCGGCGGGCGGCAAAACCGACCATGCTGAAGCCGGCGATCATCATCATCCAGCTTTCGGGTTCCGGCACCTGCGTGGCGAACGTCTGCGCGATGGCGACGTTGTCGAGCGCAATGCCTGCCGTCTTCAACGATGCACGGGCATTGGCGGCGAGCGGCACGCCGGCAAAGGTCAGCAGCGCCGAGGTCGACGTCGCGATGAACGTGTAGCTCTGCGAGGACCAGTTCATGTCGGTGCGCGTGCGCGTCGGATCGGTGAAGGAAAAAATGGTCGGCGTCAGCGCGCCCACCGACAGCAGCAGCGAGCGCGATGCAGCGGCGGCACCCGGGTTCGACGAGATATCGAACGTCAGCGTGTACGAAAAGCCATTGGTGAGACCGGTCAGCATCTGCGAAACCGAACCGACATCGCGAGCGGCGAGGTCGAGGCTGTAGTTGCCGTCAGATGCCTGCCAGAAGTTGCGGATGATATCGACACCCGAGGTACCTGCGGGGCCGACCACGCCGACCATCCAGCCCGGCAGGGCGACGGCACTCGGCGCCAGAACTTCGAGATAGCTGGCGTTCGCCGGCGACGCGGGGACCGGGACGCCGACCGTTTCGAAGCTGCCGTTGATAATCGTTGCCGCATTGGCTGCCGACCCGATGGTGGCTGCAACTGCAACCATGGCAAACATCTTGTTCATCGATAACCCCCGGAAAACATCTTCACGGGTTACCATGCAAGTTTCGGGCCAATGTGGATACCCGCAGAATTTCACGATATTACAACATTTTAGAACGTGAAAAACTTGTTAACTGTTCGTAACTGTAAAACCAGCCGACACTTGGTCGTTACTGGTCCGATCCCGTGTCAGTTCGGACCCGTCACAGCGGCCACCTCGGCATTGCGGGTCGCGGCCGGAGCATCCATCAATTCGCGCAGGAACGCACCCTTGTTCACCGTCGGCGTCTTGGGGTCGCCCGCCTGGCTGCGGATCGCCGGATCGGTCGCGGCGGCGCCGGCACGGTCGAGCAGCTGCTGCTCGGCCGCCGATTTCGGCGGCACCCTGACGCCGGGGCCGAACAGCGCCTCCATCGCGGCGCCCTGGGCATCCTGCCCGGCGGCGCGCGGCGCGCCGGGCCGCGGCGGCGTCAGCGCGAAATCCTGCGGAACGACCAGCGGCGCATTGCGGCTGATGGCCAGTTCATCGGGCGCGTTATGCGCCGCCAGCCCGGATTTCCCACACGCGGCCAGTGCCATCGCCGCACCGCAAATCACCAGAATATTACGCATGACCCATCATCCTTTCGGCGCCAGCAGCGCCCGCAACAGCAGCAATAGCACACCTGCGGTGATCGCCGCATCAGCAACGTTGAACACCCAGAAACTGCGCTCGCCCCAGAAGAAATGCAGGAAATCGACGACATAGCCGAAGCGCACGCGATCGATGATGTTGCCGGCCGCGCCGCCGAGGATCAGGCCCAGCGCCACCACCTCGCCGCGCTGCTTCTCGCGCGCGATCCACACTGCGACGATCAGCGCGATTCCCGCCGTCAACGCCACCAGCAGCCAGCGCCCGCCGTCCGAATTGGCGCGGAACATGCCCATCGACACGCCGATATTGCCGACGAATGTCAGCCGGAAGAACGGCAGCACGTCGACAAAACCGCGCTCCGGCAGCCGCACGATGGCGAGGATCCAGTATTTCACCAGCTGGTCGACGGCGAAAACGATGGCGGCAAGCCCGTAGCCCAGCCGCATCATGCCGCAACGACCTCCGCACAACGACCGCACAGGCCGGTGTCCACCGCCACATCGGGCAAATGCCGCCAGCAGCGGGCGCATTTCTCGTCACCCACCGGCCCGCCCGACAGGCCTTCGGCACCCTCGGTCTTTTGCACCAGCACCCGCCCGACGATCAGCATCTCGGCGAGATCGACCCCCGAAAGCTCGACAAAGCGATCCTCGTCGGCAAGCTGGATGTCGACCCCGGCCTCGAGAAAGCTGCCTATCACCTTGTCGCGGCGGAGCACTTCGAGCTGCAGATACACGGTGTCGCGCAACACCCGCAGGCGGGCCATCTTCGCCGACAGCGCATCATCGCGCCAGCCGCTGTCGATCGCCGGCCATTCGAGGAGGTGCACCGAGCCGCCATCACGGTTGATCGCGCCCCACACCTCCTCGGCGGTGAACACCAGCACCGGCGCCAGCCAGCGTGTCAGCGCCTGGAACAGCGTGTCGAGCACCGTGCGATAGGCCCGCCGCTTGGCGTCGTTCACCCCGTCGCAATAGAGCGAATCCTTGCGGATATCGAACACGAACGCCGACAGGTCGTTGTTCACGAAGGTCGAGATCGTCGTCACATAGGTGTTGAAATCGAAGTTGCCGACCGCCACCCGCAGCTCGCTGTCGATCACCGCGAGGCGATGCAGCACCCAGCGTTCGAGTTCGGGCATCTGCGCCGGCGCGACGCGCTCGCTCGCGTCGAAACCTTCGAGCGCACCGAGCAGGTAACGGAAGGTGTTGCGCAGCTTCCGGTACTGGTCGGCGACCCCCTGCAGGATTTCCTTGCCGATGCGGTGATCCTCGGTGAAATCGACCGTCGCTGCCCACAGCCGTAGGATATCGGCGCCATATTCGCGCATCAGGTCGAGCGGATTGGTGGTGTTGCCGAGCGATTTCGACATCTTGCGGCCCGACTGGTCCATGGTGAAGCCATGCGTCAGCACCGCATTGTACGGCGCCCGGCCGCGCGTGCCGCAGCTTTGCAGCAGCGATGACTGGAACCAGCCGCGATGCTGGTCGCTGCCTTCGAGATACAGGTCCGCCGGCCATTGCAGGTCGGGCCAGCGGCCGCTTTCCAGCACGAACGCGTGGGTGCAGCCACTGTCGAACCACACGTCGAGAATGTCGGTGACGCGCTCGTAATCCGCGAGGTCATAGTCCGGCCCGAGCAGCCCGGCGGCTGCCTCCTCGCTCCAGGCGTCGACGCCGCTTTCGCGCACCGCGGCGACGATGCGGGCGTTGACGGCGGGGTCGTTCAGATATTTGCCGGTCTTGCGATCGACGAACAGCGTGATCGGCACGCCCCAAGCGCGCTGGCGGGAGATCACCCAGTCCGGCCGCCCCTCGACCATCGAGCCGAGCCGGTTGCGGCCCTTGTCCGGGACAAAGCGCGTCGCGGCGATGGCGGCGACAGCCGTCTCGCGCAGCGTCGTGTCATCGCCGCGCGGCCGGTCCATCGGGATGAACCACTGCGGCGTGCAGCGGTAGATGACCTTCTTCTTCGACCGCCACGAATGCGGATAGCTGTGCTGGAACTTGTCCGCCGCCAGCAGCGCGCCGGCGTCGCGCAGCGCCGTGCAGATGGCGCCTTCGGGGGCGTTCAACTTGTCGCTGATGACATTGCCCTTGCCCTCAAGCCACAGCCAGTCGGGCCGATCGGTACGATAGGTGCCGTCCCCGAGCACGGCGAACACCGGGTCGATGCCATGCGCCTTGCACAGCGTGAAATCATCCTCGCCATGGTCGGGCGCCATATGGACGAGCCCGGTGCCGGCATCGGTGGTGACGAAGTCGCCGGGCAGGAAGGGGCGCGGCGTGGCGTAAAAGCCGCCGAGGTGGTGGAGCGGGTGATGGGCCGTGGCGCCGGCTATTGAACCTACCGGCAGAAATACAGCCGGATCGCCCGTGTGCTGATCGAGGTACTCAAGCACATCGTAGTCAAAACCAGCGCGTCTAGCCAAGTCATCGGCGAGGCGCGCCGACACAACGTACCGAGCGTCTCCGAACGGAACTACGACATATTCGTTATTGTAACCGAACGCGATTGCTTGGTTCACCGGGATCGTCCACGGCGTCGTCGTCCAGATCACCGCGTGGGCGCCAACCAGTTCCGGCGCGTTCGGCGCGTCCAGGATCTCGAACGCCACATCGACCTGCGTCGAGGTGATATCCTCATATTCGATCTCGGCTTCCGCCAGCGCGGTCTTTTCCACCGGCGACCACATCACCGGCTTAGCACCGCGATACAGCTGCCCCGAATCCGTAAACTTCAAAAGCTCCGCAACGATCGTCGCCTCGGCCTGGAAATCCATCGTCAGATACGGATGGTCCCAGTCGCCGTTGATGCCGAGCCGCTTCAGCTGCTCGCGCTGCACATCGACCCAGCTTTGCGCATAGGCGCGGCATTCGGCGCGGAATTCCTTCGCCGGCACCTCGTCCTTGTTGAGCTTCTTCGCCCGGTACTTCTCCTCGACCTTCCATTCGATCGGCAAGCCATGGCAGTCCCATCCCGGCACGTACGGCGCGTCCTTGCCGAGCAGGCTCTGCGTCCGCACCACCAGGTCCTTCAGGATATGGTTGAGCGCATGGCCGATGTGCATGTCGCCATTGGCATAGGGCGGGCCGTCGTGGAGAATGAACTTTTCCCGCCCGCGCCGGCTCTCGCGCAGCCGCTCGTACAGGCCGTCACCGAGCCACTTCGCCAGGATGGTCGGCTCCTTTTCGGGCAGGCCGGCCTTCATGGGGAAATCGGTCTTCGGCAGGAAGACGGTGCTGCGGTAGTCGGGGAGGGTCATGGTGCTGTGCGTCTAGAGGATGGACCGCCCCGGTGTCACGCCCCTGTTTCCTCCCCCTCCAGGGGGGCGGCGACTCGCGCGCCAGCGCGGCGGGTGGGGGTGGTTCGCCTGTGGCCACGTGGGTCGACCCCCACCCGGGCCGCCTTCGGCGTCTCTCGCCTCCCCCCTGAGGGGGAGGAAAGGGTTACAGCACCGCTCGCGCCGCCTCCGCATCCGCCGCGATCTGCGCCTTCAGCGCCTCCAGCCCGTCGAGCTTCATCTCCGGCCGCAGATACGCCACCAGCTCGACCTCGATGACCTTGCCATAGAGGTCGCCGTCCCAGTCCATCAGCCAGGTTTCGAGCAGTTCCACCGGCGGCTCGATCATCGGGCGGATGCCGAGATTGGCGACGCCGGCCACCCGCTTGCCGCCCGGCAGCCGCACCATCACCGCATAGACGCCATAGGCCGGCCGCTGGTAATCGCCGAGCCGCACATTGGCTGTCGGGAACCCGAGCGTCCGCCCCAGCTTGGCGCCGTGCTCGACCAGCCCGCGGATGGTGAACGGCCGCGTCAACAGGCCCGCCGCCGCTGCCGGGTCGGCGCCCTGCAGCAGCGCCCGCACCCGGCTCGACGAGATGGTCCCGCCGGCATCGGCGACCGGCGCCACCACCTCGGCGGTGAACCCCTGCGCCGCGCCCAGCGCCGCCAGTTCGGCGACATCGCCGCTGCGGCCCTTGCCGAAGGTGAAATCGCCGCCCGTCACCACGCCGGTCAGCCCCAGCCGCCGCACCAGCCACTGGTTGACGAAATCCGCCGCCGACAGCGCCGCCAGTTCCCGGGTGAACGGGATCATAACCGTCGCATCGAGGCCGAACGCCGCCAGCAGGTCCATGCGCTGCGACACCATGGTCAGCGCGAACGGCGCCAGCTCGGGCTTGAACAGCCGCGCCGGATGCGGGTCGAAACTCGCCACCAGCGCCGGCACCTCGCGTTCCCGCGCCAGCGCCAGCGCCCGGCCCACGACGGCCTGGTGGCCGGCGTGAAAGCCGTCGAAATTGCCCAGCGCCGCGACGCCGCCGCGAAACCGTTCGGGCAGTATCGCCCCGCCTGTCACTCGTTCCATGGCGCTGCGCTTAGCGGTCGGCGGCCAAAGCGCCAAGCGGCTTCACGCGCGCGGCACCAGGCCGGCCCGCAGGATGCGCAGCGCATTGCCGCCCATCACCTTGGCGATATCGCCCTCGGCCATGCCGGCGCGCAACAGCGCATCGGTGACGGCGGCGACATGGGCGGTATCGAACCCCGTCGTCGTGGCGCCGTCGAAATCCGATCCCAGCCCGACATGGTCGACACCCGCCACCTTCGCGGCATGGACGATCGCCCTTGCCGTGGCATCGGGCGTCGCCGCGCACACCGCGGCATCCCAGTAACCGATGCCGATCATGCCGCCGTTGCCGGCCAGCTGCCGCAGCTCGGCATCGGTCAGGTTGCGGTTGGTGTTGCACGTCGCCTTGACGCCGCCATGGCTGACGACGACCGGGCGGGTGGCCATCGCCATGACATCGGCAAAGGCGCGGTGGCTGCTGTGCGCCAGGTCGATGATGATGCCCTGTTTCTCCATCGCCGCCACCGCCCGGCGGCCGAGTGGCGTCAGGCCATATTTGGCTTCGCCGTGCATCGAGCCGGCGATCTCGTTGTCGAAGAAATGCGCCAGCCCCATCATGCGAAAGCCGGCGCGATACAACACGTCGATGTTCGCCAGCCTGGCTTCCAGGTTCTGGGTGCCCTCGGTCGACAGCAGCGCGCCGGTCACCAGCTGCCCGGCCGCCCGCGCGGCAAGCAGCCGGTCGATGTCGGCCGGGCCACGCACGATCATCAGCCGGCCCTCGGCACGCGTTGCGGCGGCGCGCAGCTTTTCGGCGTGCCACAGCGAGCGTTCGAGCAGGCTGCTCCAGGTCCGCACCGGCTGCGCCTGCGCCACCGCAAGCAGCGTGATATTGTCGGTCTTGTCGCTGTTGGCCTCGTAATTCTGGCCCTTGGGCGTCTTGGTGACGCTCGAAAACACCTGCAGCGCGACATTGCCGGCCTCCAGCCGCGGCAGGTCGACATGGCCGCGCGTCGCCAGCGCCTCGAGATGCCGCTGCCACATCAGCGTGTCGCTGTGCAGGTCGACGATGATCAGCCGCTTGTGCAGCGCCGCGGCGTCGGTCGACACCGGCCAGGGGCCGCCCGCCACCTTGTTCATCGATTTCTCGGCCAGCATCGGCGCCAGGCCGAAGAACCCGGCCACCGCGACGACGACAACGACCAGCAGGCCGATCAGAATCTTGCGCATGGTCCCCCGATTGTCATGCCCGGACCAGCGTCACGAAGGCAAAGCCCGGCCGCGCGCCGTCCGCCGCATGCGCCTCGCGCGCCGTTTCGCGCCAGCGCGCCGGATCGAATGGCGGCAGCACCGTGTCGCCCGCCGGCTCGGCGTCGACTTCGGTCAGTTCGATCCGCGTCGCCGATGGCAGCGCCTCGGCATAGATCTGCGCCCCGCCGATGACCATGATGCCTTCGGCGCGGGCTCGCGGGTCGAGGCCGGCCGCGGCCACCGCCTCGGCCAGGTTGGGCACCACCGTCACGCCATCCGCGCGCCAGCCGCCATCGCGGGTCAGCACGATGTTCTGGCGCCCCGGCAGCGGCTTGCCGATCGATTCAAAGGTCTTGCGGCCCATGATCACTGGCTTGCCGACGGTCATCCGCTTGAAGCGCTTCAGGTCTTCCGGGATATGCCAGGGCAGCGCGCCGGCGTTGCCGATGACGCCGTTCCTTGCCCGCGCCACGACCAGCACCAGATCGATCATACCGCCACCGGCGCCGGGATATGCGGGTGCGGATCATAGCCGGTGACGACGAAATCCGCGGGGACATAGCCGAAGATGTCGTCGGGGCGACGGACGATGTCGAGCCGCGGGAAGGCGCGCGGCGTCCGCGCCAGTTGTTGTGTCACCAGATGCTCATGATTGACGTATAAATGACAATCCGCGCCCATCCAGACAATTTCGGCCGGATTGAGATCACATTGCTGCGCCAGCATGCGAAGAAGCAATGATGCCTCGAAGATGTTGAAGGCAAAACCCAGCCCGAGATCACACGACCGCTGGTACAAAATGCCGCTGAGACTGCCTTCGTTAACGAAATATTGATAAGTCATGTGGCAGGGCGGCAGGGCCATCTGATCGAGTTCGGCAACGTTCCAGCCTGTGAAGATATGGCGACGGCTATTGGGGTTATGCTGCAGGCCATGGACGAGCGCCGCAATCTGGTCGAATCCCTCAGGGGTGCGGGTGCAATGCCCGTCGCCGGCCGCGGCGTACGTCGGCCAGTGTCGCCATTGCGCGCCATAGACCGGGCCCAGGTCGCCCCATTCGGCTGCAAAGTCCGCGTCGGCTAGGATGCGCGCCTCGAAGCCATCACGGTCGAGCATCGCGCCGGTCGCGGCATTGAAGCGTGCCAGCGGCCAGTCGGTCCAGATGTGGACGCCCTGTTCGACCAGTGTGCGGATGTTGCGGTCCCCCGACAGGAACCAGATCAGCTCCTTCACCGCCGATTTCCAGAAGACGCGCTTGGTCGTCAGCAGCGGGATGCTGCCGTCGGACAGGTCGAAGCGCATGGTTTCGCCGAACAGCGCGCGGGTGCCGGTGCCGGTGCGGTCGCCGCGCACGGCACCGCTGTCCCAGACACGGCGCATCAGGTCGAGATACTGGAGTTCGGCGGTCATTACCCTCTATCAGGGATATGGCCCGGCGAAATCAACCGCGGCCTTGTGCGCGATCGCCGGACGGCCGCGGTGCCGGCAGCAATTCGACGACGGCCGCCACCGGCCCCCGTCCACAACGATCGGCGCCGGCGGCGCAATGGTGTCTTGACCCAGCACCACCGCCACCGGCTGCCGAGGGTGCCCCTGGGCATGGCGATCCGCGCAAACGGTCCTCCCCGTCTGCCACCGTGCCGTGTCCCCGGGGCACCCACCCGATCCGGGCCGCCCCCGCTGCGATGACCGGCGGCGGGGGGGCGTCACTGTTGCTCCTGGTCGCCTGGCACGCCGTGCTGGGCGAATTGCTGCTGGTCACGGCGATCGGCATCGCGCTTTCCAGTCTCGACGACCTGTTCATCGACTGCGTCTATTTCGCCCGGCTGCTGTGGCGGCGGATCACGGTCTATTCGCGCCACCACCGCGCCACCGCCGAATCGCTGCGCAGCGACCATCCGGCGCCGATCGCCATCATCGTGCCGGCCTGGGACGAAGCCGAGGTCATCGGTGCCATGCTGCGCAACCTGATCACCCGTCTCGACTATCCGCGCTATCGGGTCTTTGTCGGCGTCTATCCCAATGATCCCGACGGCATCATGGCGGTGTCGCGGATCGGCGACCATCGCCTGCACACCGTCGTCTGTTCCGGGCCTGGCCCGACGACCAAGGCCGATTGCCTCAATCATCTCTGGGCCGCCGTCGTCGCCCATGAAGGGCGGGTCGGCATCAGGTTCAAGGCGGTGGTGCTCCACGATGCCGAAGACGTCGTCCATCCGCAGGAGCTGTGGGTCTATGATGCGCTGATCCCGCGGCTGGCGATGGTGCAATTGCCGGTGCTGCCGCTGCCCGATGCCGGCTCCCGCTGGATCAGCGGGCATTATCTCGACGAATTCGCCGAAAGCCATGCCAAGGATCTTGTCGTGCGCGAGGCGCTGGGGGCCGCCGTACCTTCTGCCGGGGTCGCCTGCGCCATCGACCGGCACATGCTCGGCCGCATCGCCGCGGTGGCCGGCGGCAAGCCCTTCGACGCCACCTGCCTGACCGAGGATTACGAGCTCGGCCATCGCATCAAGGCGCTCGGCGGCCGCGGCGCGCTGGTGCGGCTGCGCAGCGGCGACGACCGCATCATCGTCGCCACCCATGAACATTTTCCCGACAGTTTCGCCACCGCGCTGCGCCAGAAAAGCCGCTGGCTGACCGGCATCGCGCTCGCCGGCTGGGATCGTATCGGCTGGCCGGGCGGGCTCGCCGATTGCTACATGCTGCTGCGCGACCGCAAGGCGCTGCTGACCGCGCTGCTGACCATGCTCGGCTATGCGGTGGGGCTGCTGGTCCTGGCCGACGCCGCGCTGCGCGCCGCGCTGCCGGTGGCCGCCGCCATGCCGCCGCTGGCCGGCAAAGGGCTGACCGCGCTGCTCTGGATCAATGCCGCCCTGCTGGCCTGGCGGCTGCTGATGCGGGCGGTGTTCACCGCCCATGCCTATGGCCCGGTCGAGGGCATCCGCTCCATCCCGCGCGCGCTGGCCAGCAACGCCATCAACGCCGCCGCCGCCTGGGTGGCCAGCCGCCGCTATGCCGCCATGCTGCGCGGCGCGCCGGCGATGGGCTGGGACAAGACCGCGCACCGCTATCCGGCAAGCGACAGCGGCTGATGCGGGGCCGGGGGGCAACAGGCAACACGATCGGACGGCCGCAGCGGGCGCTGGCCTGGCTGGGCCTGATGCTGGCGCTCGGCGTGTCGGCGCGGCTGCCGGCACTGCTCGCCGATGCCGGGGCGACGCTGGTGGCGCTGCGGCCGCGACTGCCGGCGCCGGCGCACGAAATGGCAGCGGCGACAACGCCGCCGCCGCTGCCGGCACTCGCTGCAGCCGGGCCCCTGCCGCCGCCGCCACCACCGCTGCTGCTGGCCAGGTCCACGCCGGCGCCGCAGCCCAGCGCCATGCTCCCGGCTCCAGCGCCCGCCTTCGACCTGCCGGCAGGACCGCCGGTCGCGCCCAGCCTTGTCCCACACTCCGATCCTCCTGCCGCCGCGCCGCCCGACCCCGCC
>QBLU01000058.1 GCA_003241875.1 Alphaproteobacteria bacterium
CGCCCAAGCAACGCAAATGGCAAATGCGCTTACGGCATCAGCACGGCGTCGACGACGTGGATGACGCCGTTCGACTGGTTCACATCGGCGATGGTGACGTGCGCCATGCCGCCCTTGGCATCGGTCAGCATGACGGTCTTGCCCATCAGCGAGGCGGTCAGCTGGCCGCCCTGAACCGTTGTCAGCACGGCCTTGCCGCCGCCGGCCTTGATGGCGGCCAGGACGTCCTTGGCATTCATCTTGCCGGCAACGACGTGATAGGTGAGGACCGTCGTCAGCGTACCCTTGTTCTCGGGCTTGACGAGGCTCTCGACGGTGCCGGCCGGCAACTTGGCAAAGGCGGCGTTGGTTGGCGCGAACACCGTGAACGGCCCCGGGCCCGACAGCGTCTCGACGAGGCCGGCGGCCTTGACGGCGGTGACGAGGGTCGTGTGGTCCTTCGAATTGACGGCATTCTCGATGATGTTCTTGGTCGGGTACATCGCGGCGCCGCCGACCATGACGGTCTTGCCGGTTTCGGTCTTGGCGGCCAGCGGTGCGCTGACGAGGCCGAGGGCAGCAGCGGCGAGCATGGCGATCCGCAGGTTGTTCGTGGACGTCATCGAATAGTCTCCTTGAAACACGGGTCCAGTCTGGACGGGTCAGTTACGCAAGAACAATGACAGGAGTTGCGTTCTGTGACGGGCGCGAAATGTCGCAGCGTGCAACCGCGTCAGACCGGGACCAGCTTTCCGGTGGCAACCACCGGCCCCGTCGGCTGGCCGGTCGGGGAGCCGCCCAGCGGCTCGATCGAGATCGCCAGCGTCGCGCCCGGCGCGAGGCCGGCGAGCCGTCTTGCCGGCACGGCATGGGCGTTCGGCCCGCGGATATCGATGACACCGAGCGAACGCGGCGGCTGTTCGCCCTCGATCACCCAGAGCTCGGCCACCTTGCCCTCGTCGTCGCGCTGGGTCGCGGGCGCCAGCACGACGGCACCGCGCAAGGGGTCATAGGCGGCCGACAGCAGCGGCTTGCCATCGGCACCGGCGAGGGCGGCGACGAGGATCTGCGGCGGTGCCCCCGGCACCGGCGGCGGCTCGACCTGCGCGATCGCGATAACCGCGGCAGCGACGCCGGCAAAGGCAAACCCCCGCCAGAGTGCGACATTGTCCCACAGGCTGCGGCGCGCCGGCGTTGCGGCCTGGCGAACGGGTGCCGGCGCGATCTCGGCGGTGATTCGGTCCCAGAGCTGCGGCGGCGGCGCCACGCCCGGCGTCTCGGCGTCGAGCGGCGACAATTGCCGTTGCCAGGCCTCCACCGCCGCACGGAACGCCGGGTCGGACAGCAGCCGCAATTCGGCAGCGCGCAGCTCGGCACGCGGCAGCACGCCCAGCGCGAAGTCGAGCGCCAGCGCTTCGTCGGGCGTCATGTCGTCGCTCATGTCGGCGGGCCCGGTCATGCCAGTTCCGTCCGCAATCGCAGCAGCCCGCGCCGCACCCAGCTTTTCAACGTGCCGACAGGTACGCCTTCGCGCAGCGCCAGCGCCTCATAGGTCACGCCTTCGAAATAACAGCTGCGAATGGCATGGGCGTGGCGCGGCTCCAGCGTCGCCAGCGCGGAGTTGAGCCGCGCCGCCTCGCCGGCGGTGGCCAGCAGCTCGTCGGCACCCGGGCGTTCGTCGCGCACCGACATGGCATCTTCCAGCGGCGCCGACGGCCGGTTGCCGCGCGCCCGCAGCCGATCGATGGCGCGATTGCGGGCAATGGTGGCGGCCCAAGTGACCGGGCTGGCGCGCGCGGGGTCGAATGCCGCCGCCTTTCGCCAAACCGTCACGTAAACCTCCTGCAGCACATCCTCGGCCTCGCCCCGTTCGACCAAGATACGCAGGACAATGCCGAACAGCTTCGTTGCGGTGCGGTCATAAAATAGCTGAAATGCCGCCGCATCGCCATCGGCAGCGCGCGCCAGCAGGTCCGACAGCTCCGCGGCGCCGGGTGACAGGCTCATCAGAGCGTCCGGACCGGCATCTTGATCGGCCCGTCGGCGCGGCCATGGACGAACTGGTCGACGAACGCATTACCCGAGGTGTCGAGGTCGCCGCGCGGCCCGTGCCAGACGATACGGCCCTGGTACAGCATGGCGACGCGATCGGCGATCTTGCGGGCGCTGGCCATGTCGTGGGTGATGGTCAGCGCGGTGATCTTGAGGTCGGTGACGAGGGTGCGGATCAGGTCGTTGATGACATCGGCCATGATCGGATCGAGGCCGGTCGTCGGCTCGTCGAAGAACAGGATCTCGGGCCGGGCGGCGATGGCGCGGGCCAGCGCGACGCGTTTCTGCATGCCGCCCGACAGTTCCGACGGGCGCAGGTCAGCGACATCGGCGCCAAGGCCGACGCGGGCGAGATTGTCGATGGCGGCGGCGCGGCGGCTGGCGGCATTGCCGGCCAGCGCAAAGGCGATGTTGCGCCAGACGGGCAGCGAATCGAACAGCGCGCCGCCCTGGAACAGCATGCCGAATCGCGACTGGTGGGCGGCGAGCGCCTTGCCGCGCAGGCCGACGGTTTCGACGCCGTCGACGCGGATGCTGCCGGCATCGGGGCGGATCAGGCCGAGGATGCATTTGATCATCACCGACTTGCCGGTGCCGGAGCCGCCGATGATGACCATCGATTCGCCGGCTGCGACCGTGAGATCGACGCCGTCGAGCACGACCTTGCGGCCAAACTGCTTCCTGACGCCGGCAAGGGTGATGTCGGCGCTCATGATCCGAACACGATCACGGTGATGATGAGGTTCGACAGTAGGATCAGGATGAACGCCGAGACGACGGCGTTGGTGGTGGCCCGGCCGACACCCGCGGCGCCGCCCGACGAATGATAGCCGTGATAGCAACCCATCAAGGCGATGAAGAAGCCGAAGACCGCCGCCTTGACCATCGACGAGGCGACATCGTCCCACTTCAGATACTGCGCGGTGGTGTTGAGATAGGCCGCCGAATTGAAGTTGAGCCGCTGCGTCGCCAGCAGCCAGCCGCCCATGACGCCGAGCGCATTCGACGCCAGCACCAGCACCGGCATGACCAGCACCGCGGCGACGACGCGCGGCCCGATCAGGTAACGGAACGGATCGGTGCGCAGCGTTGTCAGCGCGTCGATCTGTTCGGTGACGCGCATGGTGCCGATCTCCGCCGCCATCGCGCTGGCGACGCGGCCGGCGACCATCAAGCCCCCCAGCACCGGCCCCAGCTCACGCACGATACCGATGACGGTGACAGCGGGGACGGTCGATGAGGCGTTGAAGCGGCTGCCGCCGATGTAAATCTGCTGGGCCAGCGCCGAGCCGGTGAACAGCGCTGTCAGGCCGACGACCGGCAGCGAGAAATAGCCGATGACCAGCATCTGTTCGGCGAGCTGCGCCGGGTAATAGGGCGGCCGCACCAGCCGCGTAAGCACCGTCAGCGCAAAGCGGGCCAGCCGGCCGATCGCGCCGAACAGGCCGATGACGACGCTGCCGAGCGCGATCAGGGCATGGGCAATGGTGGTGACGGGATTCATGTATAGACCCGGGCATAGCGAGCGCCGAGGCCGGTGAGCAACTCATATTCGGAGCGGCCGCTCGCCGCGGCGGTGGCGCCGAGGTCGAAATCCATGCTCAGCCAGTCACCCTCGGCGAGATCCGGTGCGGCGCTGACATCGATGATCGTCAGGTCCATCGAGACGCGACCGACGACCGGGCAGGCGACGCCCGCCACCAGTGCGCGGCCGCGATTCGACAGCGACCGCGCATAGCCATCGGCATAGCCGAGCGCGACGACGGCGACGCGAAGTGGGGTCGCGGCCGTATAGGTCGCGCCATAGCCGATGCTCGCCCCCGCCGGCACGTCGCGCAGCTGGATGATTCGCGCCGCGATCCCGGCGACGGCGGCCAGCGGCGCGGCGTCGGGCGAGGCGCCGCCGCCATACAGCCCGATGCCGGGCCGTGTCAGGTCGAAATGCCAGCCCGGCCCGAGGGTAATGCCGGCGGAATTGGCCAGCGCCCGCCGCCGCGCCGGGATGGCGGCGGCCAGATCGGTAAAGGCGATTCGCTGGGCCTCGTTGGCGGGGTTGTCGGGCGTTTCCGAACAGGCGAGGTGGCTGTGCAGCGTGTCGATGTCGAGGCCGTCGAGCAGGCCGGAGCGCGCCTCCGCCATGCCGATGCCGAGACGATTGAGGCCGGTATCGACCATGATGTCGCAGGCCCGGCCAGTGGCCTTCCAGGCCTGGACCTGCGCCGCCGTGACCAGCACCGGCACGGCGGGCGCGGCGAGCGCCTTTGCCATGTCGCCCGGCATGACGCCGTGGAGGACCGCGACGCGCACGCCCTCGGGCAGCGGTCCCAGTGCCGCCACCTCGTGCCAATGCGCCACGAACAGGTCGCGGCAGCCGGCGGCAACCAGCGCCGCCGCGATCCGCCGCGCGCCGAGGCCATAGCCGTCGGCCTTTACCGCCGCGCCGCAGGCGGCCCCGCTGCCGGCCCGGGCAAAGCGCCGCCAGTTGGCCACCAGCGCCGCCGTGTCGACCGTCAGCCGACTGGCGTCGGGCGCAGGGGCATCGCAGGACTTCATCGGCAGCAAGGGTTAGCGGCCGGCGCCCGGCGTGTCACGGCACCCCGCCCGAATATTCATGGCCCGGAAAGCCGCGCCGCTGTAAAAGCCTGACTGGGCAGACGACCGACCCTGAAAGAAGCGAATGCTGACGCGCACCACGTACCTCACGACCCTGCTGATCGCCCTGGCGGTTGCGGCCACGCCGGTGCGCGCGCAGGCGCAGCGCCCGGACACCGATTTTTGCGCCAAGATGCGGGCCCGGGACCCTGGCGGCATCTGCACCCCCAAGGGCGAATATGTGACGGCGGAAAAGGTCTATCTGCCCGACGGCAAGATCATCAACCGCACCACGGGCAATTAATCGAACAGCGAACTGACCGAGCTTTCCTCGCTGGTCCGGCGCATCGCTTCCGCCAATAGTGGCGCGATGGTGATGCGGCGGATCTTCTTGCCCGCCCGCACCGATGCCACGGCAGCGATCGAATCGGTGATGACCAGCTCGGTCAGCGCCGAACCGTCGACGCGGGCGACGGCGCCGCCCGACAGCACGCCATGGGTGACATAGGCGGTGGCGCCGGTGGCGCCGGCCTCGAGCAACGCGGCGGCGGCGTTGCACAGCGTGCCGGCCGAATCGACGATGTCGTCGACGAGCACGCACATCTTGCCGCGCACGTCGCCGATGATGTTCATCACCTCCGACTCGCCGGCGCGTTCGCGGCGTTTGTCGACGATCGCCAGCGGCGCGTTGCCCAGCCGTTTGGCAAGCGCCCGGGCGCGCACCACGCCGCCGACATCGGGCGACACAACGACGATGTCCTGCCGGGCCAGCCGTGATTCGATATCGGCAGCGATCACCGGGGCCGCGTACAGGTTGTCGGTCGGGATATCGAAAAAGCCCTGGATCTGCCCGGCGTGGAGATCGACCGACAGCACGCGGTCGGCGCCGGCCTTGGTGATCAGGTTGGCCACCAGCTTTGCCGAGATCGGCGTGCGCGGCCCCGGTTTGCGGTCCTGCCGGGCATAGCCGAAATAGGGCACGACCGCGGTGATCCGCCGGGCCGAGGCGCGGCGCAGCGCATCGATGCAGATCAGCAGCTCCATCAGATTGTCGTTGGCCGGCGCCGCCGTCGGCTGGACGACGAAAACATCCTCGCCGCGGACATTCTCGTGGACTTCGACGAAAATCTCCTCATCGGCGAAGCGCCGCACCGAGGCGCTGGTCAGCTTCATGTCGAGATAATCCGCGATGGCCTGCGCCAGCTCAGGATTGCCGTTGCCGGCCAGAATTTTCATGTGGTGTGCGTCCCCGTGCAGGTCCGCTTGGCCATAGCCGCGCCGTCACGCAACGGCAACACACAGGCTCAGTCGCTGGGCGCCAGCATCCTGGCCAGCACCGCCAGCACCGGGCGATCGGCGGGCGGCATCGGCAGCGCTGTCAGCTCCTCCAGCGTGCACCACTGCACCGGCTGGTCGATGAAGCCGAGCGGCTCCCCGCGCCAGGCACGACACAGCCAGACCGTCATCACGAGATGGAATTCGCGATAGGCGTGGCTGACAAAGGTCAGCGGCCGCAGCTGAGCCGGGGTGATGGCGATGCCCAGTTCCTCGTGCAGTTCGCGGACGAGCGCGGTTTCGGGCGCTTCGCCGGGCTCGAGCTTGCCGCCGGGAAATTCCCACAGCCCGGCCAGCGACTTGCCCTCGGGCCGCTGCTGGACAAGGACAAAGCCGGCGCTGTCGATCAGGACAGCGGCGGCGACATGAACGATCCTGGTCATTGCACCACTAGCTTGACCCGTGTGCCCGGTGTCAACCGGCTGTCGGCGGCGAGGCCGTTGAGCACCGTGAAGCGCGCCAGGCGATCGTCGTCATAGGCCATGCGACGGCTGAGCGACTGTACAGTGTCGCCGGCGCCGACGGTGACTACGGCGATGCGGCGCGGCCGGATGTCGCCGGCTTCGCCGGGGGCGAGGCGGCGGACCGATCCGATCAGCGGCTCGAAGACGCTGCCGCCGCCGGCCGGCGCGATCATCAGCAGGTGATAGATGCGGTCGGGTGCCCAGCGATAGGCAACCAGCGTCGCGTCGACGCTGCCGCTGCGCGTCGTCGCGCGGGTCTGGCTGATCGCCGCGTCGAGGCCGTTGATGCGCAGGTTGCGGACGGGCTGCGGCGCCGCGCCGGCGTTCTGCCAGACCTTGTCGCTGTGCGCCGCGAGGTCGCCGCCGCGGCCGCCGGCAAAGCTGAACTGCCCGGCGCCGGCGCGGCTGCCGGTCACCTGGGCCATGCTGTTCTGCAAGGCAAAGCCGGCCGGCGCATCGAAGGCGATGCCGAGGGCGGGATGGCGGAAGCTGCCGCCCCTGACGACGCCTTGCGACGGGTCGTCGTCATAGATCATCCCGTCGATGGCATCGAGAAAGGCGTCGCGATTGACCGCCCGTGCCGACGATCGCGCCGCCATCGCCGCCGCCTCCCGCCGCACCCGCTGCACGCGCTCGCCGGTCGCCGGGTGGGTCGAGGTCCAGCCGGCACGTTCCGACGGCGACTTGCCGGCGAGCCGCGCCTCGAGCGCGGTCTGTGCCCCTAGCGCGGCAAGGATATCGGCCCCGGCGGCCGGGTCATAGCCGGCGCCGGCGAGGTAGCGCACGCCAAGCGTGTCGGCCTGGCGTTCCTGGTCGCGCGAATAGCCGAGCGTGTACATTTGCGCGCCGGTGCCAGCGAGCTGGCCGACGATCGACGATCCGGTGACCGCGCCGGCAAGGCCGGCGAGCACGCTGGCGAGGCCCGATGTCTGCTGGCGTTTCTGCGAATGGCGGGCGGCGACATGGCCGACCTCGTGCCCCATGACAAAGGCCAGCTCGGCCTCGTCGTTCATCAGCGCCACCAGCTGGCGCGTGACATAGACATAGCCGCCGGGGATGGCGAAGGCGTTGTTGGCGTTCGAATTGAGCAGCGTGACGGTATAGTCGCCGGCGCGTGCCGCCAGCCCCGACTGCGCCGCGATGCGCTGCCCGACGGCCCGGACATAGGCGGCTTGCGGCCCCGTATAGGCACCGCCGAACTCTGCGGTCAGCTGCGGGTTGGCGCGGGCACCGGCGGCGCGGTCGCTGTCGGACAGGCCGGGCGCCTGGGCGGCGCCGGCGGTGGCAAGGAACAGGATCGGGGCGAGGATACGGGCGCGCATGGAAGGGCCTAACGCCTCAGCGGCGGATGCGGCCGATCGCGACTGGCGGTCGGTGATCGCCGCCGGTCACAGATGGCGCCCCATCTCGACGAACTTGTCGCGGCGGGCGCGGCGCAGTTCGCGGGGGTCCATCGCCAGCAGCGGCGTCAGCTCGGCGGCGATCGCCATGGTCAGCGACGCAACCGCCGCCGCCGGGTCCCGATGGGCGCCGCCCAGCGGCTCGGTAACGATGGTGTCGATGACGCCGAGATTTTTCAGGTCGGCGGCGGTGACGCGCATCGCCTCGGCGGCTTCGGGGGCGTGGCTGTTCGCCTTGTCGGCGGTGCGCCACAGGATGCTGGCGCAGCCTTCGGGGGAGATCACCGCATAGACGGCGTGTTCGAACATGATGACGCGATCGGCGGCAGCGAGCGCCACGGCGCCCCCGGAGCCACCCTCGCCGGTGATCGCGGCGATCAGCGGCACTGGCGCCGCGAGGCAGGCTTCGGTGGCGCGGGCGATGGCTTCGGCCTGGCCGCGTTCCTCGGCATCGAGGCCGGGAAAGGCACCGGCGGTATCGACGAGCGTGACGATCGGCACGTTGAAGCGGCCGGCGAGCTCGATCAGGCGGATCGCCTTGCGATAGCCCTCGGGTCGCCCCATGCCGAAATTATGCTTCACCCGGGTGGTGGTGTCGTTGCCCTTTTCATGGCCGATGACCATGACCGGCGTGCCCGCGCCGCGCAGCCGGCCGAGCCCACCGATGATGGCGAAGTCCTCGCCAAAGGCGCGATCGCCGGCGAGCGGCGTGAAGTCCTCGACCAGCGCCTTCACCATGTCGCAAAAATGCGGGCGACTCGGGTGGCGGGCGACGAGCGTCTTCTGCCAGGGCGTCAATCGCG
Organism: Alphaproteobacteria bacterium; assembly: GCA_003241875.1. Taxonomy (GTDB): domain Bacteria; phylum Pseudomonadota; class Alphaproteobacteria; order Sphingomonadales; family Sphingomonadaceae; genus Sandarakinorhabdus. The sequence continues at coordinate 8,626 of QBLU01000058.1, forward strand.
CATAGGTTTCCGCAAGCAGCCGGCGGGCGGCGCCCTCGGCGTGCTTGGCGCCGGCCTCGTCGCCGGCGGCGCGATAGTCGGCGGCGCGGGCGTGGATGGTCTGCACCGGCTTTTCGAAGTCGAGATAGGCTGTCGTCATGGCAACGACGGCTAAAGCGCAATGCCGCGGGGGTCAATCAGCGCCGGCGGTAGCGGAAATACCAGACTTCATGCCCCAGCCGCCGCGCCTTGGCTTCATAGCGCGTTTGCGGCCAGTCGTCGGGCCGTACCTGGAAATCGCGCGGCGTCTCGGCAAGCCATTCGAAGTCGGCGGATTTCCCCATCTGCATCAGTGCCCAGCGGCAATAGATCGGGTGATCGGTGCCGATGCGGAATTCGCCGCCGGGCTTCAGCACCCGCGCCACCATCGCCAGCGGCCCCGGATTGACGAAGCGCCGCTTGGCGTGGCGAACCTTGGGCCAGGGATCGGGGTGGAGCAGGAACACCCGGTCGAGGCTGGCATCGGGCAGCCGGTCGATGACGTCGAGGGCATCGCCATTGTGCAGGCGGATGTTGGTCAGGCCATGCACGTCGATTTCCATCAGCGCGCCGACGACGCCGTCGAGAAACGGCTCGGCGCCGATGATGCCGACCTGCGGGTTGGCCAGCGCCTGCCCGGCCATATGCTCGCCGCGGCCGAAACCGATCTCCAGCCACAGCGGCCGGTCGTCGCCGAACAGCCGGCGCGAATCGAGCCCGCCGTCGGCCGGCAGCGCCATGCGCGGCAGCAGCTCCTCGACCAGCGCCGCCTGGCCCTGGCGCAACTTGTGGCCGGTGCGGCGGCCATAAAGGCGGCGGGTGGTGGCGGGATCGGTCAGCATCGCCGTCGCCATGCCGCAGCGGATTGCATTTGGGAAGCAGCGCGCGTTTGATGTCGATCAAGGTGCCGCCAGTGCGCCGGGCTAGAATCAGCCGAAATACGATGGGGAGAGTGCCATGCCTGAGTCAGCATCCGATTCTGCCTTGATGGACCGTGCTGCCGGCGATGCCGTCCAGCATTTCGACGTGCTGGTCGTCGGCGCCGGGATTTCCGGGCTGAGCGCCGCCTGGCATCTTAAGCACAACCTGCCCGACACCAGCTTTGCCGTGCTCGAGCGCGAGGGCAGCTACGGTGGCACCTGGCTGACCCACAAATTCCCCGGCATCCGCTCGGACAGCGACCTTTATACCTTCGGCTTTCACTTCAAGCCCTGGGTCGGCCCGCCGATTGCGACCGCTGACGAGATCCAGGCCTATCTCGGCGAGATGATCGACGAAAACGACCTCGGCCCCAACATTCATTACGGTCACAGCATCGAGACCGCGAGCTGGTCGAACGAGACCGCGACCTGGACCCTGGTAGCGCGCATCGCATCGGGCGAGACGCGCACCTTCACCGCCAATTTCCTGTGGATGTGCCAGGGCTATTACCGCCACCGCCAGGGCTTCATGCCCGACTGGCCGGGCATGGACCGCTTCAAGGGCCCGATTCTCCACACCGAGGAATGGGACGAGAACACCGATTATGCCGGCAAGCGCGTTATCCTGATCGGATCGGGCGCCACCGCCGCCACGGTGATTCCCGAAATGGCCAAGGCCGCCGCGCATGTCACGATGGTGCAGCGCTCACCGACCTATTTCTTCCCGGCGAGCAACGCCAACGAAACCGCCGACATGCTGCGCCAGCTGGCGATCGACGAAAGCTGGATCCACGAGATCGTTCGCCGCAAGGTCAATTTCGACCAGGACGTCACCGTCCGCCGCTGCGCCGAGGAGCCCGATGTCGTCGCTGCCGAGCTGATCGGCGGCGTCCAGGCGCTATTGCCCGAAGGCTTCGACATGAAGCATTTCACGCCGAATTATCGCCCGTGGCGGCAGCGGCTGGCGTTCGTGCCCGATGGCGACCTGTTCGCCGCCATCCGCGATGGCAAGGCCGGCGCGGTGACCGGCGAGATCGAGACGTTCACCGAAACCGGGCTGTCGATGAAGGACGGCACCACCGTCGACGGCGACATGATCGTCGCCGCCACCGGCTTCAACCTCTGCGTGCTCGGCGACATCAGGTTCAGCATCGACGGCGAGCCGCTCGATTTCAGCAAGACCGTCACCTATCGCGGCATGATGTTCACCGGTGTGCCCAACATGGTCTGGGTGTTCGGCTATCTGCGTGCCAGCTGGACGCTGCGCGCCGACATGATCAGCCATTTCGTCGGCCGGCTGCTGGCCCATATGAAGGCCAAGGGCGCGACCGCGGTGGTGCCGAAACTGCGGCCGGAAGACCACAACATGCCGCTGTCGAGCTGGATCGACACCGATGACTTCAACGCCAATTACATCCTCCGCGGCCAGGGTGAACTGCCGCAGCGCGGCAACAAGCGGGAATGGCAGCACAGCCAGGATTACTGGCGCGAACGCGACGAATTCCCGGTCATCGACCTCGATGGCGCCGAATTTGCCTATTCGTACAACCAGGCGCGGGCGATCGCGGCGGAATAGGCCGTGCGGGCGGCAAGGCGCTAGCGATAGACCTTGCCGTCGAAACGCATCACCGGCTGCTTCTGCAGGCCCGGACCGCCATATTCGATGTCGAGCCAGCCGTTGTGCCGGGTCTTCAATGGCATGATGCCGCCGGTGTTCTGCGCCAGCTTGCGCCAGCTGCCATCGGGGTTGCGGGCGAGGATGGTGAAGGCGGTCTCGTCGCGGCCATAGCAGGCGATGTTGCCTTCGCTGAGCACCGCCTCGGGCTTGCCGTCGCCGCTGAGGTCGATGGCCTCGATGTCGAAGCGCGAGCGCGGCCAGGCGGGGTCTGCTACCGCACAATCGACGATGGCCTTGCCCTTCATGACAAGCCCCGCCGCCTTGTAGATGGCTGCGGTGTCGGCGGGCGAGAAGGCCGGCGCGGCAGCCATGGCCGAAGCGGACAGGGAAAGGGCGAAAACGGCGCGTTTCACGGGCGACCTCCCATCGCTGGAAGGCCGCAGTTTACGCCATTTTCACACCATTGTCAGGCGACGGCAGCCTTCAGCTTTTCAACGAGATCGGTCTTTTCCCAGCTGAAGCCGCCATCGGCATCGGGCTGGCGGCCGAAATGCCCATAGGCGGCGCTGCGCTGGTAGATCGGCTTGTTGAGGCCAAGATGCGTGCGGATGCCGCGCGGCGTCAGGCGGAAACCGATCTTGCCGCTGTCGGCCAGGGCGGCTTCGATGACGCTTTCATCGACAGTGCCGGTGCCGTGCAGGTCGACATAGACGCTCAGCGGCTCGGCGACGCCGATGGCATAGCTCAGCTGGATCGTGCAGCGGCGGGCGAGGCCCGCGGCAACGACGTTCTTGGCGAGATAGCGGGTGATATAGGCGGCCGAGCGATCGACCTTGGTCGGGTCCTTGCCCGAAAACGCGCCGCCACCGTGCGGGGAGGCGCCGCCATAGGTGTCGACAATGATCTTGCGGCCGGTGACGCCGGCATCGCCATCGGGGCCGCCGATTTCGAACCGGCCGGTCGGATTGACGTGGATGACGGTCTCGTCGGTGATGAAGCCATCGGGCAGCACGTCGTGGAACACCGACATGACATAGTCGCGCAGCGTGCCGTACTTGGCGGTATCGCCGCCCTTGTCGGCGCCGTCTTCCCACGGCTGGCAATAGTCGACGGCATGCTGCGTCGACACGACCAGCGCCGTGGCGCGCACCGGCACCTCGTTTTCATAAGCCAGCGTCACCTGGCTCTTGGCGTCGGGCTCCAGGAACGGCGCCTTGCCGCTGTGGCGGTCGGCGGCCATGCGCTCCAGGATCTTGTGCGAATAATAGAGCGTCGCCGGCATCAGGTCGGGCGTCTCGTCGGTGGCATAACCGAACATGATGCCCTGGTCGCCGGCGCCTTCGTCCTTGTTACCGCTAGCATCGACACCCTGGGCGATGTGCGCCGACTGCGGGTGAAGATGGTTCTCGAAATGCAGGTTCTGCCAGTGGAAGCCGTCCTGCTCGTAACCGATGCGCTTGACGGTCTGGCGCACGACCGTCTGGATTTCTTCCTGTGCGCCGGGCGCCCAGTTGCCGTCCTTGTCGATCATGCCGTTGCCCCGGACTTCACCGGCCAAGACGACGCGGTTGGTCGTCGTCAGCGTTTCGCAGGCAACGCGGGCTTCAGGGTCCTTCGACAGGAACAGGTCGACGACGGCATCGGAAATCTGGTCGGCGACCTTGTCGGGATGGCCTTCGGAGACCGATTCACTGGTGAACAGGAAGGAGGAACGCGCCATGGGGGTCTGGTCCATTTCGTAAAAACTAGGGCCGCGTCTAGGCGGCAGCGCGCGCTCGCGCAAGGGGCATAAAGATAGCTTTATATGATGGAAACGATCAACGCGCCGGCGGACGTTGGCGTTCGACGAGCACCGCAAGCGCCAGCAGCAACAGCCCGAACGCCGCGCTGGCCAGATGCCCGAAGCGGCCGAACAGCGTCGGCGGCAGCGTTGCCGGCAACCGGGCGGCGCTGGTCGCGCGCTGGTGGGGACCGATGACGCCCGACAGATGGCCGCGGCCGTCGATCATCGCGCTGATCCCCGTCGGCGTGGCGCGCGCGATCGGCAGGCCTTCCTCGATGGCGCGCATCTGTGCCTGCGCCAGATGCTGGGGCGGGCCGCTGCCGCCGAACCAGGCGTCGTTGGAGATGTTGGCGATCCAGCCGGGGCGCTTGCCAGGGTCGACGACGGCCCCCGGGAAGATGATTTCATAACAGATCTGCCCGCCGACGCTGCCGAAGCCGCCGGGCAGCGCCAGCGTGCGCGGGCCGGGGCCGGGGCGGAAATCGATGTCGCCGGGGGCGAGCCGGGCAAGGCCGATGCGGGTCATCAACGCACGCGCCGGCACATATTCGCCCAGCGGCACCAGATGCGCCTTGTCATAGCGGCCGTGCAGCCGCCCGCGGGCATCGATGACATACAGGCTGTTGGTCAGTTCGACGACCTCGCCGCGTGCATCGCGGATGGCAGCGACCCCGCCGAACATCAGCAGGTCGTCGGGCCCAAGCGCCGCGGCGAGCAGGGCGCGCGCCCGGGGGTCTTCCTCGACCAGATAGGGCACCGATGATTCGGACCATAGTACCAGCGCGCCCCGGCTGCTGCCGCGATCGGCCAGCGCGGCGCGGGTCATCACCAGATAGCGCTGGAGATGGGCCTGTTCGATGCCGGGCACATATTTCTCGCCCTGGCCGATATCGGGCTGGATCAGATAGACCATCGGATTGTCGGGCGCCTCCACCGGGCGGTCGAGCGCCAGCCCGGCGACGACCGCCGCGACGACCACCGCACCGCCCGCCGCGGCCGGGCGCCACGCCTGCTGCACCGCCAACCACAGCGCGCCGCCGGCCACCACCATCAGTCCCGACAGCGCCAGCGAGCCCCCGAACGCTGCCAGTTGCGGCACACCCGGCGCCCAGATCCAGGCGACGCCGAGCGGGTTCCAGGCAAAGCCCGACAGCACCCAGCCGCGCAGCCATTCGCCGAGCATCCAGCCGGCGGCCAGCACCAGCACACGCCCGGCCGGCGTGGCTGCCAGCGTCCGCGCCAGCACCGCAGCGAGCGCGACATAGAGCGCGAGGAACATCGACAGACCGATGACGGCGACCCAGCCGAGCGCCGCTGGCATCTTGGCTTGGTAGGTGAACGCCTCGGCAATCCAGGTCAGGCCCAGGCTGAAATGCCCGACGCCGAACAGCCAGCCGTACAGCGCCGCGCGGCCGCGCGTCGGCGCGGCATCGATCAGCGCGAGCAGCACGGCGATGCCGATGATGGTCAGCGGCCAGGCATCGGTCGGCGCAAAGCCCAGCGCCGCCAAGGCGCCGGCGGCGATGGCGATGATCACGAGAAGATGGCGGGGCAGTTGGGCGAGTGGCACGCGCGTCGCCTTGCCCGAAACCCGGCAGCGACGCCAGCCCGCAGCAGCGCCGCTGCTTCGGCTTGCCGCGCGCCGCCGGCACCGCCAAGGTCGGCGCAATGGCCGTTCCCCGTCTCGAATTCGTCGGCGCCAGCGTTCGGCGCAGCGGCGCTCTGGTGCTCGACGGCATCGATCTTGCCATTCCGGCCGGCGCCTTCGTCGCGCTGACCGGCGCCTCCGGGGCGGGCAAGACCACGCTGCTGCGCCTCGCCAACCGGCTGCTCGCCGTGGACGCAGGCAGGGTGCTGATCGACGGCCAGGATGTCGCCGCCGGCGATGCCGCCACGCTGCGCCGTGGCATCGGCTATGCCATCCAGGGCGTCGGCCTGTTCCCGCACTGGACGATCGCCGACAATATCGCCGCGGTGCCGCGCCTGATCGGCACCGACGCGGCGGAAATCGCGGCGCGCGTGCGCCGGCTGCTCGATCTCGTCGAACTGCCGCAGGATTTCGCCGGGCGCTATCCGCGGCAATTGTCGGGCGGGCAGGCCAGCCGCGTCGGGCTGGCGCGGGCGCTCGCCGCCGCGCCGCGGCTGCTGCTGCTCGATGAACCCTTTGGCGCGCTCGACCCCGAAACCCGCGCCAGCCTCGCCGACAAGCTGGTCGAATTGCACCGCGCCGAAGACCTGACCATCGTCATGGTCACCCACGATCTCGCCGACGCGCTGACTCGCGCCGAGCGCATCATCGTGCTCGACGCGGGCCGTATCGCCGCCGACGGCACGCCCGCCGAACTGGTGCGCAGCGCCCATCCGGCGGTGCAAGCGCTGGTCGCCAGCCCGGTCGATCAGGCGCGGCGCATTGCGGCCTTGCTCGAATGAACGCGCAGTTTTTGGTGCCGCGATGAACGCGCAGTGGTCCCGCGCCATCGCCATGCTGCCCGATCGCCTCGCGGCGCATCTCGGCGTGTCGGCGGCGGCACTGGTGCTGGCCATCGTCATTGCCGTGCCGCTGGTGCTGTCGATGGCATCGCGGCCGCGCTTGCGCAGCCTCGTCCTCGGCATCGCCGGCACCATCCAGACGGTGCCGGCGCTGGCACTGCTGGCGTTGTTCTACCCGCTGCTGCTGCTGATCGGCGGCGTCACCCAGCGGCTGGCGGGGTTCGGCGTTCCGGCGTTGGGGCTGCTGCCGTCGCTGCTGGCGCTGGCGCTCTATGCCCTGCTGCCGCTGCTGCGCGGCGGCAGCGACGGCCTCGCCAGCGTCGCCCCCGAAACCCGCGATGCCGCCGACGGCATCGGCATGACGCGGCGCCAGCGGTTGCTGCAGGTCGAACTGCCGCTGGCAGCGCCGATCATCATGGGCGGGCTGCGCGTCGCCGCGGTGTGGACGATCGGCGCCGCCACGCTGGCCACCACCGTCGGCCAGAAAAGCCTTGGCGATCTCATCTTCGCCGGGCTCCAGCTCGAGGACTGGACGCTGGTCACCGCCGGATGCATCGCCGCGGCGGGCCTTGCCATCATCGTCGACCTGGCGCTGGCCCAGGCCGAAACCGGGCTGGCCGAGGGCCGGCCGCGGCGCGCGTTGCTGGGGCTGGCGCTGCTCGCCGCGCTCGTCGCCGGTGTCGTCGGCTGGCAAGCGAGCGCCCAGGCGCCAGCGAGTGCCGCCCGGCCGGTCGTCGTCGGTGCCAAGAACTTCAGCGAGCAGTATATCCTTGCCGAGCTCATCGCCGACCGGTTGCGCGCTCGCGGCATTCCGGCGACGGTGCGCTCCGGCCTCGGCTCGGCGGTGGCGTTCCGCGCGCTCGCCGCCGGCGATATCGATGTCTATGTCGATTATTCGGGCACGCTGTGGGACAATGTTCTCGATCGCAGTGACGCCGTACCGCGCGCCGAAATGCTGGCGACACTGCGCCGCGAACTGCCGCGCAACGGCGCCACCGTCGCCGCCTCGCTGGGCTTTGAAAACGCCTATGCGCTGGCGATGAAGCGCGCCGATGCCCGGCGGCTCGGCATCACCAGCCTCGCCGATCTCGCCGCCCGCGCCCCCGGCCTCCGCCTCGCCACCGATATCGAGTTCCAGCAACGCCCCGAATGGGTCGCGCTGCAACGCGTCTATGGCCTGAAATTCCGCAGCCTGACCGCCTATACCCCGACGCTGATGGTGCGCGCGCTGAAGGGCGGCGACGCCGATGTCATCACCGCCTTTTCATCCGACGGCCGCATCGCCGCCGACGACCTGGTGCTGCTCACCGATCCGCGCGGCGCGCTGCCGGCCTATGATGCGCTGCTGCTGGTCAACCGCAAGCGCCCGGAACTGGCGGCGACGCTGGCCGGCCTCGACGGGCGCATCCCGGTCGAAACCATGCGCGCCGCCAACTGGCAGGCCGATCGCGACATCGACAAGCAGACGCCGCAGCAGGCAGCCGCCTGGCTGGCGAAGCGGCTAGAGTGAATTGCAGTTTCGTCGAGCCAGAAGGCCCGCTCAGCCTGAGCGGATCAACTTGAATGCAACCAACCCTTAGGCTCGGCCCGCGCTATTCCGCCGCCAGCGCGATGATATTGCCCTCCTGGTGATCGAACAGCCGGCGGTAATGGCCGTCGTCGCGCTGCAACAGGCTGTCATGGGTGCCGTCCTCGACGATCTTGCCGTGATCGAAGACGAGGATGCGATCGAGATTGCGCACCGTCGACAGCCGGTGCGCGATGACGATCGAGGTGCGGCCGACCAGCAGCCGCTCCATCGCCTGGGCGATCAGGCTTTCGCTTTCGGAATCGAGGCTCGACGTCGCTTCGTCGAGGATCAGGATCGGCGCATCGGCGAGAAAGGCCCGCGCCAGCGCCACGCGTTGCCGTTCGCCGCCCGACAGCTTGACGCCGCGTTCGCCGACCGGCGTCGCATAACCCTTGGGCAGTTTCACGATGAAATCATGCGCATTGGCCAGCCGTGCCGCCGCCTCGATCTCGGCGGGCGTCGCATCGGGCCGGGCATAGGCGATGTTCTCGGCTAGACTCCGGTGGAACAGGATCGGCTCCTGCGGCACGATGGCGATCTGCCGCCGCAGCGACACCTGCGTCGCCATGGCGACATCCTGGCCATCGATGCTCAGCCGGCCATCGGTGACCTCGTACAGCCGCTGGATCAGCTTGATGAAGGTCGTCTTGCCCGACCCCGAACGCCCGACGAGGCCGACGCGCTGGCCCGCCGGGATGACGACGTCCAGCCCCTCGTACAGCGGCGACACGTGTGGGCCATAGCGGAAGGTGACATTGTCGAAGCGCACTTCGCCCTTCGGCACGACGATCGCCGCCGCGCCGTCGTGATCGGCGATGCCAAGCGGTACGGCGTGCAGCGCGACGAGCTCCTCCATCTCGTTCACCGCCCGCTGCAGGTGATGCACATGCTGGCCGATGTCGCGCAGATAGCCATGCACCACCAGATAGGCGGTGATTGCATAGGTCACGTCGCCCGGCGTCGCCCGGCCCTGCCACCACAGCCACAGCGCCGTGCCGGTCACCGACAGCCGCATGACCCAGAGCAGCGCCAGCTGCCCGGTGCCGGCATAGGTGTGGCGATTCCAGGTCCGCCGCGTGCGCTGCTGCCACTTGGCGACGGTCTGCGACAGCCGCCGGTCCTCGCGCGCCTCGCCGGCAAAGGCCTTGACGACCGCGTTGCTGCCGATGGCATCGGCGAGCACGCCGCCGATCTTGGTATCCCAGGCGTTCGACAGGCGCGACGCCGGCGCGATCCAGCGTGCCGCCAGCGTCACCGTCAGCGCGACATAGGCGACGGCGCCGACCGCCATCACCAGCCCGAGCACCGGCGCCCGCGCGCCGAGCAGCAGCATCGATCCGACCAGCACGGTCAGCGACGGCAGCAGCGCCAGCAGCACGACATCGTCGATCGAATCGAATGCCCACATGCCGCGGGTGATCTTCCGTTGCACCGACCCGGAAAAGCTGTTGGCATGCCAGTCCGTCGACAGCCGCTGGACACGGTGGAAGGCCTGTTGCGCGACGTTGCGCATGATCGCCAGCGTGAACGGCACGACGGTCCACCAGGCGACATGGCGCAGCACGACCATCGTCGCGCCCAGCGCCGCCATGGTGACAAAGGCCGCCAGTGCCTCTGGCCGGCCGGCGTTGCCGGTAGCGAGGGCATCGACAAGCCGGCCGGCCTCGACCGGCACGAAAATTTCGGTGACGGTCGCCAGCGACATGGCGCCGATGATCAGCAGCGCCCGGCCGCGCTGCTGCGCCCAGTGGTGAAAGACAAAGGCAAACACGTCGCGCATCGGCGTCGTGTCGCGGGTCTGCGACGGGTTCATGGCTGTTTCACACGCGGCTGTGGCGCGTGTGCCTCTGGTCTATCGGTGGTCGGGATGGCGCCGGGGCGCCAGACATGCGGAGTGGCGCCAGGGCGCCTGGCGCTCTGTCAGGCCGGTTTGCGGCGCAGGCCAACGCAGCGCCGGGAGACAGCGAGCAATGCGGTACTGGTCATTCTTGCGCCTCCCTTGCCGATGGACGCTCGCGAAATACCAGATTCGCAGTGCCGCGACAACCGCACACAAGAATGCCGGCGAAGCGCTGCTTCGCCGGCATTCGATTTTCGCGTCGCTTCGACGGCGGTAGATTAACCGCCCGCCAGCGCCGCCAGCAGCAGCAGCGCGACGATGTTGGTGATCTTGATCATCGGGTTCACCGCCGGGCCGGCGGTGTCCTTGTACGGGTCGCCGACGGTGTCGCCGGTCACCGCGGCCTGGTGGGCGGGCGAGCCCTTGCCGCCATAGGCGCCCTGCTCGATGACCTTTTTCGCGTTATCCCAGGCGCCGCCGCCCGATGTCATCGAAATGGCGACGAACAGCCCCGAGACGATGACGCCCATCAGCAGTGCACCCAGTGCCGCAAAGCCGTTGCCCTGCGTCGAAACCGCGGTGATGGCGAAATAGACGACGACCGGCGCCAGCACCGGCAGCAGCGACGGGATGATCATCTCGCGAATGGCGCCGGCGGTGACGAGGCCGACGGTGCGGGCATAGTCCGGCCGCACGCTGCGGTCGGCGATGCCGGGGTTTTCCTTGAACTGGGCGCGGATGTCCTGCGCGACGGCCGAGGCGGTGCGACCCACCGCGGTCATCGCCATGCCGCCGAACAGGTATGGCAGCAGCGCGCCCAATAGCAGGCCGACGACGACATAGGGATTGGACAAAGTGAAATCGACCGGCACATCGGCGAAGAACTGGCGCAGATCCTCGGTGTAGGTGGCGAACAGCACCAGCGCGGCAAGACCCGCCGAGCCGATGGCATAGCCCTTGGTGACCGCCTTTGTCGTGTTGCCGACGGCGTCGAGCGCGTCGGTGCGCTCGCGAACTTCACCGGCGAGGCCGGCCATTTCGGCGATGCCGCCGGCGTTGTCGGTGACCGGGCCATAGGCATCGAGCGCGACGACCATACCGGCGAGCGCCAGCATCGCGGTGGCGGCAAAGGCGATGCCGATCAGCCCGGCGAGCTGGAAGCTGGCGATGATGCCGGCGACGATGACGATGGTCGGCATCGCGGTCGATTCCATCGACACGGCGAGGCCCTGGATGACGTTGGTGCCATGGCCCGAATCGGAAGCCTTGGCGATCGACTTGACCGGGCGATAGTCGGTGCCGGTGTAATATTCGGTGATCCAGACGATCAGCCCCGTCACGGCGAGGCCGACGAGCATGCAGTCGAACAGGTTCATCGCGGTGAAATCGGTTGGCGCGGCGACGGCGGCGGCGGCCTCCGCACTGGCGACCTTCACCGAAATCACCGCGTTCATGTCGGGAAAGATCATGTTGGTGGCGAAATACAGCGCCGGCACCGACAACAGCGCGGTGGCGATGAAGCCCTTGTACAGCGCGCCCATGATCGAGCCGCCGCCGAGCCGAACGAAATAGGTGCCGATGATCGACGTCAGGATGCAGACCCCGCCGGCGAGCAGCGGCAGCGTCATCAGCCGGGCCGCATCCGCACCGCCGACGAGCAGCGCCACCAGCACCATGGTGGCGCCGATGGTGACCACATAGGTTTCGAACAGATCGGCCGCCATGCCGGCGCAATCGCCGACATTGTCGCCGACGTTGTCGGCGATGACGCCCGGGTTGCGGTCGTCATCCTCGTCGAAACCCAGTTCGTTCTTTCCCACCATGTCGGCGCCGACATCGGCCGCCTTGGTGAAGATGCCGCCGCCGAGGCGCGCGAAGATCGAAATCAGCGAGGCGCCGAAGCTGAGCGCGACCAGCGCGTTGATGACTTCGCGGCTGGTGGCCTCGAAGCCAGAAGACGTCAGGAAGTAGAAATAGCCGGCAATGGCGAGCAGCGCCAAACCCGCGACGAGCATGCCGGTGACGGCGCCCGAGCGGAACGCCATGGTCAACCCGGCCTGCAGCGAGTTGCGCGCCGCCTCGGCCGTGCGGACGTTGGCGCGCACCGAGATGTTCATGCCAATGAAGCCGGTCGCCCCCGACAGCACGGCGCCGATGACAAAGCCGATCGCCGGGTAAACACCGAGAAACACCGCGACGATGATGGCGACGATGACCCCGACGATGCCGATGGCGGTGTACTGCTTGGTCAGATAGGCGCTGGCGCCCTCCTGGATGGCCGCGGCGATCTCCTGCATGCGGGCATTGCCCGGCGACGCAGCGAGCACCTGCCGCGATGTAAAGATGCCGTAGAGGACAGCGGCGACACCGCAGAGGATCGCGATCAGCACGGTGTTCATAGACGAAAGGTCCCCAGGAAAAGCCACGTCATTTCCGCGTCGATACGACGCAGCGGTGGTTTGTTACGATCGTCATGGCAAAGCGCCGGGACGAAGGCAACCCGGCGTACGATTAATGTTCCCAGCCGAGCCGTTCGGGCAGGGCCATACCGCCGGCAAGCCGCAGCCCCACGCCGGCGCCGACCGTGCCGATCCGCGTTACGGCAACCTTGCCGGCCGCCACGACGGCGTCCGGCGCGGTGGTGAACAGCAGCTCGTAATCGTCGCCCGCCGTGGCGCGCGCCAACCGCTCGGGATCGGTCGCGGCCGCGGCCGGCAGCGCCGACAGGTCGAGGGTAATCGCGACGCCGCTGGCCCGCGCCAGCCGGTCGGCATCGATCAGCAGGCCGTCCGACACATCCATGCAGGCCGTCGCGACGCCGACCAGCGCGCCGCCCAACGCCAGTCGCGGCTCGGGCCGGCGGAAGCGGTCGAGCAGGCGCTTGTCCATCGGCGCCGCGCCGCGCGCGATGGCGAGGCCGAGCCCGGCATCGCCGATCGTGCCCGACACCCAGACCGTGTCGCCGGGCCGGGCGCCGCTGCGGCCGAGCGCCTGCCCTGGCGCGACATGGCCGATCGCCGTCAACCCGAGCACCGCCGCCGCCAACCCGGTGACGGTGTCGCCGCCCCAAAGCGCCACGCCGAAATGGTCGAGCGCCCGCCCCAGCCCGGCCGTGAAGGCGTCGCGCCAGCTATCGTCCTCCGCCGCCGAC
>QBLU01000059.1:0-6108 GCA_003241875.1 Alphaproteobacteria bacterium
CGGCTATGTCGCCGGCGGCACCGTCACCGGCGGCACCACGACGGCGGCCGGCAGCATCGCCGGCACCGGCAGCAGCCTCGTCCTCGACACCACCACCGCCGGCAGCACGCTGACGCTGGCGGCGACCAGCGGCGACATCGACAGCGTCACCGCCTCGGCGGGCGGCGACACCAGCCTCACGGCCGCCGGCAACATCGCCAGCGGCAGCCTCGCCAGCGGCGGCACGCTCACATTGGTCGCCGGCGGCAGCATCGTCGCCAGCGACACCCGCGCTATCGGCTTCATCGATGCCAGCGCCGGCACGCTCGCCCAGTTCGACACCGTCGTCGCCGGCGGCGCGATGACGGTCGCGGCCAACCAGGTCACCATCGGCGATGCCGATGTCGGCGCGTTCACCGCCAGTGCCGGGGCGCTCGGCGCCGCCATCGAGCGGCTGCGCAGCCAGGGCGATATCGCCGTCACCTCGGCCGGCGGGATCGCCATCGGCACCGCGACCAGCAGCGCCGGCACGCTCACCGCCACCGCCGCCGGGGCGATCACTGCGGGCACGCTGGCCAGCGCCGGCGCCACCACGCTGACCGCGGCAGGCATCACCGCCGACAGCATTACGGCCGCCAGCCTGACCGCCAACAGCACGGCGCCGGCCAGGCTGACGACGGTCGCCACCAGCGGCGACATCACCGTCACCGCCGCACCCGGCCTCGATTTCGGCAGCATGACGAGCAGCGCCGGCAATGTGCTGCTGACCGCCGGCACCGTCACCGGGACGACGCTGGTCGGCGGCAACGTCACCGTCAACGGCGGCACCATCACCCTCGCCGACGTGACGGCGCGCGGCGTCCTCGCCACGACGAGCAGCCTCGGCACCCGGCTCGGCACCGCCGGCAGCGGCGGCGACGCCACCATCGCGGCCGGCACCGATCTCGACATCGGCAGCCTGGCCAGCGGCGGCCGCCTCGCGCTGACCGCAGCCGGCAACATCACCGCGACGACACTGCGCGCCACAGGGCCGATCACCGCCACCGCCGCTGCGATTGCCAGCGACAGCACTACCGCCGGCGGCACGCTGGCGCTCGCCGCGACCAACGGCAACCTCGTGCTCGGCGCCGTCGGCAGCGGCGGCAACGCCAATTTGACCGCGACGGGCACAGCGGCGGTACAGCGCGGCCTGACCGTCAACGGCGACCTGTCGCTGACCGCCGCCAGCGTCGCGCTCGCGGCCACCGGCACCGCGACCCAATCGGCAACCGGCATGGTGGCGATCACCGCGCGCAGCGGCGCCATCACCGGCGGCAACGGACTCAGCCTCGCGTCGGGTGCCGGGCGCACGCTGACGCTGACGGCGCTCGGCAGCGAAGGCAGCATCGGCCTCGGCAGCGGCAGCAGCGTCAGCGCCGGCAACGATGTCGCCATGGCGGCAACCGGCGCGGTGAACGTCGGCGCCATCACCGCCACCGGCCGCACCGTCACGCTGACCGGCGCCGACGCCGGCATCGGCGGCACCATCCGCGCCGCGCGGATCGCGCTGGTCGACAGCGGCGCCGGCCCGATCCGCATCGGCGACACGCCCACCGGCAACGAGACCGAATTCGCCGCCGTCCCGACCGCCCGGTTCGACCTGACCAGTGCCGAGGTCGCGCGGCTGGAAACCGTCGCGCTGGTCATCGACGGCCGCAGCCGCAACATCGTCGTCGGCGCGCTGCCGATCGCGGCGAACAGCGGCTCCGGCACCTTCAGCCTGCGCACGCTCGGCCGCGTCGATGTGCTCGGCCGCATGGTCGCCACCGGATCGGCAGCGGGCCGGGTCTTTACGCTCGGCGGCGACGGCAGCGCCGACAGCAAGGCCGGCGTCATCCGCGTCGCGACGACGGCGAGCGATGGCGGCCGCCTGCTCACCGATGGCGCGGTTCTCACCCTCAACGGCGATCGCATCGGCGTCGGCTATGATGCCAATCTGCTTGGCGCGATCGGCGTCACGCCCGGCGCCGCAGCGGTCGGCGCCGCCGATGTCGCCGCGCGCTTCGTCTCCCAGGCCAATTCGGCGCTCTACACCGGCAGCCTCGGCGGCCAGGCGCCCTATGTCGACACGCTGGTCATCAGCGCGCGCGGGCTGGCGGTGAACTATGGCCAGTTCGCGCTGTTCCAGAACAGCGGCCCGGCCGGCCTCAACGCCGGGGTCGTGCTCGGCGCGCTGGGGGCGGGCGGCAACCCGCCGGCGCTGTCCATCACCGCCAGCGCCGCGGCGGTGCCCAACGCCTTTGCCGTCTTCGGCACCATCAACGGCATCAACGGCGCCGGCACGTCGCTGCTCGGCCCCGACGGCATCACCCTCGTCGGCCCGGTCAGCCGCGCCAACGCCCGCGCCAACGGCTGCTTGATCGGATCGTCGGGCGGCGGCTGCCTGTCGGCCTCGCTCGCCCAGCCGGTGCTGGTGCTGTTCGACAGCAAGTCCGAGATCTTCCGGGTCAGCGACAACCTGGCGCTGCCATTCGATCCGCTCGTCGGCACCAGCAACGAGGCGCTGTTCTCCGACATCGCGGGCATCGACATCCCGGCCAACGACCCGCCCGCGGAAGCGCCACCCTGCCGCCCCGGCGGTCCGACACCCTGCGCCGACCAGGATACAAGGAAATGATCGTCACCCGCGCCGCCATCGCTGCCCTGGGGTTGCTGCTGCTGGCCGCCCCGGCCACCGCCCGGGCGCCCCTGCCCGACGGCTTCATCACCGGCCGCGACGCCAATGGCGAACCGTGCACCGCGTCGCGCAGCTGGAACGATCCCGGCGCGCCCGATCCCTTTGCGCGCGCCTTTGCCATCACCTGCCGCGGCGTCGCCGCCAGCCGGCGCCAGGGCATCGTCTATGCCTTTCCCGGCGCCGCGCCGGCCGCCGATGCGGCGCTGTGCGGCGCCCCCGCCACCCGGCAGATGACCGGCATCGGCGCCGTGGAGGCGCGTGCCTGCTTCGATCCGGCACTCGGCCTGCCGGTGACATCGGTGCGCTTCCGGATGGGCGGCTATCGCTATGTCGGCGCCGCCGTCGCCACCGCATTGGGTCCGATGGAGGTCGCGCTGCGCGTCCTCGCCGGCCGTGCCGCGCCGCCTACCAGCCGCGACACCGCCATCGCCGCCTCGATCGACGTGGCGGCGCTGCCCGCACCGACCGGCACCCCGGATCGCGAACGCGCCACGGTGGACAAGGATCGGCTCGACGCCGCCGCCGCGCTGCAGGGCGGCATCGCGCTCAACTATCGCGGCCTCTATGTCGAGGCATCGCGCCTGCTCAACGACGCCATCAGCCGGCTGCCGCCCGGTGCCGCACCGCTGACTCGCGCCGAATTGCAGTTGGAGGCGGCGCTGGCCGATTCCAACATCAGCCAGTTCGACGCCGCCGACGAGCATTTCGCCGAAGCCGCGGCACTGCTGAAAACCGCTACCGACCTCGATCGCGCCGCCTTCCTGCAGAGCAAGACGGCGACCTATCGCGGCCTCGACCTCATCAACCGCCGCGACTGGCCGGCGGCGATCACCGCGCTCAGCGATACCGGCCTGGCGCAGCAGCCGCTCACCGATCCGGCGGTGCTCAGCGCGCTCAACCAGCCCGCCACCGGGGGCGCCGCGGCGTCGCTGTCGTCGACCGACAGCCGGCAATTGTCGCGGCTTCTCGTCGAGGCGCAGCGCAACTGGGCGCGCAGCGTCGCCTATCTGGCCATCGGCGAAACCGGCCGCAGCCGCGCCGCGCTCGATGAAACCGTGCCCTATGTCGGCCAGCTCCAGCGCAGCGTCAGCCCCGAAGCCGTCGCGGCGCTGAAGTCGCGCATCCTGCGCCAATATGGCCGCATCGCCGCACGCGACGGCCGCGCCACCGACGCCGTCGCCGATTTCGATTGCGCGCTGGCAACGCTGCAGGGCGATCGCGAGATCCCCGGCAAGACCTGCCCGCTGCAAAGCGACGCGGCCGCTCGCATCCGCGGCGAAGTCAGCTTCGCCGCCGGGCCGCTGATCGCCGAAACCCAGCTCGAACGTGCCAGCCTGCGCGCCCGCACGCCCGGGGTCGCCGACGCCGACGTGCTCAAGGAATACGACGTCGCGGTCGATTCGCTGATCCGCTCCGGTGCTGCCGGCGGCATCGTGCAGCCCTCGATGGAGGCCTATCTCGACCTGCTGTCGCGGCTGCACGCCAAATCGCCCACGGCCGATCTCGAACAGCGCTTCTTCCGCGCCATCCAGGCCGTCGGCGAGCCCGCCATCGCGCGCCAGGTCGCGCAGTTGCAGACGATCGTCACCGCCAACGGCGCGCTCGGCGCCAAGGCCCGGGACCGTGCCGAAATCGAGCGCCAGATCATCCGCCTGCGCTATGAGATCGCCGCGCTCGACCCGTCCGACACGGCAGGGCGCGCCCGGCTGGAGGCCGACCGCGGCATCGCCGAGGCCGCCCTGCTCGAGGCCAATGCCGCCCTCGCCGCCGATCCGCGCTTCCGCGCCGTCGACGACCAGCCGACGACGATCGAGGATGTGCGCGCCGTGCTGCGGCCCGGCGAATTCTACCTGAAGGTGACGCGCCTGCGCAGCCGCGCCTATGCGATGGTCATCGGCCGCGAAAAAAGCTTCATCTATGCGCTCGACGCGCCCGCCGCCGATGTCGATCGCATCGCCCGCCGGGTCCGCGCGTCGATCCGCGACGACAGCGGCCGCCTGCCCTTCTTCGATGTCGGCGCCTCCTATGCGCTGTTCCGGCTGATCGCCGGCCCGGCCGAGTCGACGCTGGCCACCGCCAAGGCGATCGTCGTCGATCCATCCGGCCCGCTCGAGAACCTGCCCGCCGGCGTGCTCGTCACCACCATCGACAGCGTCAAGCGCTACCTTGCCACCAAGGCCGCGCGACCCAATGACTACAGCGCGGTCGCCTTCCTCGGTGCCGGTACGGAGCTGTCGAATGCGCTGTCGCCGCGGTCGTTCCTGATCACCCGCAACCTGCCCGCCTCCACCGCCCCGCGGCCGTTCATCGGTTTCGGCGAAAACGCCCCGGCGCGGCTGGCCCAGGTGCCCGCCACGGCCCGCATCGCCGTCGGCACCGGCTGCGACATCGGCTATGCGGCGCTGGCCGAGGTGATGAACGCCAACAAGCCGGTGAGCGCCCATGAGCTCGGGGTTGCCGCGGCGGCACTCGGCTTTCCCGGCGCCCCCGAGGTCACCCGCGAGGATTTCAGCGATGTCGCGGTGCTGGCGAACAGCGCCCGCGGCGACTACCGCAAGTTCCAGGTCGTGCATTTCGCCACCCATGGCGTGCCCGAGACGCGCACCGGAGAATGCACCCGCATCCCGCCGTCGCTGGTGACGACGCTGGCGCCGCCCATCGCCGGCGGCCCGGTGTCCGACGGGCTGCTCAGCCTGTCCGAAGTCGCCGCGCTCGATCTCGATGCCAATCTCGTCGCGCTGTCGGCCTGCGAGACGGCGAGCGGCGTGTCCGGCGTCGGCGGCCGCCTGTCGGGCCAGGATGAATCGGCGGCAACGCTCGACGGCCTGGTCCGCGCCTTCATCACCGCCAATGCCCGCGCCGTCATCGCCACCTATTGGCAGGTGCCGGCGTCGGTGCAGACCGAGATGCTGATCGCCGATTTCTATACGGCCGGGCGCAGCCAGACCATCGGCGCCGCGCTGCGCGATGCCCAGCGCGGCGTCATCGCCCGGCCCGATGTCTCGCACCCCTATTTCTGGGGCGCCTATTTCCTTGTCGGCGATGGCAGCAAATCGATGCTGTCGGGGCCGATCGCCACTGCCATGTCGACGCAATAATGGCGGCGGGTGCGGGGATCGCCGGCGGGTCGATCCATGTCCGGCCGGCGGTGACGCTGGTCGTCGCGGCCGCCGCCGCCGCGGCGATCGTGCCGGCGGGGCAATGGCTGTTCGAGACGCTGGCCGGCGGCACCGGCCTCGCCACGGCGAGCGCCGCCGTGCAGGAAACCGTGTTCACGCTGCTGGTCTTCGGCGCGCTGATCGGCGTCGCGGCGATCGGCCTGACGCTTGAAAAGGCCTGGGGGCGGCTCGCCGGCCCGGCGGTGGCGATGATGGCCGGCATCGGCCTGGCGGGCGGCATCGGCGGGCTGCTGG
>QBLU01000059.1:6118-21583 GCA_003241875.1 Alphaproteobacteria bacterium
GGCCGCGGCGGCGGCCGGGCTGGCGGCGCTGGCCGTACCGGTGCTGCCCGGCGCCACCGCCGCGGCCGGCGGCGTCGGGGCCCTGCTCGCCGGCACGCTGCTCATCCTGTTCCAGGCCGGCGTCGAGGAGGTCTACTTTCGCGGCTGGCTGCAACCGGTGCTGTCGCGCGCCTGGGGCGACCTTGCCGGGCTGCTGGTCACCGCCGCGGCCTTTTCGATCCTGCACCTCATCGGCGCCGACCGCTCGCTGCTGACCATCGTCAACCTCGTGCTCGGCGGGCTGCTGTTCGGGCTGGTGGCGCAGCGCAGCGGCGGCATCGTGCTTGCGGTGGCGGCGCATTTCGGCTGGAACTGGGCCGAAAGCATCGGCCTCGGCCTCATCCCCAATCCGGGCAGCGGCAGTTTCGGCGCCATCCACGATATCGATTTCGCCGGCTCGGTGCTGTGGGGAGGCTCGCCCGAGGGCCTCAACGCCAGCCTCGCCATGACCTTTGTGCTGGTGGCGCTGGCGATCCCCGCGGTCGTGTGGCGCGGGCGTGCAGCGACCTAGGATCGTCTCAATTTCGGTTGAACCACAAGGCCCGCTCAGGCTGAGCTTGGCGAAGCCGGGTCGCAGGGCGGAGCTCTCGGGGGCTTCGACCAGCTCAGCCTGAGCGGGTCGATTTGAATGCAGTCAACCGCATGATCGCGGAATCGTTGGTGAAACCCAACGCCGCGCAGCCTCAGCTCGCCCCGGCGCGACTGACATCGATGCGATCGCGTTCCTTGCCGAAGGCAATCAGCGCCTCCCCGCTCAACACGCGGCCGCCCTCGGTGCGGATGCTCAGCGGATCGACCGGCGCGTTGTCGACATGGACTTCGTAATGCAGATGCGGCCCTGTCGAGCGGCCGGTGGTGCCGACTTCGCCGATCTGCTGCCCCTGCCCGACCCGGGCGCCGACGGTGACCTGCGGCAGGATGCGGTTCTGGTGGAGGTAATAGGTCTGCCAGCCATTGTCGTGGCGCAGGATGACGAGGTTACCGTTGGCACCCTTCATGCCCGACCAGGTGACGACGCCGTTGCCCGAGGCATAGATCGGCGTGCCGGTCGGCGCCGCGAAATCGGTGCCGCGGTGCAGCTTGGCAAAGCCCAGCACCGGATGGATGCGAAAGCCGAATTTGGAGGACACCCGCGCGCCGTCGACGGGCGTGCGCATCAGCGCGCGGACGATGCTGCGGCCGCTGCCGTCGAACCATTCCGGCGCGCCGCCATCGACGGCAAAGCGATAGACCGCGGCCGACTTGGTCGCGGTCGACAGCGCGGCGTACAGCAGCGTCGGCGCGCCGACCGGATTGCCCGCCGAATCGATCGGCTGCGAAAATGCGGCCTCGAAGGCGTCGCCGGCGCGGACTTCGCGCTGGAAGTCGAAATCGAACGCCAGCGCCCGGGCAAAGACCGGGATCAGGCTGTCGATGACGCCGGCGGCCACCGCCGAGGAATAAAAGCTGTCGGCGTCCATGGTGCCGCGCCGCACGATGATCTTTGCGGTCAGCTGCGCCGCTACCCGCGAGGCCGTGAAGACGCCGGGCGCAACCGGCGCGACGGCGACCCCGGAACTGTCGGGATTGGAGGCGTCGAGCCGGACGAGGCGCGTGCCGGCGTCGGTTTTCTCGAGCGTCAGTATCGCCCTGATCTCGCCTTCGGGGGCCAATGACGGCCGCGCCGCGGCGGCCGCGGCCTCGGCCTCGGCAGTCGTCAGTCCGCTCGCCTGCAGCGCCTCGGCAAGGTCGCCGACCCCCGACAACACCAGCGTCCGCTTGATCTGCGGCGGACCCTGCGGCGTTGCCGGCGCTGCCGCCTCCGGGGCCGCAGCGGTCGCGTCGGCGGGCGTATCGCTGCGCGAGAAATGTGCCGCCAGCGCACCGATCACCAGCACCGCCGCCGCCGCTCCGAACGCCATCGGCATGCGCCGATCGCCGCTGGGCCACGGCAATCGGGTCGCCGCCGGCGCCTGGCCGCCACCGCCGGGCTGCCAGTCGGCCACCCAGGTGCGCGGATCCCAGGATTCCCCTGCCACATCGTTCAAGGCGCGATACCCCCGGGCCGGCTCGCCTGCTGCCTCGCCCTGCCGCAGTATAGCGGCGCCGGCCCGCCACGGCAAAGCCCCCCACGCCGCGGAAAAAGCCGTTCCGCACCGCCCATTGCACGATCATTACGCCGGAATCATTGCGGCCACCACCATTTGCAGGCTACATCGCTGCGGGTGAATTTGGGGGCAGGCATGCGGGCATGATACCGCTTCGCACCGAATGGCAGGCGGTGACCGACACCGGCCTGGTGCGGCAGCTCAACGAGGATCGATTCTTCGCGTCCGAAGCGACCGGCGTCTGGGCGGTGGCCGATGGCATGGGCGGCCATGCGCGCGGCGACTGGGCCGCCGCCGCCGTCGTCGACAGCCTCGCCGCGATGGCGCCGATCGACGATTTCGATGCCTTGCTGGCCGGGGTCGCGGATACCATCCGCAGCGCCAACACCCGCATCGTCGCCGAAGCCGCCGCCACCGGCGCCCAGATGGGATCGACGATCGTCGCGCTGGTCGTCCGCGATCGCCGCTTCGGCGTGATCTGGGCCGGCGACAGCCGCGCCTATCTGCTGCGCAACGGCGCGCTGTACCGATTGAGCCGCGACCACAGCCAGGTGCAGGAACTCGTCGATCGCGACCTGCTGACGATCGAAGGCGCCGCGACGCACCCGTTGCGCAACGTGCTGACACGCGCCGTCGGCGTCGCCGAACCGCTCGAGCTCGACATGGTCACCGATGTGCTGCTGCCCGACGATGTCTTCATGCTGTGCAGCGACGGGCTTTACGGCTGCCTGTCCGACCAGGAAATCGCGTCGCAGCTGAAACGCGTCGACGACGACGCCATCGGCGCGATGGTCGCGCATTGCCTCGAACGCGGCGCGCCCGACAATGTCACCGCGATCACCGTCGTCGCCACCGAACCGACGTTGCTGCATTTCGGCAGCCTGAGCGCAGGCAGCATGTCATGAGCGACGAACCGCCGGACGACACGCCCGAATCCGATCGCACCATCATCCGCCCGGCCGGCGCCCCCGCGCCGAGCGCATCACCGACACCGGGCGCATCACCGACGCCGTTCACGCCGCCCGCCGCCGATCGCACCATCATGGCCCCCGGCGCGTCGACGGCCGCGTCTGGCGCCGTCCCGCCCGCGGCGACCGTCCTCGGCGGGGTGATGCCGATGGCGCCGCGCACCGATGGCGACCGCATCCAGGTCGGCGACGTGCTCAACCACATCTTCGAGGTCAAACGCTTCCTCGCCCGGGGCGGCATGGGGGAGGTGTTCGAAGGCATCAACGTCAACAGCGACGAGCGCGTCGCCATCAAGGTCATCCTGCCGGCGCTCGCCGCCGATCCCAATGTCCAGGCGATGTTCCGCAAGGAAGCCCGCACCCTCACCCGGCTCTCGCACCCGGCACTGGTGCAATATCGCGTGCTGGCACAGGAACCGCAGCTCGGCGTCTTCTACATCGTCACCGAATTCATCGACGGGGTGAACCTGTCCGACGTGCTGGCGGACCTGAAGCCGGAACCCGCCGAGCTCGTCGCGCTGTGCCGCCGCCTCGCCGAAGGTCTTGCCGCGGCGCACATGCTCGGCGCCATCCATCGCGACATCTCGCCCGACAATGTCCTCCTCGAGGATCGCCGCCTCGATCGCGCCCGGATCATCGATTTCGGCATCGCCAAGGATCTCGACCCTGGGTCCAAGACCATCATCGGCGACGGTTTCGCCGGCAAGCTCGGCTATGTCGCGCCCGAACAGCTCGGCGATTTCGATCGCGAGGTCGGGCCTTGGAGCGACGTCTACAGCCTCGGCCTCGTCATGCTGGCGGTCGCGCAGGGCAAGAATGTCGACATGGGGGCGTCGTTCGTCGAGGCCATCGACCGCCGCCGCAAGGGTGCCGACACCAGCGCCGCTCCCGCCGTGCTGCGGCCGGTGCTCGACCAGATGCTGACGCCCGATCCCCAGGCGCGGCTGCGATCGATGGAGGCGGTGATCGCCGCGCTGGCGGCAACCACGGCAGCGCCCGTCGCCCCGCCGGCCGCCAGGCCCGCGCCAAAGGCCAAGGCCAAGCCGGCGGCAGCGCCCGTCGCCGCCAAGGCCGGCGGCGACACCGGGCCGGGCGGCAACCGCGGCCTGATGATCGGCGGCGCCATCGGGGTGGTGGCACTGCTCGGGGTCGGCGGCTGGCTGGCCTTTGGCGGCACCGACGCGCCGCCAGTCGTCGCCACCGCACCGACCGTGACCGCCGCGCCCGCCGCGGCCGGCCGGGCCGAAGCCGCCGTCGCCGCTGCCTTGCCCAGCCTGTCGTGCACCTGGCTCGACCTGGTCGGCGCCAGCGACGGCCCCGCCGGCGTCACCTTGGCCTTCGCCGGCGTCGCCGGGGAACCGGCGCTGGCGGAAAAGGCGGTGTCGGATGCCGCCGCCGCCAGCGGCGCCCGCGTCGGCGCCACCGATTTCAGCGCCGTCGCGCCGATCGATGCGTCCGAATGCGCCTCGATCGATGCCTTCCGCGCCATCCGCGCCAGCGGCACGCCGCGCCTGTCGGTGCCGCAGCGCAAATTCGAAATGAGCGTGCTGCCGCCCGACAGTCCCTTTGCCGGCAAGAACGGCGCGCGCGCCATCGTCAATCTCGACATCGCCAACCCGGCGCAGGATTTCGCCCTGTACGGCATCGAACCCAGCGGCGCGATTTCAGAGGTCATCCCGGATCGCAAGACCTTTGCCGGCATCGAAAAGAACGGCACGCCGATCGCCGACCTGGGCGGCGACCGCTATCGGCTGCAGATCGATGCCGATCACACCGGCTGGTCGGGGATCCTGCTGCTGACCGGCAACGGCAGCTTCACCCCGTCGATCATTGCCGGCAAGAAGATGGACCTGGCCGGCTTTGCCGCCGCCGCCGCGACGCATGGCTGGAAGGCGGAGATGGTCTGGTTCAAGATGGTCGACGAGGTCAAGGAATAGCGCGGGGCGCGTTCCCCAGCCAGCGATACCCCTCCCAACCCGTCATGCTGGCGAACGCCAGCATCCACGGTGGTGCAATGACCCGGCCCCCGAACACAGCACCGAACCCGGTGCAGCAGCGAACCAGGCGGCACGCCGCCCGACAGTGGATGCTGGCGTTCGCCCGCATCACGATCGGGCTCTCACGAACCCTGGCGTTTCCCCGGCGTCGCCAGCTTTTCATACGCCGCCGCCAGTTCGCGCGCGAAAACCTCGATGAAGCTGTCCCCGTCCTGGCCGGCAAACGCCTTTTCATAGGCTTGCCACAGCTGGGCATCGCCGGCCTTGGCATGGTGCTTGCGAATGGCCGCCGGCGCGAGCTCGTCGAGCGTGGCGCGCAACGCCCCCTGCATCGCCCGCAGGGTCGCGTCCTGATGGGCCTCCAATTCCGCAAGCACTTCGGCGACGGCCTGTTCGGCGGGCTTCGGCGCCCCCAGCAGCTGCGCCAGCGCCAATTCGGGCTTCGGTTGCTTCTTCAACGGGTTGTTCGACGGCGCCGGCGACTTGATGCCGAGCTCGCCGCGCGCCTTGGCCCGGGCCGCCGTCATCGCCATCACCCCACCGGTGTACTGGCGCAGCAACGCTCCGGCGGCGGCCAGCACCACGGCATCGTCGGCGGCGATGGCGCCGCGCGCGATCCCGGCGGCGTCGAGCAGCGGCGCCAGCGCATCCCGCCCGCCGGGCTGCTGCACCGTGGCGCCGGCGGGCGGCTGTACGGTGGCGCCGGCGAGCGGCGGCGGCGGCGCGCGATGCCAATCGGGCGCAATCGCCGGCGGTGGCGGGCCGGCGCCTGCCAGCGACACCGCCACCCGCCACGGGCCGATCGCCAGCACATCGCCCTCGGCGAGCGGATACGGCCCGGTCAGCCGGCGGCCATTGACCGCGGTGCCGTTGGTGCTGGTGTCGACCAGCACATAGCGGCCATCCTGGAAATCGATTCGGCAGTGTTTCGACGACACGATGCTGGCCGGGTCGGGCAGCACCAGATCGACGCCCGCGGCGCGGCCGATCGTGCCGCCGCGACCATCGAATCGGGCCGGCGGCGGGGCGCCGGCACCCTGCGGCATCAGTGTTAGCATCTTGGGCCCTGTCTGCCTGAGGGACACGTCGGAACGCCAGCGAAGCGATCGGCCGGGCGATTGTCAATCGCCTTCGAAAGCACTACAGTTAACGAATTCTGGTTGACAGCGGCTTGGCGGGGGATTTCCAATGCGTGTTCGTGCATTGCTCGGGTTTACGGTTGCCGTCGCGGCCGCCACCGCCGCTACCGCCCAGACGGCGCGCAACACCCCCGACGACATCGTCTGCAAGTTGAGCGGCAGCTGCGGCGACGTCCAGCCCGACAGCGGCCAGCAGATCAAGGTCGGCGACGAACGCGCCTTCAGCCTCGCCCGGCCGAACACCATCAAGGTTCCGACCGCGACGACCGCTCCGGCGGCCCGCAATGTCGCCGTTGCCACCCCGACCCGCGCCCGGCCGCGGCCGGCGGCGGCGCCGGCCACGTCGAGCGGCGGCATCGACATGCAGATCACCTTTGCCAATGGTTCGGCCGAGCTGACCGACCAGGCCAAGGCCGAGGCCCGCGCCTTTGCCGAGGCCATGCGCTCGCCGGCGCTCGCATCGATGAAGTTCAGCGTCGACGGCCACACCAATGCCGTCGGCAACCGCGACTACAACCTCGAACTGTCGAAGCAGCGCGCCAAGTCGGTCGTCGATTTCCTCGTCGCCCAGGGCATCGAACCGAGCCGCATCGAGCCGCGCGGCTATGGTTTCGACAAGGCCCGGCCCGGCACCGCGCCGACCGCGCCGGTCAATCGCCGTGTCGAGTTTTCGCGCGCCAACTGACCTGGTATCGGACGGCCGTGGCAGCGACCAGCTATGATGTCGTCGCCTATCCGGCGACGATCTTCCCGGCCACCCATCCCGGCCGTCTTGCCGCCATCGCGCGGTTCCACGGCCTCGACGCGCCGGCCATCGAAACGGCGCGCGTCCTCGAAATCGGCGGCGGCGACGGCGTCAACATCATCGCCATGGCGGCCGCCTACCCCCGGGCGCAGTTCCACAATTTCGACCTGTCATCGGCGGCGATCGCGCGCGGCGATGCCCTCATCCGCGCCGCCGGGCTGACCAACGTCGTCAATCGCGTCGGCGACATCATGGTCGCGGCCGATACGCTGGAAGGGCCGTTCGACTATGTCATCGCCCATGGCGTCTATGCCTGGGTACCGCCGCCGGTGCGTGCCGCGGTGATGCGGATCGTCGGCCGCGTCCTTGCCCCCGACGGCATCGCCTTCATCAGCTACAATGCGCTGCCGGGCGGGCATCTGCGCCAGGTCATCCGCGACCTGATGTTCCATCACCTGCAGGGCATCGACGATGCCGCCGCGCGGCTGAAGCGGGCCTATGAAGTGCTGGAGGACTTTGCCCGGCCGCGACCCGACGAGCGCACCGTTGTTGCCGCCATGCGCGACGTGGCGCGGCCGATGCTGCGCCAGCACCCGGAGACGCTATTCCACGACGAGCTGAGCGGCGAATGGCACCCGCAATTGTTCAGCGATGTCGTTGCCGCCGCCAACGCCGAGGGGCTGGCCTTTCTCAACGATGCGTCGCCGGTGCTGGTCTATGACGGCATGCCCGGCAGCGACGACGACGATGCCGCCGTGGTGCGCCTGGCGCAGACCACCGATTTCGGCTCGCTGGCGTTCTTCCACCAGACGCTGCTGGTCCGCGAGGGCCGGCGCCCGGCCCGCCGGCTCGATCCTGCGCAGCTGTCATCGCTGTTCGCGTCGAGCCAGGCGGTGCGCATCGGGCCCGATCGCTTCAAGATCAAGGACGACGAATTCACCATCGCCGATACCGTTTTCGCCGATCGGCTGGCGGCGCTCGCGGCACGCTGGCCGCAACGTCTGCCGGTCGGCGACGTCGCCGATACCGCCGACCGGCAGGAGGCGCTGTTCCGGTTGTTCGCCGCCGAGGTCGTCGGCCTGCATGCGACGCCGCTGCCCGGCGTTGCCACGGCGGGGCCGCGGCCGCAGGCCAGCCCGGTGGTGCGCGCCCAGATCGCCGCCGGCCACCGCAACCTGTTCTCGCTCGATCACAACGTCGTCACCATGCCGGTCGACGGCCCGCTGGCGTTCCTGGCGCTGCTCGACGGCAGCCGCGACCGCGACCGGCTCGCCACCGACTGGGCCGCGTCGGGCCACGGCCATGAGATCGACGTCGACTCGGCCTTGCAGCAGATGGCGGCGGCGGGGTTTCTGGTCGCCTGACCACCACAAAGCACCCACCGTCATGCTGGCGAACGCCAGCATCCACCGTCGGGCGGCGTACCATTCTGGCCACGGCTGCACCCGTCAGCGTTCCCGGTACCACCAGCCCGATCATCGCACCACGGTGGATGCTGGCGTTCGCCAGCATGACGGCGGGGTTCAGATCAGGATCCAGCCTCAGCCGACGACCGGGGCCGCCCCGCTGGTGGTGATCCGCGCCGGGCAGGCGATCTTGATGAACGGGTCGACGACAAAGGGATTGCCGGCCACGAACGTCCGCACCCGGAAATCGAAGCGCGCGCCGCCCTCGGTCAGGCTGCCCTCCCCCGCCGACGGCGTCGCCCCGGCCCTGACGGCGGCGGCCTTCATCAGCCGGAACAGCGCCCATTGCCCGGGCCAGGTCCTGACCGCGGGCACGCTGCTGCCCTCCACGCCGAACTCCACCGCGGCCCCGCCGGCGCCGGGCCATTCGAAGGTCGCGGGCACCGCCGCCTTGCCATCGTATTTCAGCACCTGGCCATCGATCTTCAGGCTCACCGACTTGGCCCCGGCCAGCGCCACCGGCTCCAGCTGGTAGACGAGGCGCGGCGCCTGCGGATCGCTGGCAAAGAAGGTCCGCGTCACCAGGTTGGCGGCCTGCAGCGCCCGCACATTGGCCTCGGTGAGCCCGATCTCGGCGGCGTTGGCCTTGGCCTGCCATTCCGGCGTGGTGGTATCGACATAGCCCGCCAGCTCCTGCGACACGAACCTCGCGATGGCGCCCTGGGGCGCAAAGAACCGCCCGAAATCGACGAGCGAAATCTCCGCCTGCGCCGCCGGCTGCACCGGGAAGGCCTTGGCGACCACCTCGGCACACTGGCTGCCGAAGCTGGCGTCGAGCGCCGCCCCCATCTGCGCCGTCCGCGCGCCACCCAGCGCGACATTGGCGTCGCTGGCGATCGCCTTGGCGATGACCCCGGCCGGCTCGGGCATGGCATTGGCGGTCTGGTCGAGCTGGCTGATCAGCGCCCGCACCTCCAGGCTCGCCGCCGATCCGGTCTCGCCGCCACCGCCGGGCAGCACCGAGATGATGTTCAGCTTGTCGGCCAGTTGCCCCATGCCCGACAGCATCAGGTCGAGCGGCGCATTGGGTGCCGGTGGCCCGCCGCCGGGCGGAATGCCGACGAACATGCGCAGCGGCAGGAAGGCGGCGATCACCGCGGCGCGTGCATCATCGCCGCCGGGCCCCATGCCGGCCGCGCCGAGCAGGCTGCCGCCCAGCCCGCCGCCCATCGCGCCGAGCTTGGCGCCGGCCTTGGCGGCGCCCTTCGACGGCGTCAGGTCCGATGCCTGGGCCGCGGCCTTCAACAGCGGCGGCAACGGCGACAGCGGCCCGCTGCCGTCGCGCAGCCGCTGGACATTGTCGGCCAATGTCGTCGCCGGCCGCGGCTGCATGCCGGCGAAATAGCCGCGCCAGCGTTGCAGGAATTCATCGAAATAAAGCCGCTCGAGATCGCGCTTGAGCGCGCCCATGTCGGGCACCACCGTCGCCGCGCCGCTGTCGCCGACCACCCAGGCTTCCTCCTCCAGCAGCTTGGGGCCGCTGGCGAGGATCGGCAGGAAGATGGTGTCGTAGCCCTTGCGGGTGAACAGCGCCGGGATGCCCGACCCGGGGGCAAAGGCGCCGCTCGACGCAAAGAAAATCTCCGGCCGCGGCCCGGCATTTTCGCGCGCCGTCCACATCGGCTCGCCGGCCTCCATCGCCTTGCTCTTCAGCCGGCCATAGACGCGGACAGCCGGCGGCTGGGCGCGCAACACCTCGCGGGCGCGATCGATGCGCGTCGCATCGACGGCGACCGGCTTGAAATTACCGTCGAACAGCGCCGCCGTGTGGCGGACCAACTCGCTGGCTTCGGCGGCGACATCGCCGCCACCGCCGCGCGCCGTCCACGCCGGCTGCACCCAGCCGGTGACCTGTTCGGGCAGCAGTGGCCCGCGGCCACCGAGCACCAGATAGGATTTGAGATCGTCGTAGAGCAGCGGCGGATTGGCGGCATCGGCGGCGATCCGGTCCTCCGCCAGGCCGGCGAGGATTGGCGTCAGCCGGCGTTGCAGGTCGCGGCCATAGATCGCCTTCAGCTCCGCAGCGAGGCGTCCGCCCTGCCCCATCCCGAGGCCGAAATCGCTCGCCGCCGTCATGTCGCCGGTCGCCTTGCCGAGCACGCCGAGCGCCGCCAGATCCTCCGATGCCGATGCCGTGCCGCCGCGCGCGATGCCGGCGGCCTGGGCATAGGCGGCGGTGGTTTCATAGACGCCGCGGATCAGCGCGGTGTTGCGGACATAGCCCCAGCCCCAGACGCCGATGGCAATGACCAGCGCCGCGACGCCGCCGCCGACGCCCACGAGGTAGCGCTGCCGCGCCTTTTTCTCGGCGACGGCATTGCGGCTGGCGAGGCCCTGTTCGGGGAACACCAGGTCCGAGAAAAACCGCTTCAGGAAATAGCTGCGGCCCTGGCCGACGGCGCTGGTCGATGCCATCGCCGGCATGCCGACGGTCAACAGGATGCGGTCGACGGGGTTGCCGGTCTGGGTGCCCGAGGCAAGATAGACGCCCCGCACCCGCGCCGGCGTGTCGAAGCGGCTTTTCTGGCCGAGCGCGGCCAGCAGTTCGGCAAGCGGCGTGCGCAGCGACGCCAGCTGCGCCGGAAAGGCGGCGATCTGGCCCCGGCGCAGCAGCTCGGCCTCGTTCTGCATGCGGTCGACGACGCGCGCCGCGACGCTGTTGACCAGCTTGTCGAAGCCCTGCAGCACCGCGGCATTGTCGGCGCCCTCGCCCGGCGCCGTGGTGCCGAACACCTGGTCGGATTCGGCATCGGTGGCGCGGGCGAAATATTCGCGGAATCCCGCCAGCAGGTCGGTCTTGGTCACCAGCACATAGACCGGCAGCGCCTGGCCGAGCGAGGTGCCGATCTCGGCCAGCCGGGCGCGGATGTTCTCGGCGTGCGACGCCATCTTGCGGGCATCGGCAAAATCCGGCGCCGGGATGGCGACGATGACGCCGTTCAGCGGCTGCAGCGGGCGATGCTGCTTGAGCAGCGCCAGAAAGCCCTTCCAGCCTTCGGCATCGGCGGTGGCGTCGTCGTCCTGGGTGACATAGCGGCCGGCGGTGTCGATCAGCACCGCTTCGTCGGTGAACCACCAGTCGCAATTGGGCGTCTTGGGCTGGCCGCGCAGGGCGCGATACTCGCCAGCGACAGCGGTCGGGAAGCCGAGCCCCGAATTCAGCAGCGCCGTCGTCTTGCCTGCCCCCGACGGCCCGATGATAGCGTACCAGGGCAGTTGATAGACATAGGTGCCGCGCGTGCCGAGCTTGGTCGACCGCAGCATCGTCAGCGCTTCGTTGAGCTTGGCCGACAATTCGTCGCTGTCGCCGCGGTTTTCGGGTGCGAGCGCATCCATCAGCGCGGCGTTGCGGCGCTTGTCGCGGCCGCGCGCCCATAGCCAGTAACCGAGCACCCCGAGCAGCGGCAGCACCGCGAACAGTGCCGTCACCGGCCACCAGCCGAACGGCCGCCAGCCGCCGATGGCGATCAGCGGCCCGACGAACCAGACGATGATGCCGATCAGCAGCGCGCCGACGATGCGCCAGAACCAGGGATTGCGCAGCAGCGCCTTCAGCGTGGTCACGGCCTGGTCCCCCGGTCGGTCATGTCATGCACCCCCATCACCACCCTCACCGCCACGCGACGTCGTTGGCGACGCGCAATTCGACGCGGCGGTTCTGGCGGCGGCCGTCCTCGCTGGCATTGTCGCCGACCGGCTGGGCATCGCCGACGCCGCTCGCCGTCGCCCGGCTCGGGTCGGCGAGCCCGGCGCTCGACAGCGCGCTGCTGACGGCGCGAGCCCGAGCCTCGGACAAGGCGAGGTTCGACGGGAATTCGAGGGATCGGATGCCCTGGTTGTCGGTATGGCCGACGATGCGGATCGGCCCCTTGCTGAGGTTCGCCGCCTGGGCGAGCCGGCCAAAGCTGTCGCTCCATTCCGACGACGGCGTCGCCGCTGCCGATCCGAACAGCCCCTGGTTGACCAGCCGCAGCACGATCTCGTTGCCTTCGCGCAGCACGGCGACGCGGCCGCTGGCGATATCGGGCGCCAGGATGGCCTTCATGCGGTCGAATGTCGGCGTCGCGGTCTCGGGCGCCGGCGGCGGCGGCACGATCGTCGAGGTGCCGACCGCCTGGTTGAGCGAGGCCATGGCGGCATCGGACTGGCTCGACAGCCGGAACAGCAGCGCCGAAAAAATCACCAGCGCGACGGTCGCCAGCCCGGCGAGGATCGCCCACAGCGGCAGCCGCGGCGCAAAGCTGCCGCCCGCCACGGTGACGCCCTGCCATTGCGGCGACAGGTCGCCCGGCGGCGGCCCGGCGCGGCCCGAAATGGCGCTGGCGAGGCGCGATCGCCGCTGCTGCAGCAGCGATTGCCCGCGCGGATCGAGCGCGGCGCGGCCCTCGAAGCCCAGCGACAGGCACTGGTAGAGCAATTCCATCAGCCGCGGCTCGCGCGCCGGGTCGGCCTCCATCCGCTCGGCGAACTGGAACAGCCGGTCACCGCCCTGGGTATCGTTGTGATAGGCGGCGAGCAGGCTGTGCTGCGACCAGGGGCTGTTGGCGCCCCAGGGGGTCGACATCACCGCATCGTCCATGAAGGCGCAGAGGATGTAATGCGCCAGTTGGGCGCTCTTTGGCTCGAGCCCGAGTTTCTGGACGCGCGGCGTGAAGGCATCGAGCTCGCGGATGACGAGCTGGCGCAGGCCGGCGAGATCGGGGCCGACCGGCATGGTGCGGACCTGGCTCGCGAGGTGGATCAACCGGCCGGCGGCGGCGACCAGCGGCTCCGGGCCATAAAGGTCGGGCTCGGCGGCGGCGAAATCGAGCTTGGCCGGGGTGCCGCCCGACTGGCGCTGCGCCTGGCCGGCGGCGGGCTGCGGCGTCGGCGGCACATAGGCCCCCGGGGCCGGCGCCGCGGGCGCATATCCTGCCGGCGCCGCCGGCGGCGGCACGGGCGCCGGCCCGCCGATGGGTCGCCCGGGCTGGAACACGGTGCGTTCCGATGCCGGATCTTCGGGCTTGTCGCTCATGACGCGCTCCCCCTGATCGCCCAGAGTTCGAGTTCGAGGCCGGGAATGTCACCCGCCGCGTGCAGTGCGACGGCGCCCGAGGTGCGCACCGTCTGCCATTGTTCATGACGGGTGTTGATACTGAAATAAACCGAATTGGCGCGGAACGGGATTTGTCGCGGCTCTGATGGCATCGGAAAGATGTCGGCGCCCGGCAACTGCCGCATCACCAGGTCGCGGATATGCTCGACGGAGCCGATCTTGGCGCGTCGCGGCAGGTTGGCGCGCAGCGATTCGGTATCGACGGCAGCCCGCGCCGCCAGCACGAAGGCTGCGCCGGTGAATAGTGACCGGTCGCTGATCTGGCCGACGCGGATGCCATAGGCGCGGTCTTCGAGCGGGATCGCCACCGCCGACTGCTCGAACACCGCGCTCAACGACCGGCGCAGGTCGCCCATGACGGCATCGAAGCAGACCCGCTGTTCGCGATGGGAATAGAGCGGCATGAACTGCGGGCGGTTGCCGCTGGCGGTGATCGTCGAAATCTCGGCGGCGAGCACGCACAGCATGCCATAGAAATCCGCCGGATGGACGACGGGCAGCGACGCCAAATGCTTGACCATCGCCTCGGCCCGGTTGACCGCCATCAGCATCAGGAAATCGGTGATGTCGGCGACGCCCTTGGCCCCCGGCGTGCCGAGCCGGCCGGCAATGGCCTCGCCGCGCTGGTGCAGCAACCCCTCGAGTTCCGACAGGAATCCGGTCAGCGCCGGGCTTGCCGCGGCACTGATCACGCACGGGATGAAGCCCTGGTCGAGCGTCACCGTATCGTCGGCGCGGCGTTCGACGACACGCGCCAGCGGCAGCGTCGCATAGCCGTCGAGCCCCTCGCTTTCGGCGCGCAGCGACAGTTGCAGGCGGCCGATGTTGAGCGGCACCCGCGACGCCGCGCCATAGACGGCATCGGCGGCTTCGAACTCATGCGCCAGGAAGCGCGTTTCCGCCTGCGCCGACTTGTCGAGCGCGACATCGGCGGTGCCTGGCCGGGCGAGCGGCACGCACAGGTGGACGACGGTATCGCGCAGGTCGCGCGACACCTCGAGCGGCAACGGCGCCGCCGCCTCGTCGGGAATGCGGAACGGCGTGCCGTCCTCGAAGATGCCGGTGCAGCGCACGATCGCCAGCTTGCCGGTCTTCAACAGCCCGTCGTCGATGCGCAGCTCGGCGATGCCATTGGCGTGCGAGCGCAGCGGCCCGACCCGCGCCTCCAGCTGGGCGGTGCTGAAACGTTCGAATTGCTGGAAATGCTGGGGGCGCAGGAACATGCCCTCCGACCAGACCGGCTTGTTTTCCCAGGTCACCCCGCCACCACCCTTCCCCGCCCCCGGGCCGCAACGGCCCTACCGCAACTGCCGGCCCGCTATTTTCCCGCTTTCAGGAACTTTTCATAGCCGTCACGAAAGGCCATGCTCATCACGCTGTTGACGTTCGACACGGCATCGCGCCGCAACGCCTCGAATACCGTTTGATACACCGTCCAGGGATTGATGCCACGCGTGAACGGCAGGCCGCGCTTGGCCCCCGACGCCTTGGCCATCAACGCCTCGATCTCGGCCGGCGACAACCGTTCGAAAACCGCGTTCAGCGCATGCTGCACTCCGGCCAGCATCGCCAGCTGGTGCTTCTTGATATCCTCGAACGCCGTGCGCAGCGCCTCGTCGGCCGGCATGAAGCCGGGCAGCGGGTCACCAAGCAGCAGCTTGGCCGAATCGAGCGGCGGCAGGTGCTTCAGCGGGTTGTTCTTGCCCATGCTGAGCTGGGTGCGCTCGACGCGGAACTCGTCCTTGAAGGCAGCGCGATCCTGGATGAGATCGGACAGGCCGAGCACGACCTGACGATAAAGCACCCCCAGCCGGCGCATCGCATCGGGCGCCAGCCGCAGGTCGTCCGGGTCGAGCCCGGCGCCATCGCAGAATGCCGCCCAGCCGTCGCCGGTTGGGGCCGCAGCAGGCGCGGCGCGCGGGGTCGGGG
>QBLU01000005.1:0-34379 GCA_003241875.1 Alphaproteobacteria bacterium
CCCAAGTTCCACGCCGGCGACTGGCTGAAGCTGGCGGAAACCCACGCCGCCACCCTCCACGCCCACGGCACCCGGCCCGGCGATGCCGTCGCCATCATCGCCGCCACGTCCGTCGACTATGCCGTCCTATGGCAGGCGATCCTGCGCCTGCGCGCCACCGTCGCGCCGATGGCACCGAGCTCCACCCCCACCCAGATCGCCGCGATGGTCGCCGATTCGGGCGCCCGGCTGGTGTTTGTCGATACCGCCAACCGCGCCGCCTTTGCCGACGTGCTGGCCGGGCAGACGCTGGTCGATCTCGACAATCTCGACGCCTGGATCGACACCGCCGCCGTCGCGCCGCCGCTGCCGCCGCTCGATCCGAAATCGGCCTTCAACATCATCTATTCGTCCGGCACGACGGGGACGCCCAAGGGCATCGTCCAGTCCGCCGACATGCGCGCCCGCCACATCACCGGCGGCAAGGCGCTCGGCTATGACGGCGACAGCATCACACTGCTGTCGACCCCGCTCTATTCCAACACCACGCTGGTCAGCTTCATCCCCACCCTCGCCTGGGGCGGCACCGTCGTGCTGCAGCCCAAGTTCCACGCCGGCGACTGGCTGAAGCTGGCGGAAACCCACGCCGCCACCCACACGATGCTGGTCCCGGTGCAATACCGCCGCGTCCTCGCCGAGCCGGGCTTCGACGACCACAAATTGTCGTTCGTGATGAAATTCTGCACCTCGGCGCCGTTCCCCGGCGAATTGAAGGCCGAGGTGCTGCGCCGCATGCCCGGCGGGCTGATCGAATTCTACGGCATGACCGAAGGCGGCGTCGGCTTCATGCTCGTCGCCCACCTGTTCCCCGACAAGCTGCACACCGTCGGCCGCCCCAACGACGGCCATGCCGTGCGCATCATCGATGAAGATGGCAACGACGTGCCGCCGGGCACGCCGGGCGAAATCGTCGGCCAGTCGCCCGCCACCATGAACGGCTATCGCAACCGGCCCGACCTCACCGACAAGGCCTACTGGACCGCGCCCGACGGCTCGAAATGGCTGCGCACCGGCGACATCGGGCGGATCGACGAGGAGGGGTTCCTGACCCTGATGGACCGCGCCAAGGACATGATCATTTCGGGCGGTTTCAACATCTACCCGAGCGATATCGAGGCGGTGCTGGTGGCGCTGCCCGGCGTGCGCGAGGCGGCGGTCGTCGGCCTGCCGTCGGACCGCTGGGGCGAAACCCCGGTGGCGTTCGTCGTCGCGCCGGGCGCCGATGCGGCGGCATTGAAAGCGGCAGCCAACGCCGGGCTCGGCAAGACCCAGCGGCTGGCGGACCTGGTGCTGGTCGACGAACTGCCGCGTAGCCACATCGGGAAGGTGCTGAAGCGGGAATTGCGGGACGGGTTTGCGGGCAGGGTGGATTAGGTTTCAAACCGTCAAGACCCGCTCAGGCTGAGCCTGTCGAAGCCGGACCGGAAGGGAGCCCATTCGCCCGGCTTCGACAAGCTCAGCCTGAGCGGGATCTCATGACCGACCGGCACAAAACCATAAGTCTTGACTGATCATTCAACTCGGCAGAGACTTGAACGCTCAATCAAGAGAAATCGCACCAAAAGCCCATGTCCGCCCCCATTCCCAACACCCCCGACCGCATCGTCCACGCCGCGATGGAGCTGTTCGGCGAGAAGGGCTACGGCTCTACCAGCGTCGCCGACATCCTGCGCGCTGCCGATGCCAACAGCGGCAGCCTCTACCACGCCTTCCCGACCAAGCAGGACGTGCTCATCGCTGTCCTGCAGCGCTATCACGAAGGCATTGCGCCGATGCTGCTGGCGCCGGCCTGGGAGGGGGTGAGCGACCCCATCGAGCGCATCTTCGCGCTGCTCGGCCATTATCGCGGCCTTCTCGACATCACCGATTGCACTTTTGGCTGCCCGATCGGCAGCCTGGCGCTGGAGATTCACGAGCCCGATCCGCCGGTGCGCGCGCTGCTTGCCGCCAATTTCGACGGCTGGGTGCTGGCGGTCGAGGCCTGTCTCGATGCCGCCGGCGACCGCTTGCCACCCGACATCGACCGCCGTGGCCTGGCGCAACTGGTGCTCAGCGTCATGGAAGGCGGCGTCATGCAGGCCCGCACTTACCGCAGTCTCGACAGTTTCGATGCCGGAGTCGCCGCGCTGCGCGATTATTTCGGCCGGTTGCAGGCGGCAGCGCCGGGAGAAACGCCATGATCGCGCTCATCGCGCTGCTGCTCGCCGCCACCCAGCCGCCGCCGGCGATCACCGACACCAGCTTCGTCGCCCCCGATGGCGCCCGCACGCTGCAGCAGTCGATCGTCATCGACGCCCCGGTGCCGGTGCTGTGGAAGGCCTTTACCGACGCCGCCGAGTTCCAGCGCTGGAGTGCGCCGGTGGCCGCCATCGACCTCAAGACCGGCGGCAGCCTGGAGGCGACGTACGACGACAAGCACGCCATCGGCGACCCGGACAACATTCGCCACCGCATCGTCACCTATCTGCCGAACCGGCTGATCGTCTTCCAGAACACCAACGCCCCCGCCGGGCTGCCGGGACGCGAGCTGTTCAAGCAGGTTGTCGCCGTGCTCGAGTATGAAGCGCTGGCGCCGAACCGCACCAGGGTCACCCTGTCGCAGACCGGCTGGGGCAACGACCCGGCGTCGGACACGCTGTATCGCTTCTTCCAGGGCGGCAATGCCGCCTCATTGGCCAGGATGAAGCGCGTCTACGAGGCCGCGCCGGCCCCCGCCGGCCGCTGACATGGACCGCGCCGCCCTTGTCCGCGCCACCGTCATCGGCACCATCCTGCAGGTCGCGATGGTCGTCGCCGGGCATTTCCTGCCCGCCCTGCGCGATCCCGGCTTCGCCATCGGCGGCATGGCGCTGTCGGCGCTCGCCGGCTGGCTCTATGCCCGCACCGCGCCGCGCTCCGCCTGGGGGCCGGCGCTCGGTGGCGGCGCCATCGCCGGCGGGGTCTGCGCCCTCATCGGCATCGGGGTTTCGGTGCTGCTCGGCGATGTCCCGGCGTCGCTGCTGGCGCTCGGCACCACCGCCTCGGCGGCAATGGGCGTCGGCGGCGCGGTGCTGGCGCGGCTGCTGCGCCGTCAGTAAAGCCCCGCCAGCGCCGCCCCGACCGCCGCCACCGCCCGCGCCACATCGCCTGCATCGGTCTGCCAGCCGCACACGCTGATCCGCATCGTGCGCTCGCCTTGCCACAGGGTGCCGCTGAAAAACGCCTCGCCGCCGGCATTTGTCGCCGCGATCACCGCATCGGTGATGTTGGCACCGCCGCGATCGTGGAAACGGACCATGCCCTGGTTGATGATCGGCCGCGCGATTCCGGTGGCGCCGGGCAGCGCCGCGATGCCGTCATGGATGGCCAGCGCATGGTCGCAGCACCGCTCGATCAGGTCGGCAAGCCCGTCGCGGCCGAGCTCGAGCAGCGCCGCCAGCACGGTGATGCCCCGCGCCCGCCGCGACCATTCGGGCGTCCAGTCCATCGAATCACGCAGATCGCCACCCGCCGTCAGGTAACTTGCCGCCAATGTCATGGCCGCGCGGTGCGCTACCGGGTCCCGCGTCATCGCGATCCCGCAGTCATAGGGGGTGTTGAGCCATTTGTGGCCATCGGTCGCCCAGCTGTCGGCGGCCTCGATTCCCGCCACCAGCGGCCGCAGGCGCGGGCTCGCCGCCAGCCACAGCCCAAAGGCACCATCGACATGCACCCAGGCGTTGCCCGCATGGGCGATCGGCACCAGCGCCGAAAAGTCGTCGCTTTCGCCCAGGTTGAGGTCGCCGGCGTTGAGCACGACGATGGTCGGGGCATCGGGCGCCATCGCCAGCGCGGCGTTGAGCGCATCCGGCCCCACCCGGCCCGGCACCGGACCACCCAGCGGCACCAGGCAATCGGTGCCCATCCCGAGGAATCGCAGCGCGCGATCGACCGAACCATGGCGGTGGGCATTGGCCAGCACGCGGATTTTGGGCGCCCCGAACAGCCCGTGCGCCTCCACATCCCAGCCGACACGCGCCAATACCGCATGGCGGGCGGCCGCCAGCGCCGTCACATGCGCCATCTGGCAGCCGGTGACAAAGGCGAAACTGGCGTCGCGCGGCAGGTTCAGCGCCTCCAGCAGCAGCGTGCCGGCCAGCGATTCGAGCACCGACGCCGCCGGGCTGGTCGCCGCCAGCACGGCGTTCTGGTCCCAGCCGGTCAGCATCATGTCGGTGGCCAGCGACGCCGGCAACGCGCCGCCCTTGACCCAGGCAAAGAACCGCCCGCCGGCATTGGCCATCAGCCCCGGTTGCGCCGCCGCGGCGATGCGGCGGACGACGTCGGTGGCGGGCAAACCCTGCACCGGCAGCGCGGCGGGCAGGTGCGCCAGCATCGTCGCGGCATCGCCGCGCGGGCCGACGGGCCGCGTCGGCAGCGAAGCGATGAAGCGGCGGGCCTCGGCAACGGCGATATCGATGGCATCCATGACGGCAGCGATACCAGCGCGGCGGCACGCGGTCGCGCGGAAATCGGAGCTGCAATGACGTTGGCAACGACGTTGCGCTGGCACCGGCGCCGCGGTTGCGCTAGGCCGCGCGGGCAACAACACGGGCGCTGCCATGCCGAACAAGCTCTATCCCGATGCCGCCGCCGCGCTGGCCGGCGTGGTTTTCGACGGCATGACGATCATGTCGGGCGGTTTCGGCCTTTGCGGCATCCCCGAAAAGCTCATCGCCGCGCTGAAGGACACCGGCACGACCGGCATGACGGCAATCTCGAACAATGCCGGCGTCGATGGTTTCGGCCTCGGCATCCTGCTGCAGACCCGCCAGATCGCCCGCATGATCAGCTCCTATGTCGGCGAGAACAAGGAATTCGAGCGGCAGTATCTCGCCGGCGAACTGCTGCTCGAGTTCAACCCGCAGGGCACGCTCGCCGAACGCATCCGCGCCGGCGGCGCCGGCATCCCGGGTTTCTACACCAAGACCGGCGTCGGCACGCTGGTTGCCGAAGGCAAGGAGCACAAGGATTTCGCCGGCGAGACGTACATAATGGAGACGGGGCTGGTCGCCGACGTGGCGCTGGTCAAGGCCTGGAAGGCCGATCCCTACGGCAATCTCGTCTACCGGAAGACGGCGCGGAACTTCAATCCGATGATGGCGACCGCCGGCAAGGTCACCATCGCCGAGGTCGAGGAACTCGTCGGCCCCGGCGAGCTCGACCCCGACCACATCCACACCCCCGGCATCTATGTGCAGCGGCTGATCGTCGGCGCCGACTATGAAAAGCGCATCGAGCAGCGCACTGTGCGGGTCCGCGAGCCGGCATGAAGCCCCGGCTGCCGGCCCTGCTGCTGACCGCGGTGCTGCTCGCGGGCTGTGCGACCAGCCCTGCGCCGTTCGCCATTGCCGCGCCAGCGGCCCCACAGCCGACTGTTCAGGGCTCGCTTTACGCCACGACCTGGACCTATGGCAGCGCCGAAGCGGTCGCGCTGGGCCACCAGGCCTATGCCGGGCTGACCGGCTATGTCACCGCCCGGCTGCCGGCGCTGCAGGGCACGGCGCCCTTTGCCAGCGCGCTGGTCAGCGGCGTCGACGCGGCGGGGCAGCCGCAGCGTGCCGCTTGCGATGCCGCCACCCGCGGCCGCCCGGCGGTCGCGCTCGATATCGATGAAACCGCGCTGCTCAACACCGGCGCGCAATATTATGCCGCCCTCGGCCACCCCTATGACGAAGCCGAATGGGCGAAATGGCTCGACGATCGCGCCGCGCAACCCATCGCCGTACCCGGTGCCGTTGCCGCCATGGCGGCGCTGCGCCGGCTCGGCGTCACGCCGATCTGGATCAGCAACGCCACCAACAGCCGCCAGGCCGTCGTTGCAGAGGCCCTGAAGCTTGCCGGGCTGGGCGATGCCGTGCCGCTCGACACGCTACGTGGCGCCGGGGTCGAGCAAGCAGCCGCGCCGGCTGAAGGCGGCCGAAAGATATTGCATCATCGCCATGGTCGGTGACCAGGCCGGCGACTTCACCGACCTCATCGACGGCAGCAAGCGCCCGCTGCCCGACCGTCGCGGCGCCGCCGACGGTGCCTTCGCCGCGCTGTGGGGGCAGGGCTGGTTCATGCTGCCCAACCCCGTCTATGGCGCCTGGAACACCCCCGAGGCGACGCTGGACGCCGCCGTGCCGCCGGTGCTGCGCTGGCAACCGAAGTGAAGGACTGACCGATGGCGTGGAATCGCGACGAACAGGCGGCCCGGGCGGCCCGGGAACTGCACGACGGCTTTTATGTGAACCTCGGCATCGGCATGCCGACGCTGGTCGCCAACCATATCGCGCCGGGCATCGACATCACGCTGCAGTCCGAAAACGGCATGCTCGGCATGGGGCCGTTCCCGTTCGAGGACGACATCGACGCCGACCTGATCAACGCCGGCAAGCAGACCATCACCGAACTGCGCCGATCGAGCTATTTCAGCAGCGCCGACAGCTTTGCGATGATCCGCGGCGGGCATATCGACCTTTCCATCCTCGGCGCCATGGAGGTGGCCGAAAACGGCGATCTCGCCAACTGGATGATCCCCGGCAAGATGGTCAAGGGCATGGGCGGCGCCATGGACCTGGTGGCCGGCGTAAAGCGCATCATCGTGCTGATGGAGCATAATTCCAAGGCCGGCGAGGCCAAGTTCAAGCATGAATGCAGCCTGCCGCTGACCGGCAAGCAGGTCGTCGACATGGTGATCAGCGACCTATGCGTCCTCGAACGGCCGGCCCGGGGCGAGGCGTTTCGCCTCGTCGAGCTGGCGCCCGGGGTGACGCTGGAGGAACTGCGGGCCAAGACGGAAGGCGATTTCGTCGCCTGAGGGGTCACCGCGCCAGCAGCTTCGACAGGCTCAGCCTGAGCGGGCCTTCAGTCATCGGCGCCAGAAGACCCGCTTAGGCTGAGCCTGTCGAAGCCGGGACCTCCAGGCGCCCACCTTGAACGGACAACACCCCCGCCCAGCCGGGCAGGGGTGCTGCATCGCAAGCCTGTCGAAAGGCCTAGAAGCGGAAGTTCAGCCCTGCCGTCACGGCATTGCGGGTGTACTTCAGCTCGGCCTGGTTGGCGCCGAGATCGGCGGCCAGGGCCGGCAGATTGTCGGTGCCGAAGCGCGAATAGGCATATTCGATCCGGGCCGACACGTTACGCGCCACCAGCTGCTCATAGCCGACGCCGACCTGGAAGCCGTCGCGGTCTTCGCTGAAGTCGGTGTTGGCATTGCGAATGGTGAAGCGGGCGTTCGAATAGCCGCCGCGGACGTAGACGAGACCGTCCGGGTTGACCAGATAGCCGAGGCGCGCCGTCGCCGAGAGCGTCCGGCCCTGCTTCAGTTCGAGGTTGTTGAAGCCGTCGAGCGGGGTGGTGCCGGTGCGACCGGTCAGCGCCACTTCGGCACCGAACACCGTCGTCGGGCTGAGGCGGAAGTCATAGCCGATCTGGCCGCCATAGGCGAAGCCGTCCTTGT
The DNA here is from genome assembly GCA_003241875.1 of Alphaproteobacteria bacterium. Classification (GTDB taxonomy): domain Bacteria; phylum Pseudomonadota; class Alphaproteobacteria; order Sphingomonadales; family Sphingomonadaceae; genus Sandarakinorhabdus. The sequence goes on from QBLU01000005.1 coordinate 7,502, forward strand.
TCTGGCGGCTGTTGAAGGTGCCGAGATTGTTGGTGACATCGAGCGTCTGGCGATCCTGCTGCCAGCCGCCCTGGACGCCGACGAACGGGCCGTTGAAGGATTCGGGGGTGCCCTGCGCGAGGGCCGGGGCGGCAACAGCGAGGGCCGCCAACGCGAAAACTGACTTGAACATAAATACTCCAAAACGTGCCGCCGACCGGAGAAGCGTTGGCCGGGACGCGGGAGTTAGGTGTCCGACTCCCCCGCCGCAACCTTGCGGATCGACATGGCTGCTATGTCGCAGCCGGGCTAAATCGGCGCTGAACCAATCGCGGTGGAATTGCGGCGAATGTTGAAATCGCGGCCATTATTCCGCCACTGTCTTACGCTTGCGGCACAGTTTCTCGAGATTCATGCAGCCGCTGTCGGCCGATCCCACCGCCAGACCGGTCCCTCGTCGGGATCCACCGCATCGCCGGCAAGGACAAAGCCGTTGCGGACCAGTGCCCGATTGGAGGCGTTGATGGCCGGCAGCGTATGGGCTATCACCAAGCCCGCACCGTTGTCGCGGGCGATCGCCAGCAACGCCGCCACCATCGCGGTCGCGACACCGGTGGCCTCGGCCCGCGGAAAGGTTATGTAGCCGATTTCGGGCGGCGCATCGGGACTGTATTTGAACCCGCAGCAGCCGACGGTGACGCCATCGCGCCAGGCGAGGTAATTGCCCCACAGCGGCGGCGCGGCCACGCCCCGCATCTGTCCCAGGCCGTCGCCGAGCATCGCCGCAGCCTCCGCATCGAGAGGCGGCACCACCGTCGCCAGCACCCCGGCGATGGGCTGCTCGTGCGGGATCGGCTCCAGCGTCAGCGTCACGCGGCCTTTTTCAGGTGCCGCCGGCCCAGCAGTTCGGCGATCTGCACGGCGTTGAGCGCGGCGCCCTTGCGCAGATTGTCCGACACGCACCAAAGGACGAGGCCGTTGGCGACGGTCGGGTCCTTGCGGACGCGGCTGACATAGGTCGCATATTCGCCGACGCACTCGATTGGCGTGATGTAGCCGCCGTCCTCGCGCTTGTCGAAAAGCATGATGCCGGGCGATTCGCGCAGGATGGCCTGGGCTTCCTTGACCGAGATCGGGCGCTCGAACTCGATGTTGATGGCTTCCGAATGGCCGACGAACACCGGCACGCGGACGCAGGTCGCCGTGACCAGGATGCTCGGATCGAGGATCTTGTTGGTCTCCTGCGCCATCTTCAGCTCTTCCTTGGTGTACCCGTCGTAATCGGTCTCGGGGCCGACGAAGCTGTCGATGTGCGGGATGACGTTGAAGGCGATCTGCTTGGTGAACTTCTTCGCCTCGCTCGAATCGCCGACAAAGATGCCGCGCGACTGCTCGAACAGCTCGTCCATGCCCTCCTTGCCGGCGCCGGACACCGACTGGTAGGTCGAGACGACAACGCGGGTGATGCCGGCGGCATCGTGCAAGGGCTTCAGCGCCACAACCATCTGCGCCGTCGAGCAATTCGGGTTGGCGATGATGTTCCGCTTCCGATAGCCGTCGATCGCCTCCGGGTTTACCTCGGGCACGATCAGCGGCACATCGGCGTCCATGCGGAACAGGCTGCTGTTGTCGATGACGGTGCAGCCGGCGGCGGCGGCCCTGGGGGCATAGATTTTCGCGGGGCCGGAGCCGGCGGCGAACAGCGCGATGTCCCAGCCCGAAAAATCGAAATGCTCGATATTCTGGACCTTGAGCTCCCGCCCGGTGTCGCCGAAATCGATGATGTCGCCGGTCGAACGCGGGCTCGCCACCGCGGCGATGTCGTCCAGCGGAAACTGGCGCTCGGCCAGGATGTTCAGCATTTCACGCCCGACATTGCCGGTCGCGCCGACGACGACGACTTTGTAACCCATTGCACTCTCCCGCAAGGGTGCGCCCCTAGACCTGTGCGGCGGTGTTTTCAAGTTTGAGGCGGCGCGACAGGATCGAGGTGACGGCAAGGTCGGCCGTCACATTGCCGAGCGTGCGGAAGATATCGGGCAGCAGCTCCACCGCCAGCAGCAGCGGCAGCGCCGCGACGGGGATGCCCATGGCGTTGGCGATCGGCACCGTGGCGGCGAGGAACGTGATCGACCCCGGCAGTCCGCCGGTGCTGACGGCCGCCGCCAGCGATGCCAGCACGCCCGCCGCCAGCGCCAGCGGCCCCGGCGCAATGCCGTTGAGATGGCCGACATACAGGACCACGGCGATGTTGGCGCAAGGGCTGGTGATGCGGAAGATCGACACCGCCAGCGGCAGCACCACCCGGCTGACGCTTTCGGGCAGGCCGAGCTGTTCGGCGCCTTCATAGATCGCCGGCAGCGACGCGATCGACGATTGCGTGCTGACCGCCACCGCCTGCGCCGGCAACACCGCGCGGGCAAAACGCACCACCCCGCCGCCAAAGACCGCCATCAGCACATAGACGACAAGGATCAGCGACACCTGGGCGATGACCAGCACGGCGACATAATGGGCCAGCACGCCGAACGCCGCCAGCCCGGCCTTCAGCCCCACCGCCATCGCCAGCGCAAAGACGCCGATCGGGCCGAGAATGAAGATCCAGCCGACCAGCACCAGCATGGCGTCCTTCAGGCTTTCGAAGAACAGGATCAGCGGTGCCTGCTGGCGCTCGGGCAACCGCCCGGCCGCCAGCGCGAAGGCCGACACGAAGACGACGACCGGCAGCATGTCACCGGCGGCGAGCGATTTGAACACGTTGGATGGCACCAGCGACAACAGCCACTCACCGACGTTGATCGGGCCGACGGCCGCCGCGGTGCCGGGTGCGGCCCCGGTCAAAGCCGCCGCGGCCTGCACCGGGGCCGGCCACACGCTGAGCAATTCGGGCACGAACAGGATCGACCAGACCGCACTGACCAGCAGCAGGATCAGGAAGCTGAGCAGTGCCGCCCCCGCCACCTTGCCGCCGCCGGCGGTGCCAACCGATTCGGCGATACCGGTGAACAACAGCCCGGCAATGAGCGGGATGATCGTCATCTGCAGCGCCTGCAGCCACAGGTTGCCGACCGGCTCGGCAATCGCCAGCGTTGCCGCCGACACGCCAGGTCCGCCGAGCATCGGCACGATGGCGCCCGCGGCGAGGCCGGCCAGCAGCGCCAGGAAGATGCGGGTGGCGAGGTTCACCGGCGCGCCACGGCTGGAAGCGGGATCGTCCCCATCGAGACATAGAATTTCGCCAGGTCGTCGACGCCGATGCCGGGCACGCGGCGCACCCGGTCGACCGCGACGAAAACCAGCGCGCCGCCGACCGGCACCGGGGCCGTCGGCAGCAGCACCAGGTGCCGCGGGCCGTCGCCGATGTCGAAGGTTTGCGGTGCCGCGAGCAGCGCCAGCACCTCGGTATCATCGCCGAACCGCACCGAAACCGGCGCCATGCCCTGCAATTCGCCACCGGCGGCGCCGCCGATCATGCGCACCATCTGCGCCAGCGGGCGATAAAAGCCGCCGAGCACCGGGATTCGCCCCATCAGGCCATCGAGCCCGCCCTCCAGCCGGGCCCGCGCCTGGGTCTGCACCAGCAGGCCGAGCGCCCAGACGAACAGCGCGGCGATGCCCAGGCCTGCCAGAAACGCCATTTCGGGGCTTTGCGTCACAAGCATGCCGCCACGCGCCAGCGCGCCGCCGACGATGGTGCCCGGCCCCAGCGCGGCAACGACATAGCCCGACAGCCATTGCAGGATGACGATGGTCAGCAGCACCGGCGCCAGGAACACCAGCCCGGTCACGAACGGCCCGGCGACGCGGCGTAGCATCTACTTCAAATGCGCGAGGATGGCGTCGCCCATCGCGGCGGTGGTCAGCGCGCCGCCGATGTCCGACGTGCGGGCCCCGGCGTTCAGCGCCGCCTCGACCGCTGCCTCCACCGCATCGGCGAGGTCGGCACGGCCAAGGCTGTGGCGCAGCGCCATCGCGAGGCTGAGGATCGAGGCGCACGGGTTGGCAACGCCGCGCCCGGCGATATCGGGGGCGCTGCCATGGATCGGCTCGTAAAGCCCCGGCCTCCCCGGCTCACCGATCGCCGCCGACGGCAGCATCCCCAGCGATCCGGTCAGCATCGCCGCCTCGTCGGACAGCATGTCGCCGAACAGATTGTCGGTCAGGATCACATCGAACTGCTTGGGGTTCTTGACCAATTGCATCGCCATGTTGTCGGCGAGCATGTGGCTGAGCCTGATGTCGGGGTATTCGGCGTCGCGCAGCGCCTGGACATCCTCGCGCCACATCAGCCCGGCCTCCATGACATTGCCCTTTTCGGCCGACACCACCTCGCCCTTGCGGCCGCGGGCAAGGCCGAAGGCAATGCGGGCGACGCGCTGGATTTCGGACGTCGTATAGACATGGGTGTTGACGCCGCGGCGCTGGCCATCGGGCAGGGTCTCGACCCCGCGCGGGCTGCCGAAATAGACGCCGCCGGTCAGCTCGCGGACGAACAAGATGTCGAGGCCGTCGACATAGATGCGCTTCAGCGTCGAGGCGTCGGCGAGCGCCGCAAAGCACCGCGCCGGGCGCAGATTGGCAAAGACGTTCATGCCGGCGCGCAGCGCGAGCAGCCCCGCCTCGGGCCGCTTGTCATAGGGCTGGCCGGCCCATTGCGGGCCGCCGACGGCGCCCATCAGCACCGCATCGGCCGCCTTGGCCGCCGCCAGGGTTTCCTCGGTCAACGGCACGCCGTCGGCGTCGATTGCGGCACCGCCGAAACGCGCCTCGGTGATGGCGAGGTCGAGGCCTTGTGCGATCAACCGCCCGGCGACACGCTTGGCGACCGCCGTGACTTCGGGGCCGATGCCATCACCGGGGAGCAGCAGGAGAGTCTGGGTCATCGGAATCTTTCGCGAAGGTCAGGCAGCGCAGGCGGCGGCGCCGGCAATCCAGGACCGCTCCGCCGACAGCCGGGCTTCGTGGGCGGCGATATCGGCGTCCATCGCCACAGTCAGCCCGATTTCATCGAGGCCGTTGACGAGGCAATGCTTGCGGAACGGATCGATCGGGAAGCTGAAACGGTCCTGGAACGGTGTGGTCACCACCTGGTTCTCGAGGTCGACGGTGATCGGGTCGGTTTCCGCCACAGCCATCAGCCGGTCGATCTGGTCCTGCGGCAGCACCACCAGCAACATGCCGTTTTTGAAGGCGTTGCCCGAAAAGATGTCGGCGAAGGAAGGCGCGATGACGGTGCGGATGCCCATGTCGGCGAGCGCCCAGGGCGCGTGCTCACGGCTCGACCCGCAACCGAAATTGTCGCCGGCGATCAGGATCGGCGCGCCCTTGTTGCGATCATTGTCGAAGATGTTGTCGGGATCGGCGCGCAACGCGGCAAACGCCGACTTGCCAAGCCCGGTGCGGGTGATGGTCTTTAGGAAACGCGCCGGAATGATGACGTCGGTATCGACATTTTCCACCCCGAACGGGATGGCGGTGCCGGTAAGCGTCTTGAAGGCTTGCACGAAACGACGCCCCTCTGATGGTCGAAATATGGTCCATGCCAGAAGCGGCAGGGCAAATCCATGGGGCGTCCTGCCGATGCTATTTCGCCGTCAGGCCTGGCTGCGGCTGCCAGGCAAAGCCCTCACCGGCGACGACGACATGCCCAAAGCCGGGATAGGGGAAATGCGGGGAGAAGATCAGCTCTTCGGTCCGTGCCTCGGTGGCGAGAACCGACCGGCGCCGCTCGGCACCCTGCTTGCGATCACGGTCATAGCCCATCGCCCAATCGGGTTTGCCCAATGAAACGATGTAGCTGTGCGCCATGTCACCGATGGCAAGTACCGACTGGCCCGCCGAGGTGATGCGATAGCCGCTGTGGCCAGGCGTGTGGCCGCTGAGGTCCACCGACGCGACGCCCGGCAGCACGGCGGCGCCGGCAACAAAGGTCTTCACCTGCGGCGTGATGCCGGCGACCAGCTTGGCGTTGGCCGGCGCCGCCTGGATTGCGGTCCATTCATCGGCCGCCATGCGCACCGTCGCCTTGGCGAACACCGGCTTGCCATCGGCATCGATGAGCCCGCCGACATGGTCGCCATGGCCATGGCTGATCAGGATATCGGTCACCGCCGCCGGCGCCACCCCGGCCCTGGCCAGGCTGTCGAGCATGATGCCGCGCGGGGCGCCATAGCCCGTGTCGACCAGCACGACATGGCCCGGCATCCGCACCAGCAGCGTGTTGACCGACAGGCTGATCTGTCCCGGCGTCGCGCCGGCGGCGGCCAGCACCGCCTCCACCGCCGCCGGCCCGGTGTCGACGCCGAACACCTTGGCGTCGTTCGGCGCATTGGCGGCGGCATCGCGCAGCGCCGTCAGCCGCAGCTTGCCGAGCTTCATGTCGGTCGCCGCCGGGGTCGCCACCAGCGGGCCAAGCTGCGCGCTGGCGGCGACGCCCGACAGCAGGGCGGCGACGGCAGCAAGGATGATCGGGCGCATGGTGGACTTTCTGTGGCGGAGCGCCGCTGTTATTTCGTGCCCGGCACAGCCTGGCAAGCGCAACCTTGCCCTCGCGGCCTCTGGTTCCGCCTGCTAAGTCGCATGCATGAGCAAGCAGCATCTCTATCTCGTCGACGGCTCGGGCTATATCTTTCGTGCCTATCACCGGCTGCCGCCGCTGACCGATCCGCAGGGCACGCCGGTCGGTGCGGTCTATGGCTTTACCGCGATGCTGTGGAAACTGATCACCGAGCTCGCCAATGCCGAGGCACCGACGCATCTCGCGGTCATCCTCGACGCCGGCAGCCACACGTTCCGCAACGACATGTATGCCGCCTACAAGGCGCACCGGCCGCCGCCGCCCGAAGACCTGGTGCCGCAGTTCCCGCTGATCCGCGACGCGGTGCGCGCCTTCAGCGTGCCGTGCATCGAGCAGGACGGCGTGGAGGCCGACGACATCATCGCCAGCTATGCCTGTGCCGCGCTGCGCGCCGATTTCAACGTCACCATCGTAAGCTCTGACAAGGATTTGATGCAGCTGATCCAGCCCGGCATCGATTGCCTCGACACGATGAAGAACCAGCGTATCGACCGCGCCGAAGTCATCGAAAAGTTCGGCGTGCCGCCGGAACAGGTCGGCGATGTGCTGGCCCTGATGGGTGACACCGCCGACAACATCCCGGGCGTGCGCGGCGTCGGGCCCAAGACCGCGGCGGAACTGATCGTCGCCTATGGCAGCGTCGAAGGGGTCATCGCCAATCTCGACGCCATCAAGAAGCCCAAGCTGCGCGAGACGCTCGCCGCCTCGATCGCCGATGCCCGCATGAGCCGCGAACTCGTGCGGCTGAAGGACGATATTCCGCTTGCCGAGCCGTTGGACGCGCTGACATTGCGCCACCCGCCGCAGGAGCCGCTGGCCAAGTTCCTCGCCAAGCACGGCTTTCGCGGCATGCTGTCGAAACTGGGGCGCGAGGCGGAGGCCGCCAACGCCATGCCGCAGCCGGTCGCCAACGACGCCAAGCCCTTCGTCCACGCCGATTACGAATGCGTCACCACGCTCGACCGGCTCGACTGGTGGATCGCCGAGGCGACGCGGACGGGCGCCGTTGCCGTCGATACCGAGACCACCGGCGTCGACCAGTGCCGCGCCGACCTGATCGGCATCAGCCTGGCGACCGCCGCCGGCAAGGCGTGCTACATTCCGCTCCGCCACCAGTCGGGGGAGGGCCTGCTCGCCGAACGCGTGCCGCAGCTCGATGAAGCCGATGTCATCGCCCGACTCAAGCCATTGTTCGCCGATCCCGCGGTGCTCAAGATCGGCCAGAACCTCAAATACGACCTGATCGTGCTGCGCCGCCACGGCGTGCCGGTGCTGGCGCCGTACGACGACACCATGCTGCTCAGCTACGCGCTCGATGCCGGGCGCTGGAACCATGGCATGGACGACCTGTCGACGCGCCACCTCGGCCATACGCCAATCGCTTTCAAGGACGTGACCGGCGGTGCAAAAGGCAAATGGGATTTCGCCCAGGTCGACCTGCGCAAGGCTACCGACTATGCTGCCGAAGACGCCGACGTCACCTTCCGCCTGCACTGCTGCTTCCGTGACCGGCTATGGCGCGAGCAGGCAACGACCATCTACGAAACCGTCGATCGCCCGGTCATGCCGGTCATCGCCGACATGGAGTTGGCCGGCATCCGCGTTGATCGCGGCGCGCTGGTCGGCCTGTCCGCGGCCTATGAGATCGAGATCGCCCGGCTGGAGGGCGAGATTCATGCCATCGCCGGCGGCCCGTTCAGCATCGGCAGCCCCAAGCAGCTGGGCGAAGTGCTGTTCGAGCGCATGGGGCTGAAATCGGGCAAGAAATCATCCAAGACCGGCGCCTGGACCACCGATGTCACCGAGCTTGAACGGCTCGCCGGGGAAGGTGCCGAGATCGCCACCAAGGTCCTCGACTGGCGCCAGCATTCGAAGCTGAAATCGACCTACACCGATGCCCTGCAGGCGCAGATCAACCCGAAAACCGATCGCGTCCACACCAACTATGCGCTGGCGGCGACCAGCACCGGGCGCTTGAGTTCGAACGATCCCAATCTGCAGAACATCCCGATCCGCACCGAGCTCGGCCGCCGCATCCGCCATGCTTTTGTCGCGGCGCCGGGCCATGTGCTGATGGCCGCCGATTATAACCAGATCGAGTTGCGGCTGGTCGCCCATATCGCCGATGTGCCGGAGCTGAAGCAGGTCTATTCCGAAGGCGGCGACGTCCATGCGCTGACGGCGCAGGAAGTCTTTGGCGAGGTCACCCGCGACACCCGCGCCCGCGCCAAGACCATCAACTTCTCGATCATCTACGGCATCTCGGCGTTCGGCCTGGCGCAACGGCTCGGCATCGATCGCGGCGAGGCGGCGCGCTACATCGACCTGTATTTCAGCCGCTTCCCGGGCATCCGCAACTATATGGCGGAAACCATCATGGCGGCGAAGGACAAGGGCTTCGTCACCACGCTGTTCGGCCGCAAGGCGCATGTGCCGCTGATTTTTTCCAAGAACCAGGGCGAGCGCCAGTTCGCCGAGCGCGCTGCCGTCAACGCCCGCGTCCAAGGCACCGCCGCCGACATCATCAAGCGCGCCATGGCGCGGATGCCCGGCGCCCTGTCCGACGCTGGGCTGCACGGGACCAGAATGCTGTTGCAGGTCCACGACGAACTCGTCTTCGAGGTGCCAGAGGGGGACGTCGAAGCCGCCATGCCGGTGATCCGCGAAACGATGGCCAACGCCCACCGCCCGCTGGTCAACCTGTCGGTGCCGCTCGGCGTCGAGATCGGCCATGGCCCGAGCTGGGGCGATGCCCATTAGGGAGCCGTCCCCCGGCCAAGGCGTTGATGCGGCATGGACAAGCCAACGCCGACCCCCGCCCCGCTGGCGCCCGATTCCGGGCTAAAGCGCGATGATTTTCGCCCGCTCGGCAGCCCGCATGCAGGGATTGCCCCGGGCCAGCTCGACGAAGCTGCGGTGCTGGACGCCACCGAAGACGCCGCCGGCGAGCCGGTGCCGCCCGCGGACGTCATGCGCGCCCGCGGGCTCGGCGTTCCGGCGACGCCGGACATGCCCAAGGCCAGCCACGACACCACCGACGCCGGAAAGATTCACGAATGAGCGATCAGCCTTCGAACCCCGCCGAAAAGGACCCCGCCGACTGGTCGACGGGGGATGAGGCGATGACCGGTCCGCAAGCCTCGTATCTCCGCACCTTGTGCCAGGAGGCCGGGGAAGAGTTCGACGAAACGCTCAGCAAGGCAGCGGCCAGCCAGCGTATCGACGAACTGCAAAAGCGGACCGGTCGCGGGATCGATCACTAGGCGGTAGCGACGCTGCCTTGTGGCGGGCGCTGGCGGCGCATTGCGCTGCCGACGAGACCGAAGCCGCCGATCAGCAGCGCCCAGCTTTGCGGTTCGGGAACGGCTGCCATGAAATGGACTTGGAAACCTTCGAGCGCATAGCCGTCGCCGGCGCGAAAACCCGGCTTGGTGCTGGCCAGCTGCGTCGGGTTGGTCCTGGCATAAATGCCGTTGAGCGCGGTAAAGTCGACCGAACCCGGCGCGAGGTTGGAGCGGGTGACGTTTTTCCCGTTCTTGCCGCTCGGATCGTTGCTGTAATCCATGCAGCTGCCGGTATTGGCATCCGTCCGGACCGCGTTGTTGTGGTCCAGGCCAAGTGTGTGGCCAAGTTCATGGCAAACCGCCATGGATCGCCAGGCACTGTTATTATAGGTGGGCTGGGCGAAATAATAGTCGTTGAGCCTGACCGTCGCCTGGACGATGAAGCCGCGGCTGGTCCAGATGTTGGTATAGCCCAGCCAGCCGGTGGCGCCGTAGTTCGCGCTGCAAGCCTGGATGCCGCCATAGACCGGATTGCACGATAGCGGCGTCGCCACGCGCAGGCCCTTGGCCGACACGAAGTTGATGTTCCTGGCAGCGCTCCACTGGTCCATCGCCTTGTCCAGGTAGGGATCCCAGATACGCGAGACATTGTCGCCGACGCGGATGTTGAGCTGGCCAGTACGAGCCCATTTGTATCCGTTCCAGCTCGGTGTCGTAACGGCGCTGGCCGGAACCGCGATGGTTGCAGCGCCCAGTAGCAACGCCGCCAACGAGGCGCGGCGGGTCCTTCGCTGCAGCGGTGCTGCAACGCCGTTCGGCGATGTCATGTGGTGCGTCCCTTTCAGAGGAAATGTGGCAACGTTGGTTCGTCGCCTGGACGCTGTGATGCAAAGTTGGTCGTGGCGATGCAACGACCCTGCGCTGGAATGAAATAATCGAACGATGGAATGAGGGTGAACAGCAAGTATCGATTCACTACGTCTCTGTACGCAATATTTTATTACGCATCTGGCATGAATAATGCGTTCGGGCGGCCGGCACTGCTAGGCCATTATTTCAATTGCCTTTTCGCCCACTGCCTGATTTCCGGCCGCCGCCATCCTGCTTGTTGACCGTCGCCCAGGCGCGCTTTTCGGCCTCCTCGGGCGCCAGGCCGCGATCTTCATAGCCGGCCTCGATATGCTCGGCCTTGCGCTCCTGCTTGTCGGTGTAAGTGTCCTTGTCGCCGCGTGGCATGGCGATTCTCCCTCTGCTGGCCATAAGCCACTGCGGCGACCGCAGTTTCCCGAACAGCCGGATTGATTGCCGGCGATGCCCGCCATATCCTTGCCGCGCGTGTCCGGAGTTTGGTTATGCGGTCGCTTGTTGCCTGTGCTGCGTTGCTCGTGTCGGTGCCTGCCGCCGCCGATTACCGGGTGGCGGCATCGGGCCGCTATATCTGTGGCGACGGCAGTCTCGCGGCGATCGTCGAGCAACCCTATGGCAGCTTCCTCCAGCATCGAGGTCGCGAGGTCACCCTGTCGCGCCGCCTGGCGCTGTCCGGTTTCCGCTATTCGGGCGGCGGCCTCGACCTGCGCGGCAAGGGCGTGGAAGGTGCCAAGACGCTGACCATCAGCGGTGGCGGCAATCCATCCCTGTCGTGCAAGGCGGTGCCCGCCACCGCGACACCCGGCGTCGCCACCGGCACGGTCACCTATCCGGCGCGGATCGCATTGCCGCCCGACGCCGTTCTGGTTGTCGAACTGCGCGACACGGCGCGGGCCGATGCTGTCGCGCCGCTGCTGGCGCGCACCCAGATCCGCCTGCGCGGCAACCAGGTTCCGCTATACTGGCGGCTCGATTTCGATGCCCGCCGGGCCGAGCCGCCGGCGCGAGCCTCGCTATCGGCAAGGATCACCGATCGCGCCGGCAGGCTGGCCTGGACGTCCGACACCTTCACCCCGGTCCCGGTCGGCGCGAACAACGAACACGCCGCCGCCGAGATCCGGCTGGTGCCGGTCAGAACAGCGCCCGCGCCGTCCAATAGGTGATCCCCGCCGCAACATAGGCCGCGGCGAACAGATAGGCGAACATGAACGCCGGCCAGGCCCAGCCGCCGGTCTCGCGCCGGGTCACCGCCAGCGTCGAGATGCACTGCGGCGCAAACACGAACCAGGCGAGAAACGCCAGCGCCGTCGGCAGCGACCAGGCCGCCTGCAGCTTGGTGATCAGGCCATCGGTGTGGTTCTCGTCGGTGCCTTGCAGCGAATAGACGGTGCCCAGTGCACTGACCGCGACTTCGCGCGCCGCCATGCCGGGCACCAGCGCCAGCGCGATCTCCTTGTTAAAGCCGATCGGCCGGAAGATCGGCTCCAGCCCGGCGCCGATACGGCCGGCGATGCTGTATTCCAGTGCCGGCCGGTTCCAGTCGGCGGGCGGCTTCGGCCAGGTCGCCAGCGCCCATAGCGCGATGGTCGACACCAGGATGATGCCGCCGGCACGGGTGATGAAGGCCATGGCGCGCTGGTACATGCCGATGCCGATGTCGCGCGGCGCCGGCCACTGATATTTCGGCATCTCCATCAGGAACGTCGGGCTCGGCCCCTTGGTCACGGTATGGCGCAGCGCCCAGGCGGCGACCAGCGCGCCGACCACGCCGGCGATATAGAGGACGAACAGCACCAGGCCCTGCAGCCCGAGCACGCCGAGCACCGGCCGATCGGGGATGAAGGCGCCGATGATGACGGCGTAGACCGGCAGCCGCGCCGAACAGGTCATCAGCGGGGCGATCAGGATCGTCGTCAGCCGGTCACGTGGCGAATCGATCGTCCGCGTTGCCATGATGCCGGGCACCGCACAGGCAAAGGACGAGATAAGCGGAATGAACGCCCGGCCGTTCAGCCCGACCCGCGCCATCAGCCGGTCCATCAGGAACGCCGCCCGCACCATATAGCCCGATTGTTCGAGGCACAGGATGAAGAAGAACAGGATGAGAATCTGCGGCAGGAACACGACGACCGCGCCGACGCCGCCGAGCACGCCATCAACGAGCATAGACCGCAGCGGACCGTCCGCCATGCCGGCGGTCAATGCGCCCTGCGCCAACGTCACCTGCGCCGCCAGCCAGTCGGTCGGCGCCGAAACCCAGGCAAAGACCGCCTGGAACATGCAGAACAGCAGCGCAGCGAGCAGGATCGGCCCCAGCACCGGATGCAGCGCAACGCCGTCGAGCCGTTGCGACCAGCGCCGCCGCGCGCCCTGGGTGAGGGTCACGGTGTCGGCGATGACCCGCGCTTCGCGCTGCAACAGCCTGACATCGGCATCCGCCACCACGGCGAGCACCGGCGTCTCGGCGCGCAGGGTCGCGGCGACCTGGGCGGCGACGTCATCGAGGCCGCGGCGGCGGACCGCAACGGTGGCGACGACCGGCAATCCGAGAATGGCGGACAGCCGCTCGACATCGATGGTCATGCCGTCACGCGCCGCCAGGTCGACCATGTTGAGCGCCACCAGCATCGGCAGGCCGAGCCGGCGCAGTTCGAGGACAAAGCGCAGGTGGTTGCGCAAATTGGTGGCATCGACGACGGCAATGATGGCGTCGAGGCGTTTTTCGCCCTGCAAGAGCCCGAGCACGGCATCGCGGGTGACGGCCTCGTCGGGGCTGCGCGGTGTCAGGCTGTAGGTGCCGGGCAGGTCGATCAGTTCGGCGATGCGGCCGTCGGGCAGCGGCAGCCGCCCGGCCTTGCGCTCGACAGTGACGCCGGGATAATTGCCGACCTTCTGGCGGGAACCGGTCAGGGCGTTGAACAGGCTGGTCTTGCCGGCATTGGGATTGCCGACCAGCGCCACCACCGGCGTTGCAAGCGGGACGTTCACGCTATTCGGCTGCGATCGCGGCGGGTGCGGCCGGAGCCTCGATCTCGATCAGCCGCGCCATCGACTTGCGCAGCGCCACTGTCATGTTGCCGACGCGAACGGCCAGCGGGTCACCCCCGAACGGCGCGCGGTGCAGCAATTCGACATCGACACCTTCATCAAAGCCGAGCTCGTGCAATCGCTGCGCGGTCAGCGGATCGAGGCCAGCGCGGTCGATGGCGGCGATTGTCGCCACCTCGCCGGGCGACAGGCGCTCGATCAGGCGGGGTTCAAGCATGAAGTGGGGGCCAATCGCGACTGTTGTTGCGAACGGTTATCATGAGGTGCGCGCGATTGCCAGTAGGGAAGACTCCCTAAACCGCGGGATACCGCAGGCGCCCGAGAAAGCCCGCCGGGTTGGGCAGGTTGGACAGCGCCCCCTGCACGCGCGCCTTGGTCTTTTCGAATTTCATCACATCGTCGATTCGGCGGTCGATGAAGGCCCAGGTTGCCGCCTGTTCGTCGCTGTCGTCTTCCAGCCAGTACAGCAGGCTGGCGGAATACACGGCGCCGAGGATGGCGCGCTTGGAATAATGATTGAAATCGGTGGCGGTGTCGCCGGCTGCGCGCCACATGGCGTCGGCGGTCCGCCACAGCGTACGGGCCGACAGGCCGGCGTGTTGCGGCTGCAGCAGAACGGCCAGCGCCCGTCGCACGGCCTCCCGGTCCGCCGCTTCGAGCCGGCTGCGCAGCGCCAGCCGGATGCGGTCGCGCACCTTCAAATCATGAGCGTTGGCCATCGCCGCCGTCATCAGGGCGTCGGCCTGTTCGGTATAGGCATCGATCATCGTCGCCGCATCGGGCAGCGCCATCGCGGCGATGTCGCGGTCGATGCCCTCGGCGTCGGCGGCCAGGTCGCGGCTGGTCGCGGTCCAGCCGTCGAACGGCACATTGGGCAGCATCGCCGCGATCAGGCGCGGGCGCAGTTCGGCGAGCGGGATATCTTCGGTCATGTCGGCAGCATAGCGGCTTCGGCGGCCGGCCTCCAGCGCCGCGATTGCCGCAACGGAAAACCGGCAGCATCCAGAGTCGCTTGCGCCTTGTTTCCCCCGGCCGCCTCTGCTATGCGCCCCGTTCGCTCCGGCAGGACTGTCTTGCCGGAATCACTGCTATTTTGACAAGTGTCGGCGCTGTGCCAGCCCCGACAACGTGAATGGAGAGAACGGCTGCATGCAAATCGTGGTTCGCGACAACAATGTCGATCAGGCGCTGCGCGCGCTCAAGAAGAAGCTGCAGCGCGAAGGCGTTTACCGCGAAATGAAGCTGCGCCGTCACTATGAAAAGCCCAGCGAAAAGCGTGCCCGTGAAAAGGCTGCCGCTGTCCGCCGCGCCCGCAAGCTCGAGCGCAAGCGCGCCGAACGCGATGGTGTGAAGTAAGCTTGATCTGAAAGGCCGCGGCATGGCGACCGGCAACCCGAACACCCCCGCTGGCGGGGGTGCCACCCGATGGCTGGTCGGCGGTGCCGTCGTGGCCGCCGTCGTCGCCATCAGCGTCTATCTTGGAACACAGGGCCAGGTCGCCGCCGTGCGCCAGGACGACATGAAGTTCCTTGCCGCCAATGCCAAGAAAGACGGCGTCGTCACGACGGCCAGCGGCCTGCAATATGATGTCATTCGCGCCGGCAGCGGCCCCAGGCCGGCCAGCACCGACACCGTCCTCGTCCATTACGAGGGCCGGCTCGTCGATCGCGCGCGGACGGTGTTCGATTCCTCGTACCAGCGCGGCCAGCCGGCGCCGTTCCCGCTCGACCAGGTCATTCCCGGCTGGACCGAAGGCGTCCAGTTGATGCCGACCGGCTCCAAATATCACTTCGTCGTGCCGCCGCAGCTTGCCTATGGCGCGCGCGGTGCCGGCGGCGTCATCCCGCCCGGCGCCGTGCTGGAGTTCGATATCGAATTGCTGGCTGTCAAGCCAAGGTCTTAAGACCGCGAGCCGGCTGGCCGGGCTCAAAACTCATAGCTGTCACCCCGGCGAAGGCCGGGGCCCATGAACCACCAATGACGGCACGAGCGTGCCCACGCATCAAAACTCGTGATTCATGGGCCCCGGCCTTCGCCGGGCGACAATCGCGCAGCGCCGCTACGTCAGTTGCTGACCTTCTTGTCCAGCCCGATCAGATAGCGATTCGTGCGGACCGCGGTGAACCAGCTGATCGGATTGAACGTCGTCGAACCGTCGAGCGAGAAGGTGATGAACTCCGCCCGGCCGACGAGATTTTCGATCGGCAACATGCCCAATCCGCCGAGCAGCGGATCGAAGCGGCTGTCTTCCGAATTGTCGCGATTGTCGCCCATCAGGAAGATATGCCCCTCGGGCACGATCATCGGCTCGGTATTGTCCTGCGGGGTCTGGGCCAGGTCCATGGTCAGGTAGCTGCGGCCCGACGGCAGCGTTTCGCGGAACGTCGGGAAGCGACAGACCGGCACGCCGGCGGCGTTGGTGGTGCGATACTGCTCGTCGACCGGCGACAGGCAGTCGCTGTTCGGGCTGACCGGAATCTCGGTCAGCGCCACCGCCACCTTCGACACCGGCTGGCCGTTGAGGATCAGCTGGCCCTCGCGCATCTGCACGGTGTCGCCGGGCAGGCCGATGACCCGCTTGATGTAATCGCTCTTGTCGCGCGGGCTCTTGATGACCGCGATATCGCCGCGCTCGGGCAGGCTGCCGAGGACACGGCCCGGCATTTCGGGGAGCACGTTCAGTGACGGCGACAGGTACGAATAGCCATAGGGATATTTCGACACGATCAACCGGTCGCCGATCAGCAGCGACGGCAGCATCGAACCCGATGGAATGTAGAACGGCTTGGCGATCAGCGAGTGGACACCCAGTACGGCGAGCACCAGCAGGAACAGCTGCCAGGCCTCGCTGGCCCAGTTGGTCGGCTTCTTGGTCGCCAATGTCGCCTCGGTCATAGGGGGCTCGCGGTAATGAGGACGATGGCCTGCGCCCAGGGATGGTCGTCGGTCATCGTCAGATGCACCGCTGCCCTGTAACCCGGCGGGGTGATTTCCGCCAGCCTCGCCGCCGCGCCGCCGGTCAGCGCCAGGGTCGGCGCGCCGCTGGCCAGGTTCACCACGCCCATGTCGCGCATGAAGACGCCCTTGCGAAAGCCGGTGCCGAGCGCCTTGGAACATGCCTCCTTGGCGGCAAAGCGCTTGGCATAGGTGCCGGTGCGGGTCAGCACGCGCCGGTCGGCCTTGGCGCGTTCGGTGTCGGTGAAGACCCGGTTGAGGAAACGATCTCCGAAGCGCGTGATGCTGTTGGCGATGCGGTCGATGTTGCAGAGGTCGGAGCCGAGGCCGAGCACGAAGACGCCGGCCGGGATGTTCATGCCGCAAGCCCGAGCCGCGCCGCGTCCATCGCCGCGCGCATGCGGGCAATGGCCGGGCCGAGGCCGGTGAACACCGCCTCGCCGATCAGGAAATGCCCGATGTTGAGCTCGGCAAGCTCCGGCATCGCCGCGACCGGGCCGACATTGTCGAATGTCAGCCCGTGGCCGGCGTGCATCTCAAGGCCCAGCGCCGCGCCATGGGCGACGGCAGCGTGCAGCCGCGCGAGTTCGACGGCGACCTCGGCATCGGTCAGCGCATGGCTGTAAGGCCCGGTGTGCAGCTCGACGACCGGCGCGCCGAGCTTCACGGCGGCATCGAGCTGGCGTGCCTCGGGCGCCACGAACAGGCTGACCCGGATGCCGGCGTCGCTGAGCCGGGCGATGATCGGCGCCAGCGTATTGTGCTGCCCGGCGGCATCGAGGCCACCCTCGGTCGTCCGCTCCGCCCGGCGTTCGGGCACGATGCAGGCGGCGTGCGGCCGATGGGCGAGGGCAATGCCCAGCATCTCGTCAGTGGCCGCCATCTCGAGGTTGAGCGGCAGGCTGATGCTGCCGACGAGCGCATCGAGATCGGCATCGGTGATATGCCGCCGGTCCTCGCGCAGGTGCGCGGTGATGCCGTCGGCCCCGGCCTCGGCCGCCATCAGCGCCGCCCGCACCGGATCGGGATGCAAGCCGCCGCGGGCGTTGCGGATGGTTGCGACATGATCGATGTTGACGCCGAGGCGGAGGTGGTTGGTCATCAGTTGGCCTTGCAGAAGGCGGCGGAGAGCAGGTCGTAGGTCAGGCCCTTGCCCTGCCAGGGTTCGCCGAAGGCCGCCGGCCGGTCGGCAAAGGCGATAACGATACGCCCCTTGGCTGGCGCGATGACATTGCGAATTTCGACGCCGCCGATGCCGCCGCGGCGTTCGACCAGCTCGACAGGCTCGGCACAGCCGGCGAGCGGCACCGTGTAAACCCATTGGCCGAGCGCCGCGAAGCCATACTGGCGATCACCCTTCCACATCTCGGCACGGGAGGCGGGGGTCATCAGTCTTCCGGCGAGCAGCGCCTGGTCAAAACGGGCCAGCGCTGCCGGCGGCCCGGCGACGGCCCCTGCGGCGCCAAAGCGGCCGACATCGATATAGTCGTCGCTGGTTCCATCGGGGAGCAGACCGGGACGGCCGGCGTCGTCACCGGCTTTCAGCAGGCGCGCGCCGGTCATGCCCAATGGCGCGAAAAGCTGCTGCGACAGCAGCGTTTCGAGCGGCCGACCGGTCACCGCCTCCAGCACCGCGCCGACGACTTCGGTATCGCAGTCATTATATTCGAAGCGGACACCGGGTGCGGCCTTGGCGGGGCCGCGGCAGATGGCGTTGATGCCGGGGCCGGGCGCCGGGGTCGATCGGTCGAACAGCGCCAGCGTGGTGCCGGCCTTGTTCATCGGGCCGTCCTCGACATTGGGCAGCCCGCTGGTGTGCTGCAACAGCTGGCGCAGCGTTACGATATCGGCGTTGGCGACCTGGAGGTTTGGAGCATAGGTCCTGATCGGCGTGTCGAGCGTGACCTTGCCGCGATCGACCTCCTGCATCACCAGCGTCGCGACGATCTGCTTGCTGACCGAAACCCAGCGCCACAGCGCCGGTCCGGTGCTGTTGCCGACATCCTCGCCATGGGCCGCGGTCGCATCTGCAACGATGAGATGGCCGTGAAAGTCAGCCTTGCGAGCGGCGGCCGCGGTGTCGGCCCATATCGTGGCAAGCGGTGGCGGCGCGGCGGCCATGGTCAGCGCCGCCATGACGAACAGCGCGGGAAGGCGCGTCATGCGGCGCGACTGCCCGGCTTGACCGCCGGGATCGCCGCCAGTTCGGGCGGCAGCGCGTCGGCGGCATAGCTCGGCACGTCGAGGCGGATGAGCGGGGTAAAGGGCACGCCGAGATCGGCCTTGCCGTTCGAGCGGTCGACGAGGGACGCTGCGTGGATGACCTCGCCGCCCGCCGCATTGACCGCGGCAATCGCTTCGCGGGAACTGAGCCCCGTCGTCACGACATCCTCCATCAGCAGCACCTTCTGGCCGGGTTCGAGCCGAAAGCCGCGACGCAATTCGAAGGTCCCGGTCGGCCGCTCGACGAACATCGACAGCGTGCCGAGCGCCCGGGCGAGCTCATGGCCGCAGATGAGGCCGCCCATCGCCGGGGCAACGACAACATCGACGCGCGCCCTGACATCGGCAGGTATCTTGTCGGCAAGTGCCGCGGCCAGCCGCGCCGCACGGGCCGGGTCCATCAGCACCCGGGCGCACTGCAGGTATCGCGACGACCGCAACCCCGACGACAGGATGAAATGCCCCTCGAGCAGAGCTTCGGCGGCGCGGAATTCGGCAAGGATGTCGTCATCGGTCATGGCCCAGCGGCTTAGCACCCGACACGAAGTCGTCAAAGTGACGGAATGTTGCAGACGCTCTGGAAACCCGGCTTACAATTCGTTAAAGCACCAGCACGGCTTTTGGGGGGACGTTGCGTCATGGGTATTCTGGTTCGGACCGGCATGGGGGCCGCACTGCTGGCGATGCTGGGCAGCGTCACGCCGGCGGTCGCACAGATCAAGTCAAAATCCGGCCAGGAAATCGAAAAGACCCGTGCCGCCAAGGTGGCCGAACTGCCGAATTGCCCGCGCCCGCTCGGCACCATCGCGCTGTCGTCGCCCGAAAACGAAAACCGCTGGTGGACCGACCTCGGGCTCAGCTCGCCCGAGGCGCTGATCCGCGTCTATGTCCAGAAGTCGAAGTGCTTCCGCCTCGTCAACCGCAGCAATCGCGGCATGGCGGCGATGCAGACCGAGCGCAACCTGTCGGCGGCCGGCGAGACGCGGCGCGGCGGCACCATCGGCAAGGGCCAGATGGTCGAGGCCGATTTCACGATGATTCCCGATATCGTGTCGAGCAACGCCAACAAGGGCGGCCTCAACGTCGGCGGCCTGATCGGCGGCTTCGTGCCTGGCGGCTTCGGGGCGCTGCTCGGCGGCCTCAACGTCAAGAAGCGTTCGGCCAACGTCGTGCTCAACGTCGTCAACAACAAGTCGTCGGAGGAATATGTCTCCGAAGGCCAGTCGAAGAAGTCCGATCTGGGCTTTGCCGCCGGTGGCGGGCTGTTCTCGGGCGGCTTCCTCGGCGCCGGCGGCGCCAGCGGCTATGACAACACCGAAATGGGCCAAGTCATCGCGCTGGCCTATCTCGACGCCTATACCAAGCTGGTCAACGAACTCGGCGGCCTCAGCGACGCCATCGCCGGCCCGCAGGCCGAACGCGCCGTGGCGATGAAGAACGCCGGCCGCATGTTCGCCGGCCCGTCGCCAAAGACCAAGGTACTGAAGCCGCTCGACGCCGGCGCCATGCTGTACCCGACCGGCAACAAGCAGGCCGGCTTCTGGGAAGTCGAGGACGAGATGGGGTCGAAGGGCTGGGTCAGCGAAATCGCCATCGCGATCGCGCGCTAGGGCTCACCTGTCATCCCGGCGCAGGCCGGGACCCATGAATCACGAGCATGGCCAGGCAAGTCCGCGCGTGCCGAGGGCCGGTGGTTCATGGGTCCCGGCCTTCGCCGGGATGACAGATCACTACCCCCGCATCCGCTCCACCGACACCACCGCCTTCACTTGGCGCAGCGCCGCGATGATCGTCGTCAGGTGCTTCAGGTCCTCGACCTCGATGTCGATCACGTCGGTGTGAAACTCGCGATCTCGGTGCTTCAGCGCCAGGTTGACGATATTGGCGTTGTGCGCCGCCAACGCTGCCGTCAGGCTGGCGAGCGACCCCGGCTGGTTGTGGACGACCACCGCAAGCCGGGCGATGGCGCCATCGGTTTCCGCGCCCCATGACACTTCCAGCCACTCGCCGGTTTCGTCGGCCAGGCTGGCGCAATCGATGGTGTGGACGACAATAGGTTCGCCGGGGCGCCGGATGCCGACGATGCGATCGCCGGGAATCGGGTGGCAGGTGCCAAGCTCGAACGCCACGCCGGCGGTGAGGCCGTGGATGCTGACGGCGGCCGGCCCGGGCTTGCCGCGCTTGCGCCGGGGCTTTTGCCCGGCGGTCGATCCCGGCACCAGTGCTTCCGAAACCTGGGCATCGGTCAGCTGGTTGCGCGCCATCGCCAGTTCCAGCGCCTGACGGTCGCCAAGCTTCAGTCGGCTCAGCGCCGGCCCGAGAGTCTCGTCCCCCAGCGAGATCTTCAGCCGCAGGGCCAGCGAATCGAGCAGCTTGCCGCCCATCGCCTGGCTTTCCTGCAGGTTCTTGTGGCGAACATGGCGCCGCACCGCTGCCCGCGCCTTGGCGCTGGCGACAAAGCCCTCCCAGGCCGGATCGGGTGCCTTTACCTTCGACCGCAGGATCTCGACCTGGTCGCCGTTGACCAGCCGGGTGCGCAGCGGAACGACGCGGCCGTTGACCTTGGCCCCGACGCAGCTGTCGCCAAGGTCGGAATGGACGGCATAGGCAAAATCGACCGGCGTCGATTCGCGCGGCAGCTGGTGTAGCGCACCCTTGGGCGTGAACACGAAAACCTGGTCCTGGAACATCGCCAACCGGGCGTTTTCGAGCAATTCCTCGGGCGTTGCCGCGTCGTGGAGCACCTCGAGCAGATCCTCGAGCCAGGGATAGGCCTCGCGCGCCATCGCGCCATCGCCGCCCTGTTTGTACGCCCAATGCGCCGCGAGGCCGAATTCCGCCTCCTCGTGCATGCGCCGGGTGCGGATCTGCACCTCGATGCGGGCATTCTCATTGTGCAGAACCGTGGTGTGGATCGATTTGTAGCCGTTGCGCTTGGGCGTCGAGATGAAATCCTTGAAGCGGCCGGGCACCATCGGCCAGCGGCCATGGACGACGCCAAGGGCGCGATAGCATTCGGCCTCGTCGTCGACGAGGATGCGGAACGCCATGACATCCGACAGCGCCTCGAACGCCATCGCCCGCCCCTGCATCTTGCGCCAGATCGAATAGGGCCGCTTTTCACGCCCCGTAACCTCGGCCTCGATGCCCTTTTGCGCGAGCACAAGCTTGATGCCCGAGGCGATGCGCGCGACGGTGTCGCCGCCGCCCTCGCGCAGCTTGGCCAGCCGGGCCGCGATCGTCGCATGGCCATCAGGCTCGAGCTCGCGAAAGGCCAGCTCCTGCAGCTCGTCCATGAAGCCGTACATGCCGATGCGCTCGGCCAGCGGCGCATAGATGTCCATCGTCTCGCGGGCGATGCGGCGGCGCTTGTCTTCCGACTTGATGAAATGCAGCGTCCGCATGTTGTGCAGCCGATCGGCGAGCTTCACCAGCAGCACGCGGATGTCGTTCGACATGGCGAGCAGGAACTTGCGCAAATTCTCGGCCTGGCGCTCGCTGTCGGTCTGCGCCTCGATCTTCGACAGCTTGGTGACGCCATCGACCAGCCGGCCGACCGACTTGCCGAACAGCCGGTCGATCTCGTCCTGGGTGGCGACGGTATCCTCGATGGTGTCGTGCAGAATGCCGGTGGCGATGGTCTCGTCGTCGAGCTTCAGGTCGGTCAGGATGCCGGCGACTTCGATCGGGTGGCTGAAATACGGGTCACCCGAAGCGCGCAGCTGCGAGCCATGCGCCTTCATCGAGAACACATAGGCGCGGTTCAGCAGATCCTCGTCCGCATCGGGATCATAGGCCTTGACGCGTTCGACGAGCTCATACTGACGCAGCATGGTTCGATAGTGGGGTGGCGCGACACGCTAAGCAACCGGCAACCGCCTTTCTTCCGCCCCATGGCGCGCCTATATGCCGCCGATGCAGATTCCCGGCCTCGTCGACCCCAAACCCGTGCCCCGCAAGCCGATGCCGGCACGCGCCGATGGCAAGCGTGCGCTGCTCGGCCTGTCGAAGGCACAGTTGCGCGAGGCTTTGATCGAAGCCGGCATCCCCGAAAAGCAGGCCAAGATGCGCGGACAACAGGTCTGGCACTGGATCTATCACCGCGGCGCCACCGAGATCGATGCCTTCGCCAATATCTCCAAGGACACCCGCGCGCTGCTGGCCCAGCATTTCGTCGTCGGCCGGCCGGAGGTGGTGACGGCGCAGGTGTCGACCGACGGCACCCGCAAATGGCTGCTGCGCTTCGACGACGGCGAGGAAGCCGAGTGCGTGTTCATCCCCGACGCCTATCGCGGCACGCTGTGCGTGTCGTCGCAGGTCGGCTGCACGCTCAACTGCCGGTTCTGCTTTACCGGCACCATGAAGCTGGTGCGCAACCTGACCCCGGCGGAAATCGTCGGCCAGGTCATGGTGGCGCGCGACGCGCTGGGCGAATGGCCCAATGCCTCGGCACCGGTCGCGCCGCGCCCCACGGTGGTCGCCGACGACGACGATGATTTCGACGACGACGATGTCGCCTGGATTCCGGGCCAGAACCAGGCCGGCAGCAACTATACCTCCGACGGCCGCATGCTCACCAACATCGTCATGATGGGCATGGGCGAGCCGCTCTATAACTTCGAAAACGTCCGCGACGCGCTGCAGATCGTCATGGATGGCGACGGGCTCGGCCTGTCGAAGCGGCGGATCACGCTCAGCACTTCGGGCGTCGTGCCGATGATGGCGCGCGCGGGCACCGAGATCGGCGTCAACCTTGCCGTGTCGCTGCACGCCGTCACCAAGGAGATCCGCGACGAGATCGTGCCGATCAACAAGAAATACGGCATCGAGGAGCTGCTCTCGGCCTGCGCCGATTACCCCGGCGCCAACAACGCCCGGCGCATCACCTTCGAATATGTCATGCTGAAGGACAAGAACGATCGCGACGAGGATGCCCATGAGCTCGTCCGGCTGATCCGCAAGTACCGCCTGCCGGCCAAGGTCAATCTGATCCCGTTCAACCCCTGGCCGGGCAGCATCTACGAAACCTCGACGCCCGAACGCGTGTCGCGGTTCAGCGACATCATCTTCCAGGCCGGGATTTCGGCGCCGGTGCGCCGGCCGCGCGGCCGCGACATCATGGCGGCATGCGGCCAGCTCAAATCATCGAGCGAAAAGATCACCCGCGCCGAGCTCGACCGCCGGGCCGCCGAGAAGGAAGACCTCTGGGTCGATTGATCCGCTCGGCTTGCGGGGCGGAACTGTCATGCTAAGTGGACAGTGATGAAAGCTCCGTTCCCGTTTTCCGCCATCGTCGGCCAATCCGAAATGAAGCAGGCGCTGCTGATGGCGGCGGTGGAGCCGCGGCTGGGCGGCGTCATGGTGTTCGGCGACCGCGGCACCGGCAAGTCGACGGCGGTGCGGGCGCTGGCGGCGCTGTTGCCGCCGATGACGATCGTTGCCGGCTGCCGCTATGGCTGCGTGCCGGCCGACGCGGCGCCGTGCCCCGATGACTGCCGCAAGACGGCGGGCAAGAAGACCGCGCAGGTGCCGGTGCCGTTCGTCGACCTGCCGCTCGGCGCCACCGAAGACCGCGTCGTCGGCAGCCTCGATCTCGAACGGGCGCTGGCGACGGGAGAAAAACGCTTCGAACCCGGGTTGCTGGCCAAGGCCAATCGCGGCTTTCTGTATATCGACGAGATCAACCTGCTCGAGGACCACCTCGTCGACCTGCTGCTCGACGTCGCCGTGTCGGGGCAGAACCTCGTCGAGCGCGAGGGGCTGAGCATCCGCCACGCGGCGCGCTTCATCCTCGTCGGCTCGGGCAACCCGGAAGAAGGCGAATTGCGGCCGCAGCTGCTCGATCGCTTCGGACTGTCCGTCGACGTCCGCACCCCGACCGATCTCGCCGACCGCATCGAGATCGTCAAGCGTTGCGACCGTTTCGACCGCGATCCCGAAGGTTTCGCCAAAACCTATGCCGCCGAGGAAACCGCGACCGTTGCCGCCATCGCCAGAGCGCGCAAGCGGCTGCCCGACGTGCAGGTCGGCGACCCGATGCTCGAACTCGGCAGCCGCCTGTGCCAGGCGGTCGGCGCCGATGGCCTGCGCGGGGAATTGACCCTGCTGCGCGCCGCCCGCGCCACCGCGGCGCTGGCCGGCAAGAAGGCCGTCGCCCCGGCGCATGTCGGCGCCGTCGCCGCGCTGGCGCTGCGCCACCGGCTGCGCCGCAACGTGCTCGATGACACCGGCTCGACGGCCCGCATCGCCCGCGCCGTCGCCGAACTCATCCCGGCATGACGCAGCCCCCCTCCCTTGCCAGGGAGGGGCCGAGGGTGGATGAGTCTGCCGCCGGCCCGATCGCCGACGCCGCCGCCAGCGCCACCCGCTGGGCGCTCGCCCTGACCGCGATCGAGATCATCACCGAAGCGCCCGCGGGGCTCGGCGGCATCCTGCTCCACGCCCGGCCCGGCCCGGTGCGCGACGCCTGGGCAGCCGCCCTGGCCATCGTCGCGAGCGTCCGCCGCCTGCCGGCCAGCGCCGATGCCGAGGCGCTCGACGGTGGGCTCGACTTGACCGCGACACTCGCCGCCGGCTGCCCGGTGCATCGGCCCGGCTTGTTGGCGGAGGTCGGCAATGGCGTGCTGCTGGTGCCGATGGCGGAGCGGCTGTCGCCGGCGCTGGCGGCACGGCTGGCCGGCGCGCTCGACGACGATGGCCCGCTGCTCGTGCTGTTCGACGAGAGCGAGGCGGGCAGCGAGGATCATGTCTCGCCGGCGCTGGCCGACCGCCTCGCCATCCATCTCGACCTGACCGATGTGCGCCTGCCGATGGCGGCGCTGTTGGCGGGGGACACCGGTTTTCCGCCGCAGGTCGATGACATCGTAGCCGGCGATGTCGTCGCCGATCCCGGCACGGCGCTGGCCTCTGCCGGGGTCGTGCTCGGCATCGATTCGATCCGCGCGCCGATCCAGGCCCAACGCGTGGCCTATGCCCATGCGGGGCTGGACGGCCGCCGCGCCATTGCCGCCGGCGATATCGAGATCGCCGCGGCGCTGGTCCTCGGCCCGCGCGCCACTCGATTGCCGCCCGGCGAAACCCCGCCGCCGCCCGACGAAGCGCCCAATGCGCCCCCCGAGCCGCCGCCGCCGAGCGACGACACGTCCGACCAAAGCGACGACGACAGCCCCGAACACTTCCCGCCCGACGCCACCGACATCGTCCTCGATGCGGCGCAGACGGCCCTGCCGCCAGGGTTGCTCGATGCGCTCGCCAACGGCATCCAGATGAAGTCGCCCGGCGGCGGCAGCAGCGGTGCCAAGCTGCGCTCGCTGACCAGCGGCCGGCCCGCCGGGGTCCGAGCCGGGGCGCCCGGGCGCGGCGCCCGGCTGGCGCTGATCGAAACCATCAAGACCGCGGCGCCCTGGCAAAAGCTTCGCCCGCAGCGCGACGATGGCCGGCTGTCGATCCGCCACGACGACCTACGCATCCGGCGTTTCGTCGCCCGCGCCGAATCGACCACGATCTTTGCCGTCGATGCCTCGGGCTCGGCGGCGTTCGCGCGGCTGGCGGAGGCCAAGGGCGCCATTGAGCTGCTGCTCGCCGCCGCCTATGTGAAGCGGGCCGAAGTCGCGCTGGTGGCGTTTCGCGGCGATGGTGCCGAGCTGTGCCTGCCGCCAACCCGGTCGCTTGGCGCGCGCCAGCGCGAACTGGCAGCGCTGGCCGGCGGCGGCGGCACGCCGATGGCCGCCGGCATCGACCTGGCCCGGCGGGTGGCCGAAGCCGAGCGCCAGCGCGGCCGCACGCCGCTGCTCGTGGTGCTGACCGACGGCCGCGCCAATGTCGGCCCGCCCGGAATCGTGCCGCAGCAAGCCGCGCTGGCCAGTGCCCGCGCCTTCGGCGGCACCGGCATCGCCAGCGTGTTCATCGACTGCAGCGCCCGCGCCCGGCCCGAAGGCGCGGGCAC
>QBLU01000005.1:34391-153114 GCA_003241875.1 Alphaproteobacteria bacterium
GCATCGCCAGCGTGTTCATCGACTGCAGCGCCCGCGCCCGGCCCGAAGGCGCGGCGCTGGCAGCGGCAATGGGCGCCCGCTTCGTCGCGCTGCCGCGGCTCGATGCCCGCGCCGTCGTCGCCGCTGTGAACGCCGCCGTGAATGCTGCCGCCGCATGAGCGCGCCGCGCTGGACCCACGAGGGCAAGGGCTGGCCCAATGCTGACACGAGCCGCTTCGTCTCTGTCGGCGGCGTCCGTTGGCATGTCCAGGTGATGGGCCAGGGCCCATTCCTGCTGCTGATCCACGGCACTGCAGCGGCGACGCACAGCTGGCGCGACCTGATGCCTCTGCTGGCCGCGCATTTCACCGTCGTCGCGCCCGACCTGCCCGGCCATGGCTTTACCAGCGCCATGGCGCGGCCGACGCCGACGTCGGTCGGCACCGCGCTGGCGGCGCTGCTCGCCAGCCTCGAACTCACGCCGACGCTGACCGTCGGCCACAGCGCCGGCGCCGCGATCGCCCTCACCATGGCCGAAAAGCGGCTGGCGCGGCCGCAGGCGATCGTCAGCCTGGGCGGCGCGCTGCTGCCGTTCCCGGGCATGGCCGGCAAGCTGTTCCCGGCGCTGGCACGGATGATCTTCGTCAACCCGCTGATGCCCGAGCTGTTCGCCATGCGGGCGCGGGTGGCCGGCGAGGTGCCGTCGTTCCTGCACCGCGCCACCGGCTCGCGGATCGACCCGCGCGGCCTGCAGCTTTACGAGCGGCTGCTGCGCACCTCGGGTCATATCGGCGGTGCGCTGGCGCTGATGGCGAACTGGGACCTGGAACCGCTGGAGCGCGCGCTGCCCGGCCTCGACCTGCCCGTGCTGCTCGTCCATGGCGACGGCGACAAGACGATCCCGGTCAAGACGGCGCACAAGGTTGCCGCGCGCCTGCCGCAAGCGGAGGTCCAGCTGCGCGCCGGTGTCGGCCATCTTTCCCATGAGGAAGACCCGGCCGGCCATGCCGCGCTGATCGTGGATTTCGCGCGCCGGGCGGGCGTCGCCTGACTGCGCGGTGATCAAGCGCACGCACGCCAAGCTGTCACCCCGGCGAAGGCCGGGGCCATGAACCACAATCCTGGGCGCGCGGGTGCGCTCGCCTTGCACGCCGGGACGACGCGATTCCGCCTCGGGTGCCGACGCGTCTGGTTCATGGGCCCCGGCCTTCGCCGGGGTGACAATTTCCTTGTCGGCGCTCGCGCTTCCACGTGGCAATGCCGCCCTACAAATCCGCGAGGCCGTGCAGATGGTCGTCGACCCCGCCCTCGATGATGAACTGGTCGAGCAGCCAGGATGCTGCCGGCCCCGGCGGCGTGTCGCGACGCCAGATGCCCGAGAACCGGTAGATGCCGCCCGGCTGCTCGGGAATGGCAAGCCGCACCAGCGTGCCGGCCATCAGGTCCGCCTCGATCAGCGGCACCGGCATCTGGCCCCAGCCGATGCCTTCGCGCAGCAGGGCGTGCTTGGCGCCAAGGTCGGCCAGCCGCCAGGTGCGCCGGCCGAGCACCGAAAAATCCCGCCCTTCGGTCAACGGCGAGCGATCGGTCAGCACCAGCTGGACGTAGTCGCGGGCCGCACCGGGGCCGATCGGCGCCATCCGCGCCAGCGGGTGATCGGGCGCCGCGACCGGCACCATCGCGACGGCCCCCGCAGCAATCGTCTCCAGCCCGGTGACGCCGGTAGCCAGCGGCCCCGAGATGCCGACAACGGCACGCTGGCTTTCGACCAGCGCCGTCACCGCGCCCAGCGCCTCGACGTGCAGGCGCAGGGTAACGGTCGGATAGCGTTCGGCAAAGGCGCGCAGCACCGGGCCGAGCCGCCGCGTCGGCAGCATGACATCGACAGCCAGGTTGACCTCCGCCTCCAGCCCTTCCAGCAGGCCCTTGACCTTGGCGCGCAGCCCATCGACCCCCTGGGCGATGCCGCGCGCCTCCGCCAGCACGGCGCGGCCGGCGTCGGTCAGCACCGGGCTTCGCTTGCCCTCACGGTCGAACAGCAGCACCCCGAGCTGCGCCTCGAGGTTGGCGATGCCATAGCTGATCACCGACACGGCGCGATTGAGCCGGCGCCCGGCCCCGGCGAAACTGCCGGCGTCGATGACGGCGAGGAAGACCCGCAACTGGTCGAGCGTCGGGGTACCGGGTTGCGACATTTCAACTCCTTCGAACGATCGGACGGATTTTATCCCACTTATCCGGGCAGGCCTAGCGCCCTACATCGGCGTCAACACGGCGCGGACTCGATGCCCGCCCCGCAGCACAGGAGTGTGACAGATGATCGAACTGCGTCCCTTCGACAGTCTTGGCGGTGCCAACCATGGCTGGCTCGATGCCCATCACCATTTTTCCTTTGCCGGCTATCATGATCCCAAACGGATGAGCTGGGGCAATCTGCGCGTCTGGAATGACGATGCCATCGCACCCAACGCCGGCTTCCCGCCGCATCCGCATCGCGACATGGAAATCATCACCTATGTCCGCGAAGGCGCCATCAGCCATCAGGACAGTCTGGGCAACCACGGCCGTACCGAGGCCGGCGACGTGCAGGTGATGAGCGCCGGCACCGGCATCACCCATGCTGAATATAATGCCGAGGATGTGACCACGCGCATCTTCCAGATCTGGATCGAGCCAACCCGCCGCGGCGAGCAGCCGGCCTGGGGCGCGCGGCCCTTCCCCAAGGACGAGCGCAGCGGCAGCTTTGTCGTCTTGGCCAGTGGCTTCGACGGCGACGGCGATGCGCTGCCGATCCGCACCGACGCGCGGGTTGTCGCCGCGACACTGAAGGCCGGCGAGAGCGCCGACTATCCGCTCGGCAAGGACCGCCGCGGCTATCTGGTACCGGCAACCGGCGCGGTGGAGATCGACGGCACGCGCGTCAACGCCCGTGACGGCGCAGCGATCAGCGGCCTCGAACGCCTGCGGGTCACCGCCATCGAGGACAGCGAGATCGTCCTCGTCGACGCCGCCTGAGGTCCGTGACACCGTGCTGCCCTGGTGGCAGCACGGTGTCATCGGCATCCCATCAGGTCTCCGACGTCGCCACCGGGGTGTCGCGATGCGGCGCCTCATAGGTCGCCCAGTCGGCGGCGCCGGGCGGGGGCGGCGGCGTCCCCGCCGGGCCGGCGTTGTCGGGCGGATCGCCGGCGCGCAGGCTGTGCAGATGGACCTTGGCGATCATGTTGGCGGCAATCGGCGCGGTGATGAACAGGAACAGCGTGATCAGCAGCTCGTGCGCCGACCAGAGGTTCTGGTCGAGGCGGAAGAACAGCACCGATCCGACCAGCATGCCGCCCAGCCCCAGCGTCGTCGCCTTGGTCGGCCCGTGCAGCCGCTCCATCAGCGTCGGCAGCCGCACCAGCCCCCAGCTGCCGATCAGCGCAAAGCTGGCGCCCGCGACGATCATCAGGCTGACGACGATTTCGGCGACGAGCGCGATCATTCGACGATGTCCCCCCGTAGCACGAACTTGCAATAGGCGACGGTGCCGACGAAACCGACCATCGCCAGCAGCAGCGCCGCCTCGAAATAGACGGCGTTGGCCCGCGCGATGCCGATCAGCACGATCAGCGCGATGGCATTGATGACCATCGTGTCGAGCGCGACGATGCGATCGCCGATCGTCGGGCCGCGAAACAGCCGCCACAGGTTCAGACCCAGCGCCAGCGACAGGCAGGCGAAGGCAAAGATCACCGCATAGCCGATCATGCGAACACTCCCAGCAGGCGCGATTCGTAACGGGACTTGATGCGGGCGATCTCGGCATCGGGATCGGCCGCGTCGAGGGCATGGACCAGGAGATAGCGACCGCACGCCGACACATCGGCCGACACCGTGCCCGGCGTCAGGCTGATGGTAGCGGCAAGGACAGTGATCGCCTCCGGCGTCTGCAGCGTCATCGGGATGACGAGCCATGTCGGCCGCAAATCGCGGTTGCGCCGGATCAGGATGATCGCCGCCACCTCGAAATTCGCCACGATGATATCCCACAGCACCAGCACCAGATAGGCCAAGCCCAGGCCGAAGTTGACCCGCGGCCGGTCCGGCCAGAACGGCGCGGTAAAGATCGGCAGGGCCAGGCCGACAACGATGCCGACGATCAGAGCGCCGGCGCTGAAGCTGTTGGCCAGCAGCAGCCAGACCGCCACCAGCAGCATCGACAGCCCGGGATGCGGGATCAGCCGGCGCATCATCGGTCACCCAGCACGGCGCGCGCCGTGGTTGCCGGATCGAGCAGCTGCGCGGCAGCGGCGCCGGTAAAGGCGGTCACCGGCGCGGCCGCCGCCGCCAGCGCGGCCAGCGCGGCCAGCGCCAGCATCGGCGCCACCAGGTCTGTTCGCTCCGGCGCAGCCGCCATCGCCCCGGCCGTGCCGGCGCTTTCCTTCCAGAAGATCGCACTGCCGGCGCGGGCAAAGCCGATGACGCCGGCGAGCGTCGTCGCCAGGATGACGGCCCATTGCCACCCCCAGTCCGGCGTGCCGGCAATGGCCTGGAGGACCAGCAGCTTGCCGATGAAGCCCGACAGCGGTGGCAGGCCGGTGGCGGCAATGGCGGCGCCCATGAAAATCAGCCCCACGAGCGGCTGTTGCGCGAACGCCGGACCGGGGCTGGTCCGGTCGCGAAAGCTGCCCCGCCGCCGCGCCACGACATCGGCGACGAGAAACAGCGCCGCGCCGGTCAGCGTCGAATGAACGAGGTAGTAGAGCGCGGCACCCAGGCTATCGACCTGCCAGGCCGCCACCGCGATCATCAGCGTCCCCGTCGACCCGACGACGGCGAAAGCCGCCTGCTCGGACAGGCTGCGCGCTACGAAGACCCCGGCAAAGCCGATGAGTGCCGTGACGATGGCGGCGGGCAGCAGGTACGGCGCCGGCGCCCAGGCCGCTGCCCCGGCACCATCGCCGAAAATCTGCGGCACCACCCGGATCATCGAATAGACTCCGACCTTGGTCATCAATGCAAACAACGCGGCAACCGCCGGCGTCGACACGGCATAGGTGCGCGGCAGCCAGAGGTGGAGCGGCACGAGCGCCGCCTTCAAGGCAAAGACGCTGACCAGCAGCAGCGCCGCAACCCGCAGCAGCCCCTGGTCGTCGGGCCCCAGCGCCGCGACCCGCAGCCCCATGTCGGCCATGTTGAGCGTACCGGTGAGCGCATACAGCAGCCCGAGCGCGATCAGGAACAGCGACGACCCGATGATGTTGACGACCACATACTGGACGCCGGCCTTCAACCGCGCACGCCCCTGGCCATGCAGCATCAAGCCATAGGAGGCGATCAGCAGCACCTCGAAGAAGACGAACAGATTGAACAGGTCACCGGTCAGAAAGGCACCGTTCAACCCCAGCAGCTGGAACTGGAACAACGGGTGGAAATGCCAGCCGGCCCGGTCGGTGCCGGTGGCGACGGCGTGGCAAAGCGCGATCAGCGACAGCGCCGCGGCCAGCACCAGCATCAGCGCCGACAGCCGGTCGAGCACCAGCACGATGCCGAACGGCGCCGGCCAGTCACCGAGCGCATAGGTCCGGACACTGCCATCACGGCTGGCGTCGAGCAGCAGCAGCGCGGTCCCCAGCAGCATCAGGCTGGCGGCGACCGAAATGCTGACGCCGAGCCAGCGCCGACGGCGCATGACCAGCAAGGCCAGCGGCGCCGCCAGCGCCGGGATCGCGACCGGCGCAATCATCAGTTGATCCATGGTCACGGCGCCACATCGCTGTGGTTGGCCGTGTTGTCGCCATCGACCTGGTCGCTGCCGGTCTCGAGGAAGCTGCGCAGCGACAGCACCACGACAAAGGCGGTCATGCCGAACGTGATGACGATCGCGGTCAGCACCAGCGCCTGGGGCAACGGATCGGCATAGTCGCTGACGCTGCGCGACCAGATCGGCGGCCGGCCGACGATGAGCCGGCCCGATGCGAACAGGAACAGGTTGACCGCATAGGAAAACAGCGTGAGCCCGAGCACGACCTGGAAAGTGCGGGCGCGCAGCGACAGATAGATGCCGCCGGCGACCAGGATGCCGATGGCGCTGGCCATGAGGAACTCAAGCGTCATGATGGCGGCCCCTGCGGTTCGGCCGCAGCGCGTGCGGCCCGCTGGGAGATGTGGCTCAACTGGGCCAGCGCCAGCATGACCGCACCGAACACCACCGCGAACACGCCCAGGTCGAACAGCATCGCGGTCGCCAGCTCGAACTTGCCGACGATCGGCAGGGTGAAATAGCCAAAGGCGCTGGCCAGGAAATTCGCCCCGAACAGCAGCGAGCCAAGGCCTGTCGCCACCGCGATGAGCACGCCGAAGGCGATCAGCACATGCTCGCCGATGCGGCGGCGGGCATCGCTCCAGTCGAAGCCCGACGCCAGATATTGCAGCAGGATGGCGATCGCCGCGACCAGCGCCGCGACGAAGCCGCCGCCGGGTTCGTTGTGGCCGCGCAGGAAGATGAAGACGCCGGCGGACAGCACCAGCGGCAGCAGAATGCGGCTGGCCATCACGAACATCACCGGGTGCCGTTCCGGCGAATGCACCATGTCGGCCTGCCACGACCGCAGCCGCGCACCGGCCGATCCGCGCGTCGCGGTATCGAGCAGCGCATAGATGGCAAGGCCGGCAATGCCGAGCACGATGATCTCGCCCAGCGTATCGAAGGCGCGGAAATCGACCAGCGTGACATTGACGATGTTGGTGCCGCCCCCCCCCGAATAGCTGTTGGCGACATGGTAATGGGAAATCGGATCGTTGGGATTGCGGGTCAGCATCGCCCAGGCGGCGGCACCTGCACCAAGGCCGCCCGACACCGCAAGGCCGGCATCCCGCCAGCGCCGCAGCGGGCTCGACAGCAGCGGTGGCGTTTTCGGCAGCAGGTTGAGCGCCAGCAGCAGCAGGATGATCGTCACCACCTCGACGGCGATCTGGGTCAGCGCGAGATCGGGCGCCGATAGATAGACAAAGGCGAGCGCAATCACCGTCCCGATGACGCCGATGAAGATCAGCGCAACGAAGCGCCGGCGCTGGGCACGCAGCACCGCGACGGTCGCCGCGACCAGCAGGATCCAGGCGAGGACCGCCACCGGCGAGGCCGGCACGCCGGGACGCGAGCCGGTGAAGATGCCGCCGCCGACCATGGCACCGTCCACCGCCAGCAGCACGACCACGGCAAAGACCGCGAACACCATGCGTTGCAGCGACGGCGTGTGGACCGCGACTACCAGGCGACGCACACCGGCGTCGGTTGCCGCCAGACCGCGGTCGAACAGCCGCTTGGCATCGAGGTGCCGCGCGGTCTCGTACCATCCCAGCAGCGCCGCGTGCTGCCAGAGCAGCAGCACGCCGACCGCGATCGCGACGATGCTCATCGCCAGCGCCAGGTTGATGCCGTGCCAGAGCGACAGCCCGAGCGCCGGCGCCGGCGCGCCGATGACGGCGCCGGCGACCGATGCGACCAGCGGCCCGGCCAGTTGCATCGGCACCAGGCCGAGCAGGACGGCAATGGCGACAAGCACGGCCGGCGACAGCCACATGCCGACCCCCGGATCATGCGCCCGCGCGTGGTGCCCGGCATCCCGCGGCGCCCCGAAGAACAACCGGATGGCAAGCCGCAGCGAATAACCGGCCGACAGCGCCGCGGCGATCGTCGCCACCACAGGCACCAGCCAGGGCAGGCCGAACAGGCCGATGGCCAGCGTTTCGTCGAGCATCATCTCCTTGGAAATGAACCCGCCCAGCGGCGGCAGCCCGGCCATCGCCGCCGCGGCAAGGGTCGCGACGATCGCCGTGATTGGCATGACGCGGGCAAGGCCGCCCAGCCGGCGGATGTCGCGCGTGCCGGTTTCATGGTCGACGATCCCCGCCGACAGGAACAGCGCCGCCTTGAACACCGCGTGGTTGATGATGTGGAAGACGGCGGCAACCGCGGCGAGCTCCAGCGAAAAGCCGAGCAGCATCACCAGCAGGCCGAGCTGGCTGATCGTTGAATAGGCGAGGATGCTCTTCAGGTCGTGGCGGAACAGCGCCACCCAGGCCCCAAAGGTCATGGTCACCAGCCCGACACCGGCGACGACGATGGTGTAGAGGTCCGTGCCCGCCAGCACCGGCCATAGCCGCGCCAGCAGGAAGACGCCGGCCTTCACCATGGTCGCGGAATGCAGATAGGCGCTGACGGGGGTGGGCGCCGCCATCGCGTGCGGCAGCCAGAAATGAAACGGGAACTGCGCCGATTTGGTGAAGCAACCGATCAGGATGAGCAGCAGCATCACCGGATACAGCGGCGACGCCCGGACGATGTCGCCGCGCCCGAGGATGGTCAGCA
Organism: Alphaproteobacteria bacterium; assembly: GCA_003241875.1. Classification (GTDB taxonomy): domain Bacteria; phylum Pseudomonadota; class Alphaproteobacteria; order Sphingomonadales; family Sphingomonadaceae; genus Sandarakinorhabdus. The sequence goes on from QBLU01000005.1 coordinate 42,724, forward strand.
GGTCGAAGGACCCGGCGGCCAGCCCGAGCAGCACCATCCCGGCGATCAGCACCAGCCCGCCCCCGCCGGTCACCGCGAGCGCCATGCGCGCGCCCTGCCGGGCCTCGGCCTTGTCCCGCCAGAAGCCGATGAGCAGGAACGACGACAGGCTGGTCAATTCCCAGAAGACCAGCAGAAGCAGGACGTTGCCCGACAGCACGATACCAAGCATCGCACCCTGGAACAGCATCAGGCTGGCAAAGAAGCGCCCCGTTGCTTCCTCCGGCGCCAGGTAGAAATGCGCGAAAACCATGACCAGCAGCCCGATGCCGAGGATCAGCCCGGCGAACAGCAGCCCCAGCGGATCGAGCATCACCGTGAAATCGAGGCCGATAGCCGGCACCCAGGCCGCCGCGACGCGGGGAATTTCCCCCGCCAGCACGCGCGGCGCCAGCGACAGGATCAAGGCCAGCCCGGCGGCACTGGCGGCGGCGGCAAGTCCCGAATGCAGCGCCCGACGACCACCGCTGTTCACGGCAATGACCAGCGCCGCAACGAACGGCAACAGCACAAGACCATATAATGTCAGCGAGATCGCCATCGGACGGGCGTGGTCATCCTTCTACGGTTCAGCTTGGGAACGTGCCCCGGCCCGCCCCGATGTTCTAGGTGGTGAACGCGCGATTGTCATGCCCTGCCGACCATGTCAGGGGGCGACGATACCCTAGCCGGTCAACCCCAATGCCAGCGCGATGCTGAGATAGATCGCCAGCGTCATCACCGCCGCGAACGAGATCGCCACCGTGCGCCAGGCGGCGCCGAAGCGGCTGAGGCTGTAGGTGCCCTTCAACTGCGCATACCAGTGCAACGCCGGCGCAACGAAGATCAGCAGGCCGAAAAACATCCCGTTGGTGATATCCAGCGTCAGCGCGATGCTGCCGAGGATGAACAGCAGCGACATGAAGCTGATCGAATAGAGCGCGAACACGGCATGATCGTACATCCGCACGTTGCGGCGAAACGCGAACATCAGCCACAGCCACGGCAACGACAGCGGTACCAGCAGGAAGCTGAACTTGTAGATTTTACCCTGCACCTTGTAGAGCGCCAGCTGCGGATTGCTCAGCGCCGCCCGTGCGCGTGCGTCGAGCGTGGCGTTGCCGAGATTGACGTCGATAGTGCCGGATTTGTAGGTTTCCTCGATCTGGCGGGTCATTTCGCCGGGAAAATCCATCGGTGACGCGATTTCGCCGTCCGCCCGCGCCTTCAGCCTGTCGCGTGCGGCCACGACTCCGGTGCGCACCCCATTCAGCGCGGCGAGCTCGCCGGCGCCAGCGCCCTTTGACTTTGCAGCGGCGATGTCGCGGTCGAGGTTGGCGAGTTCGGTATTGACCTTGGGCAGTTCGACGATCGCTTCGGCCTGGCTCAGCTGCTTGCCGTTGACATCGGTGGCGCCGCCGCCGGGCTTCACATGCACGAACGAGAACACGAAGAACATCAGGAAGACGACGAGCAGGAACAGCGGCACCGGCGCGATATAGCGGGCGCGCTTGCCCTCGATATACTCGCGCGTCAATCGGCCGGGACGGAACAGCAGCATCGGCAGCGTCTTCCACGTCTTGCCGTCGAAATGCGTGATGCCATGGACGAACTCCTCGCCGACGTGGGCAAGGCTGCGGTGGACATGCGCCTGCTGGCCGCAGTTGGCGCAATAGTTGCCAGTCAGGTGCTGGCCGCAATTGGCGCATTCATGATGCGCGCCGGCGACCTCGGCGGCGTTGATGCCGCCTTTTCCGGTCGGGCGGTCGATCGCTCCGGCCACCAGGCCGGCATCGACCAATCCGCCCAGCGCATCGACATTGCCGTTCATCTTCACCCCGCCAGCCGCAGCGCAAAAATGACCCGAATCAGGGTTTGGAGCAAGCCGCGGCGTTGCGGCGCTGCCCGCGCACCTCTAGGATGGTCGAAAGAGGAGAATTCGACAGATGGCAGGCGTGAACAAGGTGATCCTGGTCGGACGGCTGGGCAAGGATCCGGAGACGAAGAGCTTTGCCAACGGCGGTTCGGTGACCCAGTTCACCATGGCGACATCGGAAAACTGGCGCGACAAGCAATCGGGCGAGCGCAAGGAAAAGACCGAATGGCACAACATCGTCATTCGCAACGAGAATATCGGCAAGGTGGCGCAGCAGTACCTCCGCAAGGGCAGCGAAGTGTACATCGAAGGCAGCATCGCCAGCCGCAAATACCAGGATAACAGCGGCGCCGAACGCTACATCACCGAGATCGTCGTCGGCCCGTTCAAGGGCGAGCTGAGCCTGATCGGCGGCCGCGACGGCGGCGGCGCAGCGCAGGGCGGCGGCGCCTCCGGCGGCTATGGCGGCGGCAACGACTATGGCGCCCCGGCCAGCAGCGGTGGCTATGGCGGCGGCAACAAGCGCCCGGCGGCGTTCGACGACGACCTGAACGACGACGTGCCGTTCTAGGAGGTACTCCTCTTAAAGCGAGATGCAAAAACGACTTGGGGCCCCGGAAACGGGGCCCTTTTTGCGGCCTAGACGGGGACCGAGATCACCTTGCCGGCGAAGACCTGCTGCCAGCTTTCGATCTCGTCGATCACGATGTCGTCGAGCGCGTGGGCGAGGGCGGCGACTTCGCCATAGCGCAGCCGCGCGTCGGCGGTGGTCGCGAGCGTCGCGACCCTGGCCGCGAGACCTTCGAATTTTGCGGCGGCAACCTCGGAAATGGCCGCGAAGCGCTCGAAATCGCCGAAATAGCGAATGCCGGCAAAGGCGCCGCCGAGCGCCGGCAGGGCGACACCGAGGAAGGTGAACAGCTTTGCGGCCTTTTCGGCCAGGTGCGGCGCGCCGAGCACCATCAGCAAATAGAGGGACACCGTCACGACGGCCGCGGTGAACATCCGTTCCGAGGCATGGTCTAGATTGTGGTGGACCCGCGTCAGCCGCACCGCCTTGGCGCGATGATAGCGCGCCTGCGTGGTGGCGGCGTCACCGATCAGCGCCAGCACGCCGCGCAGATAGGCGACGGTCACCGCCATCGCCGGCAGGCCGCGCGCGCGCAGCAACTGGCGGGCATGATGTTCGGGCCACAGCGTCTCGCCGCCCTGGGGCCAGCGCGCCGGCGCGCGGACGGCACCCGCCAGCAGCATGATCGGGGCATGGCGCAGATATTCGGCGACACGGCGGGTTTCGAACCAGCGGCCGTGCCAGCGGTGGCGGCGGCCGGTGCCGGTGATGGCGATGATGGTCGCGAGCAAGGCGAACTCGAAAAGCGCGAACGGCCATTTCCACGCCGGGGCGACCAGCGGCAGATAGGCGACACCGCCGATGATGGCGAATGCCGACAACAGGAAGTTCAACACCATGCCGCCACGATAGGCATCGGAGAGGAAGGTCGACAGCGCGTCGGCCCAGGCAAAGCGCGGCAGCACATCGGTGGCGATGCCCTCGACAAGCCGGGCGTCGACGCCGGGCAGCGCATGGGCCGTGGTCAGCAGCGGCGCCGCCGAGCCGCTGGCGATCGTCGCCGGGGCTTCGTAGCGCTGGACGAGCGAGCGCAGCGGGCGCGGCTCGCCGCCGAACACGGCCTCCACGCGGCGATAGGCGTGGAAGCGGCGCCGGCTGTGCGGGTGCCATTTTTCGGTGTGGAAGCGAATCGCGCGGGCCCGGGCATCGGCACCGGGCGGCGAGCAGAGCGTCGCCAGCAGCGCCGCCACCTCGGCGCGCGGCACCGGTGGCCCCGGCGCCAGCAGCGCCTCCGGCGAGCGGATGATCCGCCAGTCCTCGGGCGCCGATGCGTCGATCCAGAGGACCGGGCCACCCTGTTCGAGCATGGCGGCGATGCTGTGGCGGGTGCCGCCCAGCGGCTGCGGTGCCGCACCATCCCAGATGGCGACGAGCAGGTCGGACTGTTCGACCATGACGCGGCCGGCCATCGCGGCGCGTTCCGACACCAGCGCGTCAAAATCCGAAGCCTCGCCGGCCGCATGCGCGAGCAGCGCAGTGGTAACGGTGGCATCCTGCTCGGCGAGCGCAAAGACGTGCGCCCTCGCCGTCATGCCGTCGATCGCCGCGAGCCGCGCCGCCGCGTCCCGCCCGGCCGGTGCGGCCCCGGCGAGCAGGGCATGCGCGTCGGCGGTGCTTTCGGGATGGGCGTTGATCGCCCGGTTGAGCGCCGGACCGAACGGCAGCGGCGCCACCAGCTGCCAGCCACGCGCCAGCGCCAGTTCGGCCGCCATCAGGTCGGCACCATGGGCAAGGAGGGCGTGGAGGCGGATCGTGGTACCATCGGCAGCCGCGGCGGCGACCATGGCGAAGAGCGCTTCTAGGGCTGCTGCGATCGCGTCCTCGTTGGCGCGAAAGGCGGCATTGCTGCAGCGATGGCCGGTCACGCCGAGACTGAAGCCCGGCGCCGGCAAGGATGGAAGCGGCCCCCCCGCGGATGACACCATGACAGCATCGTAGCCGCCGGCATTGGCATGACAAGGGCCATCTTGTTGGCGTGGGGGAACCGGCCTAATCTTTCGGCAAGGTTACCAAGGGTGGCAATGACGGGCGAGACAGCAGCAACGGGCGCGATGTCGGTGTTCGTCAGCTATTCACGCGACGACCGCAAGCGGGCGCTGCCGGTCATCGCGGCGCTGGAAGCCGCCGGCTATCGGGTTTGGTGGGACGGCCTGCTCGAAGGTGGGGAGCGGTTTTCGCACACCACCGACCAGGCGCTGGAGACGGCCGCGGCGGTGGTGGTGCTGTGGTCGCGGACCAGCATCGGCTCGCATTGGGTCCATGACGAGGCGACCCGCGGGCGTGACCGCAAGCGGCTGGTGCCACTGAGCCTCGATGGCAGCGAGCCGCCGCTGGGGTTTCGCCAGTTCCAGGTGATCGACATCAGCGCCAGCCGCATGAAGCCGGGCGACCCGGCGACCGAGGCGATGCTGCGCGCGGTGGCGGCCCTTCACGATATGCCGCCGGACCGGCCGGTGGCGAAAGCCCGAACCGTCGACCGGCGCCGTCTGATGCTCGGCGGCGGCGCCCTGGTCGCTGCGGCGGGCGTGGCGGTCGCGGTGACGCGCCCCTGGGCAAAATCGCCATCGGCGGTGGTGCCGCCGGTGCAGGCCGCGAGCATCGCGGTGCTGCCGTTCGCCAACCTCAGCGCCGATGCCGAGCAGACCTATTTTTCGGAAGGGCTGGCCGCCGAGGTGCGGTCCGAACTGGCGCGCAACCCGCGGCTGCAGGTGGTGGCACAGGCGTCGTCGAACCGTTTTCGCACCCGCGCCGAGGATGCCCGCGCCATGGCGCGACAATTGGGGGTGGCCTATCTCCTCGACGGCAATGTCCGCCGGGCGGGCGACCGGGTTCGCGTTGCCGCCGAGCTGATCGATGGCCGCACCGGGTTCAGCCGGTGGAGCGAGGGGTTCGAACGCCCGATCGCCGACGTGTTCGCGGTGCAGGACGAGATTGCCGGTGCGGTCGCCGCGGCGCTGAGCGTCGAATTGGGCGGCAAGGGCGCTGCCGCGACCGCCGCCCGTCCGATCGGCGGCACCGGCAATGTCGCGGCGTTCGATGCATATCTGCGGGGACGCGAGCTGCTGGCGCTGGGCACCGACGAGGCCTCCGACCGCGCGGCGCTGGCGCGTTTCGACGAGGCGCTGCGGCTCGACCCCGGCTATGGCGCGGCCCATGCGGCGCGGTCGCGGACGCTGGCGGTGATCGGTAATCAGCACGCGAGCGGCGCCGCGCGACCGGCGGTCTATGCCGAAGCGATCGCCGCGGCGCAGCGCGCTGTCGAACTGGCGCCGCAGCTCGCCGACGGCTGGTCGGCGCTGGGCTTTGCGCTGTTCAACGGCAAGCTCGATGCGGCGGCGGCGCGGCCGGCGTTCGAGCGTTCGGCGGCGCTCGGCCCGGGCGACGCCGATGTGCTCAGCCGCTTTGCGCTGTTCAGCGCGCGCACCGGGCGGTTCGAGGCGGCGCGGGCGGCGATCGCCCGGGCGACGACGCTCGACCCGCTCAACGCCCGTGCCTTTCGACTGGCCGGCGAGGTCGAGTATGTGGCGCGCAACTATGCCGGGGCCGTGCCGCTGATCGAAAAGGCCCTGGCGCTCAACCCCAAGATGGGTGTCGCCCATGCGGCAATCGGCTTTGCGCTGCTGGCCCAGAACCGCCTCAAGGAGGCTGAAGCCGCCTTCCGGACCGAGCCGAACAGCCTGTTCGGTCTGACCGGGCTCGCGATCGCCCAGCTCCGGCTGGGCGACCGCGCCGCCGCGGAACGGGCGTTTGCGTCGCTGGTCAGCGAGCATGGCGATGTTGCGCTCTACCAGCAGGCCCAGGTGCTGGCGCAGTGGAACCAGCCCGAGCGCGCCATGGCCACGCTGGCCCGCGCGCGGCAATTGGGCGATGCCGGGCTGGTGTATCTGCGCAACGACCCGCTGCTCGATCCGGTCCGGGCAGCGCCGGGCTTTTCCGAATTGCTAAAGGGACTGGGTTTTGTTTAACCTGTGCATTCATCTCGGGGAACGAACATGCGCATCATGATCCTGACGGTATTGGGCGCGGCCTTGCTGCTGACGGCCTGCGGCAAGGCGAAGGAAGCCCCTGCAACCGAATCCGCGCCGGCGATGACAAGCGATGCCATGGTCGGCGGCGATGAAGCCCGCAGCCAGGCCAACGACGACCGGACCGACGCGAACGACGACCGCACCGGGGCAAATGATGACCGGACCGGCGCAAACGACGATCGCACCGGCGCGAACGACGACCGGACCGGGCCCGACGACAACTAGAGTCGATTGCCGTCATGTTGAACCACAAGGACCGCTCAGCCTGAGCGGATCAACTTGAATGCAACCGACTCTAGGGCGAGCAGGCCAGCGCCGGGCGCGGCGCGCGCGGGTCGAGGCGGCAGCGGGCGACGACGGCTCCGGTCGATTGCGCCATGGCCGTATCGATCCAGGCGGCATAGCTGTCGACGCGCGTGTAGAGGGCGGGAACACCCTTGAGGCCGCAGCCGGTGCCGGTGCTGACCAGGCCGACGAGAAACTGCTGGCGCGTCAGGGGGCCGCCGCTGTCACCCTGGCAGGCGTCCTGGCCGGTCGCGTCGCCGGCGATGCACATGACGCCGTCCCACAGCGTGCGCCGATAGGTCTTCACGGCTCGGCAGCGGGCCGGGTCGACGAGCTGCTGCTGCGCCTCGAGCAGCAATGGTGAACCGCGCATGGCCTTGCCGTCGACGTCCCGCAGCGCGCCGGCCTCGCGTTCGCCGGTGGCGCCCCAACCGGTCACCTTCATCTGGGCGCCGACGCCGTGCGGTCCGCGGGTGGCCGGCCACAGGCGCACCGGCCGGGCGAATGCCGCCACCGCCGGATCGGTGCGGGCGTCGGGGACGAGCCTGATCAGCGCGATGTCGTGGCGCTTGTCACCCATGCGCCGGTAGTCGGCGTGGACGATGACGCGATCGACCGCCATTTCGGTGGCGCTGGGGAGATAGACGTTGCCCAGGCGCACCCGGCGCGACCCGAACGGCTTCAGCTGTTCCTTCTTGTCGACAAAGCAGTGCGCCGCCGTCAACGCCCAGCCGGGGGCGATGAGCACGCCGCCACAGACATGGTCGCGCTCCCAGGGCTGCATCTCGGCATAGAATCGCTTGGCGGGGTCATTCGGCGCCATCGCCCGGTCAGCGGCTAGCTTGTCGGCGGAAATCGGGATGGTGCTGTAGATCTGGATCTGCCACGGCGCGCTGTCGGGGGCAGCGGCGGTGCCCCGGACGATGCGGCCGGTCTCGTCTTCCACCGGGGTCGGTTCGGCGACGGGTTCCGGGGCCGGCTGGGCGGCCGCCAGCCAGGCCAGCGCCAGGATCAACGCCTTCATTCGATGACCCTTGTGATGGCGACCGCTGCCGACCAGTTGCCGACGTTCGGCAACGCCCCCGACCGCCGCGTGTCGGCGCCGAGGCAAAAGGCGCGGGCGACGGCGCTGAGGCAGGCCTGGAGGTCGACGACATCGGTCGCGGTCTGTTCGAGCGCCGCTGCGTTGAGCGGCACGTCGCTGGCCAGCGCGACGAAGCGGAGCTCGCCGAGGTCGGCGGGGATGATGTCCTGCCCCTCGGGCGGTCGCAGCGGCTGGCCCGGTGCCAGCGCCGGATCGACGGCGCCGAATGCCGGCAGCACCAGGGCGACCTCGTACTTTGCATCGACCGCGAGCACATAGGCGAAGCGCGGCCCGGCGGCTTCGTTGACCACCGAAACCATGGCGGGCGCGTTGAGCCGCAGGGTGCGGCCGGCGGGCGGCGGCGGCGGGCACCAGGCCGGGTTGAAATCGGCCGGGTCGACATTCTGGACGCAGAGGCTGAGCCCCGGCTGCGGCTTTACCGTCGTCAGCCAGGCCTCCACCCGCGCGATCTTTTCGAGCGCGGCGGCAAGGCGGACGCCGAATGCGGGCGTGGCGGGTGGGGCGGCAGCGTCGCCAGCACGATGCCGCCGCGGCCGCGCAGCGCCATGCCGGCGCCGGACGGCACCAGCTGGAACGCGCCGCGGGCGTCGACAGCGACGAAGCCGAGCTGCTGGATCACGGCGAGCGCCGCCGCATCGTCTACCCCGACCCGCAGCACCGTCTTGCCGAAATCATGACGGACTTCGCGCGCCACCAGCCGGCCGGGGAGATCGGCCGGCACCGGGCCGATGGCCGCCAGCGTCGCCACGCCGGGGGCAATCGCGGCAACGGTCGCCTCCAGCAGCGGCGCGTCGCCCCCGGCGCGAAGCGCGTCGGTCGTGGCGCGAAGCGCGTCGGTGGTGGCCGCATACAGCGCAAAGCGCGAGCCCCTGGTCACCCCGACAAGCGCACCCCCGCCGAGCAGCAGGCGGCCGCCATCGCTGACGACGGCGAAGGTCGGCACCCTGATTTCGGGGCCGTCGAGGCTGGCGCGCAAGGCGCCTTCGGCGTGCGGCACCTGGCGGCCCGTGGTCCTGGCCGTCACGTCGCGGACGACGCGGGCGGCGATGTCGGCAAAGCTGGCGCGCGGCGCGGCGACGAGCGCGGCGGCCAGCGCGGTGGTGAACACCCCGGCGCGGTTGCCGACGCTGCCGACTTCCTTGGCATCCTGGCCGTCGCCGGCGGCGCCGAGATGGACGCGATAGGCGCCATAGCTGCCATATTGCGCCGGCGCGGCCTGGGGCCGGAGCCCGGTGACACGAAGGTCGGGCGCGGTCCGGCTGGCGGCATTGCCGTCGCGGCTGGCGGTGCCCGAATTGCAGCTGTCGAACAGCGTGACGACGCGGATGCCGGCCCCCGTCGCGCGGTCGATGATGGCGCGCACTTCGTTGTCGAGGATGTCGGCGCCGGCCTGGGCGCCGGGCCGGCGCGCGTCGCTCGCCATCAGGGTCGAATTGTAGCGGCTGGCCTGGTCGAGCGCGCGATCGTCGATGAAGCGCGAGCCGTGGCCGGCGAAATAGAGCAGCAGCGTGTCGCCGGGGGCGCTCGCCGCGATGGCGGCCCGCCACGCCGCGATGATGTTCGCCTTGGTGGCGCACTCGTTGGTGAGAGTCTGCGACACGGCACTGGCCGAGCTGCATTCCCCGGATTCCGGCTGATCGAGCGCGAGGCCGTAGGCGCGGGTGAGCGCGGCCTTCAGGCGCAGCGTGTCGCCGACCGCGCCCGACAGGTCGTCGAATCCGGCATCGGGGACGTGCGCGCGGGAGAACTGGTAGCGATCGATGCCGACGAACACGGCGCGGATTTCGGCAGCGGCGGGCACGGCCGTCAGGCCCATGATGACGGCGGCGAACCGCGACAGCACCGAACGCATCATGGGCGACCCCTGAGCGTGACCGCCGACGGCGCGGTGTTGAAATCGAACAGGCTAGGTTCCTGCACCCGGGGCGCGGCGGTCGGCGCCCGCATCACCAGCCGGACCCCGCGCGCCGCCATCGGGCCGCCGCCGCGCCGCGCTTCCTCGTTGAGCGATGGCAGCCGGGCGACGGCATAGCGCAGCCATTCATCGAGCAGCACCTTGCCGTCGCGATTGGTGTCGGCCGGGCCGCCCGCCGGCGTCAGGCCTTCGCCGAGCGCGGCGGTCAGCAGGCCCTGGCGCAGGCTGGCGCTTTCCAGCGCGACATCGTCGGCCTGGGTGGCGGCGAGGATGCGCAGGCCCTTGTCGAAGGCCAGCTGCCCAAGGCCCGGATCGCCCATCGGGCCGGGCTTGAAATCGGGGGTCTGCACGCTGGCGCCCGAATGGCAGGCATCGATGACAAAAGCGATGTCGGCGGCGGCGATGGCGCGCAGCCAGGTTGTGAGATCGGCGGCGGTGATCGCGGTCGCGGCATCGGGTGCGGCCGCGGCCGCCGGCCAGCGCGCGTCGGAGGCGAGAAGCGCGAAGTTGCCGGCGGCATCGGCAAAGCCGTGCCCCGAGAAACTGAGGATGACGATGTCGTCGGGCGTCGAACTGTCGAGCGCGTCGGCGTCGTGGCCGGCGGCGGCGAGCCGGGCCCGCCGCGGGGCAGCGGGCAGGCCGGCGAGGATGCCGAGCGCCGCCTCGATGTCGTCGCGGGAGACCCGGATCGCCCGGCCATCGGCAAGGCGGCGGGTGGTCAGGCTGACGCGCCGCATCTCGTGGCCGGGGATGACAGCGAGGCGGTCGGCGATGACGCCGGCGTCGGAGACGGCGAAATTGAGCGCCAGCCGGCTTTCGGCATAATCATCGACGCCGATGGTGACGACGAAGGCGCGCCGGGGCCGCGGCGGGCCGGGCGGCGGCGTCCAGGTCAGCCGGGCGGTATCGCTTTTGACGCGGTCGCTGTTGAAGGAATAGGCCGAGAATTCGAGCCGCCGGCCATCGGTGGGGACCTGCACGCGTTGTTCCCAGCGGCGGACGCCGTCCGCGTCGGCAGCGTCCGAAGCGTTGGCCTGGCGCCATTGCGCAAGGGTCTGGCCGCGCGGCTCGAGCGGGATTTCGGGTTGCTGGGCGACCTGCCGGTTGTTGATGAAGAGCTTGTAGCCATAGACGCCGGAGCGGGTGATGCCGTTTGCCGCGGCCGGATTGCTGGTCTCGGCGGCTTCGATGCTGACGATGGCCGTGCCCGGGTCGGCGGCCTTGACCCCGGTGATGCGGACGCGCGGCAGCACGCGGTTGAGGCCCGACATCGGCGGCAGCGGCCGCATCGCCGCACGGCAGTTGCCGGCCATGGTGCAGTCGGTCAGTTTCTGGATCAGCCGCGGCTCGAAATAGTCGCGCATGAAGCTTTGCGGCGCGAGCGAACACCAGGGTTCGTCGGCCATGAACCAGCGGAACTGCGCCGCGTCCGGGCCGAGGTTGGTGTCGTAGCGGCCGTCGGCGGCGACCGACAGGAAGCGGCGATTGCCGAAGAAACTGGTCGTCATCAACAGGCGCCAGTTGCGGGTGTCCCACAGCTTCAGTTCGCCGAGCAGGCCGGCCGCCCAGAACAGCGGCTTGCCGGGCACGAAGCCGCCGGCCATGACATTGCTCATCGCCAGCGGCGGCAGGGCGGCGCCATCCGCAACGCCGGCGCGCTTGATCGATTCCTCGAGGCCGCCGCCGACCAGCAGGGTCCGGGCGTCGCTGACCAGCATCGACGGCACGAACGCCTTGATCGCCGTCGTCGTCGGTGACCCCGGCTCGGGGCTGTCGACCGGCCAGGCCAGCACTTCGCCGTTGCCGGCGATGTAGAGCGTCTGCCCGTCGGCCGAAAACGCCAGCCGCGTCATCTGCGTGCCCGTCGGAAGCGTCAGGCCCGGCCCGGTTTCGCCGTCGGCCAGCGCCATGATCGCGATCTCCACCGACGTGTCGGGCAGCAGCAATGCCACGGCGATGCGATCGCCGCGCGGCGAGGCGGCAAGCAGCGTCACCCGGGTGCTCTTGGCCAGCTCGACCGGCAGCGGCTGCCAGCGCGCCGTCGTGGGGTCGAAGCGCTGCAGCCCGAAATCGGTGCCGGCCTTGCGGCGGCAATTGGCCAGGCCGGCGCCGACCAGGCCGCCGTCAGGCAGCGCGCGCACCAGGCAGCGGCCGGGGATCCGCCGCGCCACCGTCGCGGACGCGGCGTCGACGACGAGGATCGGCAGCAGTTCGCCCACGCCCGTATCGGGATCGGCCGGATCGTCGTCGCTCGTGTCCATCGCGATGACGTGGCCGGCATCGAGCCAGAACAGATCGTCATAGTCGCCGGGCAGCAGCGCGGCGGCCCCGAACTGCCCGGTCAGCAGGTCGAAGAACGCCAGCGGCGTTTCCAGCTGCCCGCGCGCATTGGGCTCCGCCGTGGCCTCGATCATGGCCAGCCGCCGGCCATCGGGCGACAGGCCGGCATCATCCAGCCCGATGGAGCGTTCGTCGGACGCCACCGGCCGCGTGCGACCATCGGCACCGATGACGGCAAACGCCGTGCCGCCGCGGACCAGGCGCGAACGCCCGTCGGGCGAGGCCGGCAGCTTCGGCAGCAGCGCCGCCGCTTGCGCCGCGGTCATGCCGGTACCGCTGCGATAGACGGCCTCCAGCGCCTCCAGCCACGGGAGCATGCGGTCCGCCGCCGGGGTCGGCGGCACGGGCGCCGCCGGCACGGTCGTGACCTGGCGGCGTTGCAGGTCGACGACATAGGCGCGGCCCGTCATCATCTGCGGGTCGGCGGGATCGAGCACCAGCGCCTCCAGCCGCGCCTTGTCCCCGGCGACGGTGATGGCCTGGACCTGCATGAATTCGAGCGTTGCGCCGGGCGCCGCCGGCAGCCGCAGCCGATCGATGATCACCCGCTCGCCAGCGTCCCAGACCAGGAATTCGCGGGCGATGCCCGACGCGGTGACGATGAACCGGCCATCGGGCGTCCAGGCCGCGGCATCGATGCCGGTCGCTGCCATCGTCTGCAGCACGATCTTGGGCTGCACTGACGGGGCCGGCTGGGATTGCGCAAGGGCGGGCGTTGCCAGGCCGACCCAGAGCAGGGTCGCCGCCATGCCGATCCGAGCTTGCCAGCGAATGCTTCTGCCAGGCGCCCTCATCGGCGAAAGTTTGCAGAGAGTTTACGACAAGTCAACGCGGGCGGGGCCGCCGAGGGCTCACCGTCCGAGCAGGCGCATCATCGCGCGTTCGGCCGGCGCATTGCTGGCCTCAATTCAGGCCGCGCTCGCGTGCCCAGATGATCGCCGCCGCCCGCCGCTTGACGCCGATCTTGGCATAGAGCCGCGCGACATGGTTGCGGACAGTGTTCGGCGACAGCGACAGATGGGCGCTGATCGCGGTGTCGTCCAAACCCTGGCAGATCAGGTCGAGGACCTCGCGCTCGCGTCGGCTGAGGTCGACAACGGGGACGGCGGCGCCGGTTGCCGGCCGTCGCAACGTCGCTAGCTTGTCCATGATCGACCGCCCGAACCAGCTCGCGTCCTTCATCACCGCTTCGATCGCTTCGACCAGCTCGAGCTCGTTGTGACGCCTTGTCGTCATGTCCTGGTAGAGCCAGACCGTCCGCGCCGCGTCGCCCTGGCTGATGCGGGACGCCGACAACAGGCATTCGATCGCCGTGCCGTCCTTGCCCAGCACACGGACGTCGCGATTGTGGATGCTGCCGGAGGCTTCGATCTCGTCTTCGGCACTGCGGCGGTCGGCGGCATCGTCCCACAATTGCAGGTCGTCGGCATGGCGCCCGACGATGTCCGCGTCGGCATAGCCGGCCAACCGGCAGAAAGCCTCGTTGACCTCGGCGATGCGGTGATCGTCGCCGAGCGTCACGACCATGCCGACGGGTGCCAGTCGAAACAAGGTGGCGAAGTGCCGCTCGCTGGCCTCACGCTCACGCTCGGCGCGACGCCGCGGCTCGAGATCGGCAAAGGTGAACAGCAGGCAGCGCTCGTCGGCGACCTCGATCGGCTGTCCGGCCAACAGGACCAGTTTCGTGCCGCCGCCGGCAAGCGGCAGCTCGGCCTCCAGCTGGGGGACAGTCTCGCCGGCGGCGATGCGGACGCGGACATCGTCATGGCGGTCGACTCCGGCAAACATGTCGAGCTCGAACAGGCTTTTGCCGGCCAGCATGGCGTTGCTGTAGCCGCTGAGATCGCTGAAACCCTGGTTGGCGCGAATGTAGCGCTGGTCGCTGACGCGCACGATCAGCGCCGGCGCCGGATTGGCCTGGAACATCGCTTCGAACCGGCCTTCCGCATCATGACGCGCAGAGACATCGTTGATGACGATCGCCAGCCAGTCCGGGTCGCCGCCGTCCTCGTCCATGACGACGTCGCGGACCTGGTGCATCCAGCGCGGTTCATCTTCGCCCGCCGGCGCGACGCCGACGACGAGATCGGGGAAGCTGTCGCCGGCGAGCAGCCGCATCAGGGGATATTCCCGCCGCGCGAGACGCCGGCCGTCGGGGGTGCGCAGCACGAAGCGCTGGACATAGTCGTCGACGGTGGTGCCGAGGTCTTCGACGCGATCGACACCGTGCATCGCCAGCGCCGCCGGATTGGCGCTGAGGATGACGCCGCTGGAATCGATGACGATGACGCCGGCGATGAGCGCGTCGAGCAGCTGCTCGACATGGACAAGCGTCGGGCCCGCAGACCGCTGCCGCTCGGTCCGCTGCTCCGGGGGTCGCGATGTGCGCATGATCGATGAGCGCATATCGAGCCGCCCGGTTCCCTCGGTGAATGACCCGTGGGTACCAACGCCGTGGGTAGCTGCGCACCAATCTCGGATCCCGACGAAACCTGCTGAAATGAACTTATGGCGGCAGCCAGCGGTTTTACAGGCTCTCCCGTCGCGGCGGGTCAAACAGGAAGGATTTTCCAGTGAACATCATCATTCTTCTGCTTGTCGGCGGCATCATCGGCTGGGTGGCCAGCATGATCATGCGGACCGATGCCCAGCAGGGCACCGTGCTCAACGTGGTCGTCGGCATCGTCGGCGCACTGCTCGCCGGCTTCATCGTGACACCCCTGATCGGCGGTGCGCCGATCACCAGCGGCGGCATCAACCTGCAGTCGATCGTGGTGTCGCTGCTCGGCTCGGTCATCCTGCTGGCGATCGTCAACCTGTTCCGTCGCGGGACGGTTCGCTAACGCCAGTTTCGGCGGCGCTCCATCGCGAGCGCCGCCGTTCTGTCGAGCCTTGGGGTTCGCCGCTCTGGTCGGAAACAGCGAGAGGATCAGGAGCGTGACGAGCCTGATGGACACACTTCCCCATCCCGAACCGGGCATATTGCTCGCGGCAGCGCTTGGGCTGACGTTGGTCGCCTTTGCCGGCCTGATCCTGTTCATCGGTCGCCGGCATGCCCGCCGCTCGTCCGAGCAATCACCGATTACTGTGACGTTCGATCGCGCCCGACCAGCGTCGAAGCTCGGGGCGGCGCGGCCGGAACACCCGCCCGAGGGCGCTTCGACCGAGCCCGAGAAAATCCGCCAACACTCATAGCTGTCCGAACGTCGGGCTTGGGGCCCGGCGCCGGCTTGTGATAGGGTAAGCCCCGTAACAGGGGGCGGTATCCCATGCGGTTGCGGTGTGTATCGATCCTGCTGGCCGCGACACTGCTGTCGGGCTGCGCCGCCAACCAGCTGCGCATCGAACGCGCCGGCGCCGTCGTCCAGGAAGGCCAGCCGCTGGTCACCGCATCGAAGGCGCTGATCGCCGACATTGCTGCCACCAGCCGCGACGCCAGCATCGAGCTCGCGCTCGCCGATCCGCTGTGCGACTGGCCTGAAATCCACATCGCCACCGGCACGCCGGCGGCCTCGCTTTGCGATCCAGCGAGCAGCAGCCACACGACCTTCACCCGCATAAACGCCGGCGCGTTTGCGCCGACCGTCACGCTGATCGGCGCGCTGTCGGCCTATGTCGCCGCGGTCGATGCCGTCGCGTCCGGGGCGACGACCGACGAGCGCTTCAACCTCGCCGCCGCCAAGGCGCAGCTCGAATCGGTCGCCGGCGCCGTCGGCGTCAACCCGATCGCCAAGCTGTCGGAGGACCAGCAAAAGGCCCTCGACGGCCTTGTCGCGCTGATCGACACGCTGTCCCGCGAGGCCGAGCAGGCGCGGCAGCTGCAGGCGATCGAAGCCAACACGCCCGGGCTGCGCGCGGTGACGACGGCGCTGCGCCGCGACCTCGCCAACTGGGCCAATCTGGCGCTGGTGTCCGAACTCGCCAATCTGCAAAGCGTGCAGACGCTGCGCTGGCAGCGCGACCGCATGCTGCGCCTGCAGCCCGAGCGGCGCGGCGTGCGACGCGAGCTGCTCGGCGACGACGCCCGGCGCGCGCTGCTGCGCCAGCGGCTGGAAACCGAAAATCGCCTCGCCGCCGCGCGGGCCTTGCCGGTGACGCTGGCGCAGGCGGTCACCGATTTCGAAACGGCGCACGACAGCTATGTCAACACGCTCCAGAACAAGGCGCTGACGCCAGAAAACCGCGCCCGGCTCGCTGAATTGACCCGGGAACGCCTGCGCCAGTCGCTGACCTTGCTGGCGCAAACCGTTGCAGCCTTTGCCTAGTTGACGATCTCAGGGGAGAGCCCGACCATGTCGCAAGCCATCGCCGAAGCCCTGGCCAGCCTGCGCGACAGCCTGGCGCGGCTGACCCAACGCAGTTTCGACGATTTCGCGCTGTTCCAGCAGGTGACGGCGATGCAGTTCCGATCGAACGAGGTCGCCAAGCGGCTGGCGATCCTGCTCGCCGGCAATCTGTCGGCGCCCGGCGATACCACGGTGGCACAGCAATTGCTGACCGCCGGCGGCAAGGTGTCGATCGCCCAGCCGGCCGATCATGCGTCGGTGAGGACGGCGCTGGCGGCCGCGGGCGACGCGCTCGATGCCGCCGACCAGTGGCTCGCCGCCGCAGGCGGCAAACGCCCTGAAACCGCCGCAGGCGGCAAACGCCCTGACGCCACCGCCGGAGGCGGCACTCCCCTGAACGCAGGCGGCGCCGAGGCTATTTCTTCAGCGCCGAAAAGGGGTTCGAAGCCACGCGCGCCTCGGCTTCCGAAATCACCCCCGGCGCGGGTGCGGTCGAGCGCGGGTAAGGATCCAGCGCCAACGCGAAAGCCTGCGCCGCGATCTCGCCCAGGTCGATGATGTCGCCGGCCAGCGGCTCGGCATCGAGATCGGCATCGGCAAGCTCGATCTCGTCGCCTTCGGGGGCGTGTTCGACGAGCAGCAGGTTGACCGCCTCGGTGATCAGGAACCGCACCGGCTGGTAGGTCGCGGCGCAGGGCTGGTCGCCGCTGGCATGGACCTGGCCGGTGACGCGGATGCCCGCCGCCTCGCGCCGCAGCTCCAGCGCCGCGGTCAGCCTGTCCAGCGCCAGGAGGTCGAAGCGGACGGCGAGCGCCTCGCGTTCACCAGGATCGGCCTCGATCGCCTGCTGGCGGGTCGGGCCGCCGACGTCATGGGCGCGGAACGGCCGCGAGAATTCGGGCGCGGTCATGCCGCCGACCGGCCCTGCGCCGGTGGCGCGAGATGCCCGGCGAGCACGGCCGCCAGCGGCGTCGCATCCAGCCTGCGGGCGACGCGGCGCGATTCGCCGACGATCCAGTCGACCGCATCCTCCGGCACCGGGGCGCCGCGCCACAGGTTGCGGCGCAGCGCGTCGGCCATCGCGGCATCGTCGGCG
The DNA here is from genome assembly GCA_003241875.1 of Alphaproteobacteria bacterium. Taxonomy (GTDB): domain Bacteria; phylum Pseudomonadota; class Alphaproteobacteria; order Sphingomonadales; family Sphingomonadaceae; genus Sandarakinorhabdus. The sequence continues at coordinate 60,304 of QBLU01000005.1, forward strand.
CGGGCGTCGCGATAGGCGCCGAGCCGGCCGCCGAGCGCCGCGACCATGCGGCCGATGTGCTTGCCGACGACCTGGTCGCCGATGCCGTCCTGGCGCAGCGTGCCATCCATGTCGCTGATGAAACGTTCGGTAAGGTCGGCGCAGGCCTGGGCGGCGCCGTCGTCCTCCAGCCGGATCAACGCCAGCGACAGGATCAGCGCCACCATGTCGAACCGGCCATCGATCGTGTCGGGCACCTGGCCGGCCAGATACCAGTCCGGCCGGCGCGCCTCCGCCACCACCGCATCGTACAGCGCATCGACCGGCCCGGCGCGCGGCACGAGGCCCATGGCGGCAATGGTGCGGCGCAAGCCGGAAAACAGGGTCATCGCAGTTGCCTTCATCACCGCTGGCACGCGGCCGTGACTTGGCATATTGAGCTTTGGTTGACGCCGCGCAACCTGCCGCGGCGTTTTGGAGACCGGTATGCGTAAACCCTTTGTCCTCGGCCTGGTGGCGGCGCTGGCGATCGGCGCCGGCGGTTGCTCGCGCATCAAGCAGAACCAGGGCTATCTCGTCGACGAAACGCTGCTCAGCTCGATCCAGCCCGGTGTCGACAATCGCGATTCGGTGGCCAAGACGCTCGGCCGCCCGACATTTTCGGCGCAGTTCGATTCGGGCGAATGGTATTATGTCACCCGCAACACCGGCCAGTTCGCCTTTGCCAAGCCCAAGGTCGAATCGCAGTCGATCCTGATCATCAGCTTCGACAAGGGCGGCACCGTCGCCAAGGTCGAGCGCCGCGGCATGGACCAGATCGCCAGCATCAGCCCCGAAAAGGACACGACGCCGACCCTGGGCCGCAGCGAAGGCCTGTTGCAGGAACTGTTCGGCAACCTGGGCTCGGTCGGCTCGGGCGGCTTCGGCGGGCCGAACAACACCAACACCGGGCGTGACGGCCCGCGCTAGGGGTCCCCTGCGGCGTCATCGTCATGCTGGCGCACGCCAGCATCCACCGCGGCGCCATGAACCGGCCATCGACGCGTTGCACATCGGTCGGTGCAGCCGCGGGCAGGGCGGCATTGTGCACGCCAGTGGATGCTGGCGTTCGCCAGCATGACGGGTGCTTGTGAAGGCGACCGCCCACTAGAACGGTTTCACCGCCCCAAGCCAGCTGGTGGCGAACAGCAGCGCATAGACCGTGAACACCCAGCGCCGTGTGCCGTCCATGGTGGCGCGCAGCGGCACTTCGGTGGCATCCGACGAGCCTTGCGCGATCAGCGCCATCAGCTGCGGCCCGACCGGCTTGAAGGCATGGTCGATCATGATCGCGGCGCAAAAGATCAGCCCGAACAGCAGCGCCTTCAGCGCCAGCCACTGCGGCGCCAGCGGCGTGCCTGTCGCCAGCGAGACTCCGCCCAGCCCCAGGTAGAACGCCGCCAGCGCCCAGCGCAGCCCGCCTTCGATGCGGCGATCGCGGGCGGCGCGCGGTGTCATGTCATGGGCATGGGCATCCCAGACCAGCCAGAGCCAGCCGAGCCCCACCACCCAGCTGGCAATGACCGCCGCAAACGGCAGCCCCGGCCACCAGCCGCCGGTATGGAGCAGGGTCAGCGACATCGGCACCATCAGCGCCCAGGCCGATCGCGGCCCCATATCTATGGCGACGAGCAGTTTAAGGAGCGTCAGCCGTTCGGGCAGCGAATAGCTGCGCATCCGGAAATGCTGGCCGAGCACGAAAACGCCGAGATCGCCGCCCAGCCACAGCACGAACAGCAGCAGATGGGCATAGACCAGCGTCGGATAGAGCATCACTGGCCTTCGAAAATGGCGACATGGAATTCGCCGGCGCCGGCGCGCAACGGCTTCACGTCGTCCTGATACTGGGCGTCGAACCAGAAAGCTTCGGCGGCGGCGCGGGACGGGAAATGCGCGCAGACGATGCTGGTACCCTCCGGCCAATCCTCCAGCGGTCGCGCCGCCTTGCCGATAAACAGGTAATGGCCGCCGTGCCGCGCATACAGCCCGGTTTCGGCCAGCGCCCGCGCATAGGCCGCCATCTTTGCCCCATCGGTGACCCGCGCCGTGACCAGCAGATAGGCCGGCCGCGCCGGCGCCTGCGGACTGTCCTGTTCCATCGCGCGCCCTTCCCGCATTAGCGACGATCGACTATTGCCGGACATGAAACTGCTGTCAAAGATTTGTCCGGACAACATTGTTGCAATGCAGCCAAAAGGCGGCAACATTGCCGCAGGGGGCCTGGGGACGGGTTTGCCGGCATTGTGGGAGGACCATGGTATGAAATGCACTGCAACCGTGCTGCCCGGCAAGCTGCGGATGAGCAGCCGTGCCGCCTTGCTGGCGTGCGCGATGATCGGGACGGTCGTACAGGCGCAGGACGCCGCGCCGGCGCCCGCGACCACCGCACAGGCGGTGGACGACAGCGTGCTGTCGGAGATCGTCGTCACCGCCCAGCGACGCAGTGAATCGGTGCAGAATGTCCCGATCGCGGTCAGCGCCTTTTCGGCCGACCTGCTGTCGTCGCGCGGCATCGCGACGCCGCTGCAGCTGATCCAGTACGTCCCCAACCTGTTCGGGTCGAACAACACCGGGCTTGGTTCGGCCAATGCCTATTACATCCGCGGCCTCGGCAATACCGAGACGATCGCCACCTTCGATCCGCCGGTCGGCACCTATGTCGACGATATCTACATGTCGCGGCAGAACGGCAACAACTTCGCCTTTTTCGACATCGACCGCATCGAGGTGCTGCGCGGGCCGCAGGGCACGCTGTTCGGCCGCAACACCACCGGCGGCGCCGTCAACGTGCTGCTCAAGCGGCCATCGGACGAGGTCGGCGGCTTTCTGGAGGCGGCCTATGGCGCCTATGACAAGAAACTGATCCGCGGCTCCATCGACCTGCCGCTGTCGCAGGCCATCCAGATCAAGCTGTCGGGCTATTTCCAGGACGACGACGGCTATGTCCAGAACACCACCACCGGGGAGCGGCTGAACGACAGCGACCTCGCCGGCATCCGCGGCGCCCTCCAGCTGAAATTCAGCGAGCGGCTGACCTGGAACGTCGCCGCCGCATACATGCGCAACGACGGCGAAAACATCATCAACTATGATTGCGACCCGCGGAACCCGGCCAATTGCAGCGGCCGTTTCGCCACCACCGGCCTTGTCACCGATTATGCGCCGGGTACCACCAGCCCGTTCGTCGGCCTGGGCGTGTCGGGCCGCAAGGCCAATTATGCCCTCGGCAACGAGGTCGATACCACCATGTACACGTCGAACCTCGAATGGGCCGGCGACGACATGACGCTCAACATCATCACCGGCCTCATCGACCTCAAGCAACAGTATCTGCTCGATTTCGCCGACGGCCGCGGCCTGCCCAACGTGGCGGTGCCGGAAACCCCGGTGCGCGGCTATCCGACCGGCGGCTTCGACATCCTCAACGACGGCTCGCACCGGCAGTTCACCCAGGAAGTGAAGCTGAACGGCAAGCTGTTCGGCGGCGTCATCGATTATGTCGGGGGCTTCTTCTACTTTCACGAACGCAATCGCACCGATTTCGCCGATATCCTCAACCTGGGGCCCATCCTCGGCATTCCCGGCAATGTCGGCTTTCCGGCGGTGCTCGCCGACCGGACGCTGCGCAACACGACCAACGCCTATGCCGGCTATCTGCAGGTCGACGCCAATGTCACCGAACAGATCAAGCTGACCGCCGGCGTGCGCTACACCGATGAAAAGAAGAACATCGGCATCAGCGACAACCGCGCCGCGTGCATCGCCAACCTCACCCCCAATTGCCTCGACAGCCGCAATCTGGCCGTCAACCTGCCGTCGGGCCGGCTGGCGATCCCGCTCGAGCAGCGGACCAAGCAGTGGACGCCGCGTTTTGCCGTCAACTACCAGCCGAACAAGGACATGCTGTTCTTTGCCAGCGCCACCAACGGCTTCAAGTCGGGCGGCTGGAATGCCCGCGGCTCGGCGCCGAACACGTTGCTGCCGTTCGATCCGGAGAAGGTCTGGAGCTATGAGCTCGGTGCCAAGACCGAGTTGTTCGACCGCCGGCTGCGCGTCAACGTCACCGGATTCTGGCTGGAAACCAAGGCCCTGCAGACGCCGTCGGCGTTCGTCGACCCGGTCAGCGGTGCCGCCACCTTCATCACCCAGAACTTTGCCGACTACCAGAACAAGGGCCTGGAGCTGGAAGTGACGGCGGTGCCGGTGCGCGGCCTCAACATCTATGCCAACGTCGGCTACCAGAACGACAAGTACAAGGTCAGCGATACGCTGCTGCCCAACCAGTATGGCGTGAAGGCCGTTCGCCAGCAGCAGATCGACTGCCTGGCGCAGCTGTCGCAGCGCCGGATCCCGCTGGGGCCGACGGGCGCCAACAACGCTCCCGATTGCGCCGCCGGCATCGTCGACGCCAACGGCAACATCGCCAAGCCGGTGCGCACGCCGGAAATCAGCGTGTCGTTCGGCGGTTCGTACGACTTCCAGATCCCGGCGGCGGGCATCATCCTGACGCCGTCGGTGAACGCGCTGTACCGGTCGAGCCTCGACACCGGCACCGCCAACGGCACAATCTATACCGGCAGCATCACAGCGCCGAGCGGCGCCGTCTATCCGTCGAACCCGTTCGGCGGCGACTTCATCGCCGGCTCGCTGACCGAGGCCTATTGGCAGGTCAGTGCCGCATTGACGATGCGCACCGACGACAACAACTGGACGCTCAGCCTCGAGTGCGAGAACTGCTTCGACAAGGCCTTCGTGCAGTCGAGCCTGGTGAACTTCAATTATCTGTCGCCGCCGCGGACGTGGCAGGTCAGGGCGAAGCGAGTGTTTTAAGGCAAGGTGCGGCTGTGCCGAAGACACGATTTTGCGCAGCAAGATCTGGCTTCGACACAGACTCGCGCCCGCCCGGCCGGCGGGGCGGCCGGGTACTCCGGCCGAACCCGTCCGACGCAGGCATGGGCTTTGCCCATGCCCCTCGCTGGAGAGCTAAAACGACCATGACCTGCGTCCACCCCTCGATCCGGCCGGGGCGCTAGCATGTCCGAATTCCGCAAGGGCGCCCCCGTCCTCTTCGCCGCCATGATCGGCGTCGGCTGCGGCGCCTCGCCCATCCCCTTCAACGTGTTGCCCGCCGTCATCGGCCCGATGCATGCCGAACTCGGCTGGTCGTTCCTCGAAATCAGCCTCGGCATCACAGTCTTCGGCATCATCGCGTCGCTGCTGGCGCCGGTCTATGGCGCCGCCGCCGACAAATGGGGGGTGCGGCCGATCGCCATCGGCTCGCTGGTCGCCTTTGCCGCGACCTTTTCGCTGTTCGCGCTGATGCCGCCGTCGAAACCGGCCTGGTACGGCCTGTGGGCGCTGGTCGGCATCGTCGGCATCGGTTCGACGCCCGTCACCTGGAGCCGGGCCGTCAACATGTGGTTCGTCAAGAACCGCGGCCTGGCGCTCGGCATCATGCTGCTCGGCACCTCGCTGGCCGGCATCCTGGTGCCGCAGATCGCCCAACGCGCCATCGCCGGGCAGTTCATCGGCAGCGGCTGGCGTGGCGCCTTTCCGACGCTGGCGCTGTTGCCGCTGCTGCTGGCGGTGCCGCTGGCGCTGTGGCTGTTCCGCGAACCGAGCGTCGCCGAACGGCCCGCCGGCATCAGCGACGCCGCCGGCAATTTGACCGGCATGACCGCCGGAGAGGCCGTGCGCGGTTACCGGTTCTGGGTGATCTGGGCGTCGATCGCCGTCGTCGCGCTGGCCTATGGCGGCGTCTTCATCAACATGATCCAGATCGCCGGGCTGCACGGCTTTGCCGCCGCCGAGGGCGCGACGGTGATGAGCGTGATGGCGGTCGGGATCCTCGCTGGCCGGGTGATCACCGGCATGCTGTTCGATCGCTTCTGGGCGCCGGCGGTGCTGGTGCCGATCCTGCTCGGCCCGGCTCTGGCGTGCTGGCTGCTGATGGGCAGCACCGGCACGCTGGCACAGTTGATGACGGGCGCGCTGCTGCTCGGCTTTGCGGCGGGGGCGGAAAGCGACCTTATCGCCTATCTCGCCGGGCGCTATTTCGGCATGGCGAACTATGGCCGCATCTATGGCCTGCTCTACATGCCGTTCGGGCTCGGCTCGGCGATCTCGCCGGCGATCTATGCCCGGGTCCGCGATGTCACCGGCAATTATGATGCGATGCTGGCGGTGGCGATCGGCCTGTTCGCGCTCGGGGGCCTGCTGCCGCTGACGCTCGGCCGCTATCCGGTGTTCGGGGGCACGCCGCGATGATCGACATCCATGCCGCCGTCGCCATGCAGCTGACCGCCCGGTCGGTGGAAGGCTTGCCCGATCGCGCCGCGACAAGCGCCGCAATGCTCGCCCAGATCGAAACGGTCGCGGCGCAGATCCTGCAGGCCAAGGTGTTCATCGAACAATATGGCGGCAGCCCGCTGCGGCTGGCGGTGCTGCCCGAATATCTGTTCACTTCCTATCCCGGCCGCATCGGCATCGCGGATTTCGCCGCCAAGGTGGCCATCGCCGCCGATGGCCCGGAGTATGCAGCGCTCGGTGCCGTGGCGCAGCGGCTGGGGCTGTTCCTCGCCGCCAACGCCTATGAGACCGACCCGCATTTCCCCGGCCTCTATTTCCAGGCGAGCGTCATCGTCGCGCCGTCGGGCGATGTCGTGCTGCGCTATCGCCGGCTGAATTCGATGTACGCGCCGACGCCGCACGATGTCTGGAGCAAGTATCTCGACATCTACGGCCTCGATGGCGTGTTCCCGGTCGCCGATACCGAGATCGGCCGACTGGCAGCGATCGCGTCGGAGGAAATCCTCTACCCGGAGATCGCCCGGGCGCTGGCGCTGCGCGGTGCCGAGGTTTTCGTCCATTCCTCATCGGAGATCGGGTCCCCCGGCCTCACCCACAAGCAGCTGGCCCGGCGGGCGCGGGCATTGGAAAACCTGGCTTATGTGGTCAGCGCCAATACGGCGGGCATCAGCGGGACGGCGATGCCGCTGGCGTCGGCCGACGGCAATTCGGCTCTGATCGACTGGAAGGGCAATGTGATGTCCGAATCGAATAGCGGCGAGACCTTCACGGCGTTCGGCGACATCGACATCGCCGGGCTGCGAAGGGCGCGGCGCAAGCCCGGCATGACCAACTATCTGTCGCGCCAGCGGCTGGAGCTGTTCGCTGCGGCCTATGCCGGCAGCGTCCAGCCCGCCGATGCGTTGGGGTCAGGCGACATTCCCGACCGCGACCATTTCAAGCGCGTGCAGGACGCGGTAATCTCGCGGCTGAGCGCAGCCGGGCTGATCTGAAGGACAGGACATGGCGATTCACGACGATATCCCGCCACCCTATTCGATGGTCGGCACCCACGGCGTGTTTCCGCGCGCGAGCCATGACGAGCGCGCCCGCTTCAATTTCCTCGCCAACCTCAACAAGCATGTCGCCGGCACGCTCGGCCCGGGCAACAAGCTGGCCTGGGAAAAGCGGGCGCAGCCGAAATTCGTCGCCGAGCAGGGCCGGGCGCCGGCCGATCGCTTCGAGGTACGGCGGGCGATGAATGCCGACCCCTATCACCGCTTCTGGTCGGCGCTGAAACGCAACAACATGGAGATGCGCCAGCAGAACGGCCGCTCGATCGTGCTGCGCCAGCTCGACGACCTCGACGAACGGGCGCGCCTCGCCAGCGGCAATGGCGACGGGCTGGAGCTCGATCCCGCCATCACGATCCCGCGCTACCAGACGGCGGTCGACACCCATTGCATGCCGGGCAGCTATTTCGGCGAGGAGCGGCCGGGCGACGTGTCGGCGGGTGCCAATTACGATTGCGGCATCTTCGTCACCACCGGCGGCGGCATGGGGGCGCTGTCGGACGGCGGCGGCCAGGCTATCGCCAAATGGGCACACGCAGCCCGGCCCGGCTGGCAGCCGCGCCGCATCCTCGATATCGGCGTCACCGTCGGCCACAGCGCCGTGCCGATGGCGCAGGCCTTTCCCGATGCGGAGGTCATCGCCATCGACACCGCGGCGCCGGTGCTGCGTTACGGCCATGCCCGGGCGCGGTCGCTGGGCGCCGACAATATCCGTTTCGTCCAGGCCAATGGCGAGGACCTGTCGCGCTGGGCCGATGGTCATTTCGACTGGGTGCAGACGACGATGTTCCTGCATGAAACCTCGGGCCAGGCGCTGCCGCGCATCATCGCCGAGGCGGCGCGCGTGCTGGCGCCGGGCGGCCTGATGCTCCACCTCGAACAGCCGCAGTATGACGACACCATGCCGCTGTTCGAACAGTTCATGCGCGACTGGGACGCCTTCAACAACAACGAGCCGTTCTGGTCGGCGATGCACGCCTATGACATGCACGACGTGCTCGCCGCCGCCGGCCTGCCGCGCGACAGCCAGTTCGAGGCAAAAGTCCGCGCCGTCGTCGACGAGACGATCTTTCCACCATCGGTCGAAGGCGATGCCGAGGATTTCGGCCGCGCCGCCGTCTGGCATGCCTATGGCGCCTGGAAGCCGGCATGACCGACATCGACTGGATTGCCCGCGCCGGCGCCCGGGCCAAGGGCGCCCGGCCCAAGTACTTCGAGGACCCGGCGACCGATCGCCTGCTGTCGATCGTCATGGCGCTGGCCGGCGAGGTGGCGGTGGTCAAGGAACGGCTCGACACCGTCGAGCGGCTGCTCGACGCCAAGGGGACGATCAGCCGCGCCGATATCGAGGCCTATGCGCCCGATCGTGACGCCGGCCACGCACGCGGGCTGATGCACCGCGAATTCGCCGCGCGCATCCTTCGCGGCGTCCAGCAGGACATGGAAAGTCTCGAAATGGCCGAATCTTCGGTTGAAGACGTGTCGAAGCAGTTGCGCGACAGCTAAGTTCGGCTAAGCATCGGGATAGCCAAGAAGGGGCTGCCGCACTGGTCGGCCTCATGCGCGTCGTAAGAGGGGAGAACCATGGCAGAAGCAGCAAAGCCCGCGGGCAAGAAGATGGATGCATTGCAGAAGCCGTTGACACCGTCGCCGGAACTGGCAGCGATCGTCGGCAAGGACATGCTGCCGCGCGGCCAGGTGGTCAGCAAGGTCTGGGAATACATCAAGAAGCATGACCTGCAGAAGCCGACCGACAAGCGGCAGATCGTTGCCGACGAAAAGCTGAAGAAGGTCTTCGGCGTCGACGAATGCTCGATGTTCGAAATGAACAAGCATCTGGCGCGCCACCTGAAATAGCATTTTCAGCCAGGGTTCGCCCCGGCTGTCAGCACCGATCCACAGCCGGCCGGTCCCGCCATTGGACCGCGCCGGCTGTGTGGTCTTGGGCGATCGGCACGATGACATCGGCGCGCCCCGGCATGGTCGCCAGCATGTGCCGCGACAGCCGCTCGAAATGCTGGATGAAGCGATCGAGCGCGGCGTCGTCCATGCCGAGGCCCTGCGCCCGCAGCGGCCGTTCCTGCTGGCGGCGCCAGGCGGATACCACTCCGAAATCGGGCGCCAGCAGCGCCACCAGCAGGTCGATCGGCGCGAACAGCCGGGCATAGTCCCCGCCCAGCGCGTCGTTGACCGCGCGTCGCCAGGTCAAATCGGGGTCTTCCCTCGATTCCAGAGCGTTGACCGGTGACTCTAATGTCGATTCTTGCTGGGGTGTTGCACCGATGCACCAGCCTTCGAACAGCAGCACGTCGACAGGTGCGATGACGGTCGGCCACGTCGTCGCCGGGGCGTCGCGGCCCTTGTCGAAACGCGGCACGATCACCGGCCCCGAGCCCGTCAGCAACGCCGCGATGGTGCGTTGCCCGAGCGCCACGTCATGGGTGCCGGGCACGCCGCGGGTGGCGAACAGCGGATGCACCGTCGCCGCCAGCCGGGCGCGCTGTGCCTTCGAATGGTAAAGGTCGTCGAGCGACAGTGTCGCCGCCGACAGGCCATGCACGCCGAGCAGTCGTTCGAGGAACAGGCAGGCGGTCGACTTGCCGCTGCCCTGCACGCCGTTGATGCCGACCAGCACCGGCCGCCCCAGCCGCCGGCGCAACGCCGAGATCTCGGCGGCGAGCGGCGTCCACACGCCGGTAATGGTGTCGGCATAGCGGCCCGGCAGCCCCTCGCGCGCCAGCCGCGCGGCGAGATCGGGCGCGATCTTCAGGCCGCTGCCCGCTCCGCCGGGGCGTGCAGGCGCAGCCGCTTCACCATGCGCGGGTCGCCATCGATGACTTCAAAGCGCCAGCCGCTCGGGTGATCGACGATCTCGCCGAGCGCCGGCACCCGGCCGGCGAGCATGAACACCATGCCGCCGAGCGTATCGACCTCGTCGCCGATCTCGTCGTCGGCAAAGCTGGTCTGCAGCTCCTCCTCCAGCTCCTCGAGCGGCAGCCGGGCATCGGCCTCCCACAACCGGTCGTTGATCGCCTGGAGCAGCGCCGCTTCATCCTCGTCGTGCTCGTCCTCGATGTCGCCGACGATCTCCTCGACCAGGTCCTCGATGGTGACCAGGCCGTCGGTGCCGCCATATTCGTCGACGATCATCGCCATGTGCGTCCGCCCGGCGCGCATGCGGGCGAGCAGGTCGACGATGCGCATCGACGCCGGCACGAACAGCACCGGGCGCAGCAGCGGCTCGACGGGCAGGTTCTCGAAGCGTTTCGACGACACCGAATCGTCGAAGGTTTCAGCGATATGGGCGTAGATGTCCTTGATATGCGCCATGCCGATGATGTGGTCGCGGTCACCGCGGAACACCGGCACGCGGCTATGGCCGGCCTCCTTGAACAGCGCCACCAACGCCGGGAAGCCGTCGGCGATGTCGAACACCACCATGTCGCTGCGCGGCACGCCGATGTCGCCGGCCTCGCGCTCGCCGAAATGCAGCATGTTCTTCAGCATGGCGCGTTCGACCGGCGACAGGTCGTCGCGCGCCGCGCCGTCGTCGCTATGCTCGTCTATGGCCTCTTCCAGGCTCTCGCGCAGGCTCGGTTCGTGATCGGTGCCGGTGATGAGCAGCCGCAGGCCGCGCCACAATCGGGTCGCGAAATCGTCGCTGCTACTGTCGGGTTCGGGCATCGCGTTCAGGCCTCAGCCGGCATAGGGGTCATCGAGGCCAAGCGCCTGGCAGGCCGCGGACTCGAGCGCTTCCATGGCATTCGCCTGCATTTCGCCGGTTTCATGGTCGTAACCTAGCAGGTGCAGCGTGCCGTGGACAATCAGATGTTGGGCATAGTCGGGCACCGCCCAGCCCTTCTCGCCGGCTTCGCGCGCGCAGGTTTCGGCGGCCAGCACGATGTCGCCGAGCAGCACCTCGCCATCGTCGCTGTTGGCGAGGCCATCGAGCAGATCGGCCTGCACCATCGGAAAACTGAGCACGTTGGTCGGCTGGTCCTTTTGCCGATACTGGTTGTTCAGCGCGTGAACCTCGGCATCATCGGTCAGCCGCACGCTGGTCTCGACATTGAGCGCGCGGGTGGCGAAGTCGCCATGCGGCGTCTGCGCCAGCGCCGCGGCAACGGCGGCGGCGGCCAGCGCCTCCCAATCCGCCGCCGGCCATTGCGGCGAAGCGACTTCGGTTTCGGTGGTCAGCATCGAGGCTCACCCATCCTGGGGCGGGCCTTCATAGGCGTCGACGATGCGGCCGACGATCGGGTGGCGGACGACCTCGCGGCTGCTGAAGCGCATGACCGATATGCCTTCGATGCCGTCGAGGCGCTTGACCGCGTCGGCCAGCCCCGACGCCGCCGGATTGGGCAGGTCGACCTGGTTGGGATCGCCGCAGACGACCATGCGGCTGCGCTCGCCAAAGCGGGTCAGGAACATCTTCATCTGCAGCGGCGTGGTGTTCTGCGCCTCGTCGAGAATGATGAACGCGTTCGCCAAAGTGCGCCCACGCATGAAGGCCAGCGGCGCGATCTCGATCTCGCCCGACGCCAGCCGGCGCTCGACCTGTTCGGCGGGCAGCATGTCATACAGCGCGTCGTACAGCGGGCGAAGGTAGGGATCGACCTTGTCCTTCATGTCGCCGGGCAGGAAGCCCAGCCGTTCGCCCGCCTCCACCGCCGGGCGCGACAGCACCAGCCGGTCGACCGAACCGGCAATGAGCTGGCTGACAGCCTGGGCCACCGCGAGATAGGTCTTGCCGGTGCCGGCGGGACCCAATGCAAAGATGATCGAATCGCGCGCCAGCGCCTCGATATAGCGGACCTGCGTCGGGCTGCGCGCCGCAATGGTCTTCCGTCGCGTGCGGATGACGGCGGTGTTGGCAAGGCCGGAGTCGGCGCTGACCAGCCCATCGAGCGACGGGTCCGCCGCGATGGCGACGGCGCCGACGACATCGCCGGCGTCGATTTTTTCACCATGGGCGAGGCGGTTGTACAGCCCGGTCAGCACATCGCGGGCGCGGGCGGCGGCATCGGCCTCGCCCTCCACCTGGACGCGATTGCCGCGCGCCGAGATGTAGACGCCGAGCTGGCCCTCCAGCGCGATGAGGTTCTGGTCGAATTCGCCGAACAGCGGCCCGAGCAGATAGGCCTTTTCGAATTCGATCTCGAGCCGGACGCGGTCGCTGGCGGCGACGGAAGAGCGCTGCGGCTTTTTCGACATCAGGCGGCTGTTCTTTCTGCTGGGAGGGAAAGGGGAACGGCTTCGACGCTGTTGGGCTGCCCGGCGGTGATTTCCACGGCAATGAGGTCGCCGATCCGGGCGCCCGGGATCTCGACCACCGCCGATTGCAGCCACGGTGTCTTGCCGATCAACTGGCCGGGCTTGCGGCCGGGGCGTTCGAGCAGGATCTCGGTGCGGCGGCCGACGCTGGCCTTGTTGAATTCATAGGCGCCCGCGGTGATCGCCGCCTGCAGCCGGGCGAGGCGTTCCTCCTTCACCGGCTCGGGCACCTGGTCGGGCATGGCGGCGGCCGGCGTGCCCGGGCGGATCGAATATTTGAAGCTATAGGCCTGGGCATAGCCGACCTCGGCGACGATGCGCAGCGTGTCGGCAAAATCGGCCCGGTCTCGCCCGGGAAACCGACGATGAAATCGCCCGACAGCGCGACGTCGGAGCGGACGCTGCGCAGTTCGGCCAGCGTCGCCAGATAGGATTCGCGAGTATGGGCGCGGTTCATCGCCTTCAGGATGCGGCTGCTGCCCGACTGCACCGGCAGGTGGAGGTACGGCATCAGCTTGGGAATATCGCGATGCGCCTCGATCAGCGCCCGCGTCATGTCGCGCGGGTGCGAGGTGGTGTAGCGGATGCGCTGCAGCCCCGGAATGTCGGCGAGGCGCGCGATCAGCAGCGGCAGGCTGTCGGTGCCCGCCGCACCGCCGTCATAGGCATTCACATTCTGCCCGATCAGCGTGATCTCGACGGCGCCGGCGGCAACCAGCGCCTCGGCCTCCGCGACCAGGTCGGCTTGCGGGCGCGAGGTCTCGCCGCCGCGCGTGTAGGGTACCACACAGAAAGTACAGAATTTGTCACAGCCCTCCTGGACGGTCAGGAAGGCGCTGGCGCCCTGGTGGCGGCGGGCAGGCAGATGCGCGAATTTCGGGACCGCCGGCATGTCGGTATCGATGGCCCGGCCCCAGCGCGCACCGCGCGCATCCTCCGGAATGGCGGCGGCCTCGCGCAGCAGTGCCGGCAGGTTATGGTATGCCAGCGGCCCGACGATGACATCGACGGCCGGCGCGCGGCGGCCGATCTCGGCACCTTCGGCCTGGGCGACGCAGCCGGCGGCGACGATGACCGGGCGGCTGCCATCGGCGCGCGGCTTTTTCAGCCGGCCGATGTCGGAATACAGCTTTTCGGCGGCTTTCTCGCGGATATGGCAGGTGTTGAGCACGACGATATCGGCGCCGTCGGCGCTGTCGACGGCGACATGGCCCTCGGCGGCGAGCAGGTCGCCCATGCGTTCCGAATCATAGACATTCATCTGGCAGCCGAAGGATTTGACGTAGTAACGGGTGGTTTCGGCTGACACTGGCTGCGGCGACTCCGGCGATGATGGCTTGTCATAGCCTGTGCCGCCGCCGGGGTCATCCCCATTGGTGCCGCGGTTTGCCGGCGCTATGCTGGCGCCATGCACCTGCTCCACGCTGCCGATACGCCCGCCGCGCCGACAATCAGCTTCGACCAGTTCCTCGCCGTCGACATCCGTGTCGGCCGCATCATTGCCGCCGAGCCGTTTCCGGAGGCGCGCAAGCCGGCACTGAAGCTGACCATCGATTTCGGCGGGGGCGTCGGCATCAAGCGATCATCGGCGCAGATCACCGAACATTATTCGGTGGACACGCTGCCCGGGCGCCTCGTCGCGGCGGTCGTCAACTTCCCGCCCCGCCAGATCGGCAAGTTCATGTCGGAAGTGCTGACCTTGGGCTTTCAAGATGCCGATGGCGCGGTCGTGCTGTTCACGCCCGATCATGACGTGCCGATCGGCGGGCGGTTGTTCTAATGTTGATTGCATTAAACTTGATCCGCTCAGGCTGAGCTTGTCGAAGCCCTCGCGAGCACCGTTCTGCGACACGGCTTCGACAAGCTCAGCCTGAGCGGGCATTATGGTTCAACAAAATTGAAGGCGGGTCTAAATCGTAGAATTGCAAGGCCAAAGCCACAGTCGACAATGATTGCTTTCGGTCGAAATTCGCAATGCAGACGACCACGAGTAGCGGCGTCTGACCGTCCGGTAGCGAAACTTCCTCTCCCGCTTGCGGGAGCGGAAGAGGGGTCGCTAATCGCGATACCCATCCGTCCTCTCTACCCGCGCATCAGCCCCCGATAGCCCGCCGCAATCACCGTCTCGCAATGCCGCGACAGCGCCTTCCGGTTTGGAAAGTCGCCCGCCCGGACCGGCGGATGAAAGACCAGCTCCGCGCGTACCCGGCCCAGCGCCATGAACGCCATCGCGTGCGGCATCAATTCGGTATCGCCGATCCAGGCGAGGTCGGGCAGGCGTTCGCGGGTCACCGGCATGTTGTTGACGCGGGTATAAGCGATCGTCACCGGCTGGATGATGCGGTCCGGCGCGCCGTCGGTGACCGCGAACAGCGACGATTTGAACGGCAGCACACCGATGCCGTCGCTGTTGGTGCCTTCGGGAAACAGAATGATGTTGTCGCCGGCCGCCAGCCGTTCCGAAATCGCGTCGCGCTGTTCGCCGGTCGTGGTGCGCCGGGCGCGCTCGACATAGACGGTGCGCGCCAGCGTCGCCAGCCAGCCGACCATGCCCCAGCCGGCGACATCCGATTTGGCGACGAACGCCGCCCGGATGCGGGCGCCGAGCACCGGGATATCGGCCCAGGAGACATGGTTCGACACGAACAGCACGCCGCGTTCCCGCGACGGCCGGCCATGGCTGACGATGCGGATGCCCAAGGATCGCGACAGGCCGCGGTGGAACGCCATCGGCAACCGCGCCTTGTGGCGACCGCCGAGCCCGCGCAGCAACAGTTCGGCGGGCACCAGCAGCGTGGCGGTGGTCAGGGCGCCGGCGATGGCCTTGGTGGGGCCGAGCCGCTGGAAACGCGGCGCGCGCGCCCGGCCGGCGAGGGCTTCGGCATCGGTCACCAACGGGGGTGGATCATTCGCCGGGCTTGTCCTTCACGCCGTACAATTCCATGCGGTGGTCGACGAGGCGAAAGCCCAGCCGCGCCGCGATGCGGGCCTGCAAGTCCTCCAGCTCGGCATCGTGGAATTCGATGACATTGCCGGTTTCGACGTCGATCAGGTGGTCGTGATGCTCGTCCTGCACGGTTTCATAGCGCGAGCGGCCACCCTGGAATTCGTGGCGCTCGATGATGCCCGATTCCTCGAACAGCTTCACGGTGCGGTAGACGGTGGCGATCGAGATCTTGGGATCGACCGCGGCGACGCGGCGATGCAGCGCCTCGACATCGGGATGGTCGTCGACCGCGCTCAACACCCGGGCGATGACACGCCGCTGCTCGGTGATGCGCAGGCCCTTTTTGAGGCACAGTGCCTCGACGTCGATGGATGCGCCCATGGCCTACCTTTCCTGCCGCCCGCCTTCAGATAGGCGGGCGGAGGAAAAGCGGCAAGCCGGGCGCGCGGTTTTGCCCGGCCGCAGCCTGTGTCAGGCCGGGGTCTTCCCGGCCGCGGTCTGTGTCAGGCCGGGGTCTTCCGCGGCCGGCCGCGGGGCTTGCCGCCGACCTTGGCGATGCGCTTGGTGCCAAGACCGATCGACTTGGCCAGGCTGCGGCGCTGTTCGGCATAGTTGGGGGCAACCATCGGATAATCCGCAGGCAGGCCCCATTTGGCGCGATACTGGTCCGGCGTCATGCCATAGCGTGTCATCAAGTGACGCTTCAGCATTTTCAGCTTCTTGCCGTCTTCCAGGCAGATGATGAAATCCGGCTTGATCGACGACCGCACCGAAACTGCCGGTTCCTGGCGGATTACCGGCGCTTCTGCCGGCGAACCAAGCTTGGCCAGCGTCGAATACACGCTTTCGATGACGCCCGGGACATCGCCCGGCGCGATCGTGTTGTTGGCGAAATGCGACGACACGATATCGGCTGTCAGCGCCAGCAGCTCATTATGGACCTGCGAACTCTCCGTCATATTTTTTATCCTTGACCCGTTGCGGGAACCTCCTCCCGCAATGGTGGCCATGACGACAGTTTGTCACAAATGCAAGTGCGGTAAATGATCAGGGCAAATCGTCCAGTCGTCGCCGCATTGTAATCGCGGCATAACGATCGCCCGAAGACCCGGCATAGTAGTCCGCACGACGGCCGACATCGACAAACCCCATCCGACGATAGAGGGCTCGTGCCGGCAGGTTATTTTCTCGGACTTCAAGAAAAACATCGGAAGCCCCCCGATGAAGCGAATCGTTACAAGCCGTTTCCAACAACAACCGGCCAAAGCCGCGTCCGCGATGTTCGGGGCGCACCGCGATCAGCAGCAGTTCCACTTCCGGTCCCGCGGCGCGCGACAGTGTGAAGCCGGCTGCGGCATTGTCGCGGTCGAACGCCTGGCGCGCGAAACTGCCGGTCTGGCCGAGCGAGCCGCCCAGTTGCAGCGCCGACCAGGCTTCGCCGTAAACCGGGTCGAAGCTGGCGCGCATGACGTCCATCAGCGCGTCGAGGTGGCGTGCGTCGGCATGGCTGACGACGGGCCCGGCCAAGGTGCTCATGCAGGCAATCCCATCCGCGCTATTTATGACGGGATCATCACAGCGGCAACACGGCATCGGGCGGCCGGACGTAAAGCGCTTGCGGTGCGAGGTCGCGGGCGCCGGCGGGCAGGTGCAGCGCGAACGCGACGTCGGGCTGGCCGTGGTGGACCGCCGTTGCCGGGGCCATGGCGCCGGCGGTGGCCCCCGGTGTCGCCGCGGCGGCATCGGTGGTCACGGTGGCGATGGCGCCGGCGTCGAACCCCGCGGTGATCGCCTGGCTGAGCACCTGGCCGCGTCCGGCGTCGAGCAGCACGGTGACCAGCGCCAGGTCCGGCGCCTCGGCAAAGGCGCGCGCCGCGACCAGCGCCGCGCCGGTGCAGCCGGTCACCGGCACGCCCCAGGCCAGCCCGAGCGCCCGCGCCGCGGCAATGCCGATGCGGATGCCGGTGAAGCTGCCCGGCCCCAGGTCGACGATGATCGCATCGGCGCGGCCGTCGCCCATCAGCGCGGCGATCGCCGGCAGCAACGCCTCGGCATGGCCGCGCCCGATGATGTCGTGGCGGTGGCCGACCAGCGCGCCGCCGTCGAACAGCGCCAGCGACAGCGCCGGCGAGGCGGTGGAAAGCGCCAGGATCCTCACGGCATGGCCCTCACAGGATGCTGGCAGCCTCCTCGAAGGCGAGGCGCGGCAGCCGCGGGAACAGGCCCTCGCCGTTGCCCTTGCCGATCGAGCAGATGAAATTGGTCTCGACGTCGGTGCCGGCCCAGAACTGCGCGTCGACCGCTGCCTTGTCGAATCCCGACATCGGGCCGGTGTCCCAGCCCAGCGCCCGCGCCGCGATGACCAGATAGGCGCCCTGCAGCGACGAATTGCGGAACGCCGTCTCGCGCGCCACCGTCTCGCTGCCGGTGAACCAGCTGCGCGCATCGGCATGCGGAAACAATTGCGGCAGCTTGTCGTAGAATTTCGTGTCGAAGCCGATGATGGCGGTGACCGGCGCCGCCAGCACCTTGGGCCGGTTCGCCTCGCTGACACACTTTCCTAATTTTGTCTTGGCGTCACCCGAGGTCACGAACAAGAATCGCGCCGGCGACGAGTTGGCCGAGGTCGGGCCCATCTTCACCAGGTCGTAAAGGGCACGCAAATCCGCCTCGGTGACCGGCTGCTGCGACCAGCCATATTGGGTCCGTGCCTCCCGAAACACCAGGTCGAGGGCTTTGTCGTCGAGCGGCGTGCCGGGCATGGTCGTCCT
Source organism: Alphaproteobacteria bacterium (assembly GCA_003241875.1). Lineage (GTDB taxonomy): Bacteria > Pseudomonadota > Alphaproteobacteria > Sphingomonadales > Sphingomonadaceae > Sandarakinorhabdus. Next base: position 78,675 of record QBLU01000005.1, read on the forward strand.
TTTAAATCGCAGCAGGTCAGATGGCGCGGACGTCGGTGACTTCCGGGACATAATATTTCAGCAGCGATTCGATACCCATCTTCAGCGTCGCCGTCGATGACGGGCAGCCGGCGCAGGCGCCCTGCATTTCCAGGAACACGGTGCCGCGGTTGAAGCCGCGATAGACGATGTCGCCGCCATCGCCGGCCACCTGCGGCCGGATGCGGGTGTCGATCAGCTCGTTTATCTGGGCGACGATCTCGGCATCCTCGGGGTCGTCGTTGATGACCGGGCCGGTCGCGGCTGTGGTAAACAGCGGCGCCCCCGAGCTGAAATGATCGACCAGCACGCCGAGCACTTGCGGCTTCAGCTCGGTCCATTCGGCCGAACCTTCCGCCTTGGTAACGCTGATGAAATCGCTGCCGAAGAACACGCCGGAGACATCGCCCAGGCTGAACAGCGCGCTCGCCAGCGGCGACGCTTCGGCGGCTTCGGGCGTGGCGAAATCAGTGGTGGCGCCGTCGGTGACGCTGCGGCCGGGCCGGAACATCAGCGTGGCGGGATTGGGGGTGCGCTCGGTTTCGATGAACATCTGGGCCTCGATGGTCGGGGATCAACGGCCTCGATGTGGCGGGTCGGCGACGGGGAATCAAGCCGAAAGACGACGAATGTCATCCGATTTCGCTCAGGTAAGCGATTCCAGCCGTTCCCGCTCCAGCCCACCCGGCACGATCATCACGACGCACGGCAACTGCCCGGCGCGTTCCCCCGTGAAAAAGCTGATCAGCGGCCCCGGCGCGCCGCGTGACGCGGCGCCGAGCACCAGCGCCCGCACCGTGGCGTCGCCGCGTACATAGTCGAACAGCACCGGCGCCGCCTCGCCTTCGAGGATCAGCGTCGCCGGCCGCGCCCCTGCCAGCGCCTCCGCCTCGTCCGCGAGCGAGGCCAGCAGCGCCGTCGCTTCCTCGTGCGCCTCGGCGGCCATCGCTTCCTGCACGGCGCCCCATTGCATGAATTCGGGCGGCGCGATGACATGGACCAACGTCACCCGCGCCCCGACATGCCCGGCCCTGAGCGCCGCAAAGCGCAGCGCGACACGGCTTTCGTCGCTCTGGTCGATGACGACCAGATAATTGGGCGCGGTTTCCATCGCCGCACAGGCTACAGCCAAAGCCGGGCAGGGCAAAGCCCGGCATATTGCCGACCCCGCCGCGGCGGCGGTATCATGCGGCAGGGCGGGACCGACGATGACGAACACGGCCAACAAGACACAAGCCACCGGCGACGATGTCGCGGCCTTCATCGCCGCCGTCCCCGATGCCGGGCAGGCCGCCGATGCGCAACAACTGTGCACGCTGATGCAGCGCCTGTCGGGCGCGCCGCCGGCGCTGTGGGGGCCGTCGATCATCGGCTTCGGCCGCTATCGCTACCGTTACGACAGCGGCCGCGAGGGCGAAATGTGCCGCATCGGCTTTTCCCCGCGCAAGGGCCAGACGGTGCTCTATCTCACCGACGGCCATGCCGGCCATGCCGACGCCCTGGCGCGGCTCGGCCGTCACAAGACCGGCAAATCCTGCCTGTACATCCGCCGCCTCGCCGATATCGACCTCGGCGTCCTCGAAACCATCATCGCCGGCTCGCTGGCGTGGATGGCGCAAACCTATCCCGACCAGCCCTGATCGGGAGTGACGCCGGGCCGCCAGGCGTCGTCATCGGCAAAGCGGATCGCCGGGGCGATATGGTGGGCGCCATCGGCATCGGTGACGACCAGACCCGATCGCTTGAGGCCATCGGCCAGGTCTCGCACCGGGGCAAAGGCGACATCGCGGCCGGCGAACCAGGCCACCCATTCGGCCTGCGTCCGGGTGGCGAAGGTTTCGGCCAGATACGCCCGCAGCGGCGCCTGCGCCGGCCCGGCCTCCGCCGCGGCCAGCGGCAGCAGGTCCGGCCGGCCGAGATCGCCGAGCAGCGTGCGGGCGAATTTCAGCTCGCGCCCGCACAGCACGACGTGGCGGCCATCAGCACAGGCATAGACATTGTAGAACGCCGCACCACCCAGCGACCGCTGGTCCGCCGACCGCGGCGCCGGGCCGCCGGCGACGGCCAGCCCGGCGACATGCGCGGTCCACGGCAGCAGCGTCGCCTGCATGGCGATGTCGATGTAATCGCCGCGCCCGGTCCGCGCCCGACCGATCAGCGCCATCAGCACGGCCGACAGCCCGGTCAGCCCGGCGCTCATGTCCGACGCGGCGACGCCCGGCACCACCGGCGTGCCGTCGGGGCCATCGTTGAGCGCCAGCAATCCCGATTCGGCCCAGATGCCGAGGTCGTGCGCCGGGTGATCGGCCATCGGCCCGGCCTGGCCGAACGCCGAGATCGCGCAATAGACGATACCGGGATGGCGCGCGGCGACGGCGGCATAGTCAAAGCCCAGCCGCGCCATGACGCCGGGGCGAAATCCCTCCACCAGCACATCGGCACCGGCGATCAGGTCCCATAGCGCCGCGGCGCCGGCCGGCGTCTTCAGGTCGAGCGTCACCGCCGTCTTGCCGCGGTTGAGGTTGCGGAACCAGACGCTGTGCCCCGCCTCGAATGGGCCCTGCTGGCGCGCCGGATCGCCGGCCGGCGGCTCGACCTTGACGACCGTCGCGCCCTGGTCGGCCATCATCACCGTCAGCATCGGCCCCGGCAGGAACTGCGACAGGTCGATGACGCGGATGCCCGCCAGCTTGCCGGTCACGCGCGGACTCCCTCGCTCATCGGACGCCTGCTTTGGTCGCACCCGCCGCCAAGTCAATGGCGCGTCGATAGCGCGGGCAATTGACCGGGTGACGCGCGGCCCCTGCCCCGGCTATGGCTGGCGGCGATGGATCTTTATCTTCCCATCGCCGAAATGTCGGTCAATGCGCTGGTCATCATCCTGCTTGGCGGCGGGGTGGGCTTCCTGTCGGGCATGTTCGGCGTCGGCGGCGGCTTCCTGACGACGCCGCTGCTGATCTTCTACGGCATCCCGCCCGCCATCGCCGTCGCATCGTCGGCGACGCAGATCACCGGATCGAGCGTATCGGGTGCGCTGGCCTATTGGCGGCGTGGCCAGGTCGACCTGAAAATGGGCTGGGTGATGGTGCTGGGCGGGGTCATCGGCGCCGGAATCGGCCAGATCGTGTTTCGCGCGCTGCAGAAAATCGGCCAGATCGATGTCACCATCGCCATCATCTATGTGCTGTTCCTCGGCATCATCGGCGCGCTGATGCTGCGCGAGGCGCTGGGCGCGCTGCGGCTGGCCCGCGCCGTGGCCGCCGGCGCGCCGCGCCCGCCCACCCGGCTGCGCCGCCACGTCCCCTGGATCGCGGCCCTGCCCGGCAAGACCCGCTTCTACAAATCGGGGCTCTACATCTCGCCGCTGGCGCCGCTGCTGCTCGGCGTCGGCGTCGGCGTGCTGACCGTCATCATGGGCGTCGGCGGCGGCTTCATCATGGTGCCGGCGATGATCTACCTGCTCGGCATGTCGGCGAGCGCCGTCGTCGGCACCTCGCTGTTCCAGATCATCTTCGTCACCGCGGCGACGACGCTGCTGCATGCCACCTCGTCGAAATCGGTCGATATCGTGCTGGCGCTGCTGCTGCTCGTCGGCGGCGTCGCCGGCGCCCAGGTCGGCGTCCGCGCCGCCCAGCAGCTGCGGCCCGAAAAGCTGCGGCTGGCGCTGGCGCTGATCGTGCTGGCGGTGGCGGCCCGGCTGCTGTGGGGGCTGACGGTGCGGCCGGCGGCGCTGTACACCCTGTACGGCCAGTGATGCGGCCGGGCACCCTCCTCGCCGCGCTCGGGCTCGCCGTCGCGATGCCGTCCACGCTGTCGGCGGCGCCGCCGACGACGCTGATCACCGACATCAGCCAGGGCCGGATCGACATCAACACGACCTTCAAGGGCGCCGACCTGCTGGTCTTCGGCGCCATCCAGTACCCCGCCGGTGCCGTTCCCGACGCCCCGCCCGACATCGCCATCGTCGTGCGCGGGCCGACCGAGCCGGTGACGGTGCGCCGCCGGGAACGGGTGGTCGGCATCTGGCTCAACACCGATTCGGTGCGGTTCGAAAGCGTGCCGGGTTTCTACGCGGTGGCGACGACGCGCCCGATCGACGACCTCGCCGACGATCGCATTACCGCCATCTATGAAATCGGCATCCGCAACCTCCAGCTCGCCCCGGCCAGCGGCGCCAGCGATGCCGAAACGACAGCGTTCGAACGCGGCCTGATCGCCCAGAAACAGCGCAGCGGGCTGTTCGCTGAGATCGCCGGCGGCGTCAGCGTCACCCGCAACGTGCTGTACCGGGCGCGCATCACCATCCCGGCGGCGGTCCCGGTCGGGGACTATACCGCCGAGATCCACCTCATCCGCAAGGGCCGCGTCATCGCCAGCTCGACGACCCCGATCAGCATCGGCAAATCGGGCTTCGAACGCTGGATCTATGTGATGGCCCAGGAACATAGCCTCGCCTATGGCCTGGCAGCGGTGGCGGCGGCGCTGCTCGCCGGCTGGATCGCCAGCATCGTGACGCGGCGGAGCTGAACCGCGGCCGCGGCGATGGCCACGAAGCGGCCACAAGCCTGTGAATAACCCCTCGCCGACTCGGGCTTTTTCCTGTAGCGTCGGGGGTGGAGCAATTTCGGTTTCGACGCTTTGGACTACACCGCATCGCCGCCGACGAGCCCACTCGTACTGACTATGGAAGACTTGGACATAAAATGAGCTTTGATCGACGCGGACGTGGTTCCGGGCGTGGTGGTGGTTTCGACAAGCGCGAGCGCGGGTTCGACCAGTTCGAGGGCGGTGGCGGCGGCTACGGCGGCGGCGGCGGCGGTGATCGTTTCGGCGGTGGCGGCGGCGGCGGATACGGCGGCGGCGGCGGTGATCGCTTCGGCGGCGGCGGCGGCAGCCGATTCGGCGGCGGTGGTGCCGGCGGCGGCGGTGGCTTCGGCGGTCGCCCTGGTGGCGGCGGCTTCGGCGGCCCGCGCCCCCCGCGCGACATGGGCCCCGGCGTGGTGCTCGGCACCGCCAAGGGTGTCGTCAAGTTCTTCAATGGTCAAAAGGGCTTCGGCTTCGTCGTTCGCGATGACGGCGGCGAAGACGTTTTCGTCCACATCTCGGCCGTGGAAGCCGCCGGCCTGACCGGTCTCGCCGACGGCCAGCCGATGGAATTCACCCTGACAGAGCGCAATGGCCGCGTCTCGGCGACCGACCTGGTCATCGAAGGCGAGCCGCTGCCGGTCACCGATCGCGCCCCGCCGCGTGAACCGCGCGAAGGCGGCTTCGGCGATCGTCCGCCGCGTCCGGCCAGCGGCGGCTTCGGCCGCGACCGCGATGCCGCGCCGGCCACCAACGGCCAGCGCGTCGAAGGTACCGTGAAGTTCTTCAACGGCCAAAAGGGCTTTGGCTTCATCCAGCGTGAAGACGGCGGTCCCGATGCGTTTGTCCACATCTCGGCCGTCGAACGCGCCGGCATGTCGAACCTCAACGAAGGCCAGCGCGTCTCGTTCGAGCTCGAGGAAGATCGTCGCGGCAAGCAGGCAGCGGTGAACATCACCTCGCTGTAAACGCTGCGTCATTCAGTCTGCGGAAAGGGCGGTCCTGCAACAGCGGGGCCGCCCTTTTCACGTCCGGAGACCTGCGATGCGCCGCCTTGCCCGACTGACCCTGGTCGCCGCCATCGTCGCGGTGCCGGGCCTCGCCACTCCGGCAGCGGCGTCGACCGATGCCGCCATGGCGCGCGGCATGGCCCAGGCCAGCCGCGCCTGCCTCAAGGCATCGGAACTGAAGAACGCCGCCACGGTCGGCGAGCCGATCCTGTTCAGCGACGATGCCGGCAAGACCGCCTTCCTCGTCACCGGCCGATGGCGCCCGGCGCACATGCGCAAAGCCCGCGCGACGCTGCTGTGCCTCTATGACCGCAGCACCCGCCGCGCCGAAACGCAGGAAGCCCCGCGCTGGACGGTCGCGCCGCGGTAGGAGGCAGCGCGGGCAATCTATTACCCCGGCGAAGGCCGGGGCCCATGGCCCACGATCGCCGGCGCCCGGGTGCCCCCATTCCGGCGCTAGCTCGAACAGCGGGCCCTTCAATCGCCCGAGTTTGTGGGCCATGGGCCCCGGCCTTCGCCGGGGTGACAGATCACCTCAAGCCGCTGTTTCGCCTGCGGCATGGCGTCCCGCGACCGCACCGCGTCGCCGGCCCGGCTTGCCTGCGCCGCCAATAAGGGGCAAGCGACGCCATCGCTTCAACAGACGGCCGCCCCCGACCGGCTCAAGAGGAACAGCATGGCTTCGATCAACGGACTGACGATCTTCTTTGCGGTGACGACGACGCTCGTTTTCCTCTACCCGATCGTCCGGTTGACGCCGTCCTGGCTTGAACGCTCACTCAACAAAAAACTGGTGTTTCATCGCGCCGCTTACACCGCTTTGACCGCCGCGGCGGCCCAGGCGCACAACGATCCGGAGCACGCGGCACGCCTCGCGGCCCAGCGCGACTATCATCGTTCGGCACTCAAGGCGCTGGTTCCGAACGAAATTGTCGAGCCCGACGCCGAACGCGCCGCCGACGCCGCCTGAATAGTCGCCGAAAAGGCGGCTATTTCCCCGCCGCAGTCCGCGCCAGGTCGGCATCGCTGAGCACCTGCCACGCCGCCTGCACCGCCCGAAAGCGATCCGCCTTGGTCTTGTCGCCGCCGGCAACGTCGGGATGGCTCTCCTTGGCGGCCGCGCGCCACGCCGCCTTGACGACGATCATGTCGGCATCCGGGTCGCAACCGAGCACCGCCAGCGCATCAAGCTCGGCCCGGCTGCGGGTGCCGTCCCCCGGGCCGCCCCATTCCCAGTGCGAGGCCTTGCGATAGGTCGTTTCCGCCTGCTCGCTGGCGGCACGCGCCGCGGCTTCCTCCGGGGTCAAACCGGCGAAATAATCCCAGTTGGCGTTGTATTCCGCCGCATGGCGCTCGCAGAAATACCAGCGTTCGGGACGATTAGGAGCCTTTGGCGCCGGGCGATCACCGGCATTTGTGCAGCCGTGGCGGTCGCAGGTTCGCACTTCGGTAGCCGCGGTGCCACTGCCATAGGGCCGCCAGCGCGGAAACCCCCAGTCATCGGTGCGCCGCGAGCGAACCATCGAAACCCTGCTCCCGCAACTTCCTGCCTCGGCCACCAGGCCGCCAGCCGGCTATCTAGGCACGAAAGACCCCCGGCGCCAGCATTCAACGCTTGAAATAGCCCATGATCTCGTCGAGCGGATTGCCGTCCTTGTTGGTGTCGATCATGGCGATCAACGCCCCGGCCGCGCCGCCGCTGTTGCCGGAACCGCCCAGCAGGCCCCCCAGCATGCCGCCGATACCCCCGCTCGCCGGGGCCGCGACCGTGCCGGTGCCGTTGCCGAGCGCGCTCGCCGCCATCGTCGCCACCATCGGCAGCAGCGCCTTCAAGGCGCCCAGATCGAGGCCGGTCTTGCCGGCGGCATCGCTGGCGACGGCGCGCGACACGTCCTTCGACCCAAAGATGCTGCCCAGAATGTCGTTGCCCTGCGCCACGGCACCGTCATCGGCCGCGGAGCCGGTATAGGATGCCGCCATGCCGGCGAGCTGGTCGACGATCGAACCATTGCCGTCCTGCGCCTGCCGGGCCATGCCGCCGGTCACCGCCGGCAGCAATGCGGCCACCGCGCCCTGGGCCTGTTCGGGGGAAATGCCGACCTTTGCCGCCATCGCGGCGATGCTGTCGGCACCACCCATGCGGGCAATCATGTCCATCATCTGCTGCGACATTGCGGTCATCCCTGGTTGCTGCCGGGCCAGTATAGGCCCGCCACAAGGCCGCTGCCAGCCACCCGCGCGCCCGCGACGACGACTGTGGACGCCGGCGTCACGATCGGGAATGGTGTCGGCGATGGCCAGCCTGCTCCTCGACCGACGCTTCGGCCCGCTGTTCGTCACGCAGTTCCTCGGCGCCTTCAACGACAATCTGTTCAAGACGGCGCTGGTTTTCCTCGTCGCCTTCCACCTGCGCAGCGGCGATCCGGTCGGTGCGGCGACGCTGGCGACCGTGGCGACCGGCGTCTTCATCCTGCCGTTCCTGCTGTTTTCCGGCGTGGCGGGGGAGATCTGCGACGCCCGCGACAAGGCGATGATCGCGCAGCGGGTCAAGATCGCCGAAATCGCCTTCATGATCCTGGGCGCCGCCGCCCTGGCGCTGCGGTCGGAGCCGCTGGCGCTCGTCGTCGTCTTCCTGATGGGGGTGCATTCGACGGTGTTCGGCCCGGTCAAATACGCCATCCTGCCCCAGCATTTGGCGCCCGCCGAGCTGCTGCTCGGCACCGGACTTGTCGAAGGCGCCACCTTTGTCGCCATCCTGCTCGGCCAGATTGCCGGCGGCCTGCTGCCGGCCTGGGTCGCCGGGCCGGTGGCGATCCTCGTTGCGGTGCTCGGCTGGCTGGCATCGCGCCACATCCCCGCCGCGCCGCCGGCCAGCCAGACGCCCATCGACTGGAACCCGGTCCGCGCCTCGCGCCGGGCATTGGGCGAGGCCTTTGCCAACACCGACCTGCGCATCGCGACGATCTGCATCAGCTGGTTCTGGGCACTGGGCGCCGTCTACACGAGCCAGTTCGTGCCGCTGGCGCGGAACGACATGGGCGGCAGCGAGGGGGTCGCGACGCTGTTCCTCGCCGCCTTCTCGATCGGTGTCGCCCTTGGATCGGCCGGAGTCAGCCGCCTGCTCGGCGGCCGCATCTCGACGCGGCTCGCACCCTGGGCCGGGCTGGTCATGGCGCTGGCCGGCGTCGACCTGTTCTTTGCCGAACGCGGGCTGCTGGCCGCCGCCGGCGACGTCGGGCAGTTCCTGTCACGGCCCTCGGGCTGGCGGGTTCTCGCCGACCTGATGGTGCTGGCGATCGCCGGCGGCATCTTCTCGGTCCCGCTCTACGGCGTCCTGCAGACCGCCACCCACCCCGCCGGCCGGGCACGGGCGATTGCCGCCAACAACATCGTCAACGCCGGCTTCCAGGTCGCCGCCGTCCTCGCCATCGGCACCGCCATCACCCGCGGCGCCAGCGTGCCGACGGTGCTGATCGCCGCCGGCTTTACCGTCGTGCTGCTGATCCCGCTGCTGCGAAAGCTGTCGCGCTGACATTCTCGACCCTAGCCAATCGCCCTCCAGCCGCCTAAACGCCGGGGCAACATCGGGCCGTCGGCTCGCCTTTTCGTGGAGTTCCATGTCCAAAGTCGCTCTCATCACCGGCGTTACCGGCCAGGACGGCGCCTATCTTTCCGAACTGCTGCTGGAAAAGGGCTATGAAGTCCATGGCGTCAAGCGCCGGTCTTCGTCGTTCAACACCGGCCGCATCGACCATTTGTACAAGGACCCGCACGAGGGCCACACCAATTTCCGCCTGCATCACGGCGATCTGACCGATGCCACCAACCTGATTCGCCTCGTCCAGGAAACCCGGCCCGACGAAATCTACAACCTGGCGGCCCAGAGCCATGTCCAGGTCAGCTTCGAGACCCCGGAATATACCGCCAACGCCGACGGCATCGGCACGCTGCGGCTGCTGGAGGCGATCCGCATCCTCGGTCTCGAAAAGACCACCCGCTTCTACCAGGCCTCGACGTCGGAGCTTTATGGGCTGGTGCAGGCGGTGCCGCAGTCCGAAACCACGCCTTTCTACCCGCGCTCGCCCTATGCCGCGGCCAAGCTCTATGCCTATTGGATCACGGTCAATTACCGCGAGGCCTATGGCATCCATGCGTCGAACGGTATCCTGTTCAACCATGAAAGCCCGCTGCGCGGCGAAACCTTTGTGACGCGCAAGATCACCCGCGCCGTCGCTGCCATCGCCGAGGGGACCCAGGCCAAGCTGTTCCTCGGCAATCTCGACGCCCAGCGCGACTGGGGCCATGCCAAGGACTATGTCGAGGGCATGTGGCGGATCGTCCAGCACGACACCGCCGAGGACTGGGTGCTGGCTACCGGCACGACGACGACGGTCAAGGTGTTCGTCGAACTGGCCTTTGCCGAGACCGGCCGCACCATCGAATGGTCGGGCACCGGGGTCGAGGAAAAAGGCCGCTGCACCCGCACCGGTGATGTGCTGGTCGAGGTCGATCCGCGCTATTTCCGCCCCACCGAGGTCGATCTGCTGCTCGGCGACCCGACCAAGGCCAAGGAAAAGCTCGGCTGGGTCCATACCTCGACGATGCAGGACCTGGTGCGCGAGATGGTCGCCGCCGACTGGGCCGAGGCGAAGCAGTCGCGCTGATGTTCGACCTGTCGGGCAAGACGATCTGGGTTGCCGGGCACCGCGGCATGGTCGGCAGCGCGCTGGTACGCCGGCTGCAGCGTGACGGCCACCGCGTCCTGACCGCCGGCCGCGACCGCGTCGACCTGGTTCGCCAGGCCGATGTCGAGGCCTTTGTCGCCGCCGAAAAGCCCGATGTCGTCATCGTCGCCGCGGCGCGGGTCGGCGGAATCGCCGCCAATGCAGCGCGGCCGGTCGACTTCCTCCACGACAACCTGCTCATCGAGGCCAACATCATGCGCGCCGCGGCCGACGCCGGTGTCGCCAAGCTGCTGTTTCTCGGCTCGTCGTGCATCTATCCACGCGACGCCGCCCAGCCGATGGCCGAGGATGCGCTGCTGACCGGGCCGCTGGAAGCCACCAACCAATGGTATGCGATCGCCAAGATCGCCGGGATCAAGCTCGCCGAGGCCTATCGCCAGCAGCTGGGCCTCGATTTCATCAGTGCCATGCCGACCAACCTTTATGGCCCCGGCGACAATTACGACCTTGAATCGAGCCATGTCATCCCGGCGCTGCTGCGCAAGGCCATCGAAGCGCGCGACAGCGGCGCCGCGACGATGACCGTCTGGGGCAGCGGCACCCCCCTGCGGGAGTTCATGCACGTCGACGATCTCGCCGATGCGCTGGTGTTCCTGCTGCAGAGCTATTCGCGGCCCGAGCACATCAACGTCGGCACCGGGCAGGAAGTGACCATCGCCGCGGTGGCACGGATCATCTGCGACACGGTCGGCTTTACCGGCGAGCTGGTCTTCGACCGCAGCCGGCCCGACGGCACGCCGCGCAAGCTGATGGATTCATCGCGGCTGCTGGCGCTGGGCTGGCAGCCGAAAATCGGCCTGCGCGAGGGCCTTGCCGATGCCTGGCGCGATTTCAGCGAGAGCCCGGCGACGCGCCTGTCGGCATGAAGGTCACCATCGTCACCGTGGCGTGGAATGCCGCCGCCACGATCGGCGACACCTGCCGATCCGTCGCCGCACAGGATTGGCCGGACATCGAGCACATCATCATCGATGGCGCGTCGAAGGACGACACCGCCGCCGTCGTCGCTGCCAATGCCCGGCCGGGGCATGTCTTCGTCTCCGAACCCGACAAGGGCCTCTATGACGCGATGAACAAGGCGGTAGCACGGGCGACCGGCGACATCATCGGCTTCCTCAACGCCGATGATTTCTACTGCCGGACCGACGCCGTGCGGCTGATCGCCGAAGCGGCCGAGGCCGACCCCGATGCCGGCGCCGTGTCGGGCGGCGTTGCCATCGTCGCCGTCGATGATGTGACGAGGCTCAGCCGGGCCTATCCGGCGCTGCCGTTCGCGCCCTGGATGCTGCGCCTGGCGCATATGCCGCCGCATCCCGGTTTCTATGTGCGCCGCGCGGCCATGGCGCAGGTCGGACCGTTCGATCCGTCCATCCGCATCGGCGCCGATTTCGACTGGATGGTGCGGTTCTTCATCGTCGCGGGGCTGCGCGCCCGGCCGATCCCCGAGACGCTGGTGACGCTGCGCGAGGGCGGCCTGTCGAACCAGGGCCTTGCCAGCCGCAAGGCTATCGCCCGCGAGGCGCTGGCGACGCTGCGGCGCTACGGCCTCACCGCCAGCACGGCGCTGGTCTGGGCGAAATACCCGGTCAAGGCACTGCAGTTCGTCGTCCCGCCCTATCAGTGGCCGGCCCCCGAGCGCGTGCACTGGCGCCCCTGAGACGCTGATCGTACGGGAAGCGCCTGCTAGGCCGCGGCGGCGGCCGTGATCTCGGCCGACATGCGCTGCAGGGCTGTCTGGACCATCTCGTAGCTATAGGGCTTGGCAAAAAAGCGCGCGCCTTCGGGCATTTCGGTCGCCTTCATGTCATGCTCGCCGCTGACGATGATGAAGCCCATGGCGGGCCAGCGCTGGTGGGTCAGCGCCGCCAGTTCGAGCCCGTCCATCGTTCCAGCCATGTGGATGTCGGTAAAGACGATGGTGATTTCGTCATGGCGCTCGAGCATGGTCAGTGCCGCATCGGCGCTGGCAACTTCGAACAGCGCGAAGCCCAGATCGCCGACGAGCTCCACGGCGGCCATGCGAACGAGCGCATCGTCCTCCACGACCAGGCTCGTCGGCAATCGAATACGCAGGGCAGGCATGACAGTTCTCCGAACCTGGAATCAGCGTTCGGAGGCATGGTCAGGCAGACCCGCGCCTTCGCGATCTCGACGCGGCGCCCGGTCGGGCAGCGGTCAGTACAAAGGTAACGCCTGTCGTATCATATTCGATCCGAACGGTTTCGATTCGAACGCCGGTGCCGCTTGACGCGGCATGAACGCCGTCACGGCGTAGCCGCGCTGAAGTCCAGCGCCTGGAGCGCCAGCGCCCGCGTCGGGGCGCGCTGGACCCGGCCGGTTATGCGGCCATGCTCGCAGGACCAGCTGAACTTGCCTTCCATGGCCGACACCGGCGTCGGCGGCTCGGTCGCCGGGCAGTCGCCGACTTCGGCCTTCACGTTGCCGATCGCCGTTTTCCAGGCCGCCGAATCGCGGTCGAGCAGCATGTTGCCGGCCAGTGGCGCCGCCTCGATCGCCCCCGCCCGCCACACCGCCTTTGCCGCACCATAGGCCGCCGCGAGACCGGCGCTGACCGGCACGGCACGGTCGGGAATGGCCTTGGCGGCGTTGAGGGCGAGGGCGGCGCGATAGGTCGGCAGCACGCCGGCGCCATAGGTGCGGCTGCCCAGCGCGAAGATGCCGACGCCCTTTTCGGGCAGCAGCATGACGACCGAGCCATAGCCCGGGTAGCCGCCGGTGTGGGTGACGACGCGCCCGAGGTCGCAATCGTCGATCACGCTCCACGCCATGCCATAGGCCGCCGCCTGCCGGCACGGCGCGCCCGCCGCGGCCGGGCGCATCTGCCCGCGCACGAAATTGCTGCCGGTGACGATCTCGCGGAATGTCGATCGCCGGACCGGGCCGGCCTCCGCACCGTCGCGCGCCGGCCAGGCGGCCAGCAGCGCGGCGACCCATTTCGCATAATCGTTGGCGCTGGTTTCGACGCCCCCCATCGCGCCGAACGCGCCATCCTTCATGTCGGCCTCGCGGACCCAGCGGTTGTCACGCCAGCTATAGCCGATCGCCCGGCGCGCTGCCGGCGAGGCAAACACGTCATAGCCGGTCGATGCCATGCCGAGCGGCGCCATCAGTTCCCGCCGGATATAGTCCTGATAGGGCGTGCCCGACACATTGCCGATGATCCGCCCGAGCATGGCATAGCCCAGGTTGGAATATTCGAAGCCCAGCCCGGGGCCCTGCGCAAAGGCGACGCCATCCTTCAACAGGCTCGTGAACGCGGCTTCCGCCATCACCTGCTGGCGGTCACCCCAGGGGTTGTCCTCGACGAAGCCGGACGCATGCGTCAGCAGGTTGCGGACGGTGATCCGGGGGCTGTCGGTCGTCGGATAGGTCCAGGCCTTGATCTCGGGCACATAGGTTTCGGCCGGCGCGTCGAGCGCCAGCTTGCCGTCGTCGCGCAGCTTCAGAATGGCAAGCGCCGTGAACGCCTTGGACATCGACGCGATGCGGAACAGGCTGTCGGCATTCACCGGGGTTTTGGCGTCGATATCCTGCACGCCGAGGCCCCTGACGTGCACCAGCTTGCCATCGACGACGACACCATAGACGAGGCCGGGCACATGCGCGGCGAGGCGCCACTCGCTGAAAATGCGGTCGACTTCCTTGAGGGCGGCGGCGTCAGGCGCGGCGGTTGCCCCGACGGGCAGCAGGGCGAGCACGATGGCGGCGAGCTTTTGCTTCATCTTCATCTTCATCTTGCGTGCCCCTGACGACGATGTCGCAGATTAGGGCACGACGACGATGAAAAGATACGTTGCAAAAATCACCAGGTGAACGACGCCGTTGAGGATCGTCGTCCGCCCGGTGCGTAGCGACAGCACCGCCATGAACAGCGACAACACCAGCAACTGGGTATCCTTGACGTCGAGCCCCAGCGTCAGCGGCACGCCCATCGCCAGCGACACCACCGCCACCGCCGGGATGGTGAGGCCGATCGAGGCCAGGGCCGACCCCAGCGCCAGGTTGATGCTGTCCTGCAGCCGGTTGGCACGCGCCGCGCGCACCGCCGCCATCCCCTCGGGCAACAGCACGATGCCGGCGATGATAACGCCGACCAGCGCCACCGGGGCCCCCGCGGCCGCCACGCCGGCCTCGATCGTCGGCGCCAGCGCCTTGCCGATCATCACCACGCCGACGAGCGCCGAGGCCAGCAGGCCGACCGCTGCCACGGCCGTCACCGCCGGCGGCGGCGCGACAGGCGCCCCGACGACGTCGGGATCGAGGAAATAATCGCGGTGGCGAACGGTCTGGGTGAACACGAAGGTCAGGTAGAGGATCAGCGCGACCAGGGCGACAAAGGCCAATTGGCTCGGCGCATAGACCGGGCCCGGCAATGTCATCGTGACATTCGGCAGCAGCATTGTCAGGACGGTCAGTGCGCCGAGCACCGTCAGCGCCGCATTGGCGCCGTCGACGTTGAAGCGCTGCTCGCGGTAGCGGATGCCGCCGACGAGCAGGCAGACTCCGATGATACCGTTGAGAATGATCATCACCGCCGCAAACACCGTGTCTCGCGCCAGCGCCGTCGTCGCCGGGCCACCGGCGATCATCAGCGACACGATGAGCGCGACCTCGATCGTCGTCACCGCCAGCGCCAGCACCAGCGTGCCATAGGGTTCGCCGATACGATGGGCGATGACTTCGGCGTGGTGAACGGCGGCAAGCACCGAAGCGATGAGCACCGGGGCCATCACCAGCGGCGGCAGCGGGACATGCGCCAGCTCCAGCGCCGAAACAGCGAGCGCCGCCAGGGGCGCCGCCCAGGCCCAGACCGGCAGGCCCAGCGGACCGTGAAAGGCAGCCTTGCTCATCGCCGGGGCGATAGCAGCATTATGGCGTGACGAGCGGGAATACCGCACGCGGCGGCTGGAAAAGCGCCAGGAAGCGCTGCAGCACGGCCGGATCGCCGTCGATCTGCAGCTTGCCCTGCTCCATCAGGTCCATCGCCTTGACCTGCCCGCCGACCATGCCGATCAGCGCCAGCCGCGGCACGGTGAGCGTCGCGTCGGCCGCATCCGTCACGCCCAGTTCGTGCAGCATGACGCCATTGGCGATCGTCACCAGATGGCGCTCCTTCATGTCGGGGATGACGAAAGCGACAGTGAACGGCGCGCCGCCGGCCGCCTCGGGCTTAACCCGCACGCTCATCGTGTCGAGCAGCTGCGACACCTGCAGGTTGGCGGCGATGCCGTTGCCGTTGACCGTCGCCGTGGTCTTCGGCCCGGCGCGCAGTTCGAGCGCCCCCGACAGGTAGAAATCGCGCCACGGCGCCGTCTCGCTGCGATACGCCAATTGTTCATAGCGTTGCGCCAGCGCCTCCCGCGCCCCGGCATTGCCGGGGTCGGCGCGGACGACATGGCCGAGCAACGTCGCCGCCCAGCGATCATCGCCCTTGGCGGCCGCCGTCGCCGCGAGCGCCATCACCTTGGCAACGCCGCCCATGGCCGCGACATAGCGGACGGCGACGTCGTTCCGCGGCAGTGGGTCGAGATTGACCGGATCGCCGTCGAAGGCCCCGAGGTAGCGCTGGTAGACGGCGCGGGCGTTGAACTTCAGTGATCCATAGTTGGGGCGGTTGAACCAGGCGCGGGCCAGCGGAGCCGGCAGCTGGATCGCCTCGCCGATCTCGACGGCGTTGAGGCCGTTGTTCATCAGCCGCACGCTCTCGTTGTGGACAAAGGCATAGGCCTGGGCGTGGAGCAGCAGATAGCGCGACACCTCGTCGGCCCCCCAGCGCGGCCAGAAATGCGAGGTGAAGACGACGTCCGACTGCCCGGCATAGCGGCGGCGCGCCTCCAGCAGGTAATTCGACCAGCCATGGGCATCGCGAACCAGCGCGCCGCGCGGCGTCAGCAGATTGTGCATGGCGCCATTGGCATTCTCCGCCATGCACAGGGCGCGCAGGTCGGGCAGGTAGAAGTTCATTTCCGCCGGCGCCTCGGTGTTGGGCGTCATCTGGAACTGGAAGCGCACGCCATCGATGGTGCGGGTATCACCGGTGGCCTGGATGCTGTCGTTGGGCGCGATCAGCGAGATGGCGCCGGCGGTGCGCGCCGGCCCCAGCCCGGCCGAGACATGGCCGGTGGCGCTACGCGGCAGCAGCGCGCCGAACATATATTCCGCCCTCCGCAGCATGGCCGGCCCGGCGATGACATTTTCCGATACGGCATGCTCCAGGAAACCCTGCGGCGCGATCACCGCGACCTTGCCGGCGGCCGCATCGGCGGCGGTGACGACGCCGCCGGCGCCGCCGAAATGGTCGACATGGCTGTGGGTATAGATGACCGCGACGACCGGCCGGGTACCCAGTTTGGCGTTGACCAGCGCCAGTGCGGCGGCGGCGGCCTCGGTCGTCGTCAGCGGATCGACGAGGATCCAGCCGGTCTTGCCTGCGATGATCGTCATGTTCGACAGGTCATAGCCGCGAACCTGCCAGATGCCGTCGGTCACCTTGAACAGCCCGGCCCTGGCGAGCAGCGTCGCGTTGCGCCAGAGGCTGGGGTTGACCGTCGCCGGCGCCGGGCCGCTGAATTGCGCGTCGTCACCAAAGTCGTGGAGCACCGCGCCGGCCTTGTCGCGGATCTGCGATGCAGCCGGCCCGGCAACCAGGCCGCGGCCGGCGAAATCGAAATCCAGCCGGTCGTCCCAGGCCAGCGTTGCGGCGAGCGCGGCGTTATCGGCGACGGTGGCAGGGCTCGCGGTCGGCGCGGCATTTGCGACGGCGGCCAGCAACAGGGCGGGGAGCAGGCTGATCTTCATGCCGCAACCCTAACGCCGCCGGAACAAGCCGCAACCTGATCAATGTACCCGCAGGATCACCGACTGGCTGGCCGTCGCCAGCAACGTGCCGTCCTCGGCGAACAGATGCACCCGGCCATGGGCGAAACCCTGCGCCGTCGCATGGATGCGGATGTCGGCGAGCACCCAGCGCGTCGGCACCAGCCGGGCAAAGCGGATGGTGTTGTCGAGGCTGTTGCCGCCGGCATTGGTGCCGAGCGCATTGCCGATGCCCGACGGCAGGAAGTCGGCGATGACGCCGAGCAGCACGCGATCGACGGTGGTGCCCTCGTCGACCGGCGCGCACCACAGCCGGGCGATGCCGTCGGTGCTGGGGCCGCCTTCGCCACGCGCGAGGCCGAAGCGGCCGGCGGCGACGCGTTGGTGGAAACTGCCGTTGATGTCGTCGGGGCGGCGGATCCAGTTGTATTCCATGGCCGGGCAATCCTCCGGCCGCGGCACCTCGGGCATCTGTGCCCATTGCGCCTCGGGCGCGTCGGGACGCGCGCCGAGCGCCGCGTTGACGGTAAAGATCTCGGTGTCGCCGGCGCGCGCCGTGACTCGCGCCTGGCTGGTGTATTTGCCGCTGACCGGCACGACGACGTCGAGGTCGAGCGTCGTCCCGGGCCGGGCATAGGACAGATATTGCGCCGCCGCCCAGACGGTCTGGCGGCCGGTCGCGGTCTCGATGGCGGCGAGGCCTGATGCCATGCCGGCCCCGCCGAACAGGAACTGGCTGTCGGGGTGGCCGACGCACAATTGCGGGGTGACATCGAGCCGATAGCGGAGCGGGTCGTCGGTCGGCAGCGGCTGGATGAGGGTCATGGCGCCTCGATGAAGGCGCGGATGCGATCCGTAAAGGCCGGATCGGCATGGCGCGCGATCGGCGCCGGCGGCGTGCCGGCATCGGCAAGCAGCACGGAGGCACGGGCCTGCAGATCGGCGGCATTGCCGGCAACATGCAGGCCGGGGCGGCTGCCGATGCTGGCGGCGGTGGCCAGCTGGTGATCGGTGTTGTGCTCGCCCTCCGCCCTCAGGCGCGGCAGCATCAGCAGCGGCTTGCCGGCCTCGATGGCGGTGATGATCGATCCCATGCCGGCATGGGCGACGAACAGCCGGGCCCCGGCGACCTTGCGGCGGTATTCGTCCACCGGCATCAGCCGCACCCAGCCGGCATGGACGGGTTCATAGCTGCCGCGGCCGATCTGGATTTCGACCGGCACCTCGGGGTGCCGTGCGGCCCAGGCGTCCATGGCCCGCACCAGCCGTTCGAACGGCATCATCGATCCCACCGAGACGAACACGCTCACAGGACGCTGCCCCAGTGTTCGACATGGCCGTCGGCCAGCTGCGGCCATTGGGTGACGACGGTTCCGGCCACCTTGCCGGCGTGACGGCCGGAATCCGACAGTCTTTCGGAATTGGCGATGCTGTCGACCCACAGGGTCTTCACGCCGAAGGGCCGCGCCAGCGTCAGCGCCAGCAGCGGTGGCAGCGCGCCGGTGGTGATTATGACATGCGGCCGCACGCGCAGCAGGATCCTGGCGACGTCCCACAGCGCCAGCGGCAGCCGCCACAGGTCGGCCCGGCTGACGTCGCGAAAGGTCAGCAGCGGCGACGGGGCGACATCGATCGCCGATCCGGCATGGACCGTTGCATAGGTGACATCATGATCCTCCCACGCCGGCGCCAAGCGCAGCAACTGGACGAAATGGCCACCGCCCGAGGCAATGGCGAGAACGCGCTTGCGGCTGGTCACGCTGCCTGGGCCAGCCCGGCCATTGCCTCCATCGCCAGCGTGTAGCTGCGCTTGCGGGCCTGGTGATCGTGGAGAATGTTGACCAGCATGACCTCGTCGGCGCCATATTCGGCGGCGGCCGCCGCCAGCCCGGCGCGCACGGTGGCCGGCGACCCGGCGACGACGCGCCGGCCGGCACGACCGCGGGCGAGCTCTGGATGCTCGGCGAGCCAGGCCAGCGCGGTTTCGGGGCCGGGCACCGCAATCGAGCGGCCGGTCAGCAAATGGGCGAACATCATCCGCGCCGGGGCGGCCAGCCGCTCCGCCTCCGCATCGGTGTCGGCGGCGACGGTCCACACCGCGATCATCACGTGCGGCGCGTCGCCGGCGTGGCGGGCGGTAAAGCGATGGCGATAGTCGGCCGCCACCGCAGCGCCGCCGGCGTTGATGAAATCGGCAAAGCAATAGGGCAGGCCGAGATCGCCGGCGAACACCGCGCTGTCGGGCGACGAGCCGAGCACCCAGGGCTCGGGCACCTCCGGCAGGCCGGGCAACGTCCGCGCATAGGGCGCAAACGGGTGGTCACCGGGCAGGCTGTCCTCGAGATAGCCGATCAGCTCCGCCAGCTGCTGCGGGAAGTCATACGGCGCCTGCTGGCGGCGGTCGCGCTGCAGGGCGATGGCGGTGCGCTGGTCGCTGCCCGGCGCGCGGCCCAGCCCCAGGTCGATGCGGCCGGGATGCAGGCCGGCGAGCAGGCTGAACTGTTCGGCGACCTTCAGCGGCGAATAATGCGGCAGCATGATGCCGCCCGAACCGATGCGCATGCGGCTTGTCGCGGCGGCGACGGCGGCGATCAGGATCTCGGGCGCGCTGCCAGCCAGCGCCGGGGAGGCGTGGTGTTCGGCCAGCCAGTAGCGGTGATAGCCGAGCGCCTCGCAATGCCGGGCAAGGTCGATCGAATTGGCCAGCGCCGCCGCCGGCGTGGTGCCGGCCGCGATCGGCGTCTGGTCGAGGACGGAAAGGATCACCAGCGCACCCCCAGCCGCTTGCGTGGCGCGGGACGGCCCGGCAGCGCGGCCAGGATGGCCCGTTGTTCGGCCTGGCTCGCCAGCGGCCAGCGCGTGATCTCATCGACGGTGCGGCGACAGCCCTCGCACAGCCCGGTGCGGGCATCGATGCGACAGACATTGGTACAGGGCGAACGCACAGGCTGGGGATCCATGGCGCCTGTTATGGTGGCGACGATGACGTTTGTCACCGTTTCCGAATCGCCTTCACGACAAGATAAAGCAGCAGCCCGACCGGCCCGGCGACGAAGGTGAAGCCGAGGCAGGGCAGCAGCAGCCAATGCGGCACCCGCGATTTCGGCGCATCGGCCGTTTCCCAACTGCCGACGAACAGGTCGAAGGCCAGGTAATGCACCCAGCCGGCAAGCAGCGCCTGTGGCGTCGACAGCAGCAGGCGCACCCCGGCCAGCGTGTCGAAACCGGCGCCTTCCGGCATGCCGCCGCCGCTGGCGAGACCGGTCACGACCAGGGCGAAGTAGAAACCGCACAGCAATGCCGCCACCAGCCGCGCGCCGATGACCGCCCAGTCCCGCCGCAGCGGTGCCAGGACGAGCAGCACCCAGCCCGCCAGTGCCCCGGTGCTGGCGATCGCGAAAAGCTTTTCGAGTTCCATGGCTGCAGCCTTGCCGGACACCGCCACCCGGTCAAGCCGCCGCGGCAGAATCGCCATCGAGGGAACTGCCCCGGACAGCGGACGTTGACCGGATGCGTTCCAAATTTCCAGACGACATAAAGGTGCCCCGCCATGGCCAAAGCCGCCTCCAAGATTTCCGGCAAGATCACCACCGACAGCGAAGCCCAGCCGCAGTTCCGCGTCGATTATCGCGAGATCCAGGCGTTCGGCACGCTGAAGGACCTGCCGATCGCGCTCGAGGGCAACGCCCGCAGCCAGAGCGTTGCGGCGCTGAACCAGGTGCTCGCCGAGACTATGACGATCCGCGACCTGTACAAGAAGCATCATTGGCAGATGTCGGGCGCGACCTTCTATCAACTGCACCTGCTGCTCGACAAGCATTACGAAGAACAGGCGGCACTGGTCGATCTCATCGCCGAACGCATCATGATGCTCGGCGGCCTGTCGATCGCTATGGCGCCGGATGTTGCCGAGATGACGACGATCCCACGCCCGCCCAAGGGCCGGGAGGACGTGCCGTCGCAGCTGTCGCGCCTGCTCGAAGCCCATGAGATCATCCTCAGGGCCTCGCGCGAGATGGCCGACGAAGCCGATGAAGCCGGCGATGACGGCACCAACGACATCCTCGTCAGCAATGTTATCCGCACCAATGAATCGCAGGTGTGGTTCATCGCCGAGCACCTTGCCGAGACCAATCTGACCCGCCCCAACGCCTGAGCCGACAGGAGGCCCATCATGTCCGACCATGACACGGTGCATCGCGACGATGCACCGGCAGCAGCCTTGCGCGACAACAGCGACCGTGCCGACGCCAGCCGGGACAAGGTCGATACCGGTGACCAGGTCACGGCGCGCAGCGTGACCATCGCCCGGCCGCGGCAAGAGCTTTACGATTACTTCCGCGACTTCCAGAACCTGCCGACGTTCATGGAAAATATCGTGCGGGTCGATGTCCACGACGACAGGCACTCGCACTGGGTGGTGAAGGCCCCCGGCAGTGCGACGGTCGAGTGGGACAGCGAGATCACCCGGGAAAATCCGGGCAGCGAATTCGCCTGGACGTCGAAGGGCGACATCGCCAACAGCGGCCATGTCCAGTTCCGCGACGCCGGCGACCGCGGCACCGTCGTCACTGCGACGATCGCCTATGATCCCCCGGCCGGCATGATCGGCAAGGCCGTCGCCAAGCTGTTTGGTCGCGAGCCGGCGATCCAGTCGCGCCACGACCTGCGGCGGCTGAAGCAATTGATGGAAACCGGCGAAATCAGCACCGGCGCACGCAATGCGGCGCTGGCGGAAGAGGAATAGGCGATGCGCGCACTGACCTGGCACGGCAAGCATGATGTCCGCGTCGATACCGTCGACGACCCCGGCATCGTCAACCCGCGCGATGCCATCATCCAGGTGACGTCGACCGCCATCTGCGGTTCGGACCTGCACCTTTACGACCATTTTATCCCGTCGATGAAGGCCGGCGACATCCTCGGCCACGAGTTCATGGGCGAGGTCGTCGAGGTCGGCCCGAAAAGCACGTTGAAAAAGGGCCAGCGCGTCGTGGTGCCTTTCGTCATTGCCTGCGGCAGCTGCTATCACTGCAAGAAGACGCAGTATGCGGCGTGCGACAACGGCAATCCGGCCGAAAACCAGGACCTTGGTGAAAAGGTCTATGGCCAGGGCATGGCTGGGCTGTTCGGCTATTCGCACCTGACCGGCGGCTATTCCGGCGGCCAGGCGGAGTTTGTCCGCGTCCCCTATTCGGACGTCGGCCCGATCGTGATTCCCGACGGCATCGACGACGACAAGGTGCTGTTCCTTTCAGACATTCTGCCGACCGGCTGGATGGCGGCCGAGAATGCCGATATCGAGCCCGGCGATACCGTTGCCGTCTGGGGTTGCGGGCCGGTCGGGCTGTTTGCAGTGCAATCGGCGTTCCTGATGGGCGCCGCCCGCGTCATCGCCATCGATCACTTCCCGCATCGGTTGGAGCTGGCAAAGCAGTTCGGTGCCGAGACCATCGATTTCGAGATCACCGACGTGGCCCTGGCGCTGCGCGAGATGACCGGCGGCATCGGGCCGGATGCCTGCATCGATTCGGTCGGCCTCGAGAGCCATGGCCTGTTCGCCGACAATGTCATCGACCAGCTGAAGGTCTCCACCTTCATCGGCACCGACCGTCCGCACGCGTTGCGCCAGGCGGTCTATGCCTGCCGCAAGGGTGGTCGCCTGTCGGTGCCCGGGGTCTATGGCGGCTTCCTCGACAATTTCCCGATGGGCGCCATCATGGAAAAGGGCCTGACGCTTAAAACCGGCCAGACCCATGTGCAGCGCTATCTGCCGGCATTGTTGACCGCGATCATGGAGGGCAAGATCGATACGACCTTCCTGATCAGCCATCGCATGCCGCTGGAGCAGGCACCCGAAGCCTACAAGCTGTTCCACGACAAGCAGAACGAGGCGACCAAGATCGTGTTGAAACCCGGGATGGCACTGGCGGCCTGACCGGGGTCAGAACGGGATCTGGATATTGGCCATGGCCCGGTTGCTGACGATGCCGCCGGGCAAGGCGAAGTTCTCGACGGTAACGCCGCCGCGAACATTGCCGATGATGCCGGTTTCAGCGACCAGCGCCTGGTCATAGGGGTTTGCCGGCAGACAAAGATCTCGTCGCCGGTGCGGCTGCAATCCGCCGGCGGCTTGACGTTGCGGAGATCGAACTCCGCCAGGGTGTCCACTGCCGGCGCGGCAAGCTGGAGGATGAGCAGCAACGACCAGGCCATCTGCACCCCCCGCCACGCCGGGCAGGCAGGCCTGTCAGCCCCGCGTATCAGCCATCACTTTGCGGCAGCATTGCGGTCACCTCGATCTCGACTCGCATCGCCGGATCGATCAACCCGGCGACCACCATCGTCGACGCCGGCGGGCTGGCGCCAAAGACCGCGCGCAACTGCGGCCAGCAGCGTTCGAAATCGCTGCGTTCGGGCGCGTAATAGGTGACGCGGACGACATCGGCAAAGCCGGCCCCGGCCTCGGCCAGTGCCGCGGCGATGATCGCCAGCGCATTGGCGCACTGGCCCTCGACATCGGCGGGCAGTTCACCTGTCGCCGGATCGCGGCCGACCGTGCCGGCAACGAATACGAACGGCGGCTGCACGACGGCGCGGCAATAGCCGACTATCGCCTCGAACGGCGACCCTGAATGGATATGGCGGCGCATCACGGCCGGCGGCGCAGGGGTGCGGGCGGCGCCGCGAGCACCAGGCCGTCGGCCGACGGCGCTTCGCTGGCCAGCCGGTCCATCACGGCATCCGACAGGTCGTCGGGCTCGGCAAAGTTCTGGGCGACCGTTGTCTGTTCGCCGCGCGACCGCCGGGTCAGCACCGAAAAGCCGGTGTCGAGCAGATCGCTGACATTGCCGTCGCGCATCATGCGGTTCGGCCCGCCGAGCACGACCGCGATCAGCCGGACCCCGTCATGCGCCGCCGACGCCGCGAGGGTGAAGCCAGCGGCGTTGGTAAAGCCGGTCTTGATGCCGTCGACGCCCGGCAAGGTCTTCAGCAGATGGTTGTGATTGCCGATCTGCTGGCCTTCATATTCATAGGCGACCTGGCTGAACAACGGATAGCGTTTCGGGAAATCGCGGATCAGCGCCCGCGAAAGCGTGGCGATATCGCGCGCCGTCGTGACATGGCCCGGGTTCGGCAGGCCGGTGGCATTGATGAAGGTGGTGCGCGACATTCCGAGCCGCCGGGCCTCGCGGGTCATCCGCGCGGCGAATTCGGCGTGGCTGCCGGAGATGAACTCGCCCAGTGCCACGGCGATGTCATTGGCGGAGCGGGTGGCGACCACCCCCATCGCATCGCGCACGGTGATCGTCGCGCCGGGCCGCAACCCGAGCTTCGACGGCGGCTGCGACGCGGCGTGGCTGGAAATGCGGATTTCGTCGCTTTCCCGGATATTGCCGGCCTTCAGTTCCTGGAAGGCGACATACAGCGTCATCACCTTGGTGATCGACGCCGGAAAGCGGGTCTCGTCGGCCTGGCGGGCATACATGACCTCGCCGGTGTCGCTGTTGATCAGGATGGCGGCGTATTTCGGCACGGCATACAGGCTGGCGCTGCCGCCCGGCGCGGCAATGGCCAGCGCCAGCGCCGTCGCAGCCAGTTTCGCGATACTTCTAAAGCGCAATGCGCAGATCCTCGAACAGCCCGCTGTTCTGCCTAGACTATAGCGAAACCGTCACGCTGCGAAGGGCCGGCCGGACTCGAGTCATCGCATCGCGCCGTCGTCCTGCCGCCATCGCCCCATTGCGCCGCGCCGCACAGCCTGTCATTGCCCGCCGACCATGACCGCTCCCAACCAGCGGCGTACCTTTGCGATCATCTCGCATCCCGACGCCGGCAAGACCACGCTGACCGAAAAGTTGCTGCTGTTCGGCGGCGCCATCCACATGGCCGGCGAAGTCCGCGCCCGCGGCCAGAATCGCCGGGCGCGCTCGGACTGGATGAAGATCGAACAGGCCCGCGGCATTTCCGTCACCTCGTCGGTGATGACCTTCGAGCGCGGCGGCATGACCTTCAACCTGCTCGACACGCCGGGGCATGAAGACTTCAGCGAGGACACCTATCGCACCCTGACCGCGGTCGATTCCGCCGTGATGGTCATCGATGCGGCGCGCGGCATCGAGGCGCAGACGCGCAAGCTGTTCGAGGTCTGCCGACTGCGCGACGTGCCGATCCTGACCTTCATCAACAAGGTCGATCGCGAAGGCCGCGACCCGTTCGAGCTGCTCGACGAGATTTCCGACATGCTGGCGCTCGACGTGGCGCCACTGAACTGGCCGGCCGGCATGGGCGGCGAGTTCAAGGGCCTGTACGACCTGCGCACCCACAAGTTCCTGAAACCCGACGGCACCGGCACCAATGCCGCCGGCGAGACGGTGCAGACGACGGGCCTCGACGACCCGCAGATCGACACGCTGTGCGGCCCGATCGCCCAGCGCCTCCGCGACCAGGCCGAGCTGGCGCTGGGCGGCTATGCGACGCTCGATGCCGAACTGTACCGCAAGGGCGCGTTGACGCCGGTGCTGTTCGGTTCGGCGCTGAAGGATTTCGGCGTCGAGGCGCTGATCGATGCGCTGGCCGAGTTCGCGCCCAGCCCACGGCCGCAGCCGGCGCTCCCGGCCGCGGTCGATCCACTCGATCCGCAGGTTTCGGGCTTTGTGTTCAAGGTGCAGGCCAACATGAACCCGCAGCACCGCGACCGCATCGCCTTCCTGCGCATCGCCTCTGGCCGCTTCCGCCGCGGCATGAAGCTGCGCCAGGTCGCCACCGGCAAGGCCATCGCCATCAACTCGCCGATCTTCTTCTTCGCGCAGGACCGCGAGATCGCCGACGAGGCCTTTCCCGGCGACATCATCGGCATCCCCAACCATGGCGTGCTGCGGGTCGGCGACAGCCTGGTCGAAAAGGACGATGTCACCTTTACCGGCATCCCCAATTTCGCGCCCGAGATCCTGCGCCGGGTCAAGCTCGGCGACCCGACCAAGTCGAAACAGCTGCGCACCGCGCTGACCGACATGGCGGAGGAAGGCGTCACCCAGCTGTTCAAGCCGCTGCTCGGCAGCCAGTGGATCGTCGGCGTCGTCGGTCAGCTGCAGCTCGAGGTGCTGATCTCGCGGCTGGAGGCCGAATATCGCGTCGCCGCGTCGTTCGAACCCAGCCCCTATGAAACGGCGCGGTGGATCGCCGGCGAACCGGCGGCGTTGAAGCAGTTCATGGAAGACAACCGCCCGGCAATGGCCGAGGATCGCGACGGCGCCCCGGTGTTCATGGCGCGCGATGCGTGGGAATTGCGCTATGTCACCGATCGTGAGACCGCCATCCGCTTCAGCGCCACCCGCGAACGGGCCTGAATGACGCCGGCGCCCGACAGCATGGGATCGCCGGAGCGGGAGCCCGCGCAGGAGCCGGCAGCGGCGCCGACATTGTGGCAACGCGCGCGGCCGAAACTGATCCCCGCCGCCGCGATCACGCTCGGCCTGATGCTGGCGCTGCTGGCCTGGCTGGTGACGAGTGCGCCGCTCGGCCGGGCGCTCGAACCGGCAAGGAAGCCCTCGCTGGTGCTGACCGCGATCGACGGCCGGCCGATCGCCCGGCGCGGCGACTACAAGGAAGCCCCGGTCGATATCGCGCGCCTGCCAAGCTATGTTCCCGGCGCGCTGATCGCCATCGAGGACCGGCGTTTCTACAACCATTGGGGAATCGACCCGCGCGGCATCGCCCGCGCGCTCACCCGCAATGCGCAGGGGTCGGGCTATACCCAGGGCGGCTCGACGCTGACCCAGCAGCTCGCCAAGACCAGCTTCCTCAGCCCGGAACGCACGATCAAGCGCAAGCTGCAGGAGATCATCATCGCCTTCTGGCTGGAGGCGCGGCTGACCAAGGAGGAAATCCTCAACCGCTATCTGTCGAGCGTCTATTTCGGCGATGGCGCCTATGGCATCCGCGCCGCTTCGCGGGTGTATTTCGACAAGGACCCCGAGGACCTGACGCTCGGCGAGGCGGCGATGCTGGCCGGGCTGGTGCAGGCGCCGTCGCGCCTGGCGCCGAGCCGACATCTCGAGGATGCGCGGGCCCGCGCCCGGCTGGTGCTCCAGGCGATGGTCGAAACCGGGGCGCTGACCCCCGCCCAGGCCGCGGCCGCCCGCCCGGCCCGCTATGATCCCGGCCGCAAGGCACTGCCGAGCGGCAGCTATTTCGCCGATTGGGCGCTGCCCCAGGCCCGCGCCGCCGCCGGCGAGGCCGATTATGGCGACATCGTCGTCCAGACGACGCTCGATCCCCGGCTGCAGCGTGCCGCCGAGCGGGCTGTCAAGGACGCCATTGCCGGCAGCCGCGGGCTGAATGTCGGCCAGGCGGCGCTGGTCGCCATGCGCCGCGACGGTACCGTCGTCGCGATGGTCGGCGGCACCGATTACGACGTCACGCCGTTCAATCGCGCCACGCAGGCCATGCGCCAGCCGGGATCGTCGTTCAAATTGTTCGTCTATCTCGCCGCGCTCAACGCCGGGCTGCGGCCGGGCGACATGGTCGAGGACGCGCCGATCACCATCGACGACTATAGCCCGAAAAACGACGACGGCCGCTACCGTGGCCGCATCAGCCTCGCCACCGCCTTTGCCGCTTCGTCGAACGTCGTCGCGGTGCGGCTGGCGCAGCAGGTCGGCACGGCGTCGGTCATCGAGCAGGCCCGCAAGCTGGGGGTGACGGCGCCGATCAGCGCCTATCCGGCGATGGCGCTCGGCACCTCGCCGATCACGCTGCTCGAAATGACCCAGGCCTTTGCCGCCGTCGCGCGCGGCAGCCGCCCGGTGAAGGCTACAGCGCTAGCGCGTCCCGCCGCCGGCGGCGTGCTGGCCACGTTGCGCAACGCCGCCGAGGTGCTGACGCCGTGGCCGGCGCGCGCGCCGATGCTGGAGCTGCTGCAGTCCGCGGTGCGCAACGGCACCGGCAATGCCGCGCGGCTGTCGATCCCGACCTATGGCAAGACCGGCACCACCCAGAGCTACCGCGACGCGCTGTTCATCGGCTTTGCCGGTGACCTGGTCGTCGGGGTCTGGGTCGGTAACGACGACAACAGCCCGATGAACGGCGTCGTCGGCGGCAACCTCCCGGCGCGGCTGTGGAAACGCTTCATGACCAGCGCCTTGCAGGGCGACGAGGCACCGCGATCGAGCGAACGGGACGAGCCCATCGGCGACCTGATCGATTCCGTCGCCGGCCCCGAGGCGGGCGACGCTGCCGACGCCGTGACCGACATCCTCCGCGACGCCGGCGAGGGCGAAATCGACGTCGATCGCATCGACCGTGCCGCGCGGGCCATCGACCGGGCGAGGGGCCCGAATGAGGGCGAGCCCGAATTCGAGCCCGAACCCGCTCCGCAAGGCTGAAGATCGCTCTGCGGCAACCTGTCAAAATGAGCGAGGAACGATTCCCGCCATCAGACATTGAATGCCGCAGTAGCCACGAGAGAGCTTATGTCGTTGCCCGCCATCCTCATCGTCGAGGACGAAATTTTCGTCGCCCTCGACATTGAACGCGTCCTTGCCGACGCCGGTTACACGGTTGCCGCCATTGCGGCCGACCGGACCGAGGCGCTGGCCGCGGCGGCGCATGCCGAACTGGCGTTCGTCGATCTCAACCTGCGCGATGGCCCGACCGGGCCGCAGCTGGCGCGCGATCTGGCGCGTCATGGGCTTAAGATCATCTATGTGACCGCCAACCCGGCGCAGATCGCCCCGCCGGCGGACACCGCCATCGGCTATATCCGCAAGCCGTTCCGCGACGAGACGATCCTCAACGCCGCAGCCGCAGCGCTGGCCGGCGTGGCGCCGGCCGACCCCGACCTCATGCTGTTCCCGGCGGCGAACGACGGCGCAATGCCGCTTTCGGTATCGTCAAGGTAACCACCAGGCCTTCGGGCCGCCAGTCGCGGTCGATCTTGCCGCCGAGCTGTCGAACGACGCTCAGCTGCATCAGCCTTGCCCCGAAACCGTCGACCAGCGGGGCGACAACGGCCGGGCCGCCCTGTTCCGTCCAGACCACGCTGACGCCGTCCGCGACGCTGCGCAGGTCGATATCGACGGTCCCCACGAGCGTCGACAGGGAGCCGTATTTGGCGGCATTGGTCGCGAGCTCGTGGAATACCAGCGCCAGCGGCGTCGCCGACCGATCGTCGATGTCGGGATCCTCGCCGCGGACCGTGATGCGGGTGCGGCCGGCCAGCCCATAGGGCGCCAGCAACTGCCCGAGCATGCCATGCAGCCGGCCCTGGGGTTGCGCTGGCGCCGACGCGGCGCTGTGCGGCCGCACGAAATCATGCGCCCGGCCCAGCGACAGGATGCGTTCGCGCAGTTCGTCGGCGACCGGCTGCAGTTCCGGCCGGGCCTGGGTAACCATGCCGACCAGCCCGCCGATGACCGAAAAGATGTTCTTTATGCGGTGGCTGAGTTCGTGGGAGATGATTTCCCGCTGCTCCAGCGCCAGCTTGTGATCATGGATGTCGGTGCAGGTGCCGAACCAGCGCGTGATCCGGCCATCGGGCCCGCGCATCGGCAGCGCCCGGCCGAGCACCCAGCGATATTCGCCATCGGCACTGCGCAGGCGATATTCGATGTCGTACGGCTCCCCGGTATCGAGGCTGTGTTGCCAGCGGTCCCGGGCGCGTTCCTGGTCTTCGGGGTGGAACATGCCGCTCCAGCCCTCGCCATCGGTCGAACCGGCCGGCATGCCGGTGAATTCATACCAGCGGGCGTTGTAATAATCGTGATAGCCGTCCGGCAAAGTCGACCAGACCATCTGCAGCATCGTGTTGGCGAGAATGTAAAATCGGTCGTCGTGCGCCGAGGACGCAGCCTCTACCGGATACAGGGATGACATGCGCTTCCGTCTGCTATGGCGACGGCAACGTACCTCGCCCTTTTGTTCAAAACGCACGGCCACCGCCCCGGCTCCGCCGGCTCGGCCGGTTGCCCGCTAAACTGCCAGCAGTCGGTGGCGCCCATGGTCGAAGCGGTGATATGGAATCGGCCGGCCGGCGTCGCCGGTGTTTGCCTCCCGCGTGGCGACTTCGGTCAGGATGGCACGGGTGATCGACGGCAGGTCGAGTGCCGCCGCTGCCTCCCAATCGAACCAGGCGATTTCATCGAGCTCGCCGGAGCCGGCGCCGGGGTCGAGGCTGACCAGGTGATCGGCATCGACGGTGAAGAACCGCGCATCGAAGCGCCGGGTCCGCGCCGGCGGCGTGATGGCGCGAGCCACGAAGCGCAACGGCGCCAGGTCGGGCAGGTGGCCGGTCGCC
The DNA here is from genome assembly GCA_003241875.1 of Alphaproteobacteria bacterium. GTDB lineage: Bacteria > Pseudomonadota > Alphaproteobacteria > Sphingomonadales > Sphingomonadaceae > Sandarakinorhabdus. The sequence continues at coordinate 109,166 of QBLU01000005.1, forward strand.
AGGAAGTCTCGCCACTCGCCGCTGCGCGTCGCGGCGCTGCCCGGACTGCCGACGATCAATCCGGTTTCCTCGAACGTCTCCCGGATCGCCGTGGCGGCGAGCGCACGGGCGCGGGGCAGGGCGCAGGTGCGTGCCAGCGGCGCCGCGACGTCAGGGTGGAGATCGGAGGCCGTCGCGACGCGGAAATCCGACGGGTGGATGCGACCACCCGGAAACACCCATTTGTCGGGCATGAAGGCATGGCCGCGCACCCGCCGGCCCATCAGCACGCGCGGCGCCGGGCCGTCCCGGCGAATCACCAGCAGCGTCGCGGCATCGCGCGGCCGGATATGCGGCAGCCGGCGGTCGGGGGCGTCATCGATCATGGCCATGGCGCCACTCTACGCTCCATGCCCCTGGCGGCAACCTGCGACCTATTGGCGGCCGTCCGGAACGCGCGTCGTCGGGACGGCGTTTGCGCTTCACCTTGCAACGGATTCTGGAGCACCACCATGGATCGCGCCTCAATGCTGCCGGCACTCAATCTGTTCACGCTGGTCGCCGTTTTCCTCGCCATCGTCATCGCCTTCGCCGTCTACTGGAGCAAGCGATCGAACCGCGCGCCCAAGGACGGCGGTCCCCCGACCGAGGACGGCTCCGTCTAGGCGCTAGACGAGCGTCGCCAGCGCCGAGCGGTCGAACTCCTTCAGCTCGGCCATGCGGCCGTCGCGGACCTTCAACGCCCAGTCGGGATCGACGATCAGCGCGCGACCGACACCGACCAGGTCGAACTCCTTGCGCTCCAGGCGTTCGAGCAGATTGTCGATGCTCGCCGGCTCGGACTTCTCGCCGCCAAAGCCGGCGATGAATTCGCCTGACAGGCCGACACTGCCGACGGTGATCGTCGGCACGCCGGTCAGCTTCTTCGCCCAGCCGGCGAAGTTGAGGCCGGCGTCGCCGTCGAGCTCCGGGAATTCCGGCTCCCAGAAGCGGCGCTGCGAACAATGCAGGATGTCGGCGCCGGCATCGACCAGCGGCCGCAGCCATTGCGTCATCGCGTCGGGCGTATGGGCGATCTTGAAGTCGTAATCCTGCTGCTTCCACTGCGAGATGCGGATGATGACCGGGAAGTCGGGCCCGACGGCGGCGCGCACGGCACTGAGGATATCAGCGGCAAACCGCCCGCGCTCGGCGATGGTCGGGCCGCCATAGCGGTCGTCGCGGGCGTTGGTGCCTTCCCAGAAGAACTGGTCGATCAGATAGCCATGGGCGCCGTGCAGTTCGACGGCGTCGAAGCCCAGCGCCTTGGCGGCGGCGGCGGCATCGGCGAAGGCCGTGATGGCGTCGGCCACGTCGCTGTCGGTCATCGCCTTGCCGAACGGCTTGCCGGGCTTGAACAGCCCCGATGGACTTTCCTGCTCGGGCGGGGTCGGATTGGCGTGATTGCGGGCGGCGCCGACGTGCCACAGCTGCGGCGCGATGAGGCCGTGGCCGGCATGGGTTTCGGTGACGACCTTGCCCCATCCCGGCAGCGCATCGCCGAAGAAATGCGGAACATTGGGATCGTTGGTCGAACCGGTGCGCTCCACGCCGGTGCCTTCGGTGACGATCAGGCCGACGCCACCTTCGGCGCGGCGGCGGTAATAGGCGGCGACGTCTTCGCCGGGGATGCCGTTCGGCGAAAAGCTGCGCGTCATCGGGGCCATCACGATGCGGTTGGGCAGGTGCAGCCCCTTGAAGGTGAAGGGCTGGAACAGCGGATTGGTCATGCGCGAGGGGCCTTTGATGGGTAGTTTCGTCGGCCGAGGTAAAGCGCCGGTGCCTGGGCCGCAAGCCAAGCATGGCAAAGCATATCTTGTCGCTGCCGAACACCGGATGCTTGCCCGCCGCTGCCGAGCCGCCTAGAGGGGCCGGCTGATTTCAACAAAACTGGAAACGCCGCCATGTCCGGGGACATCCCCCAGACCGACCTGCCGCTTTCGTTCGGTTCGCTGCTGCGGCTGGCGACGCCGGTCGTCGTGTCGCGAGTCGGCATCATGGCGATGGGCCTCGTCGATGCGGTGATCGTCGGCCAATATTCGGCGACGCAGCTTGGTTACCAGGCGCTCGGCTGGGCGCCGACCGGGGTCGTCATCACCACCTCGGTGGGGCTGATGTCGGGCATCCAGGTGATGACATCGCAGGCCATCGGCGAGGGCCGCGCCGCCGATACCGGTGCCATCCTGCGTCGCGGCATTGCCTATGCCTTCTGGATCGGCGTCGTCGCGGCGGCGGTGCTGGCCGGACTCGGCGGGCCGGTGATGCACCATATCGGCCTCGACCCCGCGCTCGCCGATGGCGCGACGCCGGTGCTGCAGGTGCTGGCGCTGTCGATGGTGCCGATCCTGGTCGCCGACGGCGGTATCTTCTGGCTCGAGGCGCATGGCCGCGCCGTGCCCGGCATGATCGCCATGTGGGGCGCCAATGTCGTCAACCTGATCATCAACCTCTGGCTGGTGCCGGGGGACAGCGGCTTCCCTGTCGACGGCGCTGTCGCCAGCGCCTGGGCGACGCTGATCTCGCGCGTCGCGCTGCTGGTCTTCGTTTGGGTGCTGATCGCCAGCTGGTCGCAGGCCCGGCCGCTCGGGGTGTTCGCCCGCGCGCCGCGTGATCCGTTGGCAGCCGCCGCCATGCGGCGCATCGGCTATGGCGCCTCGATGAGCTATTTCGTCGAGGCCGGCTCCTTCGCCGCCATGTCGATCATCGCCGGCTGGCTGGGCGCGCTCGCCGTCGCCAGCTGGGCGATCGTCCTCAACATGGCGGCGCTGATCTTCATGGTGCCGCTCGGGCTGGCAACGGCGACGAGCGTCTTCGTCGGTCGCGCCTATGGCGCCGGCGATGCGCCAGGCGTGCGCCGGGCGGCGCGGATGGGCTTCATCGCCACCATCGCCGCGACGCTGCTGATCTGCGCCATCGTCGGCTTCGGCAACCAGTTGATCGCCGCCGGCTATACCAGCGACCGCGAGGTCCAGCGCATCGCCGCGGCGGCGCTGCTGCTGTCGTGCCTGTTCTTCGTCGCCGATGGCCTGCAGGTCGTTGGGGCGCAGTCGCTGCGCGCGCAATCGGATGTCTGGATGCCGACCGCGACGCATTTCGCCAGTTATCTGCTGGTGATGATGCCGCTCGGCTATGCCTTTGCCATCCTGCTCGATCTCGGCGTCAACGGCATCGTCTGGGCGGTGATCGTCGCGTCATTGGTGTCGGCAACGCTGCTGTGGGGCCGCTTCCTGTGGCTGACACGGCCGGAAAAAGCCCTGATCTGAAGCAATCTAGGGCCCCGCTCAGGCTGAGCTTGTCGAAGCCGGGTGGTCAGTTCCTTGCGGCGCGGCTGCGACAGGCTCAGCCTGAGCGGTGTCATTGCGGTGATGCGACGCTCAGCTTCGCAGCGCCTCGATCGGGCTGAGCTTCGAGGCGCGGGTCGCCGGCCACCAGCCGAAGAAGATGCCGATCGAGGCAGACACCGCAAACGCGACCGTGACGGCATAAAGTGTCACGGCGGTATCGAAACCGATGGCCCGCCCCGCCAGCATCGCCAGCCCGGTGCCGGCGGCTACGCCGATGCCGCAGCCGATCAGCGACAGCATCAGCGCCTCCAGCAGGAACTGCAGCCGCACCGCCGCCCGCGAGGCGCCGATCGCCATGCGGATGCCGATCTCGCGCGTCCGCTCGGTGACGCTGACCAGCATGATGTTCATGATGCCGATGCCGCCGACGACCAGTGAGATCGAACCGATGGCGGCGAGCAGCAGCGAAATGGCGCGGGTGGTGGTGCTCAGCGTGTCGGTGATGGCGGTCAGGTTGGCGACCGAGAAATCATCCTGGTCGTCCCCTTTCAGCCGATGCAGCTGGCGCAGCAGCAGCGTGATGTCGCGTTCGACCTGGTCGAGCGCCTCGGCCGAGCTGACCGACACCGAGATGCTGCGGATCGAACGGCGAAAGGCGTTGCCCTGCAGCAGCCGCAGCGCCGTCGTCAGCGGCACGATGATGACATCGTCGCGGTCCTGGCCGCCGAACCCTTGCCCGCGCTTGGCCATCACGCCGATGACCTGCAGGCTGACGCCCTTGACCCGGATCATCTGGCCGAGCGGATCATTGGCGCCGAACAATTTGTCGGCGACGGTCTGCCCGATGACGGCGACGCGGGCGCCGGCGCGTTCCTCGCGGTCGCTGAACACCCGGCCGTCACCCGCCGTCCATTCGTTGACGATGAAATAGGCCGGCACCGACCCCGTTACCTGCGTCGACCAGTTGACCGGGCCGGCGACAGCCTGCGCCGCCGGCACCGCGGTCGAGGGCGCCGCGGCAACGACATTTTCGATGCGGGCGATGGCGTCGGCATCTTCGATACGCAGCGTCGCGCCCGATCCGGCGCCGCCGCTCAATGGCCCCTGGCGGCTGCTGCCGGCGGTGACGATGAGCAGGTTGGAACCGAGGCCCGAGATCGAATCGGAAACCTGTTTCTGCACGCCGCCGCCGATGGCGAGCATCAGGATGACCGCGGCGACGCCGATGATCATGCCGAGCATGGTCAGCGCCGAGCGCAGCCGGTTGGCGATGAGGGCGCCCCAAGCTTCTGCAAGCATGGTTCCTATCATGCCGTCACCTCGGGCTCGGCATGACCGTAGAGCGCCGCCTCGGTCGGCGGGCCGTCGTAGAACACGCGGCCGTCCTGGATGCGGACGACGCGGTTGGTGGCCCGCGCCACCTCCGGGTCATGGGTGACGATCACCACCGTCACGCCCTTGTCGGCATTCAGCGCGCGGAACAGCGCCAGCACCTCGACACCGGTCTTGGTGTCGAGCGCCCCCGTCGGCTCGTCGGCGAGCAGCAGTTGCGGATCATTGGCGAGGCTGCGCGCCACCGCGACACGCTGCTGCTGGCCGCCCGACAGCTGGCTCGGCCGCGATTTCGGCTTGTCGCCCAGCCCGACGCTTTCGAGCAGCACCTGCGCCCGCGTCGCCCGGTCGCGCGCCGACACGCCCGAATAGACCATCGGCAGCGCCACATTGGCGAGCGCCGACAGCCGCGGCAGCAGGTTGAACTGCTGGAAGACAAAGCCGATGCCGGCGTTGCGCAGTTTCGCCAGCGCGCTTTCCGAAAGCGTCGCCGTATCGGTGCCCTCGAAGCGATAGCTGCCGGTGGTCGGCGTATCGAGGCAACCGATGATGTTCATCAGCGTCGACTTGCCCGACCCGGACGGGCCCATGATCGCCATGAACTCGCCGGCGCGGACATCGAGGCTGACGCCGTGCAGGGCGCGAAATGTCCCGGCTTCGGAACCATAGTCCTTGATGACGTCGACAAGGTTGAGCAGCGCCGTCATCTGCGCCGGGTCGTGCTCGTCGTGTCGTCCTTGGCGTTCTTGTACTTGCTTTCGGGCGGGCCGGAGAAGATGCCGCCCTTCTTCACGTCCTCGACGCCCTTGCCGGTGATGATGCGATCGCCGGGCTTCAGCGGCCCCGCCACGACTTCGCTCGCATCGCTGTCGGAGGCGCCCAGCTTCAATTGCCGCGGCTCGGCCTTGTCGCCGACCTCGACGAACACCGTCACCTCGTCGGGGTCGCGCGGGCGGTTGCGGGCGGCCCGCACCGGCTTCCAGCCCTCGGGCTTGAACGACAGCGCGGCGTTGGGCAGCAGCACGACATTGCGCTTTTCGGCGACGATGAAGCTGGCGTTGGCGGTCATCCCCGGCAGCAAGGCGCCGTCGGGGTTCGCCGCCATAACGATGACGGTATAGGTGACGACGTTCTGCTGCGTCGTCGGGTTGAGGCGGATCTGCTGGACGGTGCCGCGGAACTGCCGCGCGCCATAGGCATCGACGGTGAAGTTCACCGCCTGGCCCGGCTTCACCCGGGCAATGTCGGCCTCGGCCACCGACGCCTCGATCTGCATCTGGGTCAGGTCGCGGGCGATCTGGAACAGCGTCGGCGTGCTGAACGCGGCGGCAACGGTCTGGCCGATGTCGATCTGGCGGCTGATGACGATGCCTGACACCGGCGACCGGATGACGCTGAATTCCAGGTTGGCGGCATCGAGCCGGACCCGCGCTTCGGCCTGGGCGACCGACGCCGCCGAGGTCTTGGCGGACGCCAGCGTCGTTTCATAATCCTGCCGGCTGATATAATCCCTCGTCACCAGTTCGGCCGCGCGCCGGGCATTGGCGGCCTGCAGTGCCGCCGTGGCGCGGGCGTTTGCCAGGCTGGCCTGGCTCGACTGCAATTGGGAGATGAACAGCGCCGGATCGAGCCGCAGCAGGATCTGGCCGGCGACGACGCGATCGTTGAAATCGGCGTACAGCGACTGGACGGTGCCCGACACCTGGGTGCCGACCGACACGACGCGCACCGGATTGATGACGCCGTTGGCGGTGATCTCCTCGGTCAGGTCGCCGCGCGCGATCGCTGCCGTCTTGTACGGGTCGATGACCGGCGGCGGGTTGAGCGCGCGCCACAGCAACCACCCGGCCACCCCGGCGAGGATGACACCGAGGACAATCCATCTGCGCCGCGTCACGTCAGGTCACCGTTCTGCATCGATTGCCTCTCCGATGCCGCCGATCGCGCGCGCCAGATTGGCATTGGCGTTGCGGACGTTGAATTCGCTCTGCACGAGTTGCTGGCGCGCCGATGCCAGCGCACTCTGGGCGTTGAGCAGATCAGCGAACAGGCCGACGCCGGCCCGATAGCGGCCCTGCGCCAGATTGGCCGATTCGGTGGCGCTGGCGATCAGCACGCGCGCCGTCTCGAGACTGGCGAGCGCCACCCGCAGGCTGACAAAATTCGTATAAACCGACAGTCCGGCCTGCTGGCGAGTCTGTTCGGCGAGCGCGGCCTGGCGTTCGGCTTCGGCGCGGGCCGAAGCGATGCTGTAGCGCTGGTTGAAGCCCGAAAAGATCGGCACGGACAACGTCAGGCCGATGGCGCCGCTGTTGCTGTTGAAGCGGGTGTCGGTTGCCGACAGGTTGTTCGACGCCGTGACGCCGACGCTGGGCCGTCCGGCCGACTGCTGCGCCCGGACATTGGCCTCCGCCGTATCGACATTGGCGCGCGCCGCGGCAATGTCGGGGCGCAGCCGCTCGGCATCGGCGATCAGCGCATCGGCGCCCGATTGCAGCAATTGCCCGGTGGCGAGCGGCGCCGGCGCGGCCAGGCCGAGCCAGGTCTGGGGCGGCAGCCCGATGGTGACGGCGAGCTGCGCCGCCGACGTCTCCAGATTGCCGCGCGTCTGGATCAGCTGGAGCTCGGCCTGCGACAGCGAGGTTTCCGCCTGCAGCCGGTCGGCGCTGGTCGCCACGCCGGCATTTCTGCGCGCCGCGGCGAGGTCGCGCGATTGCTGGGCAAAGGCGACATTGGCGATATTGGCGGTTTCGACGGCGCGATTGGCGAGCAGGCCGTTATAGGCGGCGACGGTATCGAGCACGACGCCCTGCGCCGCGTCGGCATATTGCGCAAAGGCGGCGCGTTGGCGAGCATCGGCGGCCGCCACCCGCGCGGCGCGGCCCCCGCCATCGAACAGCAGATAGTTGACGGCCAGGCTGGCGCCGCTGTTGACGCTGGTGCCGTCGCCGAAGCCGCCGTTGGTGTCGATGCGGTTGAGCGTCGGGCCGATGGCGAGATCGATGGTCGGCAGATAGGCCGATCGCGCGATGCCGATCCCGGCACCGGCGCTGCGCACCCCGGCCCAGGCGACGGCGGTCTGCGGATTGCGGCACAGCGCGATATCGACAAGGTCGGGCAGCGTCAGCGGCCGCGACGGCACCTCGCCGCACGCGGTCTGGCCGCTGCTGACCGGCGGCCGCGTGGTGGGGATCAGCCCGCGCGGATCATCATGGGTCACCGGAATGGCCGGTGCCGCAAGGGCCGCCGCGAGGAATGGGATCAGGAAGGGCATGAAGTCGGGACTGTCCTAGCGCATACGCTCACTGCGCCGCCAGCCGCTTGTTACCCTGCCGACATCATGCCGCGATTTCAGCTTGTGTCCGGACCCGACGCGCGCCGGCCGCCGTCTCGCGCACCAGATCGGCGACATAGGGTTCGAAATTGACCTGCATCGTGTGGCGCCGGCTGGCATAGTAATGCGCCTGGTATTTCCGCTCGTCCTCGACGATCACCCGCGCCATCGTCGCCGGATCGGGCAGCGCATAGCGGCCGGTCAAATAGGCGACGAGCAGCTTCGATTGCTGTTCGGCCAGGTTGACCAAGGTCGGCAGCGCCTGCGCCAGCCCCATGAACCACAGGCCGTGCAGCGCCGGATCCGCCTGCACCATGCGCTTGAACAGCGGGATATGGTTGTCGGTGACGGGCGCGTCCCCGGGCGGCAGGAACGGGAAGTCGATGTTGTAGCCGGTGGCGGTAATGACGATGTCGACGCGTTCGCGGCTGCCGTCGGTGAACACCACCTCCGCGCCGTCAAGGCGCGCGATCGCCGGCTTGGCCGTGATGTCGCCGTTCGACATGCGGGTCAGGAACTCGCCGCTGACCGTCGGATGTGCGTCCAGGGGGCGGTGGTCGGGCGTCGGCAGGCCGTAATCCTCCATGCGGCCGATGGCGCGGATGACGGCGCGGCGGCCGAGCGCGCGCGCCAGCGGCAGCGGAAACCACGACGGCATCGGCGTCTTGTCGACGGGCCTGCCGTTGAGGAACTTGGGCAGCACCCAGACGCCGCGCCGCGTCGACACGAACAGCTTTTCGGTGATCGAGCGCTGGCCAAGCTCCGACGCGATATCGACGGCGCTGTTGCCCAATCCGACGACGACCACCCGCTTGCCGACGCAATCGAGGGGCGCGAACGGCGTCTTGTAGTCATGGGCGTGGATGATGGTGCCGTCGAACCGGCCCGGCCATTCCGGGCGGTTCGGCGACCAATGGTGGCCGTTGGCGACGACGATCGTATCGAACGCCTTGGTCCCGTGGCGCGTCGTCACGTCCCAGCGCCCGTCCGCGCGCCGCGTCGCCGCCGTCACCGGTGTTTCGAACTGCACCAGGTCGCGCAGGCCGAAGTGATCGACATAGGCGTTGAAATAGCCGGCGATCAGGCTGTGGTGCGGGAAATCCGGCCAGTCCGCCGGCACCGGGAACTCCTCGAACTGCAACCGGGTCTTCGACGTGTCGATATGCAGCGACTGGTATGCCGAGCTCATGCCATTGGGGTTCTGGTACGCCCAATTGCCGCCGATCCGGTCCGACGCCTCGAACCAGTCGAAGGCGAGGCCGGCGTCGCGCAGCCGCTTGGCGGTGGTGAAGCCGGAACAGCCGGCGCCGATCAGGGCAATGGACATGGCCGCGACTGTAGCGCCGCCGGGCCCATGCGAAACCCATCATCATGGCAGGACGTTCAACCGCGACAGCCCGCCAGGAAATCCATGACCAAGCCAATCCGCATCGCCCGCCAGCCGGCGACCAGCCTCATCGCCATCTGCGGCAAATGCAGCAAGAAACTCGGCGGCGGCTTCGGCGCCGACGGCGACCAGCCGCTCGGCAAGGCGCTCAGGAAGGCGCTGCAACTGCCCAAGCCCAAGCGCGCCCGCGTGCGCCTGGTCGAAACCAAATGCCTCAAGCTCTGCCCAAAGGGCGCCATCGCCGTCGTCGACAGCCGCGACCCCGGCGGCATCCTCGTCGTTCCCGAACGGACCCCGGTGCTCGAGGTCGCGGCGCGGCTGGGTCTCATTGCCGTGCCGGGCTGACGGGCATTCCCTACCGCCGCATCCGCCGCTAAACCCGGGGGATGCCCGACCCCTGCACGCACCTCCTGCTCTTTGGCGCCACCGGCGACCTGTCAAAGCGGATGCTGCTGCCGTCGCTGTTCAACCTCGATTCCGATGGCCTGCTGCCCGAAGGCCTGCGCATCATCGCCACGGCGCGCAGCGTCCATGACACGCCGGAATTCGTGGCGATCGCCGCCGCCGCGCTCGACCAGTATGTCGATGCCGACCGCCGCGATGCCGCCAAGGTCCAGCGCTTCCTCGACCGCATCTCGTATGTACCGCTCGACGCCAGCGACCCCGCCGGTTTCGGCGCGCTGGCCGATGCGGCGGGTGACAAGGCCAATCTCGCCATCTTCCTGTCGACGGCGCCCAGCCTGTTCGGCCCGACCATCACCGGCCTGTCGGGCAGCGGCCTAGCCGGCCCCGGCGTCCGCCTGGCGCTCGAAAAGCCGCTCGGCTCCGACCTCGCCTCCAGCCGCGCCATCAACGATGCCGTCGCCGCTGCCTACCCCGAGGATCGCACCTTCCGCATCGATCATTACCTCGGCAAGGAAACCGTGCAGAACCTGCTGGCGCTGCGCTTCGGCAATGCGCTGTTCGAGCCATTATGGAATGCCCGCGGCATCGACCATGTCCAGATCACCATCGCCGAAACTGTCGGGCTGGAGGGCCGCGCCGGCTATTACGACGGCATGGGCGCGCTGCGCGACATGGTGCAGAACCATATGCTGCAGCTGCTGGCGCTGGTCGCCATGGAGCCGCCGGCGCATTTCGACCCGACGTCCGTCCGCGACGAAAAGGTCAAGGTGCTGCGCGCGCTGCGCCCCATCGACCGCCACAGTGTCGAGGCGTGCAGCGTCCGCGGCCAGTACGGCGCCGGCGCCATCGCCGGCCAGCCGGTCAAGGGCTATGCCGAGGAGCTTGGCAACGCCTCGCGGATCGAGACGTTCGTCGCGCTGAAGGCCCATGTCGACAACTGGCGCTGGCAGGGCGTGCCGTTCTACCTGCGCACCGGCAAGCGCCTGCCCGAACGGATGAGCGAGATCATCATCCAGTTCAAGCCGGTGCCGCATTCGATGTTCGGCGACGCGCCGCTGGAGGCCAACAAGCTGGTGATCGGCCTGCAGCCCGATGAGAATGTCGGCCTGTCGATGATGGCCAAGGCCCCCGGCCTCGACCGCGACGGGCTGAAGCTGCGCTCGGTGCCGCTCGACATCGGCATGGCCAATGCCTTCGCCGATGTCCGCCGCCGCATCGCCTATGAACGCCTGCTGCTCGACCTCATCGAAGGCAAGCAGACGCTGTTCGTGCGCCGCGACGAGGTCGAGGCACAATGGACCTGGATCGACGCCATCCGCGCCGGCTGGGACGCCACCGGCATGCCGCCAAAGCCCTATGCCGCCGGTAATTGGGGGCCGACCGCAGCCATCGCGCTCACCGAACGCAACGGGGTGACCTGGCACGATTGATGCCCGGGACCGCTATTTCTCCGTCCGCACCAGCCACGACACTCCCAGCACCGCCAGGCTCAACCCTGCCGTCACGGCCGCCCAGGGCGAGCCCTGCACCAGCAGCGCTGCTGTCCCGGCAAAGCCGCCGGCCATCAGATATTCGCTGATTGCCAGCAGCATCGATCCGCTCTGGCGGCGGCGAAACGTGCTGCGTTTCTGCGGCCGGCCGATCAGCATCTGCTGCACGGCGGCGCAGACGCCCCCGAGCAGGCACATCGGCACCGCCACCAGCAGCGCCGACGGCTCGCGCAGCGCAATGAAGCCCAGCGGCACCAGCGCCATCAGCAGCGACGGCAGGCAGGCGGCGAGGATCTTGGCGCGCCGCACCACGCCCACCGGCACCGGCGCGGCCGCGATCAGGTCGGGCGCATCCTCCCCCGACAGCGTCAGCCAGCCGAGGCTCGACGGCAGCATCGATGCGAACAGCACCGTCGCCGCCACCAACCGCCAAGTCGATACCGTCCCGCCGGCAAAGATCAGCCCGAAGGCCGGCACCATATAGGCCAGTTGCAGCGCCACCGCCGACAGCAGCTCCGGGTCGCGCCACAGCAGCAGCAGTTCCTTGCCGAGCAAGGAGCGCATCACGCCGGTGCGGAAAGGTCGCGTCCGGTGGCGGCTGACGGCGGGCGCGGGGATCGGCGCCGCATCGGCCAGGTTGCGCGCCGCCAGCCGCGCCGCGCCAAGGGCAAAGGCGACAGCAACGAGCCCGAGCGCCAGCAGCGGCAGCGGCGCGCCGAACATCGCCCGCGCCGGCCAGTCGAACGGCGGCGGCGGCATCGGGCGGATGGCTGCCTTCACGGCCTCGAAGCGCGCGGGCATGAAGGTCGGCATCTGTCCCAGGATCGCCACGCTCGCCGCAAACACGCCGCCGCCGGCCTGGATGACCATGCGCGCCCGTCGCGAGCCCAGCGACCGGAACAGGCCGCCGGCGATGACGAACGCCATCGAGGTTGCGATGACCGCGGCGACGATGATCATCAGCGAGCCGCCGATCCAGCCGCGATGCCCCAATACCACCGAAGCCAGCACGAACGGCGCCGACAACAGCAGCAACGGCAGCGCCACCGAGGCATGGACCGCAACCGATTTCGCCGCCAGCACCCGCGCCGGCGGGATCGGCGCCGCCAGCAACAGGTCGAGATCGCCGCGATCGTGAAAGGCGCGCAGCACATAGACACAGGCGCCCGACAGCATCAGCAGCACCAGCCCGGCCCAGCCGGCGGCGAGATAGCCAAAGGCGGCGCGCGGCACGTCGGGCTCCGGCGCCAGCGCGATCGCGAGGCCGACGCCGGCCAGCGCCGGCACCAGCATGAGCACCAGCAGCACGATGATCCGCGCCTTGCGCTGCTTGCCGGCGCCGTCGCGGATCGCCAGCCGCAGTTCGTGCCGCACCAGCGCCAGGAAACCCGGGCCGGTGCCGGCGCTGGCGGCGGTTTCCGTCACGCGGCGCTCACCGGGCGAGTTCCAGGAACATGTCCTCCAGCGTCGCGCCGTCGCGGCCGCCGGCGATGCGCAATTCGGCGAGCGTGCCCTCCGCGACCAGCCGGCCGGCGCGGATGATGCCGATGCGGGTCGCCATGCGCTCGGCAACCTCCAGGATGTGTGTCGTCAGGATCACCGTCGCCCCGGCAGCGACGCGCGCCGCGAGCAGGTCCTTGACCAGCCGCGAGGCGGCGGCATCGAGCCCGGTCAGCGGTTCGTCTAGGATCAGCAGCTGCGGTTCGTGGATCAACGCCCCGGCCAACGCCACCTTCTGCTTCATGCCGCGCGAGAACGTCTCGCAGCGCGACGAACGCTGGTCCCACAGGCCGAGCACGGTCAACAGCTCGGTGGCGCGCGCCTCGCCGACGGCGGGTTCGACGCTCCACAGGCCGGCGACGAATTCGAGATACTCGAGCGGCGACAGCTTGTCGTAGAGCAGCGGTTCGTCGGGCAGCCAGGCCACCAGCCGCTTGGCGGCGATCGGATCGGCGATGGCATCGACGCCGAAGATGCGGATGCCGCCGGCATCGGGCCGCTGCAGCCCGGCCACCATGCGCAACGTCGTCGTCTTGCCGGCGCCATTGGGGCCGAGCAGCGCATAAAGCTCCCCGGCGCGCACACTCAGGTCGAGGTCGTCGACGGCTGGTTTGTCGAAATGCTTGCGCAGGCCGGTCAGGGCCAGTGCCAGTTCGTTCATGCTGCCCCGAGTCCGCTGGTAGCCTCGGGCCTTAGCAAGTTGCAGCGCCGCCGCATACCGTGTTGCGCTTGCGAAACCGTATTACAACTGCAATACGCTGCGCATGACCAGCCTTGAACTCTCCGGCATCTCGAAACGCTATGGCGCCAAGAGCGTGCTCGCTGATGTCTCGCACCGCTTCGAACCCGGGCTGACGCTGCTTACCGGGCCCAGCGGCGCCGGCAAATCGACGCTGCTGCGCCTGATCGGCACCGCCGAAAAGCCCGGCAAGGGCGTCATCAGCTGGGACGGCGCGGCGCTGCCCGGCGGCCGCGCAGCGCTGCGCCGGACATTGGGCTATGCCCCGCAGGCGGTCGAGCTGCCCGAGGACCTGACGGCGCGCGAGTTCGCGCTGCACATCGCCGCGCTGAAGGGCCTGGATGCGAAAGCCGCCGACACCCAGTTCGGCGCCATTACCGATGCCATCGGGCTCCACGCCGACATCAACAACCGCATCGCCAGCTTTTCGGGCGGCATGCGGCGGCGACTGGTCTTTGCCCAGGCGCTGCTCGGCCAGCCACGCCTGCTGGCGCTCGATGAACCGACAGCCGAGCTCGACCGCGAGACGGCGCGCAAGCTCGGCACGCTGATCCTGCAGCGCGCCAGCGAGGCCATCGTCGTGATGACGACCCACCTCGCCGATGAACTGGCGCCGCACGCCACCGCCGTGCTGCGCGTCGAGAACGGCGCGCTGGTGCGGACGGCGTGAAGGCCATCCTCCGGTCATCGCTGCACACGTCGCTGCTGCGCTATTCGCGCAGCTGGGGGCTGTGGCTGCTGCTGCTCGTGGCGCCGATCGGCGCGCGCACCATGTTGCCGCGCGGGGACGGCGGCGGCGGCACGGTCATCGCCATCGGCGGCCATCTGCCGGTGATGACGGCGCCGTTCCTCGGCGTCTCGCTCGGCATCGTCGTGTCGACGCTGCTGCTGCCGATCGGCTGGCTGTACCTGCGCTCGAACACCACTCGCCGCCAACCGTGGCAGGTCGAGGAGGTGACCGCCGCCTCGCGCATTGCCGTTGCGCTCGGCCGCTTTGCCGCCGACAGCACCGTGCTGCTCGGCATGTTGCTGGCGCTGACGCTGGCGGGCTGGTTCCTCGGGCTGCTGATCCTGCCGGCCGGCGGTTTCGATGCCGGGCAGATCGCGTTGGCGCTGTGGCTGGTGGCGGCACCGGCGCTGCTCGGGCTGGCGGCGTTGCGCATCCTGTTCGACGCGCTGCCACCGACGCGCGGCGGCTTCGGCGATTTCCTCTATTTCGTGTCGTGGATGGCATCGCTGATCGCGCCGATCATCGGCCAGGGCCAGCCGGCGAACTTTGCCACCGCCATCTACGATTTTCCGGGCTTCATCCGCCCGCTGCAGTTCGGGGCGCCGCCGGGGACCAATGACTTCGCCATCGGCGGCGTCGATGTGCTCCCCGGGCGAGTGCCGCTCGACGTCATGGCCGGGTTGTTTTCGCCCGGCTATGTCGAATCGCGGCTCGCCTGGGTGCTGATCGCCGTCGCCGTCGCGGCGCTGGCCGGTCTGGTCTATCGCCCGCATCGCGCCAGCCAGCGCAACCTGGTGCCCGGGCGGCTGGCGCGGCTGAGCGCGCTCGGGCCGCCGCCGCCCGCCGTGGCGAACTCCCCGCCACCGCGCGCCATCGCCATGCCGCTGGCCGGGCTGGTGGCCGCCGAATTCCGCCTGATCTCGGCGGGCCGGCTGTTCAAGATCGGCGCCGCCGCTGTCGCAGCCTATGCCTTCATCGGCGATTTCCGCCATGCCGCCAGCCCGGCGGCGCTGCTGCTGCTGGTGTTCGCGCTGACCGCCCATGCCGGCCGCAGCGAGGCGCGCGGGCTGCTGCTGTTGACGCGCACGGCGCCGCAATCGCCCTGGGCGCGGCGGCTGGCGTTCGTCATAGCCGGCACCGGCTGGGCGCTGCTGCTGGCGCTGCCGGCGATCCTCGGCACCGGCCTCGGCGTCATCGCCACCGCGCTGGCAACCGGCGCGGTTGCTTCGCTGGTCGCCATCGGCCTCGCCATGGTCAGCGGGTCGGCCTTTGCGCCGCGGCTGGTGCTGCTGGTGCTCTGGTACGGCTATCTGTCGGCCGCCGGTTGAAAATCGTGGGTTGAACCCGGCGGCCAAGCAGCGGACACTGGGCAAAACAGCCTGGGGACCGATATGCTGAAACCTGCCTTGCTGCTGGCCGCGGCCAGCCTCGCCCTGCAACCCGCCGCGGCGCGGACCATCACGGTCCAGCCCGGCGCCGATGCGCAGGAGCGGCTGCAGACGGCGCTGATCGACGCCAAGCCGGGTGACCGCGTGCAACTGGCGGCAGGGCGCTTTACGCTGGCTGACGGTCTGTCACTGGATGTCGCGAATGTCACGGTCGCCGGGGCAGGGGCCGACAAGACCATCCTCGATTTCACCGGCCAGAAGGGCGAGGGCGAGGGCCTGCTGATCACCTCCGGCGACGTGCTGGTCCGCGACCTCGCGGTCGAGAATGCCAAGGGCAACGGCATCAAGTCCAAAGGCAGCGACGGCATCAGCTTCGTCAATTTGCGCGTCGAATGGACCGGCGGGCCGAAATCCACCAACGGCGCCTATGGCGTCTATCCGGTGTCGTCGAAGCACGTCCTCATCGACAATGTCTATGTGAAGGGCGCGTCCGACGCCGGCATTTATGTCGGCCAGTCGTCGCAGATCATCGTCCGCAACAGCAAGGCGGAGGGCAATGTCGCCGGCATCGAGATCGAAAACAGCTACAACGCCGATGTCTTCGACAACGTCGCCACCGGCAACACCGGCGGCATCCTGGTGTTCGACCTGCCCGACCTGCCGCAACAGGGCGGCCACAGCATCCGGCTGTTCAAGAACCAGGTGATCGGCAACAACCACCCCAATTTCGCCGGCGTCGGCAACATCGTCGCCAACGTGCCGCCGGGCACCGGGGTGATGGTCATGGCCAACCGCGATGTCCATGTCTTCGACAACGATATCAGGGACAATGGCGGCAACGCGGTGATGCTCGTCGCCTATCAGAACAAGTTCACCGACAAGGCCTACAACCCGCTGCCCCGCGGCATCGCGGTGCGCGGCAATCGCTATGCCGGCAACGGCACCGCCCCGGCGTTCCCGGGCGGCAAGGAGATCGCCGGTGCGCTCGGCGGCACGCTGCCGCCGGTGATGTGGGATGGGGTGACCGGCTTTACCGTGCCCGGCGGCGCCGCCGCGACCGCGGATGGCGGCATCCTCGTCAACGACGGCCCGATGGTGAACCTCAACCTGAAGACGCAAGGGTCCCCGCCGACCGCGGCCAGGCCCGAACTGGCGACCAGCTTTGCCATGCAGACCCTGCCCGAGCCGCCGATGGTCGTGCTGCCCGCCGCCCAGGAAGCGCGCGCCCGAGGCAAATGAAGCGGGCCGCCATCCTTGCGGCGCTGCTGCTGATCGGCGCCTCACCGGCGCGCGAGGTCGATGGCGCACGGCTGCTCGCCGACGAAGCGGCGCCGGTGCTATCGGCCTATCGCCTGTTCGCCGACACCGCCGGCCGCGTGCCGGCACCCGGCGTCGTGCGCTACACGCTGAACACGCCGCTCTTCAGCGATCATGCCGAAAAATTCCGCTATGTCTGGCTGCCGGCGGGGACGAGCGCTACCTATACGCCCAAGGGCGTGCTCGAATTCCCGGTCGGCACCACCATCGTCAAATCCTTTGCCTATCCGGCGGATTTCCGCGCGCCGGACAAGGATATCCGCATCATCGAGACTCGGCTGCTGGTGCGCCGCACCGCCGGCTGGGTGCCGCTGTCCTATGTCTGGAACGCCGCCCAGACCGAGGCCGTGCTGAAACGCGCCGGCGTGCGGGTGCCGGTCGCCTATGTCGATGCCGCCGGTACGGCGAAACAGCTTGATTACGCGGTGCCCAACATCAACCAGTGCAAGCAATGCCACCAGCAGGACGGCGCCGCCGTGCCGATCGGACCGACAGCGGGCAATCTCAACGGCGGCCTCGATGGCAATGGTGAGAGCCAGCTCGCCACCTGGGCGGCAACCGGCAAATTGACTGGGCTACCCGCCGCCCCGCCCAGACTCGCCCGCTGGGACGACAGCGCCGCCCCCATCGCCGACCGCGCGCGCGCCTATCTCGACGTCAACTGCGGCCATTGCCACTCGCCCGCCGGCTTTGCCTCCAATTCCGGCCTCTACCTCCAGCACGACGAGCCCGACCCCGCCCACCAGGGCATCGGCAAGCGCCCGGTCGCCGCCGGCCGCGGTTCCGGCGGGCTGCTGTTCGCCATCGCGCCCGGCGACCCCGATGCCTCGATCCTCGTCCACCGCATGGCGTCGAACGAACCCGGCGTGATGATGCCGCAGTTCGGGCGGACGGTGACGCATGACGAAGGCGTGGAGCTCGTGCGCGCCTATGTGGCGGAGCTGAAATAGGGCGTCATTCGGCCTCGCCGACGACGCGGCGATAGAGGTGCCAGGTGGCGTGGCCGAGCACCGGCAGCACGACCAGCAGCCCGAGGAACAACGGCAGCATGGCGATGAACAGCGCCGTCGCGATGATCGCCGCCCACGCCAGCATGACAGCGGTGTTGGAGCGGACGGTGCCGAGGCTGACGATGATGGCGGTGACGAAATCGACGTCGCGATCGACAAGCATCGGCAGGCTGATGACCGTAATCGCATAAAAGGCGAACGCCATGACGCCGCCGACGGCGCTGCCGACGAGGAGCATCATGATGCCCGGGCCGCTCAGCAACTGGGCGAGAGGATCGATGCCAGGCCGATCGAGGAAGATGGCGAAGATGCCGTGGACGACGATTATCCAGAAGCCGAAAGCGACGAAAACGATCACCCCCATGCTTAGGATTTGCTCGTCGCCGCGGCCGCCGAGAGCGCGCAGGATCGCAGCCCATGTCATGGGCAGGCCGGATTCCCGGCGGCGGCTGACCTCGTATAGGCCCACGGCGGCGAACGGGGCGAGCAAGGGAAAGCCGGCCGCCACCGGGACCAGCCAGATGGCGGCGCCACCCGCGATCGCGGTGACGGAGACGAGGATGCCCGCCGCGACGAAGATGGCGGACAGGAACAGCCCGAAGCCCGGCTGCGCCCGGTAATCGGCCCAGCCGGCGGCGAGAGCGGCGCGCAAATCACCGATATCGAGATCGCCGGCGACCGTGACCGGCGCGACGCGGACCTGTTTCGCTGCGTCCATGCTGTCCGTCCCCCGGCCAAGCTACGGACAGGGTGCAACAAGGCACGCGTCTGGGCAAGTCCCCGACCAGCGGCGCCGGTCGGGGGTGGGAAGAATCAGCCGATCACGATCCGCTCATAGCGGCCCATGTGATGATCGACCGAGCCGAACTGGCCCTCGATCATCGTCGAGCGCTTGAAATAATGGCCGACCACCAGCTCGTTCGAAATGCCGATGCCGCCGTGGATCTGGACGGCGTTCTGGCCGACGAACTTGGCGCCCTTGCCGACCTTGGCCTTGGCGGCGGAAACGGCCTGGGCGCGTTCGGGCGTGTCGAGCTTCAGTGTCGCCATCAGCGTGATGGACACCGACTGCTCGACCTCCATGAACATGTCGACGAGGCGGTGCTGGATGACCTGGAAGTCACCGATCGCCTTGCCGAACTGCTTGCGCTGCTTGGCATAATCGAGCGTCGTGGCGTGGAGGACGCGGGTGACGCCACAAGCTTCGGCGCAGATGGCGGCGGTGCCTTCGTCGACGATCTGTTCGATCAGCGTCAGTGCCGCGCCTTCGCCGCCGATCATGTGCTCGGCACCGACGGCGACATTCTCGAAATAGACCTCCGACGCCGCCGAGCCATCGACGGTCGGGTAATCGCGGCGGGTGACGCCCTTGGTGTCGGCGGGGATCAGGAACAGCGAGACGCCGTCCTTGTCGCGCTGGGCGCCGCCCGAACGGACGGTGACGAGCAGGTGCGTCGCATAGGGCGCCGAATAGACGACCGACTTGTGGCCGTTGAGGACATAGCCGGCGCCGTCCTTCTTCGCCGTGGTGCGCAGGTCGGCGAGGTTGTAGCGGCCCTGCGGCTCGGCATAGGCAAAGGCGATGATGGCGTTGCCGGCGATGATTTCCGGAATGACGGCATCGGCGAGCGCGCCGCCGGCGGCCTTCAAGGCGCCACCGGCGATGACGACGGTGGGCAGATAGGGCTCGATGACCAGCGCGCGGCCGATCTCTTCCATGACGATCATGTTTTCGACGGCACCGCCGCCGAGGCCGCCATGGGCTTCACTGAACGGCGCACCGAGGATGCCGAGTTCTTCGGCAAAGGCCTTCCACACCGCCGGGTTCCAGCCGGCCCCGCCATGCACCGTCTTCATGCGATTGTCGAAGCTGTAGGTGTCGGCAAGGTAGCGCGAGACCGTGTCGCGCAGCATCGTCTGTTCGTCGGTGGTGTTGAAATCCATCGGTTTTCTCCCCGGCGCTTCTGGTGAACGCCATAATCAAGCACAATGCCGGCGGGGGGTGTCGCACCCCACGCCGGCCAGGTGTCGCAGTTGAGCTTAGAGCCCCAGCACCATCTTTGCGATGATGTTGCGCTGGATTTCATTCGACCCGCCATAGATGCTGGTCTTGCGCATGTTGAAATAGGTCGGCGCGGTGCGGTGGGTGTAATCCGGCCCGATCGGGTGCTCGTTGTCGCCCTCGCCGAAGCCGCGGAAATAGGGCGCGCCGTAATGGCCGGCGGCCTCGAGCGCCAGTTCGGTGATGCGCTGCTGGATCTCGGTGCCCTTGATCTTGAGCAGCGACGATTCCGGCCCCGGGCCCTTGCCCGACGATTCGCCGGCGAGCGTGCGCAATTCGGTGAATTCGAGCGCCGACAGGTCGACCTCGAGCTCGGCGATCTTGCGCTTGAAGAACGGGTTCTGGAGCAGCTGCTCGCCTTCATCGAGTTCCGAGCGGGCGATGCTCTTGATCCGCTCGACGCCGCGCTTCGACGCGGCGACGCCGGCGATGCCGGTGCGTTCATGGGCGAGCAGGAACTTGGCACAGGTCCAGCCCTTGTTCTCGTCATAGATGCGCTGGTCGACGGGGACGATGACATCCTCCAGCCAGACTTCGTTAACTTCATGCTCGCCGCCCAGCGTGATGATCGGGCGCACGGTGATGCCCGGCGACTTCATGTCGATGAGCAAGAAGGAAATGCCCTCCTGCGCCTTCACATTGCTGTCGGTGCGGACGAGGAAAAAGCCCCAGTCGGCGTGCTGCGCCATCGTCGTCCAGGTCTTCTGGCCGTTGACGCGGTAATATTCCTTGCCGTCGTCACCGGTGAAGCGCTCCGCCTTGGTGCGCAGGTTGGCGAGGTCCGACCCGGCGCCCGGCTCCGAATAGCCCTGACACCACCAGACATCGCCCGACAGGATACCGGGGAGGAAGCGTTCCTTCTGTTCCGGCGTGCCGAAGGTGTAGATGACCGGGCCGACCATCGAAAGGCCGAAGGGCATCAGGCGAATGGCATCGGCGGCGGCGGTCTCTTCCGACCAGATATAGCGCTGCACGCTGGTCCAGCCGGTGCCGCCATATTGCGTCGGCCACGCCGGGGCGATCCAGCCCTTCTTGGCGAGAACCTTGTGCCACGACAGGAAATCGTCCTTGGAAAGCTCCTCGCCTTCCTCGATCTTGCCGTTCAGATGGGCAGGATAGCTGTCCTTGATGAAGGCGCGGACTTCGTCGCGAAACGCGATGTCTTCGGCGGAAAAATTCAGGTCCATCGATCAGCTCCCCAAAAGCCAGGTTGGTTGACGTTTACGTTAACTGCATTTCCGGCGCGCGGCAAGCGCCACCGCGGCGCGCCCTAACGCCGCGGCGCGCTCTCCACCCTGTCACCCCGGCGAAGGCCGGGGCCCATGAACCACCATTGCGGCCACGAAGTGCGGTGCCTCCCGCCATGCCTCGGCAGCCGCGCCGCTCGGGCGACGAAGATAGTGGTTCATGGGCCCCGGCCTTCGCCGGGGTGACATGTCTTATCAGACTCCCCCGCACAGTCACCGCCGCGGCGCGGGCGCCAGCGTCGCTGCCGGCACCGCAGGCGGCGCAATCAGCGTCAGGCAGGTGCCGGGATCGATGCGGCTGCCGTCGTACCGCCGCGCCGCCGCGGTCCGCACCGCCAGCGGGCCATTGTTCGGTGCGGGATAGAAGAACACGTCGAGCACGCACGGCGGCCGCACGAACTGCAGCTGCCGCGCCGGACCCTCCGTCCGGTCGAGCGACGCCGCCCCGAGCAGCGCGGTGACGGTGGCGACGCTGGCACCGAGAATGCGATCGAGGCCCGGCGGCGGCGGCGCGATCCGCACCACCGGCGGCGGCGCGACGACGGGCGTGGCACAGGCGGCAAGGGTGATGAGCAGGGACAGGCTGGCGAGCGCGGCGCGATTCATGCCGCCACCCATACGCCGGCGGTGGCGGCGCACAAGCCGGCCCGCCGGCTTTGGGGATGACGCGGGGCGGCCTTGCGACTAGGAACGCCGCATCCGCTCATAACCAAGGCCCAGGAATGACCGCCCGAAACCATGTCATTGCCATCGGCAACGCGCTTGTCGACGTCATCACCACCGCCCCGCCGGAATTCCTGTCGGATCGCGGCATCGCCAAGGGATCGATGCGGCTGATCCCCGCCGACGAGGCCGAGACGCTGTACGCGGCGATGGGCCCGGGGCGCGAAATCAGCGGCGGTTCGGCGGCCAACACCGTCGCCGGCATGGCCGCGCTGGGCGCCCGCCCGGCCTTTGTCGGCCGCGTCGCCGACGACCAGCTCGGCCGCGTCTTTGCCCATGACATTCGCGCCGCCGGCGTCGCCTATGCGACCGCCGCGTCGGCGGGCGGCGACCCGACCGGGCGCTGCCTGATCGTCGTGACCCCCGATGGCGAGCGGACGATGAACACCTATCTCGGCGCCTGCCAGGAACTGTCGGAGGCCGATCTCGACGCCGACAGCGTCGCCGCCGCCGAAATCCTGTACCTCGAAGGCTATCTCTGGGACCCGCCCGCGCCGCGCGCCGCGATGCGCAAGGCCATCGAGGTCGCCCGCGCCAACAGCCGCAAGGTAGCGTTCACCCTGTCGGACGTGTTCTGCGTCGAGGGCCATCGCGCCGATTTCCAGGACCTGCTGCGCTCCCATGTCGACCTGGTGTTCGGCAACGAGAACGAGGTGCGCGCGCTGTACCAGACCGCCAGCATCGATGAAGCCATGGCCGAACTCGCCAAGCACAGCTGCATCGCCGTGGTGACCCGGTCGAGCGAAGGCGCCGTCGTGCTCGAAAACGGCAACCGCCATGTCGTGCCGGGCGAAAAGGTCGATCGCGTCGTCGATTCGACCGGCGCCGGCGACATGTTCGCCGGCGGCTTCATGGCCGGGCTGGTCGAGGGCCGGTCGCTGCCCGATTGCGCCCGGATCGGCTGCATCACCGCGGCGGAAGTGATCAGCCACTATGGCGCGCGGCCAGAGGCGGATCTGAAGGCGCTGGTGAAGGCGAAGTTGAGATAAGTTCCGTCATCCCGGGCTTGACCCGGGACCCAGATATCTTTGAACTGGCGCAGTAAACCGGGTCCCGGGTCAAGCCCGGGATGACACGGAAAAAGGGCCGGTCCTTGGTGGACCGGCCCTTTTTTGTGGGCGGCGCCGCGGCAAAGCCGCGTCGTGACGTCAGACGGGTTCGGTCGCCAAAGGGGCGACCGCCCCGCTGGCCGGCCGGGCGCCTGTCGGCGCCGATGCTTCGATTGCTGGCGCAATCGGCGCTTCGGCGCGCGCGGCGCCTAGGCTTGCTTACCCCCCGGCGTCGGAATCCCCGGCAGTGGCGGCACGCCCTGCGGCGGGATGTCGGGGTCGAGCTCGTTCACTTCATCGAGGCCCATCGCCACGTTCGAGCGGGTGCGACCGTAGAAGTAGTAGAACACCAGCCCGATCGCCGCCCAGCCGAAGAACACCATCTGCGCGACGAGCGACAGGAAGGCGAACAGCATCAGGCAGCCGGCGGCGGCGAGCGGTGCCACCACCCAGACCGCCGGGGTGCGGAAGCTGCGCTTGCGGTCCGGATTGGTCCGGCGCAGCGCCATGATCGCCAGCGCGACGAAGAAGAAGGCGCACAGCGTGCCGCCGTTCGACACCGATGCCAGCTGCCCGACCGGGAAGAAGGCGGCGGCAACGGTCACCGCGGCGCCCGTCACCATGGTGACGATGTGCGGCGTCTTGAACCGCGGATGGATCTTCGACAGCCCCTTGGGCAGCAGGCCGTCGCGCGACATCACGAAGAACACCCGGGTCTGGGCGAACATCATCATCAGCACCACCGACGGCAGCGCAAACCCGGCCGCGAGGCCAAGCACGTTGCCGATGCCGGGATAGCCGATGGAGCGCAGGACATGGGCCAGCGCCTCCTTGGAACAGACCACCATCGATGCCTTGTCGGCCTCGCACAGCGCGGCCATTTCGGTGGAGCCGGGGAACGGCGCATTGCCGGCGGCATCCATGATCGGCTGGGCGCCATAGCTGCCGATGACGCCGACGCCAACGAGCAGGTAGAAGGCGGTGCAGATCACCAGGCTGCCGATCAGCCCGATCGGGATGTTGCGCTGCGGGTCCTTGGTTTCCTCGGCGGCGGTCGACACCGCATCGAAGCCGACGAAGGCAAAGAAGATGATCGCCGCCGCGCCGATCGCCGAGCTGGCGCCCAGCGGCATGAACGGCACGAAGTTCGATGATTGCGACGCCGGCACCGCCAGCGCCACGAACGCCGTGAGCGCCAGCACCTTCACCGCCACCAGCACGGCGTTGACGGTCGCGCTTTCCTTGGTGCCGACGACCAGCAGCGCGGTGACAGCCACGGAAATCACCACCGCCGGCAGGTTGATCAGGCCGCCGGCATAGGGGCCGTTGACCAGCGCCTTGGGCAGCTCGATCCCGGCGAAATTCTGCAGCACGCCGACGGCATAGCCCGACCAGCCGACCGCGACAGCACTTGCCGCCACGGCATATTCGAGCACCAGCGCCCAGCCGACGACCCAGGCCAGGATCTCGCCGAAGGTCGCATAGCTATAGGTGTAGGCCGATCCCGACACCGGCACCATCGACGCCAGCTCGGCATAGCAGAGCGCGGCGAGGCCGCAGACGACCGCGGCCACCACAAAGCTGACCAGCATCGCCGGGCCGGCGACCTGCGCCGCCTCGGCGGTCAGCACGAAAATGCCGGTGCCGATGATGCCGCCGATGCCCAGCATGGTCAGCTGGAAGGCCCCGAGCGAGCGGGTGAGTGACTTTTTTTCCGCGGTTGCCAGAATCGTTTCGAGCGATTTGATACGCCAGTCAGCCAAGTAAATTCCCCTTGATTGGCGCGCCGGAGCCCTCGTCCCGTCGCGACCGGTCCATGGCGGCGCATAGGGTAGCAAGTTTCCGCGCCGGTCAAGGTTTGATGCAGTGGCGCGCCTGTCGCCGGTCGCGTTGTGGATATCACATCGGCAGTCCGATGTTATTTTCTGTCACAATCCCGGTGGCGCGTCGCGGCCGCATCGGCTATCGATGCCGGCATGGATGCCGAAACCACCCTCGCAACCGCCGGCGCGCTGTCGCCTGCCGAGGCGGCGACGCTGGCCGGCCTCGACGGGCGCCGCGACGCGATGCTGGCACAGGTGCTCGACTGGGCCGCCATCAACAGCGGCAGCCGCAACCTGCCGGGCCTGGCGACGCTGGCCGACCGGCTGGCGGCCGCCTTTGCGCCGCTCGGCGGGGTCGCGACGCTGCATGACCCGGCGCCGGTGACGACGATCGACGCCACCGGCGCCGAGGTGCCGCTGGCGCATGGCCGCAACCTCCACATCGTGTGTCGGCCCGACGCGCCGGTGCGAGTGCTGCTGACCGGCCACATGGACACGGTGTTCGCCGCCGATCATCCGTTCCAGGCGTGCCGCTGGCTGGACGCCGACACGCTGAACGGCCCCGGCACCGCCGACATGAAGGGCGGCATCGCCGTCATGCTGGCGGCCTTGACCGCCTTCGAGACCTCGCCGCTTGCCGATCGGCTCGGCTGGGAAATCGTCATCAACAGCGACGAGGAAGTGTCCTCCCCCGGCTCGGCGCCGCTGCTGGCGGCAGCCGCCCGGCGCTGCCACCTCGGCCTGACCTATGAACCGGCGCTGCCGGACGGCACGCTCGCCGGCGCCCGCAAGGGGTCGGGCAATTTTTCCGCCGCGATCACCGGCCGCGCCGCCCATGCAGGCCGCGAGCCCGAAAAGGGCCGCAACGCCATCATCGCCGCCGCCGACCTGGCGCTGCGGCTGAAGGCGCTGACCGCCGCCGACCTGAGCGTCAACCCGGCCCGGATCGACGGCGGCGGGCCCAACAACATCGTCCCCGACATGGCGGTGCTGCGCTGGAACATGCGGCCGTCGACACTGGCGGCGCAGGCGCGTGCCGAGGCCGCCATTGCCGCCATCACCGCCGAGATCGCCGCGGCCCACGAGGTCGCCATCCACGTCCATGGCCGCTTCGCCCGGCCGCCGAAGCCGATGGACGCCAACCAGCAGCGGCTGTTCGACCTGGTCAAGGACTGCGGCGCCGCCATCGGCCTGCCCATCGGCTGGCGCGACACCGGCGGGGTCTGCGACGGCAACAACCTAGCTGCCACCGGCCTCGCCGTGGTCGACACGCTGGGGCCCAGGGGCGGCGCAATCCATTCCGCCGACGAGTTCCTCTGCGTCGATTCGCTGGAGGAGCGCGCGAAACTGTCGGCGCTGATCCTCTGCCGGGTTGCCCAACAGGGGTGGACGCGCGGCTGCGTCGCGGAGCAAGAATCGTGACCTGGCGGGTCCGTGCCGCATCCGGCGCCGATATCGATGCGCTCTTGGAGCTCGCCGCGATGACCGGCGGCGGCTTCACCAACCTGCCGCAGGACCGCGGTGCCCTCGCCGCGCGGCTGGCCTGGTCCGACGCCAGCTATGCCCGGCCCGACGCACCGCCCGAAAACGAGCTCTACATCCTGCTGCTCGAACAGGTTTCGACCGGCCGCATCGGCGGCTGCGGCATGGTGTTCAGCCGCATCGGCGTCGAATGGCCATTCTACAGCTACAAGCTCGGCACGCTGAGCCAGTCGAGCCGCGAACTCGGCCGCAGTTTCGCGCTGCAATTCCTCAGCCTGACCACCGATCACGACGGCGCCAGCGAGGTCGGCGGGCTGTTCCTCCACCCCGATCTTCGCACCGGCGGCCTCGGGCGCTTGCTGGCGCGGTCGCGCTACCTGTTCATCGCCCAGCACCGGGCACGCTTCGGCGACAAATTGCTCGCCGAATTGCGCGGCGTCATGGACGAGGACGGCCATTCGCCGTTCTGGGACGCGCTCGGTGCCAAGTTCTTCGGCATGAGCTTTCCGGAGGCCGACGGCTTCAATGCCGTCCATGGCAACCAGTTCATCGCCGACCTGATGCCCAAGCACCCGATCTATACGGCGCTGCTCCCCCAGGCCGCCTGCGACGCCATCGGCCAGCCGCACCCGACCGGCCGCGCCGCGCTGGCGATGCTGATGGCGGAGGGTTTTTCCTATGACAATTACGTCGACATCTTCGACGGCGGCCCGACGGTGACGGCGCGCACCGACCAGGTCCGCAGCATCCGCGATTCGCGCGAGACCGTCATCGAGCAACTGTCGCGCTGCGAGGCCGGCTGCCACCGCGCGCTGCTCGCCCGCGGCCGGTTGACGGCGTTCGAGGCGTGGATCGGCCATGTCGCCGACGACGGCCGCTGCATTCCGCAAGGCGAGGCCGATGCCATCGGTGTCGGCACGGGAGAAATGATCCGTCATGTCGCATTCTGAACTGGTGTCGATCGACCCCTGCACCGGGGAAACGATCTGGACGGGCGCGCCGGCCAACGTCGCCGCCGCCATCGCCGCCGCCCGCGCCGCGCTGCCGGGCTGGGCGCTGGCATCGCTCGACGACCGCATCGCCGTGGTCCGCGCCTTCAAGGCGGTCGTGCTCGACCGCGCCGACGCCTTTGCGCGGGTCATCGCCACCGAGACCGGCAAGCCGCTGTGGGAGACGAAAACCGAAGTCGCATCGGTCGCCGCCAAGGTCGACATCTCGATCACCGCCCAGGCCGAACGCGCCGGATCGCGCACCGGCGAGGTGTCGGGCGTCCGCCAGGTGCTGCGCCACAAGCCGCACGGCGTGCTGGCGGTGCTGGGGCCGTATAATTTCCCGGCGCATCTGCCCAACGGCCATATCGTGCCGGCGCTGCTGGCGGGGAACACCATCGTCTTCAAGCCGTCGGAGCTGACGCCGGCGGTCGCCGATTTCATGGCCGATTGCTGGACGGCGGCCGGGCTGCCGCCGGGCGTGCTCACTGTCGTCCATGGCGGCGGCGAGACCGGCAAGGCGCTGGCCGGCGGCGACATCGACGGGCTGTTGTTCACCGGCTCGGCCGGGGTCGGGGCCAGGCTGGCGCGGCAGTTCGCCGACAGCCCGGGCAAGATCCTGGCGCTCGAAATGGGCGGCAACAACCCGCTGGTGGTCTGGGATGCCGCGCCCGAGACGCTCGATGCCGTCGCGGCGCTGGTCGTCCAGTCGGCGTATCTCAGCGCCGGGCAGCGCTGCACCTGCGCGCGCCGGCTGATCGTCCGCGACGGCAGCGAAGGACCCTTGCTCGACCGGGTGACGGCGCTGATCGATCGCATCATCGTCGGCGCGCCGTTCGATGATCCGCAGCCGTTCATGGGCCCGGTGATCGCCAACCATGCCGCCGACGGGCTGCTCGCCGGCGCCGCGCTGCTGGCGGACAAGGGCGCGACGGTCATCCGGCCGCTGACCCGCCACCGCGAGGACCGGCCGTTCCTGTCGCCGGCGCTCTACGATATCACCGGCCTCGGCGGCCTGCCCGATGCCGAGCTGTTCGGGCCGTTCCTGCAGATGACCCGCGTCGCCGACTGGGACGCCGCTATCGCCGCCGCCAATGCCACGAACTTCGGCTTGTCGGCCGGCCTCATCGGCGGCGACGCGGCGCTGTACGACCGCTTCTGGGCCGCCAGCCGCGCCGGGGTCGTCAACTGGAACCGGCCGACCAACGGCGCCGCCTCCAACGCCCCCTTCGGCGGCATCGGCCTCAGCGGCAACCACCGCCCCAGCGCCTATTATGCCGCCGATTACACCGCCTGGCCGGTCGCCAGCCTGGAGGCCGATGCGCCCGAAGGCAGCATCGCGACGGGTTTGCGCGGGTGAGCCGGGAAATCAACTTCGACGGCCTCATCGGCCCGACCCATAATTACGCCGCGCTCAGCTTCGGCAATCTCGCCAGCGCGTCGAACCTGGGCGCCACCAGCCGCCCGCGCGATGCGGCGCTGCAGGGCCTCGCCAAGATGCGCTTCGCCATGGGTCTCGGCCTGGCGCAGGGTTTCCTGCTGCCGCTGGAGCGGCCCAATACGGCCTGGCTGCGGCAGCTGGGCTTTGCCGGCAGCGACGCCGGGGTCTGCGCCGCCGCCCATGCCGCCGACCCGCGACTGTTCGCCCAAGCCTGCTCGGCCTCCTCGATGTGGACCGCCAACGCCGCCACGGTATCGCCTGCCGCCGATTGCACCGACGGCCGCACCCACCTCAGCGTCGCCAACCTGTCCCGCATGACCCATCGCAGCCTCGAACACCCCGAGACGCTGGCGCAATTGCGCCTCGCCTTCGCCCACCCGGCGTTCGCGGTCCACGAGGCCGTCCCGGCGACGTTCGGGGACGAAGGGGCAGCGAACCACATGCGATTGACCTCGCGGCACGACGCGGCCGGCGTCGAAGTCTTTGTCTATGGCGAGGAAGGCGGCAAGTTCCCCGCCCGCCAGAACCGCCGCGCCAGCGAGGCCGTCGCCCGCCGCCACGGCCTCGATCCGGCGCGTACGCTGTTCGTCGCGCAGAGCCAGGCCGCGATCGATGCCGGCGCCTTCCACAACGACGTCGTCGCTGTCGCCAACGAACATGTGCTGTTCGCCCATGAACAGGCCTTTGCCGACGCGGGCGCGCTGAAGGCCGATCTCGCCCGGCTGCTGCCCGAGGCCATCGTCGTCGAGGTCCCGGCCAGCGCCGTCAGCCTCGCCGATGCGGTTACCTCCTATCTGTTCAACTCGCAGCTGGTGACGCTGCCCGGTGGTGGCATGGCATTGATCCTGCCGCGCGAGTCCGAGGCCAATCCGCGGGTCAAGGCATGGCTCGACACCATGCTCGCCGGCAACGGCCCGATCCGCGCCGTGCATTATGTCGAGGTCCGCGAATCGATGCGCAACGGCGGCGGCCCGGCCTGCCTGCGGCTGCGCGTCGTCGCCGATCCGGCAACAATCGACCCGCGCTTCCTCCTCGACGACGCCAGGGCCGACCGGCTGGAGGCGCTGGTCACCGCGCACTGGCCCGAAACCATCGGCCCCGGCGACCTCGGCAATCCGGCACTGTGGGAGCAGGCGTGGCAGGCACGCCGGGTGCTGCTGGCCGAACTCGGCCTCTAGACACCGTCATGCCAGCGCAGGCTGGCATCCAGCCGTGCCGCAAGGGCCCACACGCCCGCAGACGAAGAATCTGGATGCCAGCCTGCGCTGGCATGACACTGATAGTGACGCGCGGGTACGTCAGCCCCTAAGGTGCCCGCACACCAGGGGGACCCGATGAAATCACTCGCCGCCGCATTGCTGTTGCTCGCCGCGCCCGCCAGCGCCGCGCCCTTTTGCCAGACCGAGGCCAGCGACCCGGCCATCCCCGCCATCCTGCCGCTGAAGGACCGCGCCGCGCTGCAGGACCGCTGGCTCAAGGAACGCCTCGACACCGTCATCCCCGCCGTCATGCGCAAGCACGGCATCGACATGTGGGTGCTGGTGGCGCGCGAATATCTCGAGGACCCGGTCGTCGCCACCATGCTCGACGGCGAATCGATGCACGCCCGGCGCCGCACCATCCTGGTCTTCTTCGATCCCGGCGCCGGCAAGCCGGTCGAGCGCCTCACCGTCAGCCGCTATGGCCTCGGCGGCCTGTTCGCGGCGGCCTGGAAGCCGGAGCAGCAGCCCGACCAATGGGCGGCGCTCGCCGACATCATCAAGGCGCGGAACCCGACAAAGATCGGCCTCAACGTCTCGTCGGTCGTCACCTTCGGCGACGGGCTGACCGCCAGCCAGCGCGACGACCTGGTGGCCGCGCTGCCGCCCGAACTGCGCAGCCGCGTCGTGCCGGCCGAAAAACTCGCGGTCGGCTGGCTCGAAACCCGCATCCCGGCCGAAATGGCGGTCTATCCGTCGATCGTCCGCACCGCCCATGCCATCATCGCCGAAGGCTTTTCCGGCAAGGTCATCACGCCCGGCAAGACCACCGCCAAGGATGTCGTCTGGTGGTATCGCGAGCGCATCGCCGGGCTGAAGCTCGGCACCTGGTTCCAGCCGTCGGTCGGCATCCATCGCCAGGGCGTCGCCGAGGTCATGGAGGGCGACACCATCATCCAGCCCGGCGACCTGCTGTGGACCGATTTCGGCATCACCTATCTCGGCCTCAACACCGATACCCAGCATCTCGGCTATGTGCTGAAACCCGGCGAGACCGACGCGCCGGCGGGGCTGAAGGCCGGGCTGGCGGCGAGCAACGGCGTGCAGGATGCGTTGACCGCGTCGTTCAAGACCGGGCTCACCGGCAACGCCGTGCTGGCGGCGGCGCGCGCCAAGGCCATTGCGGCCGGCCTCGACCCGGTCATCTATTCGCACCCGATCGGCTATCACGGCCACGCCGCCGGCACGCCGATCGGCATGTGGGACAACCAGAACCCCCGCGACGAGGGCGAGGCGTTGGTCAACGCCGACACCGCCTGGTCGATCGAGCTGCAGGCCCGGTTCAAGGTGCCCGAATGGGGCGGGCAGACGGTCGGCTTCAAGTCGGAGGAGGACGCATTCTTCGACGGGAAGACGGTGCAATATATCGACGGCCGGCAGACGCGGCTGCACCTGATCCCGCGGGTGGGGCCGCCGGTGGCGGGCTGCAACTAACTTCCTCCCCCTGGAGGGGGGAGGCGAGAGACGGCGAAGCCGGCCCGGGTGGGGGTGGTTCTCGTGGTCACGCGCGAACCACCCCCACCCGCCGCGCTGGCGCGCGAGTCGCCTCCCCCCTGAGGGGGAGGAAACTTATCTGAACGGCGGCTCATCAAACGCCCGCAACTTGCGGCTGTGCAACCCCGGCCCGGCATCCCGCAGCAGCTTCACCGCCTCGATGCCGATGTGCAGATGCTCCGAAATGGCGCCTTCGTAAAAGCGGTTGGCCTGGCCCGGCAGCTTGATCTCGCCGTGCAGCGGCTTGTCCGACACGCAAAGCAGCGTCCCGTACGGCACCCGAAACCGATACCCCTGCGCCGCGATCGTCGCCGATTCCATGTCGACCGCGACAGCGCGTGACTGGTTGAAGCGCAGCGCCGAACGGCTGAAGCGCAGTTCCCAGTTGCGATCGTCGGTCGTCACCACCGTCCCCGTGCGCAGCCGCGGCTTCAGCGCCTCGCCCTCGGCACCCGTCACCGATTCGGCAGCCTGCTGCAGCGCCTTCTGCACCTCCGACAGCGCCGGGATCGGAATCTCCGGCGGCAGCACGTCGTCGAGGACATGGTCGTCGCGCAGATAGGCATGCGCCAGCACATAGTCGCCGATCGCCTGGCTCGGCCGCAGTCCGCCGCAATGGCCGATCATCAACCACGCCTCGGGCCGCAGCACGGCGAGGTGGTCGCAGATCGTCTTGGCATTGGCCGGGCCAACGCCGATGTTGACCAATGTGATGCCCATCCGCCCCGGCCGGGTCAGGTGCCACGCCGGCATCTGGTGCTTGCGCCACGCCACATCGGCGGCGGCGCGATCGGGCGACGGGTCATCGGCATAGATGTCGAGGCCGCCCGGGCAGGCCAGCCGGTCATAGCCGTCCTTGCCGATCTCGCCACAGGCCCAGCGCACGAATTCATCGACATAGCGATGATAGTTGGTGAGCAGGATATAGTGCTGGAAATCCTCCGGCGCGGTGCCGGTATAATGTTTCAGCCGGGCCAGCGAGAAATCGGTGCGCGGGCCATCGAACAGCGCCAGCGGCCGGTTTTCCGACAGGCCGTCGTCCCACAGCCCGTCGGCGAGCTCGTCGCCGATCTGCGACAGCTCCGTCGTCGGGAACCAGCGCGCCAGTTCCGACGCGGCGGCGGCATCGAGCCGCAGGTCGGGGGCGCCGTCGAGCACATAGGGATAGGGTATCTCCACCTCCGACCGGCCGGTCGACAGCGTCACCTCGTAATCCTGGGTGATCAGCTCGAGCTGCTCGATCAGGAAGGCGCGGTACATTTCGGGCCGCGTTACCGTCGTCGCATAGCTGCCGGGGCGGTTGAGCCGGGCAAAGGCGCGCACCGGGCGGGCGCGGGTGTGGCCGCCGGAATAGCTCAGCCGCAGTTCGGGATAGGCCCAGTCGCCGCGCACCCGCGCCGCGGGATCGGGGGTGGTGCCGTCGTCGAGATAGGTCTTCAGGGCGGCGCGCAGCGCGGCGGTCGATTCGGCATGGATCGCCGCCAGCTGGTCGACGAGTTCGGATGCGGTGAATTGGGCTGTCATCGCCAGCCTATGCCCGAAACTTCGTCGCCTGTCATCCCGGGCCTGACCCGGGAGCCAGCTTCCTTCCGCCGCCCATCCCTGCAATAGGGACGCAAAGTCAACCGGGTCCACGCCCCGGATGACAGGGAGTGATGTCATGCAATTCGACCTGACCGACGACCAGCGCGCCATCCAGGAGGCCGCACGCCGCTTCACCGCCGACCGCATCACCCCGCATGCCGCCGAATGGGATGAAAAGCACATCTATCCCAAGGCGACGATCCAGGCCGCGGCGGAGCTGGGCTTTGCCGCCATCTATGTCAGCG
Source organism: Alphaproteobacteria bacterium (assembly GCA_003241875.1). Lineage (GTDB taxonomy): Bacteria > Pseudomonadota > Alphaproteobacteria > Sphingomonadales > Sphingomonadaceae > Sandarakinorhabdus. The sequence continues at coordinate 142,498 of QBLU01000005.1, forward strand.
AGGCCAATGGCGGCATCGGCCTTGGCCGGCTGGAGGCGGCGCTGATCATGGAGGCGATGGCCTATGGCTGCCCGTCGACCAGCGCCTTCATCTCCATCCACAACATGGCGGCGTGGATGATCGACGCCTATGGCGCGGCACCGGTCCAGGAAAAATACCTGCCGTCGCTGGTCACCATGGACACCATCGCCAGCTATTGCCTGACCGAGCCGGGCTCCGGTTCCGATGCCGCGGCGCTGAAGACCCGCGCCGTCCGCGACGGCGACGACTATATCGTCACGGGTTCCAAGGCCTTCATCTCCGGCGGCGGCGTCAACGACATCTATGTGACGATGGTGCGCACCGGCGAGGATGGCCCCAAGGGCATTTCCTGCCTGGTCATCGAAAAGGACATGCCCGGCGTCAGCTTCGGCGCGCCGGAACGCAAATTGGGCTGGCATTCGCAGCCGACCGCGCAGGTGAACTTCGATCATGTCCGCGTGCCGGTCGCCAATATCGTCGGCGCCGAGGGGCAGGGCTTTGCCATCGCCATGGCCGGGCTCGATGGCGGCCGCCTCAACATCGGCGCCTGCAGCCTCGGCGGCGGCCAGCGCGCGCTCGACGAAGCCATCGGCTATGCCCGGCAGCGCACCCAGTTCGGCAAGGCCATCACCGATTTCCAGGCCACCCAGTTCAAGCTCGCCGACATGGAAACCGAGCTCGCCGCCGCCCGCGCGCTCCTGTACCAGGCCGCCGCCAAGGTCAGCGCCGGCGCCCCCGACAAGACGCGCTTTGCCGCCATGGCCAAAAGGCTGGCGACCGACACCGGCATGGCGGTCGCCGATCGCGCCCTGCAGCTGCACGGCGGCTACGGCTATCTCATGGATTTCCCGGTCGAACGCATCTTCCGCGACCTGCGCGTCCACCAGATCCTCGAGGGCACCAACGAGATCATGCGCATGATCACCGCGCGGGAGCTGCTGCGCGCGGTGAACTGAAAGTGTCGAATTTCCTTACAACTGCACTTGGCTGCTGGGATTTGGGCTGTCGACAAGTTGCTGGAATAGTGTCGCCCGGCACCCGCCGTTAGATTTGGCACAGCTTTTGCTAGTCGTTGTGTAACGGCAACAATCTAACGTCAGGGCTGTAAGATGAAAATCACGCTTCTCCTTGCCACGGCGGCGACGCTCACCCTTTCGCAGGCGGCGACCGCAGCGATCCCGGCGCTGACCTATACCGGCCCCTCTACCCAGGTGGGCAACCCGCCCTTCACGCTGGGATGGTCCTTCAGCGCCACGGCCCCGGTCACGATCTCCGCGCTCGGCTTTTTCGATGCCGACCTCGACGGTCTGCAGGAAAGCCATGAGCTGGGCCTGTGGAACAGCAGCGGTACGCTGCTATCGTCGGTGACGATCGGTGCCGGCACCGTGGCGCCGCTGACGGCAAACTTCCGCTATGCTGCGGTCTCCCCGTTCACGCTCACCGCGGGCGACTATTTCATCGGCGCGCTGTTCACGTCGGGCCTGGACGGTGTGGTTTTCCCCGGTCAGGGCACGATCACCACGTCACCGCTCATCAGCTTTGGAGGCGCGACCTTTGCCTTCGGTGGAACGCTCGCAAATCCCACCCTGGAGACCGGTGGCGTCGGATACTTCGGCGCCAACTTCCTGGTCGGTGCCGCCGTGCCGGAACCGGCCAGTTGGACGATGCTGATTGCCGGCTTCGGCCTGACCGGTGCCGCGCTGCGCCGGCGCCGGGCCACATTCAGCCCCGCGTAACCGGGCGTCGCGGGTCCTTGAAGCCGAAGTCGGCCTTCGACAGGTCGGCGTTATAGGTCGCGCCCGACAATTGCACCGTGCTCGTGCCGCCCTGGGCGTCGCGCGCCGTCCAGCCCTTCAGCGCCAGCCCGCCGGGGGCGGCGGCATCGCGGGCAAAGGCGATCGACAGCGAGCCGAATTCGGGCCGCTTGGGGTCACGCGCCTCGACGACGACGCGGTTGGCGCTGGCCTCGGTGACCGTCGCCACCCGCGACAGATCGGGTTCGGACGACAACAGGATGCCGAGCGGCGTCGATTTCACCGGCCATTGCGAGACCTGGTTGACCTTGTAATCGACAAAGGTCAGCGTCTTGCCGTTGCCGACGATCAACAGCTTGGCGGTGTCGTACTGGAACCGGATCTTGCCCGGGCGGGCGAGGATCATCTTGCCGGTCAGCACCCGGCCATCGGCGCCGGTCTGGGTGAAATTGGCGCCGAGGCTGGTCGTCGCCTTCAACGAGGCCGCGACATCATCGAGCGGTGCCGCGGTCGCAGGCGCCGCGAGGGCGAGCACGGGGGCGAGAGCGAGGAGGAGCGTTTTCATGGCGCTTCAATGCGCGCGACCGGGTTGCGCTGCAATGAATGAGGGAGGCAGGCAGGGCACGGGCAAAGCCCGTGCTGGCGTCGGACGGGTTCGGCGGGAAGACCCCACCGCCCCGCCGGCCGGGCTCGCGCGTCTCCGCGCCCAGCTAACCGGCACTGCGTGCCGGCGTCGCTGCGCTCGGGCGCGCTACGCCGCCGCCCCCAGATACCCCAGCTGCGCCGCCTTGAAGATCGTCTGCGACCGATTCACCGCATCCAGCTTCTCGCCGGCATTCTGGATATGGAACCTCACCGTCGCATGGCTGCGCGACAGGATCAGGCTGATTTCCTTGTCGGTCTTGCCGATCGATGCCCAGCGCAGACATTCGACTTCGCGCTTGGTCAGCTGGCAATCACTCGGCAGCCATTGGCGGGTGCGGTGCGCCTTTACATAGCCCGCGACGAAACGATGGGTAACGATGCCGAGATAATCCGCATGCGCCTCGTATTCGGCCGAAAGGTCCTCGCGCAGCTTGTCCTTGCAGTTGTAGCTGACGGCGCCGATCTGGCCGAAGGGCAGGTGGATCGGAATGACGATCGCCACCTTGGTCAGCGCCCGCTTCTCGAAATTCTCCAGCCCGATCTGGTCGAGATAGCGATTCGGCTGGCGGGTGCGAAAGCCCTGGGCATTGACCCAGAAGGGTTCCGATTCGTAGCGGCAGGCCCTGGGGATCGGCGACGACAGCGCCAACCGCGAATCGGCCCACCAGCGCTCGTTCTCGCCGGTCCAGCCGAACACTTCGGACGCCAGCACATTGCCATCGGCATCGAGCATCGTCTGTTTCGACGCGATATTGTCGCAGACGGCGACGCGAAAATCGCCCAGGCGCAATGCGATGTCGCGCAATGCCTCGGCGGCGCTGCGCACATCGCCGAGGCTGCGGACGGAAACGGCAGCAAGATCAGCAGCAAGGTCCATCGCGTCTACTCCCCAGTGGCTGTGCGCTCGGCTTTTCGCCGTTCCGCGACTTCCCACAAATGAGCGGTGTCGCGCTGGCCTCTGACGGGCCTAGACTGCACGTTGCGACGCAAGAATAGAACGAGCGGGCGGCGGCTGCAATGCCGCTCGCATCGGAGATGTGCACCGATGGTCGATGAATATTGCTCCACCTGCCGCTTTTGGTTGCAGACCCGGGTCGAAGGGCCGGGCGTGCCCGGCATCCCCGGCACGCCGCCGCAGGGCGAATGCAAGCGTTATGCCCCGCATCCGAGCGTCGGTTCCGGGCACCGCCATGTGCTGTGGCCGGTGACCGCGGCGGCGGATTATTGCGGCGAATGGACGGCGAGGAGATAGCGCGATGGCCACCGCATTCGACTGGAAATCGGTCCCGCTCGACCGTGTCGGCCCCGATCATGGCATCGGCACGCCGGCGGCCAAGCTGCCCGATCCCGATCTCGGCACCGGCAAGATTCCGGCGGCGCGCTATACGTCGAAGGACTACATGGCGCGCGAATGGGCGGCGATGTGGACCAAGGTCTGGCTGCTCGGCGCTCGCGAGGAGCTGATTCCCGACGCCGGCGACTGGCTGAGCCATGAAGTCGGCACCGAAAGCTTCATCTTCGTCCGCCAGGCCGATGGCGAGGTGAAGGGCTTCTTCAACGTCTGCCCGCACCGCGGCAACCGGCTGGTGCCCAAGGACGCGTCCGGCTTCGCCAACTCCTTCCGCTGCGGCTATCACCATTGGGAATGGCAGACCGACGGCGGCCTGAAGAACATCCCCGATCGCGAGACCTTCTCGCAATTGCAGGACGCCGCCGTCGATTGCGCGCTGGGGCTGAAGGAGGTCCGCACCGACCGCTGGGGCGGCTTTGTCTGGTTCACGATGAACAGGCAGGCCGAATCGCTGCGCGACTTCCTCGGCGTCATCCCGGAACATCTCGACCCCTACAAGTTCGAGGCGATGAAGCTCATCGACTGGAAGACGATCCGCTGGGACTGCAACTGGAAGACCAGCGTCGACGCCTTCAACGAGACCTATCACGTCCAGGGCATCCACCCGGAGCTGTTGTCCTGGCTCGACGACTGGAACGTCCAGATCGATTGTCTCGGCATCCACAATCGCTATCTGGTGCCGTTCACGACGCCCAGCCCGCGGTATGAAGACCAAGCGACGCCATCGCCGATGATGCACGGCTTTGCCCAGCTGCACGGCGTCGATCCGGCGGATTACGAAGGCCGGCCGCGGCAGCTGCGCCTCGCCATCCAGAAGGCCAAGCGCGCCATCCAGCACGACAGCATCTATCCCTATGCCGGGCTGAACGACGACCAGCTGTCGGACGATTATCACTACATGATCTTCCCGAACGTCACGATGAACATCTATGGCGAGACGATGCTGATGTTCGTGTCGCGTCCGCATCCGACCGACCCCGACAAGATGCTGTTCGACCTGCTGAATTTCGCCCATCTGGCACCCGGGACGCCGCACCAGTTCCCTGAGCACACGACCTATGACCATGGCCAGATCAGCCTCGGCCAGGTGCTCGACCAGGACGCCTTCAACCTGCCGGTGGTGCAGGAGGGGATGCACAGCGCAGCGTATGACGGGCTGATCCTGGGCAGCCAGGAGCTGCGCATCCGGCACTTCCACAAGGTGCTGGAGGATTATGTCGGACCCGACTGAGGCGGCGGATGCGGCCTGGCAGGACGCCGGCGCCGCCGATCTCGCGCTGTCGGCCTTGCAATGCCGCAGCGTAGGCACGGCCCGGGTACTGGTCGTCCGCGACGGCGCCGGCAGCTATTTTGCGGTTTCACCCGAATGCAGCCACGCCGCGCTGCCGCTGGAGGGCGGCCGGGTGCGCGGCTCCGCGATCCTCTGCCCGCATCACGGTGCCCGCTTCGACCTCAGGACCGGTCGCCACCTGGGGCCGCCGGCCTGGACCGGCATCGCCAGCTGGCCGGTGCGGGTGGTGGCGGACCGGGTTGAGGTGCTGCTTTAGCGTTTCCTCCCCCTCAGGGGGGAGGCGAGAGACGGCGAAGCCGGCCCGGGTGGGGGTCGACCCAGCGCGCCCGCGTCAGCACCACCCCCACCCGCTGCGCTGGCGCGCGAGTCGCCTCCCCCTGGAGGGGGAGGAAGCCTGCCTCACCATTTCGCTGGGCTGGCGGTCACCCCGCCACTGCGCCAAACTCGCCGGCATGAGCGACGACCTCTCCGGCAAGGTGGCCCTGGTCACCGGCGCAGCCTCGGGCATCGGCGCGGCGTGCGCGGCGCTGCTGGAGGCGCGCGGCGCCCGGGTCCTCGGCACCGATATCCGGCCGCAACCGGGCCAGTTCGCCCATGACGTGACCAGCGAGGCCGGCTGGGACGCCGCCGTCGCCGAATGCGTCGCCCGGCACGGGCGACTCGACATCCTCGTTTCCAACGCCGGCACCGCCGATTTCGGCTCGATCATGGACATGGACATGGACCGGCTGCGCGAACAGTCGCGCGTCCATGTCGAAGGCGCCTTTCTCGGCATCCGCGCCGCCGTCGCCCAGATGCGCAAGCAGGGAAGCCCGGCGCACGGCAGCATCATCGTCATTGCCTCGATCAGCGGGCTGAAGCCGATCATGCAGACGACGACCTACGGCACCGCCAAGGCCGCCCAGATCAACATGTGCCGCGCCATCGGCGTCGAGCTCGGCCGCAAGGGCGAATTCATCCGGGTCAACGCCGTCTGCCCCGGCGGCACCCGCACCGCGATGACCGAGGAGATGTTCGGCGGCGCCGCCTATTGGGAAGCGCCCGACAGTTTCGCGCAACTGCCGCTGAAGGATTACGCCCGGCCGGACGACATCGCCGAGCAGGTCGCGTTCCTCGCCTCGGACGATGCGAGCTTCATCACCGCCGCCCATCACATCGTCGATGGCGGTTGGGTGTTGACGGCATGACAGATCGTGTCGCACTTGTCACGGGCGCAACCTCGGGCATCGGCCGGGCCGTCGCGGTCCGCCTCTCGGCCGATGGCTTCCACGTCGTCGCCGCCGGCCGCAACGCGGCACGCGGCGCCGTAACGGTCGACCTGTGCCGAAGCGCCGAATTCATCCCCTTCGACACCACCGACGAGGCCGATTGGGAGCGCGTCACCACCGGGATCGTCACGACGCACGGCCGCCTCGACGCCGTCGTCAACTCCGCCGGCGCCTTCTTTTCCAAGCCCTTGCCCGACACCAGCCTCGCCGAGTTCCGCGCGCTGTGGGAGGCCGATGTCGAATCGGTGATCATGGGCACCAAATGGGCGATGCGGGCGATGCGCGACACCGCCACCGCCGGCTCGATCGTCAATATCTCGTCGCTCGCCGGCGTCATCGGCCTGGAGGATTGCGCCGCCTATTGCGCCGCCAAGGCCGCCGTCACGCATTTCTCCAGGATCGCGGCGGTGGAGGCCGGCGACCTTACCCCGCCCTGCCGGGTCAACAGCCTCAATCCCGGCGTCATCCTGACCGAGATGATCACCAACGCCTATGGCGACTCGCCCGAGGTTCGCGATTTCGTCATGGATGGCAATGCCCTGCAGCGCGTCGGCCTCGCCGACGACATCGCGTCTGCGGCCAGCTTCCTCGCCGGACCACGCTCGCGCTTCGTCACCGGCACGGCGATGATCGTCGATGGCGGCCGCGGCGCGGATTAAAATGGGAATTCGATGACCGACAACCGCCGCTTCGTCCTCGTGCGCCGCCCCGACGGCACGCCGGTGCCCGACGATTTCGCGCTGCAGACTGCGCAGACTCCGACGCTCGCCCCCGGCGAAGTCCTCGTCCGCAACGTCTATGCCTCGCTCGATCCGGCGATTCGCGGCTGGCTCGACGACGCGCCGAGCTACATGCCGCCGGTGCCGCTCGGCGACGCCGTCCGCGCCACCACGGTCGGCACCGTCGCCGACAGCGCCAACCCCGAATTCGCCATCGGCGACTGGGTGCTCGGGCTCAACGCCATCGAGGACTATTCGGTCGCGGTGCCGGGCGGCTTCACCCAGAAGATCGATCCCGCCGCGGTCCCGGCCGTCACCAACTACCTTTCCGTGTTCGGCGCCGTCGGGCTGACCGCCTATTTCGGGCTGCTCGAAGTCGGCAAGCCCAAGGCCGGCGAGACGGTGTTGGTGACCGGCGCCGCCGGCGCGGTCGGCAGCCTCGTCGGCCAGATCGCCAGGATCCAGGGCTGCCGCGTCATCGGCATCGCCGGCGGTCCCGCCAAATGTGCCCGGCTGACCGAACGCTATGGCTATGACGCCGCCATCGATTATCGCGGCAAGGACGAAGCGGCGCTGGTCGCCGCCATCGCCGCTGCCGCCCCCGACGGCGTCGACGTCATCTTCGAAAACGTCGGCGGCATCATCCTCGATGCCGGGCTGATGAACCTGCGCGACGGCGCCCGCGTCGCGCTGTGCGGGCTGATCTCCGAATACAACGCCCCCGCACCCGTCGGCGTCCGCAACCTTTGGCAGCTGATCGTCCATTCCGCCTCGATCAACGGGCTATTGGTGCGCGATTTCGTGCCGCGCTTCAGCGAGGGCGCCGCCGTCATGGGCGGCTGGCTCGCCGAGGGAAAACTGGTGTTCGACGAGGATATCGTCGACGGCATCGACAACGCCTTTGCCGCCTTCATGACGCTGTTTTCCGGCGGCAACGACGGCAAGCTGATCCTGAAGATCTGATGCGGCTCGCCGGCCTGTCCGCGGTCGTCACCGGCGCCGCCTCGGGCATCGGCCTCGCCACCGTCCAGCGCCTGCAGGACGACGGCGCCCGCGTCTTCACCATCGATCGCGCCGGCGACACCGATCTCACCATCGACGTCGCCGCCCCCGGCGCTGCCGAGGCCATCATCGCCGCCGCCACCGCCACGCTCGGCGGCCTCGACATCCTCGTCTGCAACGCCGGCATCAGCGGCTTCATGCCCCTCGACGACCATCCCGACGCCTTCTGGGACGACACCATCGCCATCAACCTGACCTCGGTGTTCAAGCTCTGCCGCGCCGCCGCGCCGGTGCTGAAGGCCAGCCGCCAGGGGCGTGTCGTCACCATCGGCTCGGTCATGTCGCGCTATGGCGACGCCGGCATGGCCGCCTATGCCGTCTCGAAACACGGCGTGCTCGGCCTGACCCGGTCGCTGGCGACCGAGCTCGGCCCCGCCGGCATCACCGTCAACTGCGTCATGCCGGGTGCGATCATGACCGGCATCACCGCGCCGACCTTTGCCGCCATGCCCGCGTTCGAAAGCTTCTGGCGCGACAAGGCCCCGCTGAAGCGCATCGGCACCCCCGACGACGTCGCCGCGGTCATCGCCTTCCTCGCCAGCGACGACGCCCGCTTCGTTTCCGGCCATGGCATCGCCGTCGATGGCGGCGCGATGGCGCATCCGTGAAGGACCCCGCATGACCCCCGAAGCGATCGTCGTCGATTTCTGCGCCGCCTGGGATCGACTCGACTGGCCGGCGATCCATGCCCATCTCAGCGACGACATTTTCTACCACAATATCCCGACCGACCCGACGCAGGGCCTCGACGCCTTCAAGGCGGTGTTCGCCGCCTTCCCGGTCAGCGCGGCGCGCTTCGAGATCCACCACATCGCCGCCGCCGGCAACATCGTGCTGACCGAACGCACCGACCGCTTCGTCCTCGCCGGCAAGGATATCGTCGTGCGCGTCATGGGCACTTTCGAAATCCAGGACGGCAAGATCGCCGTGTGGCGCGACTATTTCGACATGGCGCATTTAGTCGGGCAGATGCCGGGCTAGGGTCGGGCCCGTTAAGGGTCTTCCAGAGCCTTCCCCCAAAGCCCTAGCTAATATAAATCACCGTCGCAAAATTGCAGCGAAGCGCCTTAGCTTGGCACCATGACCAAGATCGACCTTGACCGGACGTCCTTGTTCGAGCCGCAGGTGCTCGAAAACCCGTTCCCCTACTATCAGGTAGCCATAGCCGAGCGCCCGGTGATGGTGCTGCCCGGCACCAACATCACCCTCGTCAGCTCCTACGACCTGCTCGCCGAGGCGACCGGGCGCATCGAGGCGTTTTCCAACGACTTCAGCGCGCTGCTCGCCGGCCAGCGCGCCGCCGATCCCGATGTCACCGCCGAGCTGGAAAAGGGCTGGCCGCAGCGCAACACGCTGCTGACCGCCGACCCGCCGGTCCACACCCGCTTCCGCAAGCTGGTCAATCTCGCCTTCTCGATGAAGCGCGTCGACGCCATCGAGGCCGATATCCGCGCCATCGTCGACCGGCTCGTCGACGCCTTTCCCGCCGATGAAAACGGCGTCGCCCGCATCGATTTCGTCCGCGATTTCGCGGTGCCGCTGCCCGTCGCCGTCATCGCCGGCCAGATCGGCATCGCCGATACCGACGTGCTGACGGTCAAGCGCTGGTCCGATGCCTTTGCCGACCGGCTCGGCGGCATGATCTCCAGGGAACGCGAGCTCGAATGCGCCCGCGAGGTCGTCGAGTTCCAGCACGCCATGAAGGCGCAGATCGACGCCCGCCGCGCCGTCCGCACCGAGGATCTGCTGTCCGATCTCGTCCATGCCCGCATCGAGGGCGAACAGCCGCTCGACGATGCCGAGATCCTGTCGATCCTCCAGCAGCTGATGGTCGCCGGCAACGAGACGACGACCTCGACGCTCGCCGGCGGCGTGCTGCTGCTCATCCAGAACCCCGATGAGGAGGCCAAGGTCCGCGCCGACCCCGGGCTGATCCCCAACATGGTCGAGGAGATGCTGCGCCTCGAAAGCCCGACCGCCGGGCTGTGGCGCGTCGTCAAGCAGGATGCCGAACTGGGCGGCGTCACCGTGCCGGGCGGATCGATGATGATGCTGCGGTTCGCCGCCGCCAACCGCGACCCGGCCAAGTTCGAAAACCCCGATGCCTTCGAGGTCACCCGCAAGAACGCCCGCAGCCACCTGGCCTTTGGCCGCGGTATCCACATGTGCGTCGGCAACATGCTCAGCCGCAAGGAACTGGCGGTGGCCTTCGAAGTTCTGCTGGCGCGGATCAGCGGCTTCCGGCTCGCTGCCGATGCCGATCTTTCCCATGTTCCCAACATGCTGCTGCGCGGACTGCGCCGGCTCGACATCGAAGTGACGCGCGCATGAATTTCGACCTTACCGAGGACCAGGCGCTGCTGAAGGCCGCGGTCGAACGTTTCGTTTCCGACAGCTATGGCGGCGATCTCGAGGCGCGGCGCGCGGCGCGGATCACCCCGGCAGGCTTCTCGGCAGCGAACTGGGCCCGGCTGGCGGAAAGCGGCATCCTGGCGCTGCCGGTGTC
>QBLU01000005.1:153124-159712 GCA_003241875.1 Alphaproteobacteria bacterium
GCTTGGCGGCGGCCGGGTCGAGCTGGCGGCGGGCATGGAGGCGCTCGGCCGCGGCCTGGTGGCGGAACCGGTCCTCGACGCCGCGATCATTCCCGGCACCCTGCTCGATGGCGCCGGCGCGACCGCGCTGCTCGACCCGCTGATGGCCGGCACGACGCTGGTGGCGCTGGCCCATGCCGAGCGCGAGGCCCGCTACAATCTCGCCCATGTCGGCACCACGGCGAGGCCGCGCGGCGACACGGTCGTCATCGACGGCATCAAGTCAGCGGTGCTCGCCGGCGGCGCCGCCGATGTGCTTATCGTCTCGGCGCGCCAGTCCGGCGGCACCCGCGATCGCGACGGCATCGGCTTCTTTCAGGTGCCCGCAGACGCGCCGGGCGTCGATCGCCGCAGCTATCGGCTGGCCGACGGTTCGGTAGCTGCGGAGATTGCATTTCGCGGCGTCGAAGTCGCAGCTTCGGCGCAGTTGCCCGGCGATCTGGACAGTCTGACGCCGGTTGTCGCGACCGCCCGCCTCGCCGCCGCCGCCGAAATGCTGGGGCTGATGACGTTGCTGTTCGACAACACCCTGTCCTATGTGAAGACCCGCACCCAGTTCGGCCAGTCGCTCGGCAGCTTCCAGGTCATCCAGCACCGCATGACCGACGCCTATGTGCTCGTTGAACAGGCGCGCTCGCAGGTCGTTCGCGCCGCGCTGGCCCCGGCCGACGATTTCGCCCGCGCCGCCGCGGGCGCCAAGGCCTTTGTCGCCGAGGCGGCGCTGACCGTCGCCCACACCGCCGTCCAGATGCACGGCGGCATGGGCGTCACCGACGAACTCGTCATCGGCCATGCCCTGAAACGCATCCGTGTGCTGGCGCTGACCTTCGGCGACGCCACCGCCGCGCTCGACGATTACCGCCGGGCGGCATGACAGCAGAAGGAACAGGCACATGACCGGCAGGCTGGCAGGCAAGGTGGCATTGATTTCCGGCGGCGCCGAGGGGCTGGGCGCAGCGACGGCGCGGGCCTTCGTGCGCGAAGGCGCCCGGGTCATGCTCGGCGACATCCAGCTCGACAAGGCCAAGGCGCTGGCTCGCGAACTGGGCGAGGCCGCCGATGCCATCCTGCTCGACGTGACGCTGCCTGACAGCTGGGAAACCGCCGTCGAGGCGACGCTGCGCAGTTTCGGCAAGCTCAACATCCTCGTCAACAACGCCGGCATTTCCGAACCCGGCACCGTGTCGGAAGTCGCCAAGGAAGCCTGGGCGCGGACCATGCGCATCAACCTCGACGGCGTCTTCCATGGCACCCAGGCGGCGCTGCCGGCGATGGTGGCGGCCGGCGAATCGGGGTCGATCGTCAATCTTTCGTCGATGCTGGCGCTGCGCCCCGGCGCGATCTTTGCCGCCTATTGCGCGTCAAAGGCCGCGGTCGCCATGCTGACCAAGTGCACCGCGCTCGAATGCGCCGCCAAGGCCTGGCCGATCCGCGCCAACAGCGTCCACCCCGGCGCCATCGAGACGCCGATGCTCGAACGCTATCTCGCGATGAACCCAGAGATGAGCCGGGAACAGGCCTATGCCGGCTTTGCCGCCAGCCACCCGATGGGCCGCTGCGGCAAGCCCGAAGAAATCGCCGCCGCCTGCCTGTTCCTCGCATCGGACGAGGCCAGCTTCACCACCGGCACCGAGCTCACCGTCGACGGCGGTGGCTTCATTCGGGAGCATTGATGGTGCGGCAGGCCCTTTTTACCTCGTCATCCCCGCGCAGGCGGGGATCCATCTCCCGCCTGTCGTCAGCCGCGGCCGTGGTCCGGCGATGGATCCCCGCCTGCGCGGGGATGACGTGTGATTCAGGAGCGCCACAATGACAGCAGGCCCCATCCAGGCGCATTTCGTCGCCGCCGGCAAATATCACGACATCGACTATGCCCGGCTCGAACTCCTCAAGCTGATGGCCGAGGAACCGCGAATCCGGGCGACGGTGGCCATGGACTATGCCAACACCGAACGCCTCGCGGCCTGCGATTTCCTCATCACCTACACCTGCGACGTGATGCCGAACCCGGACGAAGTCACGGCGCTCAAGGCCTTTCTCGACCGTGGCGGGCGCTGGCTGGCACTACACGGCACCAATTCCATCCTGCGCTTCCTCGAATCGGGGCTGGTCGATGCCCCCGACGAGGCGCCGGAGCTGATGGAAATGCTCGGCAGCCAGTTCGTCGCCCACCCGCCGATCGGGCCGTTCACCGTCGAAGTGCCGAACACCGGCGACCCGCTGACCCGCGGCATGAGCGATTTCGAGGTCGTCGACGAGCTTTACCTGTCGCGCACCACCGCCGCGATCGAGACGTTGATGCTGACCCGCTTCACCGGCGAGGCCACCGGCTTCACCAACAGCGAATGGCAGGATGCCGAGGTGCCGATCCTCTATCGCCGCAAGCAGGGGCGCGGCGAAATTGTCTATTGCACGCTCGGCCATTGTCGCGGCCATTACGATGTCGCGGTGTTCACGCCGTTCTGGCCGCATCCCGAACGCTGCGCCTGGAATTACCCGATCTATCACGAACTGCTGCGGCGCTGCCTGAAATGGGCGTCGGGCGAACTGGAATAGCCTTTATGGACATGAGCTTCAGCGCATCCGACCTCGGCTTTCGCGACGAGGTGCGCGCCTTTCTCGCCGCCGAACTGCCGCAACGGCTGCGCGACGGCATGAACGGCACGCCGTCGGTGTTCGTCGAGCCAGAGATCGGGCTGGAATGGCAGCGTATCCTCCACGCCCGCGGCTGGCTCGCCTATCAATGGCCGGTCGAGCATGGCGGCACCGGCTGGACGCCGGTCCAGCGCTATATCTTCGAAAAGGAATGCGCCCTGGCCGATGCGCCGTCGCTGTCGGTGCTCGGGCTGAAGCTCGTCGGCCCGGTGATCGCGCACTACGGCACGCCGGCGCAGAAATCGCGCTTTCTCGACCGCATCCTCACCGGCGAGGACCTCTGGTGCCAGGGCTATTCGGAGCCCGGTTCCGGCAGCGACCTCGCCAGCCTCAAGACCCGCGCCATCCGCAACGGTGACAAGTACATCGTCAACGGCACCAAGATCTGGACGACCCACGCCCATTATGCCGACTGGATGTTCTGCCTCGCCCGCACCGACCCCGATGTGAAGCCCCAGGCCGGCATCTCCTTCCTGCTCATCGACATGAAGCAGCCCGGCATCACCATCCGCCCGATCATCGGCATGGCCGGCGACCACGAGGTCAACCAGGTCTTTCTCGACGATGTCGAGGCGCTGGTCGAAAACCGCGTCGGCGAGGAAGGCCAGGGCTGGACCATCGCCAAGTTCCTGCTCGAAAACGAACGCGGCGGCAGCTGCGCCGCCCCCCGGCTGATCGCCGAGCTCGACCGCATGGAACGGCTGTCGCTGGCGCAGCCTTCCGGCATCAACGGCGCGCTCGGCCATGACACGGAGTTCAGCCGCCGCATGGCGCGCCTCAAGCTGGAGGCCGAGGCGCTCGAAATGACCGAGCTGCGCGTCCTCGGCGAACTGGCACAGGGCCGCAAGCCGGGGCCGCAGACCAGCCTCATCAAGCTGGTCGCCTCCAGCCTGCGCCAGCACATCGACGAGCTGGCGGTCGAGATGTTCGGCTATGACGGCCTGCAGCTCGCCACCGAACGCCCGCTCTATGGCAACGAAAGCCCCGAGCCGATCGGATCGAAGCCCGCCCAGCTCGCCATGCCGACCTATCTCAACAGCCGCGCCTGGACGATCTTCGGCGGCTCCAACGAGGTCCAGAAGAACATCATCGCCAAGACCGTGCTCGGCCTGTAGCGCGCATCACACTCCCTCCCCCCTGCGGGGAGGGCGACTCGGCGCCAGCCGAGCGGGGTGGACGACGCCACCGTTCTTCGTTTCCAACCTGTATCGGCTTTGCTACCCTTGTGGCAGGGGGAGCGATGGCAGGCGCTGGCGAGCAGGCATATCGGCGATTGCTGCTCGCGCTGGTGGCGCTGCTGGCGCTCACCGCGGCAGCGCCCGATCCCGCCATCCACCAGGGTGTCGCCAGCTGCGGCGGCACCACCTGCCACGGCCGGCAAGAGGCCACCGGGCCGCGTGTCCGCCAGAACGAGCTGCTGACCTGGCAGGACCCGGCCAGCCTGACCGGCGCCCATGCCCGCGCCTGGAAGCTGCTGCAGCAACCCCGCGCCCGCGCCATCGGCACCCGGCTCGGCATCGCCGATGTCGCGCAATCGCCGGAATGCATCGCCTGCCACGCCGACCCGGCGCCGCGTCGCGGGCCGCAATGGCGCCAGGCCGACGGCGTCGGCTGCGAGGCCTGTCACGGCGGCGCCGGGGGCGCCCAGACGAACCGCGGCGCGGGAACCGCTGCGACCGGCTGGCTCGCCAGCCACGCCGCGGTCGGCGCCACCCACGCCGGCAACGTCGCCCGCGGGATATGGGCCATCGACCGCCCCGCCGTGCGCGCCAACCTCTGCCTCGACTGCCACTTCGGCTCGGCCAGCCCCGGGCAGTTCGTCGGCCACCGCATCATGGCCGCCGGCCACCCGCGCCTCGCCTTCGAGCTCGACCTGTTCACCAGCCTGCAATCGCACCACGACGAGGACGCCGACTATGCCGCGCGCAAGCCCGTCGCCGGCGGCGTCAAGGTCTGGGCCGTCGGCCAGGCGCTCGCCGTCGGCCGCGCACTGGCGCTGTACCCGGCGCGATCCGCCGGCAGCTTCCCCGAATTCACCTTCTTCGATTGCCGATCGTGCCACCGCAGCTTCAGCGACGACCCCGCGGTGCCGCTGCTGGCGCGCAGCAACCCCGGCCGGCCGATCCCGCCCGGCCAGCCGGTGTGGAACGACGAAAGCCTGATCACCCTGCAGGCCGCCGCCCGCGTCGCCGCCCCGGCGCTCGCCCGCCAGCTCGACAGCCAGTCGCGCGCCTTCCACGCCAGCCTCGCCGGTGACCGCGCCAGTGACCGGGCCGGTGCCCTGCGCGCCGCCACCGCCTTGGGCCGCACCGCCGACGACCTCGCCGCCGCCTTCGAAAGCAGCCGCTTCGACAAGGCGCAGACGCTCGCCATGCTCGATGCCGTGCTGGTCGGCAACGCCGGCGCCTATACCGATTACCAGGGCGGCGCCCAGGCGGTGATGGCCGCCGACACGCTGCTGTCGGCCCTGGTCAGCGGCCGCCACATCGATCGCGCCGCCGCCGATGCCATCCGCCCCGACCTCGATCGCGCCTATGCCGCGGCGCGCGACGCCAATCGCTGGCAGCCGGCGGTGTTCCGCGGCGCGCTGGCCGGTGTCGCCGCCCGCGTCCGGGCGCTGCGGTGACGGCGCGCCCGGCCAGCACCGTCCTGACCGGCCTGGCGCTGCTGCTGGCGGCCTGCGGCGGTGGTGGCGGCAGCACCGGCACTGGCGCGCTGAGCGGGTCCAGCGGCGGCGGCACCGGCGGCGCGCCAGCGGGCAACACCACGCCCGCCAGCGTCTTTGCCCGCCCCGCCGCCGAGGCGCTGACCACCGCCGATGTCGAAACCATCATCGCCCGGGCGGTGGCAGAGGCGCGGGTGCGCAACCGGCCCGGGGTGATCGCCGTCGTCGATCGCGTCGGCAATGTGCTGGCGGTGTTCAGCATGACCGGCGCGCCCGCCACGGCGCTGACCCGACCGGGCAGCGGCGGCAACACCGATGTGCAGGCTGTCACCGTGCCGGCAGCGCTGGGCGCGATCTCCAAGGCGCTGACCGGCGCCTATCTGTCGTCGGGCGGCAATGCCTTTTCGACGCGCACTGCCTCGATGATCGTCCAGCAGCATTTCCCCCCGTCCGCGAACACCATCGGGCTCGAATCGGGGCCGTTGTCGGGGGTGCAATTCTCGCAACTGCCGTGCTCGGACCTCAACACGCGGCTGGGTGCCGGCGCACCGATGATCGGGCCGAAACGCGCGCCACTGGGCCTAGCCGCCGATCCCGGCGGCTTTCCGCTCTACCGCAACGGCGTCGTCGTCGGCGGCGTCGGCATCATGGCCGATGGCGATTACGGCTTCGACCCCGAGGTCGTCGACATCGACCAGGACGACGAGGAAGCCATCGCCATCGCCGCCGGCACCGGTTTCGAGGCCCCCGAGGCGATCCGCGCCAACCGCATCTCCGTCGACGGCACGACGCTGCGCTATGCCGACACCGACGCATCGGCGCTGAAATCCGTCCCCAACTCAGCCCCGGGCTATGCCACGATCAACGGCAGCGCCGGCAGCCTGACGCCGGTGGCGGGATTTTTCGCCGGCAGCATCGTCGCCGGCAGCGCCTATGGCAGCGAGGCCAGCGGCATCCGCCCGGCGGCGGGCACCGCGGAGTTCAACCATCCCGACGCCTGGGTGCTGAGCGACGGCGCCGGCAACAACCGCTTCCCGGTGCGCGCCGGCACCGACGCCGCGGAGGCCGGCGCACCGCTCAGCGCCGCCGAAGTCCGCGCGCTGCTCGAGGACGCCTTCAAGATCATGGCCCGCGCCCGCGCCCAGATCCGCCGGCCGCTCGACAGCCGCGCCCAGGTGTCGATCTCGGTGGTCGATACCCGCGGCGCCGCACTCGGGCTGGTGCGCTCC
>QBLU01000060.1 GCA_003241875.1 Alphaproteobacteria bacterium
ACCCCCACCCCGCTCGGCTGGCGCCGAGTCGCCCTCCCCGCAAGGGGGAGGGAGTTAGGGATTCGGCGTCACTGCGATCACCAGCTCCGCATCGCGCATGACTGCGGTGCGCGTCCAGCGGAACGGCACATAGCGGCCGGCCGCCCACATCGGGAACAGGTCGCGATAGTGCGGGCTGTCGGCGTCGCCCGATTGGCCGGGGGCGTTGATCACCATCGACGCGTCCCAGTCGCCGACATCGAGGACCATGCGGACCGACGCCCCGCCGGCGACCGTGAAGTCGGCGCGCGGGCTGGTCGCCATCGGCGTCGACCCCGATCCGCCGACGCCGGCCGGCCCGACCTGGCGCTGGGCTTCGCGGCCGGGGATTGCCAGCGCCGGGGTAAAGATCGCCTTGTGCAGCTGGTCCCAGCGCCAGCGCGCAGGATCGGGGCCGAGGCGCGCGGCGGTGGCGCGCCAGGCGGCGCCGAGCGAGGCCTTGAGGATGGCGGCGCGATGCGGCTCGACGATCGGGTCGCGGCGCTCCATCAGGCCGAACAGCGCCGGGATCGATGGCCCGTCCATGCCGGGGCGCACCGCCGCCGGCACCGCCAGCCGCATGGCCGCATCGCCGAGATGGCGCCCCGCCCAGACCTCGTAGAGCGCCGCGGCGGCGCTGTCGGCGCTCATGTTGCCGTCCCAGCCGCCGAGCAGCCGCAGCGCCGCCTGCTGGTCGGCATCCTCGCCGTTGAGGCCCTTGAGCAGCGCCACGGCGCGGGCGGCGAGCGGGCTGTGGGTGTCGGTCTGCAGCGCCATGGCATCGGCGAGCGAGAATTTCGGCTTTGCGCCGATCACCGTCTCGATGCGGCCGATGCGCGAGCGATCGGCCCATTCGAAGCCGAGCGGGCGGGCCTCGGCGGGATAGTCGCCGGGCAGGTTCATCTCGTTGGCGGTGGCGATCCAGCCGCGCGCCGGGTTGTGCAGGCGGGGCAGCAACCCGGGATCGAGCAGCCCCTCCCAGCGATAGTCGGCGCCGGCCGGGACCGGCAGCAGGCCATCACCGCTGGCGCGCACCGGGGCGAAACCCGCCGCCCCCCAGCCGATGTCGCCGCTGCGATCGGCGTAGAGCAGGTTGAGCGGCGGTGCGCCCCAATGGGACTGTGCGACCTTGAAATCGGCCCAGCTTTTGGCGCGGAACAGCCAGGCCGCGTTGAAATAGGCCGAGGCGCCCGGCCGGTCCCAGGTGGCGCGCAGGACGAAGGCGCGGCCGGCGGCGTCGCGGTGGATGACGGGGCCGTCGGGGGTGAACTGCAGCGTGACCTGGCGTGGTGCTTCGCCCCTGACGTCGATGGTCTCGACGACATCGCGGAAGGGCGTTTCGGCGCCGGCGACGACGAGGTCCTGCTGGTCGATGTAGAAGATGGTCAGCGCCCAGGCGGCGTCTTCGTTGTGGCCGAAGCTGACTCCCGGCAGCGCCGGTTCGCCGGCGCCGGCGATGTGCAGGTCGGGCGCCTCCAGATGGACGAGCGTACGCAGCGACGGCACCGAATGTTCGCGGTGCGGGTCGTTGGCGAGGATGGCGCGGCCGGTGGCGCTGCGGGCGGGCGCGATGACCCAGTTGTTGCTGCCCTCGCGCACCTCGGGGTCGGCGGCGGCGGCGAGGCGTTCAGCTGGCGTCTGGGCGACCAGCTTGCCGGCCTCGAAACGCACGCCGGCGGTGCCGAGCGCGTAGTCGCCGAGCACTTCGGGGGTGAGCACGCAGGGGTCGAGGCCCTTGGGCAGGGTTATGGCATGCGGCGGTTCGAGCTTGCGGCGCAGCGGCTCATAGGGGAGGCCGCCGGCGCACAGGCTGCGGGCGCGGGCAAGTTCGGACGGAAGATTGCTGGCAAGGGCGTTTGAGCGGATGCGGACGACATCGTCGGCCTGCCAGCGTTCGGGGGTGGAGCCGGTGGCGCGAAACTCCTCGGGCAGCGGTCGGCGTCCGGCGGCGACGTCGCCGACATAGGCGTTGATGCCGGCGGCAAAGGCCTGCGTCCAGCCTTTCGCCTCGGCCGGATAGGCGGCCCATTCGGCCGCCATGTCGCCGCGATAGAGGAACAGCCGCGACGCGCGGTCCTGGGCGACGAAGGCCGGCCCGAAGCTAGCGGCGAGGCGGCCAAGGCCGCGCTTGCGCCACAGATCGATCTGCCAAAGCCGGTCGCGGGCGACGGCATAGCCCTGCAGGAAAAACGCGTCGCGGCTGCTGCCGGCATAGATGTGCGCGATCCCCCAGCGATCGACGACGATCTCGCCCGGCGCGGCGAGGCCGGGGGCAGTGGCGGCCTCCCGCCGGGGCGCGGCGGCGGCTGCGGTGGCCAGCAGGGCTAGGGCGATGACGCAATGGCGCAGCATAACGGTCCTTCGATGAGCGGTGATGTCGCGCCCGCGACCGGCCGGCGTCAAGCGCGCCGCCACGATTGCAGCGATTGCCTATCCAGCGACAGCGGGTGCCGGTAGAGCGGGCGGATGACCGCGTCCCCTCCGATCTGGGCGAGCCAGGATGCCGGCACGCTGCCGTGGCTGGCGGTGGCCGGCTATCTGGTCGGTGCCGCCCTGTGCCTGTGGCGGCGCGGCGGCGCGGATGCGGGGCGGGAGCGGCTGTTCTGGCTGGTCGCGGCGCTGCTGCTGCTGGGCCTGGGCCTCAACAAGCAGCTCGACCTGCAGACGATGCTGACCGACTGGGGCCGGAGAGCGGCGCGCGAGGGCGGCTGGTACGCGCAGCGCCGGGCGCTGCAGCTGGCATTCGTCGCCGCCGCTGCCGTCGCGGTGCTGCTTGTCGGTGCGGGGCTGGCCGGGCTGGTACGCGGCCTGCGGCTTCGCGTGCGGGTGGTGCTGGCCGGGTTGGCGCTGCTCGGGGCGTTCGTGCTGGTGCGGGTGGCGTCCTTCCACCACATCGACGTGGCAATGCGGACGCCGGTGCTGGGCCTGAAGCTGTACACGGTGCTGGAACTGGCCGGCATCGCGATCGTGATCGCCGGCGCCGCCTGGCCGCGCGCCGCCAGGGCGGCGCAGCGACACGGCGTCCGCTAGCTATTCCGCCGCGATCGCCAGTGCCGGCTTGTGCTGCGGGCCGCGGATCAGCGTGCCGGGCAATTCCCCGGTCATCGTGCCTTCGCGGAAGGTGACGACGCCCGACTTGATGGTCGCGACATAGCCATCGGCCTTTTGCAGCAGGCGCTTGCCGCCGGCGGGCAGGTCGAACGCCATCCATGGCGCGCCGAGCTTCAGCCGCTGCATGTCGATGAGGTTGATGTCGGCAAGATAGCCCGGCGCCAGCACCCCGCGATCGTTCATGCCGTACAGGCGCGCGGTGTCGCTGCACTGGCGCTTGATGGCGTTTTCGATGGTGATGGTGCCGCGCTTCCGGTCGCGGACCCAATGCTGGAGCAGGAAGGTCGGGCTGGCGGCGTCGCAGATGGTGCCGCAATGGGCGCCGCCGTCCGACAGCGAGATCACCACATCGTCGCGTTGCAGCAGCCCCTCGACGAAATCGAGGTTGCCGTCGGCATAGTTGAGGATCGGGAAGTAGATGAAGCCGGTGCCGTCGTTCGCCGTCAGCAGGTCATAGGTATATTCGGCCGGCGACACACCGGCGGCGGCGGCGCGGGCGGCGATGGTCTGGGCCTGCGTCGGCTCATAGTCGAAATCGGCGCCCATCTCGTAGTGGAGGCCGAACCCTTGCGCGACGGCGTAGAGCAGCGCCTGCACATCGGATTGCGGGATGACATCGGCCTCGGCGAGCAGCCTTGCCTTCCAGGCCGAATCGCTGATCTTCGCCCATTGCTCGGCCCAGGGCGCGGTGTCGATCTCGGCCCATGACGGCTTGAACTTGAACGGGTGGACGGTGCCGCGCCAGGCCATCAGGATGCCGTTGCCGCGCAGCGCGATCTGGGCGACGATATTGGCGCCTTCGGCATTCCAGCGCGCGGTTTCGGACATCTGTTCCTGCCAGGGCAGTTCCTTGGCGATCGACTGCAGCATGGCAAAGGTGACGGGCAGGCCGGTTTCCTTGGACAGCGCCCCCATCCAGCCGAATTCGTCCCATTCGCGGCGCAGGTCGCTGGCCATCTCGAAGACGCCATGGCCGGCGCGGGCCACCGCGCGGCCGATGCCGATCAGTTCTTCCTTGGTGGCGGTGGTGCCGGGCACCAGCTCGCCGTCGATGGACTTGTGGAGGACAGTGCGGCTGGTGGAAAAGCCGAGCGCGCCCGACTTGAGCCCTTCCTCGACGATGGCGCTCATCTGGGCGATCTCGTGTTCGGTCGGTTCTTCGTTGCGGGCACCGCGTTCGCCCATGACATAGGCGCGGACGGCGCCATGGGGCACATGCGTCGCGACGTCGATGGTGCGCGGCCGCTCGGCCAGGGCGTCCATGTATTCGGGGAAGGTTTCCCAGTTCCATGCCATGCCCTCCGCCAGCGCGGTGCCCGGGATGTCCTCGACGCCCTCCATCAGCGCGATCAGCCAGTCGTGCTTGTCGGGCTTGGCGGGCGCGAAGCCGACACCGCAATTGCCCATGACGACCGTGGTGACGCCGTGCCATGACGACGGTGCCATTTCCGAATCCCAGGTCGCCTGGCCATCATAATGGGTGTGGATGTCGACAAAGCCGGGGGCAACCGTCAGCCCCGTGGCGTCGATTTCCTCGCGGCCCCTGGCGGTGACCGTGCCGACGGCGCTGATCAGTCCGCCGTCGATGGCGATGTCGCCGGTAAAGGCGGGGGCGCCGGTGCCGTCGACGATCGTGCCGCCGCGAATGACCATGTCGTGCATGTTTCGACTCCCGTGATTTGGTGGAAGGCTAACATGATGCAGTTGACGACGGCACTATGCGAAGTACAAGGGCAGGCGGGAGGCGAACATATGCGGAACATTTTGGTCTTGGCGGCGCTGCTGCTGGCCGCGCCGGCCCTGGGGGAGACGGTCATGCAGCATGCGGCGGGCACGTTCGCGGTCGAGATGGCGCCGGCGGCGCAGAGCAGCGCCGATGGCGTGGCGCTGGCCCGCATGACGGTCACCAAGCAGTTCAGCGGCGGGATGACCGCGACTGCGGAGGGCGAGATGCTCACCGCAGCGGGTGCCGTGCCCGAATCGGCCGCCTATGTGCTGATCGAGCGGGTGACCGGCAGTATCGACGGCAGGGCCGGCAGCTTTGCCTTCATGCACCATGCCACCATGGATCGCGGCAAGCCCGACCAGCACATCACCATCGTTCCCGACAGCGGCAGCGGCGCGCTGGCCGGCATCACCGGCGCGATGACGATGCGCATCGACGCCGGTGTCCACCATTACGACCTCGCCTATGCGTTGCCGGGCAAGCCCTAGGCCGGCCGGCCGCTGAAGGTCAGCGCCACCATCGTGGTGCCGCCCGCGGCCGATGCCTCGACGTTGATCCGGGGTCCGCTGGCGGCGCCGGCGCTGTACAGGGCGGTGGTGTCGTTGGTCAGCGTCGCCACCTCGGGCAGCCCGGCCCTTTCGGCGCGGGCCTTGTAGAAGGCGACCACGGCGGTCGGGGAGTCGTCGGTCTCGAAGCCCAGGCGGCTGCCGATGACGCCGTTGCTGACGGCTCGGGTGGCGCCGGTGATGCGGGCGCCGGGGTAGGGCGGGGCATGCGCCGGGGCATCCGCCGGCCAGGTGCCGCCGGCGCCGGCGGCAACCGGTGCCGCACCGCCGCCGCGCGGCGCCGTGGACGTGCCGTCGTCGCCTCCGCAGGCGGCGAGCGCGAGGGCGATGAGGGGCGAGACGCGGCGCATGGCGAGGGACCTTGGTGAAGCGGGCGAAGGGAATGTTCCTGTCCGCTGCGGCGCCGAAAAGTTCAAGCGCGACTCAATTGCGCATGGGCAACGGCCCGGCTAGAGGCGGTCCATGAGCAATCAAGTCGCGGCCACGGGTGATGACGCCCCCATCGAAAACCGGGCACAGCTCGTTGGCGTGTTCGAAAAGGGCAACAAGCCCAAGGCCGACTGGCGGATCGGCACCGAACACGAGAAATTCGTCTATCGGATCAGCGACCATCGCGCCCCGAGCTATGACGAGCCCGGCGGCATCCGCGACCTGCTCGACGGCATGACGGCGTTCGGCTGGGAACCGGTCATCGAAGGCGGCAATGTCATCGCCTTGAAGGGCGCCGATGGCGCCGTCAGCCTGGAACCGGCCGGCCAGTTCGAGCTGTCGGGCGCGGCGCTCGACACCATCCACGAGACCTGCGCCGAATCGAACCGCCACCTGGCGCAGTGCCGCGAAGTCGGCGACCGGCTCGGCCTCGGCTTTCTGGGGCTGGGTTTCTGGCCCGACAAGGCGCGCGCCGAGCTGCCGGTGATGCCCAAGGGCCGTTATGTCATCATGCGCAGCCACATGCCGCGCGTCGGCAACCTCGGCCTCGACATGATGCTGCGCACCTGCACCATCCAGACCAACCTCGACTATGCCAGCGAAGCCGACATGGTGCTGAAGTTCCGGGTGTCGATGGCGCTGCAGCCGCTGGCGACGGCGCTGTTCGCCAATTCGCCGTTTACGGAAGGCAAGCCCAACGGCTTCAAGTCGTTCCGCAGCCATATCTGGACCGATACCGATCCGGCGCGCACCGGCACGCTGCCGTTCGTGTTCGAGGATGGCTTCGGCTTCGAACGCTACACCGACTATGCGCTCGATGTGCCGATGTACTTCGTCTACCGCGACGGCAAGTACATCGATGCCGCCGGCCTCAGCTTCCGTGATTTCCTCGACGGCAGATTGTCGGTGCTGCCGGGGGAAAAGCCGCGGCTCGGCGACTGGAAGGACCATCTGTCCACGGCCTTCCCGGAGGTCCGCATGAAGGGCTATCTGGAAATGCGCGGCGCCGATGGCGGCCGCTGGGATCGCATCTGCGCGTTGCCGGCGTTCTGGGTCGGGCTACTCTATGACGATGTCGCGCTCGATGCGGCCTGGGAACTGGTCAAGGGCTGGAGCCATGCCGACCATGACCGGCTGCGCGCCGAGGTGCCGCGGCTGGCGCTGCAGGCGGCGAGCCCCAATGGCGGCACATTGCAGGACCTGGCGAAGCAGGTGCTGGCGATTGCCGACAAGGGGCTGGCGCGCCGGGCCCGGCTCAACCGCATGGGCGATACCGAACAGGGTTTCCTCAACCCGTTGCGCGAGATTGCGGCGAGCGGCCTGACCAATGCCGACCGGATGCTGGCGCTGTACGAAGGCGCCTGGGGCGGCGACGTGTCGAATGTCTATGCGGCGGAGAGTTATTGAGGAGCGCCGACTCCCTCCCCGCTGACGCGAAGGCGTCGCCTAGCGGGAGGGCGACTCGGCGCCAGCCGAGCGGGGTGGGGGTTAACGTGTGCCGATGCGGGTACCCCCACCCCGCTCGCGGAAGCGCGAGTCGCCCTCCCCGCAAGGAGGAGGGAGTTGAGCAGCAGCTAATAGTTGAACTGCACCTGCGCGCGGATCAGGTCGCCTTCGGCCTGGCCCGAACGGCGTTCGTCGGCCTCGCGGCGCTTCATGTGCGAATAGGACAGGGTCAGCTCCAGCGGCTTGATCGGCTGGAACTCGACGCCGAATTCGATCTCGTCGGTCTCGAGCCGCGGTGCGTTCAACCCGGATTTCCAACCGCCGCGGTAATATTGCCAGCGCGCAAACGGCATGAAGGCGCCGAGCGGCGAATGCTTTACCCGGAACATCGACTGGATATAGCCGCCGTTCAGCGACTTGGTGGCGATGCGATTGGTCGGCTGGTCGAATTCCGGCCCGCGGCCCCAGGTCCATTCGGCCTGGATGCCGAACGGCTGGGGGTAGAGCATGGCATGGACGACGACGCGATTGTCATCGAACGATGTCGCGCTGACGCCGCCCGACCTCAGTTCGGGCTGGTATTTGTTGAGCATCGCCGAGCCGCCGATTTCCACCACCTGGCCGGCAAAGGCGCTGCCGAGGCCGTCGAGCTCGAACGGCCAGGTCGCCATCGCCACCGTCATCAGGTTGTTGTTGGTCTCGGTGCGGGCAATGCCCTGGCCGTTGTAGAGCGCCAGGCCGAAGGCGCCGTAGTTGCCGAACAGTTTCTGGCCGCTCTTGTCGAGGCGCTTCCAGATTCGCGAGACATGGGCGGGGGTATAATAGGCGACGATGCCGAGGTCGCGTTCACCCGGCGTCGCGCTGTTGATCGCGTCGGTGCGATCGAGCGCCAGTCGGTTCGACGAGGATTGCAGGTTCTCCCAGCCGAACGGCACCTTCGACTGGCCGAAGCGCAGGCGGAATTCGTCGTCCTGGCCCCAGTGCAGGTCGACATAGGCGTCGCGCAGCTGGCCAAAGCCTTCACGCCGTTCGTTGGCGGACTGGTTGTTGACTACCGTGGCGAAGTCCGGCTGCAGGTAGAGACTGACGTTGTCGCCGAGGTCGCCCTGCAGGACGAGGCGAACGCGCCGCAGCGAGAAGTTGTTCTGGTCGGTGATCCCCGAATCCTGCACCGAGCGCAGCCGCGACACGCCGGCCGGCGCGGTGCGGTCACCGGACACGATCGCGTTGAGGCGCATCTGGGTATAGCCGCGCAGCGTCAGGCGCTCGTACCAAGCCTTGCCCTTGGGCGAGGGGACGTCGGCGGCAGCATGCTGGACGGCCGGTGCCGGCGGTGCGGCGGCGACCGCGCGGGCGGGCGCGGCCGTTGCCGGCGGGGCGGCGGCCGTTACCGGCGGCGCTGCTGCCGTGCCGCGCTGCGCCGCCTTCAGCTCCTGCACCATCGCCTTCAGTTCATCGATCTGACGCTGCAGCTCGGCCACGGTGGGCTCGGCCGCGGCCGCGGGTGCGGTCAGGGCGCTGAAGCCGAGCAGCGCCGTCAGAACGCGTGTCATCAATTTGCCTTCAAACTGTAATCATCGCCGCATAAGCACGGTTGCAAGACAGATTGATGACAGTGACGACGCAGGAACGGTTCAAAGCTCCCGGCGGGCTGCCGCATAGAGCGCGATGGCGGCGGCATTCGACACGTTGAGGCTTTCCATCGCCGCGGCGATCGGCAGCTTGGCGAGCTGGTCGCAGCGTTCGCGGGTGAGGGCCCGCATGCCTTCGCCTTCGGCGCCGAGGACGAGGCAGGGCTGGGTCTTGGCCAGCGCTGCCTCGAGCTCGACGGTCGCCTCCCCCTCCAGCCCGATGCGCCAGAAACCGGCGTCGCCGATTTCATCGAGGGCGCGGGCGAGGTTGACGACCCGGCACCAGGGCAGGATCTCCAGCGCGCCCGAGGCCGATCGCGCCAGCACACCCGATTCGCCGGGCGCATGGCGATCCTGGGTGAC
Source organism: Alphaproteobacteria bacterium (assembly GCA_003241875.1). Classification (GTDB taxonomy): domain Bacteria; phylum Pseudomonadota; class Alphaproteobacteria; order Sphingomonadales; family Sphingomonadaceae; genus Sandarakinorhabdus. Next base: position 9,291 of record QBLU01000060.1, read on the forward strand.
CAGCGCTCGCGCGTTGAAGGCGGCAGCGGAGCGCATGATGGCGCCGACATTGTGCGGATCGGTGACCTGGTCGAGAACGATGATCGGGCGATTGGCCTTGTCGCGCTGCGCGTCGGCGAGCACATCGCCGAGCCAGACCGATTCGAGCGGCTCCACCTCGAGCACGAAGCCCTGGTGCGGCGCGTCGGACGGCACCAGCCGGCCGAGATCGGCATCGTCGCCATATTGCACGGCGAGGCCGCGCGGGATGACGATGGTCTTGGCGGTGGCATGGGTGACATGCAGCTTGCGGAAGACTCGATGCGGGTTGTCGAGCGCGGCGAACACCGCATGGCGCCCATACAGGCGCGGGTACGGGCTCTTCTGCCCGGCGGGAGTTTTCGGATGTGGTCTGCGGCCCATCGGCGGGGCTTAGCGGCTAAGCCCCGCCGTGTCATGTTCCGCGGTTCAGCTCTTGGCTGCGGCCACCGCAGCGTCGAACTCCGCTGCCGTCATGCCGATGGCGAGGCCGGTCGCATCGGCCGTGAGCGAGGTCAGCGGCACCCGCACATCGCCCTTGGGCGTCGTCACCAGCACGCCGCTGTCGTCGCGTGACTTGACCTTGCCGACGACCATGCCGCCGCTGCCGTGCACATCGGTGCCGGCGACCAGGCGCTGCTCGAGCGCTGCGGCGCTGGCGGCGGTCGCCTGCGCCGCGGCGGCGTCGAGCTGTTCGCGGGTGGCGGCGATCACCGGGCCGTTGGCGCCGGGGCCGAACGAGCTTGCCGGGATGGTGAGCTTGTTGGTGCCGGTCGACACCACGACATTGGCGCCGGACACCGAATCGACGGTGGCGATCTCGGCACCCTGCGGATCATAGATCTTGCTGCCGGGGGTCAGCATCGGGGCAGCCGTTGCAGCGGGCGCTGCCGGGGCACCGGCGGCAGGTGCGGTGGTCTGGGCGGTCGCTGCGGTCGCACCGACAAGCGCAAGACTGGTCAAGGCCAGGGTAATGGCACGCATAAAAGCCTCCTCATGAACCGGAACATGCCGGGCAAGAGAGACAAATGCGGGGCAGCGGCAACGGCTCCCCGGGGTGCGACGAACGCTGGCTTGGGTGCGGCAAGTGGTGGAGGGGGTTGGATTTGAACCAACGTAGGGAAAACCCGGCAGATTTACAGTCTGCTGCCATTGACCGCTCGGCCACCCCTCCACGGAGCCTTCGTCGCGACGTCCGACGAAGAGCGGGCCTAGTGGCGAATGGGGGGGCGAGTGTCAACGCTTGCCACGCATTTTCTAGCTGCGGTCGGGCACCACCCGGTCGCGGCCCATGCGCTTGGCGGTGTAGAGCGCCCGATCGGCACGTTCGATCAGGCTGTCGGCGTCGTCGTCGTGATGGTCGCCGGCGATTCCGGCCGAAAAGCTGACCCGGCCCATCGACGATCCGTCGGCGGCGTTGCGGATGATCTGGCCGGCAAGCTCCGCGCGTGCCCGGTCGATGATCGCGGCGGCGGCGAGCACGTCGTGGTCGGGGAGCAGCGCGATGAATTCCTCGCCGCCCAGCCGGCCGACGCTGCCGCCCGCCGGGGCGATGTGATCGGCGACATGGCGGGCCACGAAACGCAGTACCTCGTCGCCCAGGGCATGGCCGAAGCGATCGTTGAAGCGCTTGAAATGATCGATGTCGACCATCGCCAGCGCCAGCCGCGTGCCGTTGCCGCGGGTATCGGCCTGCGCCCGTTGCAGCGCCTCGATGGTGCCGCGGCGGTTGAGCACGCCGGTCAGCTGGTCGGTGATGGCGGCGCGTTCGGCACGGCCGAGCTGTTCCGACAGGCCGCGCGCTTCGGCGGCGGCGGTCGCCAGCTCGCTTGCCAGCCGGGCGTTGGCGGCCTGGATGGCGGCCGTGGCGGCGCCGAGCTGTTCGAGCAGCGCCGCGAGCCCGGCGGGGTCGAGCGGCGCCGCCAGCCGGGCGCCGCCATCGGCAATGGCGCGGCCGTAATCGGCGAGATCGGTGCGCCCGGCCTCGATCAGCCCGGTCAGTGCCTCGGCCTGGTCGTGTGCCGCCTCGACGAGCGCCGCGACTTCGGACGCGCCGACGTCGCCGCAATGGGCACGGCGCAATGTCGCGACCCCGGCGAGACTGAGGCCGCCCATGGCAATGGCGCTGTCGATGGCGAGCGACAGGCCGTGATCCTCGTCGCGGACATAGCGCCAGAACAGGTCGTAGACGTCGGGCAGCGGCGGCAGGCGCGTCGTGACCAGCAGCGCGCGGACCTGGTCGAACCAGTGCAGGTCCTGGCCGCCCAGCTCCGCCGGCAGCGGCGCTTCGCCGACAGCCTGCATTCGCCCGCTTTCCATCTGCATCCGACTCTCCGCCCTGAATGGCAGGGTGAACGGCGGCAGCGATGCGGGCTTAAGGCGCCGGATCCGGTAAGGGTGGAGCGGGTAGCGGGGATCGAACCCGCATCACAAGCTTGGAAGGCTAGTGCTCTACCATTGAGCTATACCCGCGTCGGCGCTGGTGCCGCCTTGTGGCGGCGGCGGTGCCGGCACGCCACCGCTTACAGCGCCCGTCGCGGCGTTTCAACCGTTCCGCTTGCGCCCGTCCGCCGGCATCGGTATAGGCCGCAGCCCGACCCTAGGAGTGTAGCTCAGCTGGTAGAGCATCGGTCTCCAAAACCGAGGGCCGGGGGTTCGAACCCCTCCACTCCTGCCAGTCCTGCTTGAAAAGGCGGGGCCGGCGACAGACTTGAAGCCCGACGACGTTGGGTCGGGACGAGATAAGGCACCGGTTGTCCGCCCCGGCGAAATGGGGCAACAGCCGGATTTTGGTGTTTCCCGGTGTTCGGTAATGAAGATTGGCTGATTCGATGGCGATCGAGGCAAAGGCAAAGGCGATAAAGGCGGCTCCGGCCCCGGCAAAGCCGCGCGTGTCGATCGGCACGTTCGTCAACCAGGTGAAGGCCGAGATCGCCAAGGTGTCCTGGCCGAGCCGCGCCGACACCATCCGCATGACCATCATGGTGATGATCATGACCACGATTCTGTCGGTGTTTTTCCTCGGCGTCGACCAGGTCCTCGGCCGGCTCGTCAAATTCCTGCTCAGTCTCGCCGGTTAAGGGGTAAAAGGACTTTCATGTCGCGCTGGTACATCATTCACGCCTATTCGGGTTTCGAGAACAAGGTTCGCGAAGCGATCCTGACCGAGGCGACGCGCATGGGCCTCGATGCCTTCATCGATGAAGTGTCGGTGCCGACCGAGACCGTCAACGAGGTCTTCAAGGGCAAGAAGCGCGCCGTCGAGAAGAAGGTCTTCCCGGGCTACGTGCTGGCCAAGCTCGACATGACCGACGACGTCTATCACCTCGTCAAGAACACGCCCAAGGTCACGGGCTTCCTGGGGCAGCAGAACAAGCCGCAGCCGATTTCGGAAACCGAAGCGGCGCGCATCCTGAACACCAAGGCGGAGGAGACTCCCGCCGCCAAGATCAAGCGCAAGGCCAATTTCGAGATCGGCGACCAGGTTCGCGTCCTCGATGGCCCGTTCGCCAGTTTCAACGGCCTTGTCGAGGAAATCGACTTCGACCATGGCCGCGTCAAGGTTTCGGTGTCGATCTTCGGCCGGGCAACGCCCGTCGAGCTCGGCTTCGCACAGGTCGAGAAGCAGAAGTAAGCTTTTCGATTTCACCGTGGGAGGCCCTTGAACCGGCCGTTCGCACCACAACAGGAGAGCCATCATGGCAAAGAAGATTACCGGTTACATCAAGCTGCAGGTGAAAGCCGGCAGTGCAAACCCGTCGCCGCCGATCGGTCCGGCGCTGGGCCAGCGCGGCGTCAACATCATGGAATTCTGCAAGGCGTTCAACGCCAAGACCGAATCCCTCGAAAAGGGCACCCCGATCCCGACCGTCATCACGGTCTATGCCGATCGTTCGTTCAGCTTCATCACCAAGACGCCGCCGGCGAGCTTCTTGATCAAGCAAGCGGCCGGCCTCAAGTCGGGCGGCACGACCCCCGGCAAGGGTGCGCCTGCCGGCAAGATCACCACCACGCAGTTGAAGGCGATCGCCGAGCAGAAGATGCCCGACCTCAACGCCAACAACATCGAGATGGCGATGAAGACGATCGAAGGCAGCGCCCGCGCAATGGGCCTCGAAGTGGTGGAGGGCTAAGATCATGGCACAGTCCAAGAAGGCCAAGGCGCTCGCAGCCGCGGTGAACCCCGAAACGCTTTACGATCTCGACCAGGCACTGGCGATGGTGAAGGCCAACGCGACCGCCAAGTTCGACGAGACCATCGAAGTCGCCATCAACCTCAACGTCGATCCGCGCCACGCCGACCAGATGGTCCGCGGCGTCGTCACCCTGCCCAAGGGCACCGGCAAGACCGTCCGCGTCGGCGTTTTCGCCCGCGGTCCCAAGGCCGATGAAGCCCGTGCGGCCGGCGCCGATGTCGTCGGCGCCGAAGACCTGCTCGAGATCGTCCAGGGCGGCACCATCGATTTCGATCGCTGCATCGCCACCCCGGACATGATGGGTCTCGTCGGTCGCCTCGGCAAGGTGCTGGGCCCCAAGGGCCTGATGCCGAACCCCAAGCTCGGCACCGTCACCATGAACGTCGGCGAAGCGGTCAAGGCAGCCAAGGGCGGCCAGGTCGAATACCGCGTCGAAAAGGCCGGGATCATCCACGGCATGCTCGGCAAGGCGAGCTTCCCGCAGGAAGATCTCCGCGCCAATTTCGACGCGCTGCTCGATGCGGTTGTCCGCGCCAAGCCGTCGGGTGCCAAGGGCAAGTACCTGCAGAAGGTCGCAGTCAGCTCGACGATGGGCGCCGGCGTCCGTGTCGATACCAACACGGTCGGCCACAGCGTCTGATCGTCACGACAGGCTGAAATGCGGAAGGGCCGGGAGTGATCCCGGCCCTTTTCGTTTGGGGGCGGCAGCGCCACCGACTTGACTTTGGCGCCCCAGCCGCTACACGCCCCGCTTCCGCTGCCGCCTCGCAAGGGGTGACCGCGACCGTCCGAGATTGCAGGTGCTCCCCGGAGCTTAAGCCGCAATGGCCTGCATGAGACGGGGAGAGTTTTTGCCGGCTGCCGCAGGGCCGCCGGGCTTGTGAACGTGGCTTTGGCTGCGACCCAGGCGACGATCCCTCGGACGGGCCATGGCCCGGACCCCTCCTGGCCTTGGCTCAACCGGTATCACGCAAGTGCTGCCATAAACCAAGGAGAGAGCATGGATCGCGCTCAAAAATCCGAGCAGATCTCTGGTCTTGCCAAGACGTTGTCCGAAACGTCCGTCGTTGTGGTCGCCCGCAACCATGGACTGACGGTGGCCCAGGTCACCGATCTTCGGAACCGGATGCGCAATGCCGGAGCCAGCTTCAAGGTGACGAAGAATCGCCTTGCGCGCATCGCGCTCGAAGGCACGCCCTACCAGCCGCTCGGCGATCTGCTGACCGGCCCGATCGGCTTTGCGACCTCGACCGACCCGGTCGCGGCTGCCAAGGTCGCGGTCGATTTCGCCAAGACCACGGACAAGTTCGAGGTTGTCGGCGGGGCGATGGGGGCAACTGTCCTCGACGTGAATGGCGTCAAGGCGCTCGCCGAACTGCCGTCGCTCGACGCGCTTCGTGCGACGCTCATCGGTCTCATCAACTCGCCGGCTACCAAGCTCGCGCAGCTGGCCAATGCGCCGGCGGCCAAGCTCGCCCGCGTGTTCGGGGCCTATGCCACCAAGGACGCTGCCTGAAACCCGCGGCATCCGCCGCAGTCACAAGACCAATAGAACTGGAGATTACACATGGCTGACCTCAACTCGATCGTCGAACAGCTTTCGGCGCTGACCGTTCTCGAAGCGGCTGACCTTGCCAAGATGCTCGAAGAGAAGTGGGGCGTTTCCGCCGCTGCCGCCGTCGCCGTTTCGGCCGGCCCGGCCGCTGCTGCCGCTCCCGCCGTCGAAGAGAAGACCGAATTCGACGTCGTCCTGACCGGCGACGGCGGCAAGAAGATCAACGTCATCAAGGAAGTCCGTGCCATCACCGGTCTCGGCCTGACCGAAGCCAAGACGCTGGTCGAGAGCGCCCCCAAGGCGATCAAGGAAGGCGTTTCCAAGGCCGATGCCGAGAAGTTCAAGAAGCAGCTGGAAGAAGCCGGCGGCACTGTTGAACTGAAGTAAGCCGCACGGCGGCTGCGGGCTGGAGCCGGATTGCGCAGCAATCGGGCGAAGCCAGCAGACTTGCCGAAGGCCGGCCAGCCGGGCACGGGAGCTAGCTCCCGTGAACCGGTCTGACGTCAGCCGCGGCTTTGCCGCGGCGCTTCCTACCGAAAAGGCGGCCCCACAAAGGGCCGCCTTTTTTTCGTGGCCCTGCGTTCCTTGTGCCGGACCATACCCCGGCGCTATCCTTGCCAACCGCAGGAGGCCCCCCATGCCCAACCTCACCGAAAGCTTCCTCCACCTCGGCCCCGGCGCCACCGCCATCCCGCAGCCGCCGATGATCGACGGCAGCTGGTACCAGGGCTATGGCGAGCGCCACGACGGCGACGGCGCGGACGGGCGGCTGGTCAGCATGTACACCTTCACCGCCGACTGGACGGAGTGGGAGATGCACCCGGCCGGCGAGGAAGTCGTGCTGTGCACCGCCGGCAGCATCACGCTGCATCAGGAATTCGCCGACGGCGGCACGGCGACGGTGACGCTCGGCCCCGGCGACTATGCCGTCAACCCGCGCGGCTGCTGGCATACGGCGGACGTCGCCGGCAGCGCGACGGCGGTGTTCATCACCGCCGGGCTGGGCACCGAGGGGCGGCCGCGCTGAATTCCTTGTCACCCCGGCGAAGGCCGGGGCCCATGGCCCACAAATCTCGGGACACTGGCGCCCGACCCCCAAGCTGGTGATTCATGGGCCCCGGCCTTCGCCGGGGTGACAGCGTGGGGGTGACAGCAAAAAGGGCGGCCCGTTGCCGGACCGCCCTCGAATGCCCTGGGACGAATGTCCTAGAAGTGGAAGATCACGCCGGCCATCGGGCGGATGCTCTTCAGATCATAGCTTTCGACCGACACGCGCAGGCGGGCGCCGGACTGGCCGGTCAGGCCGCCGAGACCGATGTCGCGCGGGCCGACTTCGACGCCGAGGCCATAGACCCAGTCGTCACGGTTGGTGAAGCCGCGGTTGTCCTTCATGTCGATCCAGGTGCGACCGAAGCTGCCGTAGACGAGGCCGCTTTCGCCGATGCGCAGGCCGCCGCGACCGCGGACGCCATATTCCCAGTTGATCGGGCCAAAACCCTTGGCGCCGAAACCTTCGACACCGACGAACACCGGCCCGATCGGCAGGTTGGCACCGAGGACGCCTTCGATCTGGGCGCCTTCGAGACGCTTGCTGCTGGTCAAGCTGTTGAATTCGGCGCGGTTGTCGAAGCTGTCATAACCGCCGAGGATACCGAAATAGGGCTCGAAGCCGAAGAAGCGCGAGCCGTCGGGCGCGGTCGGCCCGGTGGTGTCGGTGGTCGTCGTCGTGCTGTCGACAGTCGTGGTGGTGGTTGTCGAGCCGGTGGTCATGTCCTGCGCCAGGGCAGGGGCGGCCAGCGCGAGCGCCATGGCCAACGCCGGGGCGGCGATACGAATGTTCATGCGGAAATCCTTGATACGCTACGCAACTGTTACGGACCGCGCCGAAGCGCTGCCTGCGGGGAACAATCCCGATCGTTCGAGCAGGTTCCGGAGATTGCAGCAGCTTTTCGCCCTGTGTTGCAGCGCAGCAACACCGTTTCGGGGGCGTTCCGGCTGTGGAGCGAAGTGCCGAAGCGATGATGTCGCGCCGAATCCCCCTTCCCTACAGGGGCTGCTGCCCCTATATGGCTGTCACACGACATTCCCGGCGGCCGTACGCGGCTGCCGTCCTCCCGCCCCCGGGACACGGTTCGATCTGGTGCGAACGAACCGCGACGAATAGGGGGCAGGGAGGCTTCAACGCCCAAGGCCCGTGCGGTGTTCGGAAGCTTTCCGAAAGCCGTGCGGTTTTTGTTGTCATCGGGCTAACCCCCTGAAAACATGACGACGCGACGCGATTTTGAGAGGCGACCGAGCAACATGGCCACCCAGATGAAGCAGCCCAACATCTTCAACGCGCGCCGCCGCATCCGCAAGGATTTCGGCAAGATCGGCGAGGTCGTGCAGATGCCGAACCTCATCGAAGTGCAGCGCGAATCATACGAACATTTCCTGCGCTCGCGCCCGGCCGACAATTATGTCTCGGGTCTCGAAAAGACGCTGCGCTCGGTGTTCCCGATCCGCGATTTCGCCGGCACCGCCGAACTGGATTTCGTCCATTACGAGCTGGAAGAGCCGAAGTACGACACCGACGAGTGCCGCCAGCGCGGCATGACCTATGCGGCGCCGATGCGCGTGACGCTGCGCCTGATCGTCTTTGAAGTCGATGCCGATACCGAAACCCGGTCGGTGCTCGATATCAAGGAGCAGGACGTCTACATGGGCGACATGCCGCTGATGACGCACAACGGCACCTTCATCATCAATGGCACCGAGCGCGTCATCGTCAGCCAGATGCACCGCAGCCCGGGCGTCTTCTTCGACCATGACCGCGGCAAGACCCATGCGTCGGGCAAGTACCTGTTCGCCGCCCGCGTCATCCCGTATCGCGGCTCGTGGCTCGATTTCGAATTCGACGCCAAGGACATCGTCAACGTCCGCATCGACCGCAAGCGCAAGCTGCCGGTCACGTCGCTGCTCTATGCGCTCAACTGGAACTCGGAAGAGATCCTCAACCTGTTCTACAATCGCGTCACCTGGGTGCGCGGCCATGGTTCGCAGGGCGAGGCCGGCTGGGTCGTGCCCTTCGTCGAGGCCAACTGGCGCGGCCAGAAGCCGACGTTCGACATCGTCAACGGCGAGACCGGCGAAGTCGTCTTCCCGCTCGGCACCAAGATCACGCCGCGCATCGCCCGCAAGGCGGTCACCGACGGCCTGAACCGGCTGCTGATCCCGACCGAGGAAATCTTCGGCCGCTACAGCGCCTTCGACCTGATCAACGAGCAGACCGGCGAGATCTACATCGAGGCCGGCGACGAGCTGACCGCCGAGAATCTCGACAAGATCGACAAGGCCGGCCAGTCGTCGATCGAGCTGCTCGACATCGATCATGTCTCGGTCGGTCCCTGGATCCGCAACACGCTGATGGCCGACAAGGTCGAGGAGCGCGACCATGCGCTGTCCGAGATCTATCGCGTCATGCGCCCCGGCGAGCCGCCAACGCGCGAGACCGCCGAAGCCATGTTCTATGGCCTGTTCTTCGATCCCGACCGCTACGACCTCAGCGCCGTCGGCCGCGTCAAGATGAACATGCGTCTCGACCTCGATGTCGCCGACGACATGACCGTGCTGCGCCGCGAGGACATCCTCGAGGTCGTCAAGACGCTGGTCAATCTGAAGGACGGCAAGGGCGAGATCGACGACATCGACAATCTCGGCAACCGCCGTGTGCGTTCGGTCGGCGAGCTGCTCGAGAACCAGTATCGCGTCGGGCTGCTGCGCATGGAGCGCGCCGTCAAGGAGCGCATGAGCAGCGTCGATATCGACACGGTCATGCCCAACGACCTGATCAACGCCAAGCCGGCGGTTGCCGCGGTGCGTGAATTCTTCGGCAGCTCGCAGCTGTCGCAATTCATGGACCAGACCAACCCGCTGTCGGAAGTCACCCACAAGCGCCGCGTTTCGGCCCTCGGCCCCGGCGGTCTGACCCGTGAGCGCGCCGGCTTCGAAGTCCGCGACGTTCACCCGACGCACTATGGCCGCATCTGCCCGATCGAGACGCCGGAAGGCCCGAACATCGGCCTGATCAACAGCCTCGCGACCTTCAGCCGCGTCAACAAGTACGGCTTCATCGAGACGCCGTACAGGAAGGTCGTCGACCACAAGCTGACCGACGACGTCGTCTATCTGTCGGCGATGGAGGAGGCGCGTCATACGATCGCCCAGGCCAACGCCGATACCGGTTCCGACCGCAGCTTCACCGAGGACCTGATCTCGGCCCGCGAGGCCGGCGAGTTCCTGATGGCGCCGAAGAACCAGATCACGCTGATGGACGTCAGCCCCAAGCAGCTGGTGTCGGTCGCCGCGTCGCTGATCCCGTTCCTCGAGAACGATGACGCCAACCGCGCGCTGATGGGTTCCAACATGCAGCGCCAGGCGGTGCCGCTGGTCAAGGCCGAGGCGCCCTTCGTCGGCACCGGCATGGAAGGCACCGTGGCGCGCGATTCGGGCGCCGCGATCGCTGCCCGCCGTTCGGGCATCATCGACCAGGTCGATGCGACGCGTATCGTCATCCGGGCGACCGAAGAGGTCGAGGCCGGCAAGTCGGGCGTCGACATCTACACGCTGATGAAGTTCCAGCGGTCGAACCAGAACACCTGCATCAACCAGCGTCCGCTGGTGAAGGTCGGTGACCTGGTTCGCAAGGGCGACATCATCGCCGATGGTCCGTCGACCGAGGATGGCGAACTGGCGCTGGGCCGCAACGCCCTCGTCGCGTTCATGCCGTGGAATGGCTACAACTACGAGGATTCGATCCTGATCAACGAGAAGATCGTCAAGGAAGACGTCTTCACCTCGATCCACATCGAAGAGTTCGAAGTCATGGCCCGCGACACCAAGCTCGGGCCGGAAGACATCACTCGCGACATCCCCAACGTCGGCGAGGAAGCCCTGCGCAACCTCGACGAGGCCGGCATCGTCTATATCGGCGCCGAAGTGGAGCCGGGCGACATCCTGTGCGGCAAGATCACCCCCAAGGGTGAATCGCCGATGACGCCGGAAGAAAAACTGCTGCGCGCCATCTTCGGTGAAAAGGCGTCGGACGTTCGCGACACCTCGCTGAAGCTGCCGCCGGGCGTTGCCGGCACCGTCGTCGAGGTCCGGGTGTTCAACCGCCATGGCATCGACAAGGACGAACGCGCCCTGCAGATCGAGCGCGAGGAAATCGAGCGTCTCGAAAAGGACGCCGCCGATGAACGCGCCATTCTCGATCGTGCCACCTATGGCCGCGTCAGCGATCGCCTGATCGGGCAGACCGCCGTCGCCGCGCCGAAGGGCGTGAAGAAGGGCGCCGTCATCGACATGGACCTGCTCGACGAGCATCCGCGTCGCGAATGGTGGAAGTTCGGTGTCGCCGATGATGGCGTGCAGGCCGAGCTCGAGGCGTTGAAGAGCCAGTGGGACGACGCCCAGGCGTTGATTACCGCGCGGCTCGACGACAAGAAGGGCAAGCTGCAGTCCGGTGACGAACTGCCGCCGGGCGTGCTGAAGATGGTCAAGGTCTTCGTCGCGGTGAAGCGCAAGCTGCAGCCGGGTGACAAGATGGCCGGCCGCCATGGCAACAAGGGCGTCATCAGCCGCATCCTGCCGCAGGAGGACATGCCGTTCCTCGCCGACGGGACGCCGGTCGATATCGTGCTCAACCCGCTGGGCGTACCGAGCCGCATGAACGTCGGCCAGATCTTCGAAACCCATCTGGGCTGGGCCGCGCGCGGCCTCGGCAAGCAGATCGGTGCGATGCTGGAAGACATCTATGCCAAGGGCAAGGACCTCGCCTCGGGTGACACCGATGCGATGCGCGCCAAGCTGAAGGCCATTTATGGCGGCCAGTACGACAGCGACATCGCCGACATGACCGACGAAAAGGTCCATGAGCTGGCATCGAACCTCGCCGGCGGCGTGCCGATGGCGACGCCGGTGTTCGATGGTGCGCGTGAAGCTGATGTCAGCCACATGCTGGAGCTGGCCGGGCTCGATACCTCGGGCCAGGTCGAGCTGTTCGACGGCCGCACGGGTGACCAGTTCGATCGCAAGGTGACGGTGGGCTATATCTACATGCTCAAGCTGCACCACCTTGTGGACGACAAGATCCACGCGCGTTCGATCGGGCCTTACTCGCTCGTTACCCAGCAGCCGCTGGGCGGCAAGGCGCAGTTCGGTGGCCAGCGCTTCGGTGAGATGGAGGTGTGGGCCTTGCAGGCTTACGGCGCCGCCTACACCTTGCAGGAAATGCTGACGGTGAAGTCCGATGACGTGATCGGCCGCACCAAGGTCTATGAAGCGATCGTCAAGGGTGACGACACCTTCGAGGCCGGCATCCCCGAGAGCTTCAACGTGCTGGTCAAGGAAATGCGTTCGCTTGGCCTCAACGTCGAGCTGCAGAGCCACGAGAAGGCGGATTGATCGAATAGCGGCGGTAGCCACCCCGCCCTTCGACCAGCC
>QBLU01000061.1 GCA_003241875.1 Alphaproteobacteria bacterium
CGGGGCGGCGGCGGCGAGGGGAAGTTGTGGGGTTGGGGGGCTGGCTGTTGGCGAGGCAGCGGGGCATGGGCAAAGCCCATACTGACGTCAGACGCGTTCGGCTGGCAGAGGGTCAGCCGCCGCGCTGGCCGCGCTTGCGCCTGTCGGCGCGCTACGCTGCGCGTTGCGCGCTCGCGGCGCTGCGCGGTGGGAGCCGGGAACGACCCAGTGCGGATTCGTTGCGGCTGCTTCCTTCCGGACCTGACCGGGTTGGCGAAGACACTGCCCGCCCGACTCCCGCGGCGCATATGGGGGATTGCGCGCGTCGGGGCAAGTGGTCGCGGCGAGCCGGGGCGACTTTGCCGTTGCGACACCGGAACAACATCGCGATGATAGCGTAATGATTATGCGATCAGCCGTTTACGGCGCGGTGCTCCTCCTTGTCTCGATTGGCGACAGAGCCACGGCGCAATCGCTCGTACCTGCGTCGGGAATCGCTATCGAGGTTGCGCCTTCATCGCTGTTGAGCGACGGCCAGACCGTCAAGCTTACGCCTGTCAGGTTGCGGACGGCGCTGGCCACGACGCTCGCGCAGGACGGGTTGCGCATTCGGACCGATGCGACCGGCCCACGGCTGCTTGTCGGCGTGATCGCCTATGATTCAGGGCCGTATCTCGGCTTCTCCAAGAAGGCGACGATGACGCTGTCCTATCGTCTCGACGTTCCGGATCTGCCAGCCACGACCTGGACCGACACCTGCCAGGCAAAGGCCGGTGTCGATATGCAGGACCCGGATGCGCGCAACCGGCTCGCAGTGGACATGTGCCTCGCCACGCTGGCCAGCCAGTTGTCGAGCCGGCTGCTGTCACCGCCGGGCGAGACGATCGTGCAGTAGCGCCGTTCTGTGCGCTGCGCCCGTCCCGGGCGGGACGGGCGTACGCTTCAGCCGGTGATGCCGAAGTCGAACACGCGCGCCGTCATCGCGCCGCCGCCGCCGGACACGTTGCCGCCGGTCAGGGCCTGGATGAACCCATACTCGCCCGGCTGCAGGCCACTTGTCGGCGTCACCTTGAAGACGCCGGGGCGGATAAGTTCGGACACGAAGCCGATGCGGTCTTTGTCCATCACGCCTTGCTTGATACCGCCGATGTTGGCGCTGCCGACCCGGGCCTCCCGCGCGCCGGGCTTTTCGGTAAAGCGCACCAGGCTCAATTCCTCGGGCGACGTGGTCAGTGAGCCATTGCCGGTCGTCCAGATGCTGGAACCGCTGCCTTGCATCGCGCGCGGCACCGATTCATCGAAGAACAGATAGAAGACCGGCAGCACATTGGCGGTCTGTATCTTGGCCGAGGCGCCGGGAATGGTTGCCTTGACCGTCAGGGAGGCGATTCCCATGGTGAACGCATAGCCGATCATGCCGCCGGTCTTGGCCTGGTTGGACGATGTTGCCATCATCCGCGTCATCCGATTGTCCTTCGCGCCGAACATGTAGACGCCCGGGTAATGCGGTACGGCCGCGTCAGCCGAATCGACCGAAAACTCCGGTGCGGCCGTCGCGACGGGCGCCAGCATCGCTGCCATCACCCCGCCCGAGACGCCTTTCGATTTCAGCTCGATCAACTTGTCGGTGGAAAGATCAAAGGCATTCCGCGATGTCCGGATCTTGGCGATGACCGCTTCGTCGGGCAATCCGGCGGCGAGCAACCTTAGTACGGTTTCGTTGGTCACCAGTTCGCTCGGTGCGGCGACGGCCACAGCCTCCTGCGCGGAAAGCGGCGCGCCGGAACTTGCCGCGACGGCGATGCAGGCCGCTGCAACCGCGTGTGCGATCGATGAATGGTGCTTCGTCATGCTGGATATGCCCCTGATTTCTAATGGGGACCTGTGCGCGTTTGTCGACAGTTGAGCAAGACTCCGTAACGATTTCTTACCGATCGCTTTCCAGTACCGTCTGGCCCTTGCCGGTGGAGCCTTCGACCATGCCGCCGTCGGTGGCGAGGAGGGTGGTGCCTTCGCCGACGATGCTGCGCATCTGAGCGTAGAATTGCGGCGGGATGGTCACCTGCTTGATGGCGTCCTGTTCGACATTCTGGCCCTTGCGCGCCTCATAGCCGGGAACGCCGAGATAGACCCATTTCGCCACCCCGGTGGCATCGCGGCCGGCGAATTGCGCGGCCCGCGTGCCGATGTCGAAACCCGGCGCAACGCCGATGCGGCTGCGGCCGATGATGACGCCGTTGCGGTAGACGACGATGCGCTTGCTGCCGGTCGACAGCACGATCGTCACCGGGCCCTCGGGCGATTTTTCGGGTTCCCAGCGCGATACTTCTTGGGCGGTCAGCGAATCGCTGCGCGGGTCGGCAGCCGCACCCTTTGTCGATAGCGGCGCCAGCAGGGCGTTGTCGGTGACCATTTCCGGTTCGATCAGAGTCTTGTCGCCCTTGGCGGTGACGACGACCGTCATGCCCATGCTGCTGGTCTCGAACAGCTTTTTCGAAAATTCCAGCGGCAGCCGGATGCAGCCGTGGCTGGCCGGATAGCCAGGCAGATTGCCGGCGTGCATCGCGATGCCGTCCCAGGTCAGCCGCTGCATATAGGGCATCGGCGCGCTGTTATAGAGGTTGGACTTATGGTCCTTGTTCTTCTGCAGGATGGTGAAGACGCCGGTCGGGGTCGCCTTGCCGGACTTGCCCGACGAGATCGTCGTGGCGCCGATGCGGATGCCGTTGCGATAGGCGTAGGCGCGTTGAGTCGACAGGTTGACGACAACGAGCATCGGGCCCGACGGCGCGATATCGGCGTCCCAGATCCATTCGCCGGGCTTCAGTGCCAGGACCGGCGTGTCGATCGGCGAGGATTTCAGCGCGCCGGCGGCGAGTGCGGGGGCGGCGGCCAGCAGCAACAGGGCGATCAGCGCGGTCTTCATTGGCGGCGGTCTTTGCGATGACGGAACATTCCCGTCTTAGGCGTGCCGGACCGGGTTGCGAAGCCCCTTAGCGTCGGCTCATGTCGACGACGCCCGGCGGCATGCGGACGTCGAGCGTGGTGATTTCGGCGGTCAGCCGGATCTGGCAGGCGAGGCGCGACGCGCGCGAGGCGCCGACGGCGAAATCGAGCATGTCCTCCTCCTCGTCCGACGGCGGTGGCAATTTGCCGGCTTCGGCACCGGTGACGAGGACATGGCAGGTCGAACACGCCATGGCGCCTTCGCAGGTGCCTTCGAGCGGCTGGCCATTGGCCTGGGCGAGATCGAGCAGCCGTGTGCCGGCGGGGGCGTCGACCATCTGTTCGCGGCTGCCGTCGGCGGAAAGGAAACGGATGCGGGTCATGCGGCGTCCTGGGTGAGGCGGGCGACGACGGCATTGATCTGGGCGGCGGCGGCGTCGATCTCGGCCGGGGTGGTGAAGCGGCCGAAGCCGAGGCGCAGGGAGGCCTTGGCCGCGGGCTCTGGCAGGCCGAGCGCGGTCAGCACATGGCTGGCGCGCCCGGTGACGGCGGCGCAGGCCGAGCCCGACGACAGCGCGAGGCCGGGCAGCAGCGACAGCAGGGGCATCGCGATACCGGGGAAGCCGAGGTTGAGATTGCCCGGCCAGCGGCTGTCGCGGTCGCCGTTGACCGCGAACGGCACCGTCAGGCCGGCGAGCAGGCGATCGCGCAGCGCGAGGGCATGTTCGTGGTCGGCGGCCATGCGGTCGCCGGCGATGCGGGCGGCGGCGCCCAGGCCGACGATGAGCGCGGTCGGCAGCGTGCCGGAGCGGCCATCCTCCTGGCCGCCGCCGTGGAGCAGGGGGGTGAGCATGGTGAACGGCCGGCGGTACAGGGCGCCGACACCCTTGGGGCCGTAAACCTTGTGGGCGGTGAGGCCGAGCAGGTCGATGCCCATCGCGTCGACGTCGATGGCGATCTTGCCGAAGGCCTGCGCCGCGTCGCAGTGCATGACGGCACCGACGGCGTGGGCGGCGCGGGCGATGGCGGCGATGGGCTGGATGACGCCGATCTCGTTGTTGACGAGCATTGCGGAGACGACGGCGACATCCTCGCCGAGCGCGCGTTCGAGGTCGCCGAGGTCGATAATGCCGTTGGCGCGGACGGGGACGATGGTGAGCTGGGCGCCGAGGCTTTCGAGGTAGCGGGCGGTTTCGAGGACGCAGCTGTGCTCGGTGGCCAGCGTCACGATGCGGCGGCGGGTCTGGCCGGGGGCGGTGAGCAGGCCCTTGAGCGCCCAGTTGACGCTTTCGGTGGCGCCGGAGGTGAAGGCGATGGTTTCGGGCGGGGCGTTGAGGAGCCTGGCCACGGCGTCGCGGGCCAGTTCGACGGCGGCCTTGGCCTGGTAACCCCAGAGATGCGCGCTGTGCGGGTTGCCATAGCCGGCGGTGCCCCAGGGTTCCATGGCGGCGGCGACCGCCGGGTCGAGCGGGGTGGTCGCGCCGTAATCGAGGTAGATGGGGTTCATGCGTCCTCCCCCTGGACGGGGTAGGCGACTCGGGCAAAGCCCGGCGGGAGGGGGTGGTCTTCGGTGGCAGCGCCTGCCACCCCCACCCGGGCCGCGCTGCGCGCGTCTCTCGCTTCCCCCCTCGAGGGGGAGGAAAGACGATGCGCCATGGTTTCCCAGGCACCGGCGAAGGCGTCGATCTCGGCCGCCGTCGTCTGCGGCCCCAGGCTGACGCGGATTGCTTCACCCGCCGCGGTGCCGAGGCCCATGGCGGCGAGGACGTGGCTGGCGGCGACCTTGCCCGACGAGCAGGCGGCGCCGGCGCTGACCATGATGCCGGCAAGGTCGAGCGCCATCACCTGGGTGCCGGCCTTGACGCCGGGGAGGCCGATGCTGCTGATATTGGGCAGGCGTGGGGCACCGCTGCCGTGGATGACCGCCGCCGGCCAAACCTCTTGGATACGCTTTTCCAGGCGCCAACGATGGTCATCGGCCTGACTCCAATCCGGCACATGTTGCAGGGCGGCGGCAAAGCCGGCGATGCCGGGCAGATTGGGCGTGCCACCCCGGAGCCCGCGTTCCTGGCCGCCGCCGCGCTGGACCGCGCCGAGGCTGCCCGGATCATGGACGATCAGGGCGCCCACACCGGGCGGGCCGCCGAGCTTGTGCGCAGAGATCGCGACGAAGTCGGCATCTGGCAAATCCCATTTCGTCGCAGCCTGAACGGCATCGCAAAGCAGCAGGGACCCCGCCGCCCTGACCATCGGGACAATGTCCCAAAGCTTTTGAAAGACGCCCGTCTCGTTGTTGGCAAGCTGGATCGCGACAAGCGCCGGGCCGCGTGACAGCAACGCTGCCAGCATGTCGAGGTCGACCAGCCCGTCGTGGTCCACTGGCAGCAATTCCGCGTCGTCCCGCGCCGCCAGCACGGCGCTGTGCTCCACCGCCGACACGATGAAGCGCGGCATTCCGCAGCCGTTGATCGCCAGCGCCAGCGCCTCGGTGCCGCCGCTGGTGAAGACCACGCGGTCGGGCGGGCAGCCGGCGAAGTTCGCCACGGCGTCGCGGGCGCGCTCGACGATGGCGTTCGCCGTGCGGCCGCCGGCGTGCACCGATGCCGGGTTGCCGATGACGCCGGCAGCCTCTGTCATCGCCGCGATCGCGACCGGCAGCACCGGGGTCGTCGCGGCGTGATCGAGGTAGATGCGGCTTTTCATTGCGATTTCGGCCATGGCCCTCATATAGGGGACAAGGCGCGTTTTGCGCCACCAGCTTTCAATTTGGCGGACCCTGCATGCCCGAAGTGATCTTTACCGGCCCCGAAGGTCGTCTCGAAGGCCGTTATCAGCCCGCCGCGCGGCCGCGGGCGCCGGTAGCGATCCTGCTGCAGCCGCATCCGGCGCAGGGCACGATGAACCATCCGATCGTCATCGCGATGTACAACAGCTTCGTGCGCCGCGGCTTTGCGACGCTGCGCTTCAACTTCCGCGGCGTCGGCCGCAGCCAGGGCGTGTTCGACAACGGCATCGGCGAATTGTCCGATGCGGCTTCGGCGCTCGACTGGATGCAGCAGTTCAACGCCGAGGCGCACACGACCTGGGTCGGCGGTTTCTCGTTCGGCGCCTGGATCGGCATGCAATTGCTGATGCGCCGGCCCGAGATCAAGGGCTTCATCAGCATCGCGCCGCCCGCCAACATGTACGACTTCACCTTTTTGGCGCCCTGCCCGTCGAGCGGCATCATCGTCGACGGCGAGATGGACGAAGTCGTGCCCGGCGCATCGGTGCAGAAGCTCGTCGACAAGCTGAAGACCCAGCGCCACATCACCATCGACCATGCGACGATCCCGGGTGCCAACCATTTCTTCCAGCACGAGATGGATGACCTGATGGGGGTCGTTGACGGCTATCTCGACAAGCGACTGGCCAACGGCGGACGCTGATCGCCAGTCAGCCAAGCAGGCAAAAAAGAAGGGCCGCGCAGGTGACTGCGCGGCCCTTTGTTTTTGCAGCCGATCGCGTGCGGCAGCCCAGCACGACAGCCGTGGGGCGGCGACGCATCACGCCGCCGACGAGGCCGAAGCCGACGATCATCAGCGCCCAGGACTGCGGCTCGGGAACCGCGGCGACGCTGAACTGGAAGTTTGCGCCGAAACGTCCGCCCGTCGAGATGTTGTTGATCGAGCTGGGGAAGGCGAAGCCGCTGCCGGCCGCCGATGTGGCGGAGCCGTTGAAGGTGATGGCAGCGTCGGTCACGAGGTCCGAAACGCTGGTGAGATAGTTGTCGCCATCGCCCAGCGTGTCGCGGCCGCCGATGAAATACTGCTGCCCGCTGGCCAGCGAAATCGGCGTCACGCCGATGTAGCGGACATTGGTGCCATCGACGGCGCCGGGCGTAACCGTCGCCGATCCGAGCAGCGTGCCGCCGGCATTCCAGATGCCGATTTGGTGCGACGCGTTGACGGCGCCGTCAGTACCGAACCAGCCGAGTGCGGTGACGCTCAAGGCGCTGTTGGTGGTGAATACGAAGCCGACGGTCTCATCGGTCCCAAAGGCGCCGAACGACGTGCCGCCGGTGAAGCTGGTGATCGCCGTGTTGGCGTGGGCGGTACCGACCGCGAGAATGGAAATGGCCGCAGCCATCAGCAATTTTTTCATGACATTTACCCCGGTTAGCGACGGCCAGAACGAACAGGCCGGCGGCAAGCCAGATATCGCGCAGGATAGCGTTTCCGACTGGTCTGCGGACCACGTCTTGATGGTTTCCAACTTCGTTAACAAGCCGAAACTTTACGCGCTGGTTCAAGATTAAGGCCGGCAAGCTGTGGTAATGTGTCGTATCGGCCGGTTCTCGCGGATCGTAATCGGGCGCGGCAGCGTTCCAGCGGCATGTCACCCCGTACAAATGATCTCGCTCCGATGGCCGGTTTCGACCAGCCACTGATAGTTTATGCGCTCGGCGCAGCGGCGTTGCTGATCATATTGTTCAATATTCCCAAGATCGGCCCGGTGCTGCGCGGGTTGTTTTCGTTCGGCATGCTTGCCGGAGTCATCTGGTTGTTCCTGCAGCAGGCGCCGTACAGCCCGGAGCTCGGCGCCATCACCGCGCGGCTCGGCCTAGATGACCAGCAGGTCGTGGGCGACGAGGTCCGTATCCGCATGTCGCCAGATGGGCATTTCTGGGCGCGGGCGACGGTCGATGGGGTCGAGCGGCGGATGCTGGTCGACAGCGGTGCGACGATCACCGTGCTGTCGGGACGGACGGCAGCGGCCACGGCGACCGATAAGGCCACGGGCCTGATGCCGATCATCCTGCAGACCGCCAATGGCGCCATCGCCGCCCAGACCGGCAAGGTCGGGCTGTTGACGCTCGGCGGCATCGAGGCGCGCAATCTGCGGGTGGTGATCGCGCCGACGCCGGGCGGTTTCGACGTGATCGGCATGAATTTCCTGTCGCAGCTGCAATCCTGGCGGGTCGAGGGCCGCACGCTGATCCTGGTACCGCGCCCCGACGCCTGAGGATTACTCCGGGGCCGGCGGCGGGTCATGCGCTGCGCTCATGTCGGCGACGACGGCGCCGCGCTGGCCCATCGCGCGCGGGCGGCCGGTGGTAGTGTCCTCGGCGGTCTGGCGCTCGGCCTCGGCGTTGATCAGCCCGCCGATGAGGATGGCATAGGCCGACAGGAACAGCCACATCAGCAGCACGACGACCGCGCCCAGCGAGCCATAGGTGGCGTTATAGTCACCGAAGCTGGCCGCATAGACGCCGAAGCCCAGCGTCGCGGCGAGCCACAGGACGGTCGCGACGACCGACCCAAGGGTCAGCCAATGCCAGCGCGCATCCTTGCGATCGGGAGCAAAGCGGTACATCGCGCCGATCGCGAAGCAGCACAGGGCGGCGGCAACGATCCAGGTCGCCGCCTTGACGAGGATGATGCCGGCGCTGCCAAAGCCGGTGAGGACGGTTTCGGCATAGCCCAGCATCGACGCCGCCAGCACGCCGACGATGCCGATGACGATGGCGCCGATGATGAGCACCGTCGACACCAGCGTGCCCCGCACGATGCCGCGGCGATCGCGCTCGCCATAGATGACGTTGAGCGCGGTGATGATGGCACCCGAGGCACGGGTGGCGCCATAGATGGAGACGCCCAGCGCTATCAGGAGTCCTATGCCCTTGCGGCTGGCGGCGCTCGTCGTAAGATTGACCAGCTGCTCGTAGATGAGTTTCGCCGCGTCGGCGGGTACCAGGTCGATGATCGATTTCATGTGCAGGCCGATCGTCGCCGGGTCGGCGACAAGTCCATAGGTCATCACCATCGCCGCCAGCAACGGCACGAACGACAGGAAGGTATAGAAGGCAACGCCCGCCGCCATCAGGCTGAGATTGTGCGCGTCGTTGTTGGCCCAGGCGCGGCGGAGAATGGCCTTCCACGCCGGCCAGCCATAGTGCCGCGGCGAAGTCGCCGTGGCGCCGGCGCGTTCGGCGGCGGCGCTGCCGGGCGCAGTCCGGTGCGGCATCAATAATCCCTCGAATAGCGCAGGGTGACGTTCGACCCGCCGAACGAGCCGGTGGCGCTGAGCACGCTGAGCGTCTTGGTCAGCCCGATTTCGAGCTGGGTGGCGGTAAAGCCGCGGGCATCGGTGATGACTTCGACATAGATGTTGTTGCCGATGTACTGGCCCGCCGCCACGGCGGTGCCGCGGCCGGTGGTCTTGTCCTCGCCGAGCACGCGCAGACGGTCGACGCCGGTGACCGAGCGCAGCTTGCCCAAGGGGTTGAGCCCGCCGCCCGAGCCGCGCAGCGAGTTGAGCGCGGCGGCGAGCTGCACCGCCTGGATCGGCGAGATGTTGGTCACCGAGGCACCGAACAGCAGCCGCGACAGCACTTCATCCTGGGGCAGCGCGGGCGTCGACGTGAAGGCGATCTGCGGGCGCTGGGCGCGGCCGGTGATGTTGATGATGGCGGTGACGCCCTCGACCGTCGTGGTGGCGCTCAGCGACAGCTCGGGATTGGTGAATTCACCGCCGTTGAAGACGATGGCGCCGTTCTGGCCGAGCTCGAAACGCTTGCCCGCAAAGCTGTATGTGCCGCGGATGACCTCCAGGCGGCCGACGATGCGCGGCGCGGCGGCGGTGCCGGTGATGCGCATGTCGGTTTCCCATTCGGCCTCCAGCCCCATGCCCGACACGAAGATCTGGTTGTCGGCGCGGACGCGGACATCGAGGCGGATGCTGGCGGGCCCGGGCGGCGGCGGCGCGGTGCTTGCCGTCTGCGCGGGGGCGTTCTTGCGACGGACGCCGGTCAACTGCGTTACCGCGGCATCGCCCTGGCGGATGATTTCGTAGCGCGCCTCGGGGATGTCGATGGTGCCGGCGATGAGCGCGCCGTTGGGGCCGTTGGTGATGGCGAGATTGCCGGTTGCCTGGGCGCCGAGGGCATCGCTTCGCGCCAACTGGGCGCGGTCGAAGGTGACGTTGACACTGGCCGGGAAGCCGCGGGCCGCATCGAGGCCGACGCTGCCGCTGGCGGCGATGGTGCCGTCGCCGGCGCGGCCGGTGAGCGAGGCGATCTGCAACTGCGACTGGGTGAAATTGCCCTGGAGGGCGATGTCGCGGATCAGCGTGCCATAGGCCTGGTTGGTATAGCGTAGGGACGTGGCGCGGATGGTGCCGTTGAGGCTGGGCGCGTCGACCCGACCACCGAAATCGGCGGCGATCGAGATCGGCCCGGCGAGTTCCTGGCCGGCGATGCCGGTGAGGGCCCACAGCACTTCGGCCGGGCCGCCATAGCGGATGCCGCCCGACAGCGGTGCCGCCTGCAGGCGGGCAGCTATGCCGGCGCCGGGTGGCAGCGGCGCGACGCGGGCCTGCAGCCGGCCGATGGTGGTGCCACCACGGCGGATGGCGGTGGCAATGTTGCCGCCGCTCGCCGACAGTTGCGCCGAGGTGACGATGTCGACGGGTGCCGAGATGGTATAGGCGGCGGCGCGGGTGAAGCCGGCGACGGCGATGCGGGCATCGACGACGGGCACGTCGGCAAGCGTCGCGTCGATGGTCCCCGAAGCCTTGCCACCGACCCCGAGGCCGGGAACGAAGGTGTTGACGATGCTGAGATCGACGCTGTCGAGGACGGCGTTGACGCGGGTGGTGCGGCCATAGGCACCGGACAGTCGGGCGCGGCCCTGCGGGAAGACGATGGTGGCCGGTGCCAGCTGCCATTCGCCGCCGGTGCGGGTGGCGACGGCGGGGGCGGCGAGGCGGAACGCTACCCCGCTAAAGGCGCCGGTGGCGTTGGCGACGACGCGCTGCGGGCTGAGGCGAGCCTGGGCGGCGATGTTGAACGGCGCCGTCGTGCTGCCATTGGCGACGAGGCCGACGGTGCCGTTGCCGCCGCGATAGTCGAAGCGGCTGCGGGCGCGGGCGACGAGCAGCGTGCCCGAGCGGACATCGGCGAGATCGGCGCTGCCAGTGATCGACGGCGCGTCGGGGTAGAGGATGACCGAGGCGCGGGCGGTGCCGCTGCCGATGGTGATCGGCACGTCGCCGGGGATGCGCGCCGACTGGGCGCGGGCATCGATGTCGGCACGTTGGTTCGCACCGGCCGCAGCAAGGCGTACATTGCCGGTGATGCCCGAGCCAGCGAGCGAAATATTGCCGGCGAACGGCCCGGCGGCGGTCTGGGTGACGCGGCCGCGGGCATCGATGCCGGCAATGCGGGCGCGGTTGATGTCGATGCTGAGCGCCTTGCCGGTTCGGATGAGCACATCGCCCGACAGCGGCCCATAGGCCGAGCCGCCGGCGGCGACGATGCGGTAGCCGGCGGCGGTGCCGGTAAGATCGGCGACGAGGTTGCGGACATCGATGCCAAGGCCGGGACGATCAGCGCGAAGCCTTACGACCGGGCGTTCGACGGTGCCCGAGGCGGTGACGCTGGCCGGGCCATAGGTCGTCGAGACGGCGCGGGCGCTGAGCGCGATACGGCCATTGTCGAGGCGATAGCTGCCGCTGCCGTCGGTGATGCGCAGCAGCGGCGACGTCAGCCGCAGGTTGCGCAGGGTGGCGAGGCCAGCGGGATCATAGCCGAAACCGGCGGTGATGACGGCGTTGCCGCCCAATTGTTCGCGCACCGCGGCATTTTCGAAGCTGCGCGTGGCGATGCGGGCGGTGCCGGTGATGCCGAAGCCGCCGGCGGGGGCGGTGACCAGCCGGGCATCGGTGACGAGGTCGATGCGGCCGAGCCCGGCGACCTGGTAATCATTGACGCGGCCCTTCAGCGTGCCGGCGTAATTGCCCTTGGCGACGTCGGCGATGATGATGGCGGTGGCGTCGATGCGATCGGAGCGCAGGCGCAGATTGTCGGACAACAGCTGGCCCCTGGACCAGGCGAGGTCGCCGTCGATGGCAAGGTTGGTCAGCAGGCCGCCGACGGCGGGGTTGAGCCCGGTGACGCGACGGGCGCGGGCGCTGATCGGCACCAGGATGCGTTCGGCATCGACGGTGGCGCGACCGCTGGCGACAAGGCCCTCGACGGTGGTAGTGTCGAAGGTCAGCGACTGCGCGCTGGCGCGATAGGCGATGGCGGGCGTGCCGAACCCGCCGTCGAGCGTGACGGCGAGGCGCACGTCGTTGCCGCTGAGGTCGGGCGCGATGGCGCCGGGGCGCAGCAGCTGCGCGTTGACGGCGAAATCCTGGAAGCGGCTTTCGCCGAGGTCGATCAGGCCCTTGGCGTCGATGACGAAGGCATCGCTGCTGAGCTTTGCGACGGTGTCGACGCGGCGCTCGGCAAGGCCGGCGGCGATGTCGACATCGACCTGGCGGAGCAGCGACTGGGCCGGGCCGGTGAGCAGCAGGCCGGGATCGGTGCGGCCCTTAACGGTGAAGCGGCCGTCGTTGGCGGTGATGGCGAGGTTGGCGAGCGGCGCGCCGGCACTGTCGGCGAGCAGCGCCCCGCGCCAGCTGGCCCAGCTCCCCTGGCCGTTGATGCGCGCCGCCAGCGGGCGACCGAGCCCGGTGAAGCCGTCGACGAGGCCCGACGCCGGCGCCACCAGCCGGGCGTCGATGACCAGCTTGTTGTCCTCGGGCACGGCATAGAGGCGGAGGACGAGGCGATCGCCGCCGGCGATGCCGATGCCCTGGCGGGCGGCGGCGTCGAGCGCGATGGTGGCGCGGCCGTCGGCAATGCTCGCCGAGCCCGACAGGCCGACGCTGTGGCGGCGCCCGGTGACGGCGGGCTCGATGATCAGGTTGGTGACGCGCAGGCGGTCGATGTCGATGTCGAGATCGGGCAGCAACGGCTCGTCGGGGTCGGACGGGCGGAGATTGGGCCGGCGCAACAGGCGAACGGTATCGGCGCCGGCCTCGGCAAGCGAGATGCGACCGCCGTCGAACAGCGCGGCGGGGGACCAGTCGACGACGACCGCCGGGGACGTGACCAGCACGCCATCGAGATCACGGATTTCGAGGCCCATGATCGTCATGCGGCCATAGATCGAGCCGTCGATGTCAGCGGCGCGATAGTTGAGCCCGCTGGCGGTGGTGAAGCCGGCCAGCTGCCCGAGCAGGAAGCGCTTGCCAGGGCTGGTGTTGAGCCCGAGCACGATGATGACGACAAGCGCCAGCAGCGCGGTGATGGCGCCGCCGACCCAGAGCAGAATACGTCGTGCCGTCAAAATGCCTGCCCGATCGAGATGTAGAGCGCCACGCGGGATTCGCCGGGTTGGCGGTTGATCGGGGTGGCGATGTCGATGCGCATCGGCCCGAAATTGGTGTAGTAGCGGCCGCCGATGCCGACGCCGTAGCGCATGCCCGACAGCGACGGGGTCGACGATTCACCCAGTCGACCGGCATCGATGAACGGCACGATGCCGAAATCGCCGAAGCGGTAGCGCGCCTCCAGCGCGAATTCGGTGAGGCCGCGGCCACCGATAGGCCGGTTGTCGAGGTCGCGCGGGCCGAGTTCCTGGAACCCGAAGCCGCGCACCGAGCCGCCGCCGCCGGCATAGAGCCGCCGCGACGGCGCGATCTCGTCGCGCGGCGCGCCGACGATGCTGCCGACGCGGGCGCGGCCGGCGATGACGATCGACGACGTCACCGGATAATAGGCGCTGCCCTCGAACAGGAAGCGACCATAGCTGTCGAACGAGCCGCCGGTGCGCTTTTGCGCCTCCGGGCTGACGCGGGCGGTGAGGCGGAAGCCCCGGGTCGGATCGAGCAGATTGTCGGAGCGGTCATAGCCGAGTTGGGTGGGCAGCGCGGCAATAAGATAGGTGCCGCGATCGCGCTCGGCGAGCAGCGGATCGAAGCTGGTTTCGCGCGACGCGATCAGCTCGGCGCCTAGCGACCAGGTCCAGCGTTTCTGCCAGATCGGCGTGCTGACGCGCGACAGGCTGGTGTTGACGTTGATGGTTTCGGCGTTGAACGCCTCGTAGCGTTGCCGGGCGACCGAGGCACCGGCCTGGAAGGCGCGATCGCGCTGGCCGGCGTTGGAGCGGATGAACTGGCCGCGCAGGCTTTGTTCGTTGGTGCCGGCGACGACGGCGGCGGTCAGCGCGCCTTCGGGCGGGAACAGGTTGCGGTGGGTCCAGCTGGCACTGGCCCTGATGCCTTCGCCGGTGCCATAGCCGGCGTTGGCGGCGAGGTTGCGCGCCGGGCCGCGGCTCTGGCGGACGAGGAGGTCGACGGTCTCGATGCCATCGGCATCGATGGTCCCGGTGGCGACGGGTTCCACCGACACCGTCGACAACAGGCTGGTGGCGATCAGCGCCTGGCGCAGGTCGTCGACGCGGCGGCTGTCGTAGATCTCGCCGGCCTTGAAGCGCGGCAGGATGCCGATGTGTTCAGCGTCGAACACCGGGTCGCCGCCAAGACGGAAACCGCCGAAGCACGCCTTGCGGCCGGCAGTGACCGGCAGGGTGTAGTCGCCGAGGAACGTCACGTCGTCGAGCAGGATGTCGCGCTGGCCGACCGTCGCGAACGGATAGCCCTGCTCGGGCAGGCGCAGCGCAACGCTGGCCTCTGCGCCCTCGACGGCGGGGGCGACGATCGGATCGCCCGTCTTCAGCGTCAGCGCCTCGCGCGCTATAGCCAGGGGCTCGGGGGCCAGCAGCGTGACGCCGCCAGTGATGGCGATGCTGCCGATGCTGTAGCGGGGGCCCGGCGTCGCGGTGATGGCAACGAGCAGCTGGCCATCGGGTCCGGGCAGCGGCCCAACGACGGCGCTGGCGACCGCGTCGAAATAGCCTTCGGAGCGCAGCAGGTTCTCGACGGTCTGCACATCGGCATCGGCGCGCGCCGAAACCTGGGCGGCGCTGCCGGCCTTGCGGCCCTTTTCGAGCAGCGCGGACAGATCGCGGAAACGGTCCTCGAGATCGATATCCTTCAGGCCCTCGATCTGGAGCCGGTAGCGGATGGTCGGCAGCTCGGGGTCACTGGTGGGCGGCAGCACCGGCGGCGGCTGGACACTGCCGAGCGACGGCAGCGGGGCGCGCAGCTCGGACTCGGGCACCAGCGGTGTCGGCGGCGGTGCGGTATCGGCCGGCGCGAGCGGGGCGAGGGGCGGCAGTTCGGCGGACAGGTCGCCGTCCGGTACGGGGGCCGCAGGCTGGACGGCCTGGAGCGTCTGACCATGTGCAGTGCTCGCCAGCAATGCGGCGCAGGCGAAGGCGAACGGGCGTGCGTGCCGGCCCAGGCGATGCGGCGGCGGTGCCCGTTCCTGCAGATCATTTGACATGTAGGGTGACTAACATCGTGCGGCTGGCGGGGTTCCCGGGCATCGGGCGAAACTGTAGGCGCTCCGATGAACTTGTCACCCCGGCGAAGGCATCGCCCATGGACTCATGGGTGCGGACGTTGAGCGCTCGTGTTGCCGAAATTGTGGTTCATGGGCCCCGGCCTTCGCCGGGGTGACAGTACTTTTCTGTCTACGCGACCTTGATGCTCAAGCGGTCGCCGCTACCGGTTCCGCAGTGTCCTGCAGCGCGGCGATGTAGCATTCGCGCCAGGCCAGCACATCGTCGCGCTGCACGCCTTCGAACAATTCCTGCCAGCGCCCCTGCCGCTCGGCGAGCGGCATCGTCAGGGCCTGGTGCATGGCCTCCATCACCTCATGGCCGTCGAACGGGTTGACCAGCAGTGCCGCCGTCATCTGGGTAGCGGCGCCGGCGAATTTCGACAGGATCAGCACGCCGGGGTCGTCGGGGTCCTGGGCGGCGACATATTCCTTGGCGACGAGGTTCATGCCGTCGCGCAGCGGCGTCACCAGCGCGGCGGCGGCGGCCCGATAGATCCCGGCGAGCTCACCGCGGGGGTAGGCGCGGTTGACATAGCGCAGCGGCACCCAGTCGACGTCGGCAAAGGCACCGTTGATGCGTCCCGACTGGGCGTCGAGCCGCTCGCGGATATCCTGGTAGCTGCCGATGCCGGCGCGGGTCGGCGGCGCGATCTGCAGCAGGAAGGTATTGCCGATCCATTCGGGATGATCCGACAGGAAGCGCTCATAGGCGAGGAAGCGATCCTCGATGCCCTTGGAATAATCGAGCCGGTCGACGCCGACGATCATCTTGCGACCGGCGATCGAATGGACGATCCGGGCATGGGCGGCATCGGCCTGCGGTCCGTGCGCCGCGGCGATGAAGGCATCGGCATCGATGCCGATCGGGAACACCCCGGCGCGGGCGCTGCGGCCATAGGCGCTGAACACGCCGTCGGACCCGCTGCCGCCGGCCATGCCGATGATGTAGCTGCGGAAACTGTCGAGCCAGTCCTCGGTCTGGAAACCGATGAGGTCATAGGTCATCAGGCACTCCACCAGCTCCTCGTGGTGGGGCAGCGTCGCCAGCAGCCGTGCCGGCGGCCAGGGGGTGTGCAGGAAGAAGCCGATGCGGTTCTTGAGGCCGCGGGCGCGCAGCTCACGCGCCAGCGGAATCAGGTGATAGTCGTGGATCCAGACGAGGTCGTCGGGCTCGATCAGCGGCGTGACGGCATCGGCGAAGCGCTGGTTGACCCGGGCATAGCCGGCCCCGAAGGCGCGATCGAACTCGACGAGGTCGAGCCGATAGTGAAACAGCGGCCAAAGCGTCTTGTTGGCATAGCCGTTGTAATATTCCTCGACGTCCTGTTCCTCGAGATCGATGGTCGCCGTGGTGACATCATCGGCGCGCGCGATGCTGATCGCGCCGGTATATTCCGACGTGCTTTCGCCCGACCAGCCGAACCACATGCCGCGATATTCCTTCAGCGCCGCGGCGATGGCGACGGCGAGGCCGCCCTGGCTGCCGGCGCTGCCATTCGATGGCATGGCGACGCGATTGGAAATGACGATAATCCGGCTCATCGCGCCAGCCTCCACGGGGTGCTCAGCAGGTTGGCGCAGTTGATGATGCCGACCAGCGAATAGGTTTGCGGATAATTGCCCCAGGCCTCGCCACTCGCCATGTCGGTGTCCTCGGACAGCAGCCCGGCGCGCGAGCGCAGCGCCAGCATCTCCTCGAACAGCGCGCGGGCCTCGTCGCGGCGGCCGACCAGGGCCAGCGCCTCGATCAGCCAGAAGGTGCAGAAATTGAAGGCCGTCTCCGGCGCGCCGAAGTCATCGGCCTCGTCATAACGCAGCATGTGGGAGCCGCGGCGCAGCGCCGCCTCGACCGCGTCGAGCGTCGCCAGGAAGCGCGGGTCGTCGGGCGCCATGAAGCCGAGATCGAGCAGCTGCAAGAGGCTGGCATCGAGCTCGTCCCCGCCGAAGCTGGCGGCGAAATGGCCCTTGGGCGACCAGGCTTCGCTCTCGATGCGGGCGCGAACGATGGCGGCGCGGTCGCGCCAGAAGGCGGCGCGGTCGGGCAGCGCCAGCGCATCGGCGGCAATCGCCAGCCGGTCGCACGCCGCCCAGCACATCGCCGACGAATAGGTGTGGACCCGCTCGCGGGTGCGCAATTCCCACAATCCGGCATCGGGGGCGTCGTGGAGGGCGAACGCCCTGTCGCCGACGCGTTCCAGCGCGGCGAAATCGGCAGCGTCGGCGGGGCGGAACAGCCGGCGGTCGAGGAAGGCCTGGATGTTCGACAGCACGACCTGACCGTAGACATCGTTCTGCAGATGCTCGTGCGCCTGGTTGCCGACGCGAACCGGGCCTTCGCCGCGATAGCCGGGCAGGTCAGGCACCAGCCGTTCGGGCAGGTCTTCCTCGAGTTCGACGCCGTAAAGCGGCTTGATGTGGCCGCCGTCGGCGCGGGTGACGACGTTGCGCAGGTAGCCGAGGTAGTTTTCGAGCACGTCGAGCGCGCCGAGCCGGTTGAGCGCCTGCACGGTGTAATAGGCGTCGCGCAGCCAGCAATAGCGGTAATCCCAGGTCCGTCCCGAGCCGGGCGCTTCGGGGATCGACGTGGTGAGCGCCGCGACGATGGCGCCGCTGGCTTCATGGCAGCAGAGTTTCAGCCCGATGGCGGCGCGGATCACGGCGTCCTGCCATTCATAGGGAATGGCGAGGCCGCGCACCCACTGGCGCCACTCGGTCACGGTTTCCGCCAGCATCTCGGGGAGCGCCACGTTGAGATAGCGATCGAACTGCTCGTCGGGGCCGAGATAGAAATGCAGCGGCCGCTCCAGCCGGAACGAGCGGCCCGAGGCGACATAGCCGATCGGCGCGTCGGTGGTCAGGCGCAGCGTGCCCGCCGGGGCCAGGTAGCGCAGGTGGTTGGAGCCCATGGTGACGGGCGCCGAACCGTTGCCCCAGCCTGCGGCGATGTCGAGCGTCATCGCGATGCGCGGCGCGCCCGAAAGGGGCCGCACGATGCGGGCGAAGGCCACCGGTCGGTACATGCGCCCGAAGCGTTCGAAGCGCGGGCAGAAATCGAGGATCTCGAGGCTGGCGCCGGCGGCATCGGTGACGACGGTGCGCAGCACGGCGGTATTGCGCAGATAGGCCTGTTCGGTGCTGGCGCGGCCATCGACGTCGATCGCCCATTGGCCATGGGTGTCGCTGCCGAGCAGCGCTGCAAAGGCGGGGTCGCCGTCGACGCGCGGCACGCAGCCCCAGACAAAGCGCGCCTCCGCGTCGATGAGCGCCGAGACTGCGCAATTGCCGATGGGAGAGAGGTCGAGGCCCTGGGGTGGCGTCATGCGACGTCTGCCAGCCAGCGCCGCACGGCAGCAGGATCGGCGAGGCCGTAGTCGGCGGCGGTTTCGCGGGGCGTGCCGACAAGGATGCCGTAGCCGCCGGCGGCTGCCACCGCCTCGAACCCGGCCTCGTCGGTCAGGTCGTCGCCGACATAGATGGGCAGGCGACCGCAAAACGGTGGCTCGGCGAGCAGGCTGGCGATGGCGCGGCCCTTGTCGCCGTCGCCGCCCTTCAACTCGGCGACCATGGTGCCGTGCTGGAGCGGCAGGGCGTGGCGGCGGGACAGCATGTCCGCCAGGGCCGCCACCGCCGCGGCGCTATCGGGGGCCTGGCGGTAGTGGATGGCGACGGCGCGGGTCTTGGCTTCGATGACCACGCCGGGATTGGCCGCGGCGAACTGCCGGGCGGAGTCGATCGCGGCGGCGAGGCCGGGGCGCACGGGTGCCGCGTCGAGGCGGCCGTCGGCATGGCGGATTTCGAGGCCATGGGTGCCGGCGAGGGCCAGCGGCAGGCTCCCGGCTTCGGATGTCAGCCAGTCGAGGGCGCGGCCGCTGACCAGCGCCACGGCGCCGGATAGCTGCGCCGAAACCTCGCCGAGCCGCTGTTTCAAGGCGGCGTCGAAGGCCACATCGGTGGGGCGGGGGGCGATGGCGCAGAGTGTGCCGTCGACGTCGAGAAACAGCGCGTTGCCACGCCGGAGCGATGGCGGCGCCGGGAGCGCCGCCAGGATGCGGTTGGTCAGGGTCACGTGCTACTCGCCGAGATGTTGTGGTGACTAAACTCGGTGCGGCGGCGGATTGTTCCCGGACGGCGTCAGCGTATCGTGACCCGTGCCCGGTCGAACGTGTGGCGACCATCGGTCAGCGCGATGATGTGGACGCCGGGGGCGGGGGCCCACAACACGGTCAAGCGATCGCCGTCGCGGCTGGCGGGCAGCGAGCGGCCGTCGATGGTGATGCCGAGGCCCGGCAGCGGCGTGGCGGCACGGATGCTGATGCGCTGGCGGGCCGGCGGGATATCGGGATCGATGGCGATGACGGCACCATCCGCGGGCGCGAGCAGGCGCGGGCGCTGCTCGGCGGGGTCGGCGATGCGGATTGTGTCGAGCTCGGTGCCGGCGAGGAACAGTTCGTCGCGCGGCGGCTCGATCGCCGGGACCCAGGCGACGCGGTGGCGGCCGACGCCCGGCGGCAGGGGAAAGGCGCGGCCGGGCGCGGCGGCGTGGAGGGCGAGCATGATCCGTGCCCAAGCCGGGGCGGCGCCGGTCATGCCCGAGACGCCGACCATCGGATCGCCTTCGAAATTGCCGACCCAGACGGCGACGGTGAAGCGATCCGAAAAGCCGACGCACCAATTGTCGCGCAGCGCCTTCGACGTGCCGGTCTTGACCGCTGCCGGGAAGGGCATGGCAAGGCCGTTGTCCTCGCCGAAGGTCGCTGTGCGCGCGGCGGGATCGGCGAGGATGTCGCGGATGATGGCGGCGGCGCCGGGGTCGATGATCGCGCGGTCCGGGGTGGCGGAGCCGGGCTGCACGCGCAGCGGCGACCAGCGGCCGTCGCGGGCCAGCGCGCGGAAGGCGGCGGCCTGTTCGAGCAAGGTCACCTCGGCCGAGCCCAGCGCCAGCGAAAAGCCATAATAGTTGCCGTCGCGGCTGATGCCCTTGTAGCCGATGTCGTAGAGGCGATCGCGAAAGGCATCGACGCCGACCAGCAGCAGCGTGCGCACCGCGGGCACGTTGAGGCTGTTGCCGAGTGCCGAACGGACGCTGACCGGCCCGCGAAAGCTGCGGTCGTAGTTCTGCGGGATATAAAGGCCCGAGGCGGTATCGAGATCGACCGGCGCATCGTCGAGCACCGAGGCGGCGGTGAGCAGGCGCTTTTCGAGCGCCAAGGCGTAGAGCTGCGGCTTCAGTGTCGATCCGGCCTGGCGCGGCGCGGTGACGCCGTCGACGGCGGCGGCGGTCGACGCCGGCCCGGCCGAACCGACCCAGGCGAGGATGTCGCCGGTGGCGTTGTCGACGACGATGGCGGCACCGTCCCGGGCGTTGCGCGGCGACAGGGCGGCGAGCTGCCGGGTCAATGCCTCGGTCGCCAGCCGCTGGATGTCGAGGTCGATGGTGGTGCGAACGCTGCCGCGCGTGCCGGGCACGAGCAGCCGGTCGGCGAGTTGCGGCGCGAGGCCGGGGCCGGTGATGGTGGCGCGCGGGCCAAGCATGGCATCGGCGGCGACCTGCATCATGCTGCACGGCAGCTCCGGCGCGGCGCGGCAGGCGCGAGCGGCGACGGTGGCCGGCGCGGCCGAAGGCCCGCGGGCGAGCGCGGTGAGGACCGCGGCCTGGGCGGCGTCGAGGCCGGCTGGCGACCGACCGGCGAGGCCGCGGGCAGCGGCATCAATGCCGACGAGTTCACCGCGGAAGGGCAGCAGATTGAGCCAGGCTTCGAGGATCTGCGGCTTGCTCCAGCGGCGTTCGAGCGCCAGCGCGGCGCGGGCCTGCTTGAGCTTTTGCCGCCACGAGCGGTCGCCGGCGCTGCCGATGGCGGGATCGAGCAGCGCCGCCAGCTGCATGGTGATGGTGCTGGCACCGCGGGCGCCGCGGCCCTGCAGGCGATCGCGCAGCGCACCGCCGACGCTGCGCCAGTCGACGCCGTGATGGGCAGCGAAGCGCCGGTCCTCTGAGGCGATGATCCGGCCGGTAAGCGCGCCGCTGATCGCCGCCAACGGCACCCAGTCGAGCCGGCGCACCCGGGGGTCGGTGCGGCGTTTTTCGAGCAGGCGGCCGTCGCGGGCGAGGAGGCGTGCCTCGCTGGTGGCGGCGGTGGTGCGGACGGCGGTGTAGGCGGGCGGGGAAGGGGGGGGGGGGGGGAGGA
>QBLU01000062.1 GCA_003241875.1 Alphaproteobacteria bacterium
GTCATTGCCGCCCCGCCAGCCCGCATCGCCCGCGATCCGATCCGCGATTACCGCGGCGGGCGCCGTGAAGAGCCGCGGCGCGACGACCGCCGCGATCGCGATGATGGCGAAAGCTTCGTCGGCTTCGGCGCCGAGGGCATCCCGGGCTTCCTGATGCACAAGGCCACGCTCGACCGCTGATCGGCACAAAAGGCATGGGGTGAATTGCCTCTCCCCCTGTCGTTGCGGAAACGCTATTGTCCTCTTGCAATGGAGGGCGGCATGGCGACGAAACTCATGATCAACGGCACGGTCCACACCGTCAGCGCCGATCCCGACATGCCGCTGCTGTGGGCGCTTCGCGACCTGCTCGGCATGACCGGCACCAAATTCGGCTGCGCGGCGGCCTTTTGCGGCGCCTGTACCGTCCATCTCGATGGCCAGCCGGTGAAGTCGTGCCAGACGACCCTCGCCAGCGTTGGCACCGCGCGCATCACCACCATCGAGGGCCTTGCCGCCGATCCGATCGGGCAAAAGCTGCAGGATGCCTGGGTCAGCATGGACGTCCCGCAATGCGGTTATTGCCAGGCCGGCCAGCTGATGGCGGCGACGGCGCTGCTGCGCGAGACGCCGCGTCCCGACGATGCCGCGATCGACGCCGCGATGAACGGCAACCTGTGCCGCTGCGCCACCTACACGCGCATCCGCGCCGCCATCAAGCAAGCTGCGGGGGTGACGGCATGAACGCCCAGGCAAAGATCAGCCGCCGCACGATGCTCGTCGCCGGCGCCGTCGCCGGTGGCGGCCTGTGGCTTGGCTATGCGCCGGCCGCCGGCGCGGCATCCTACGGCCCCGGCGCGCTCAACCCGTGGGTGCGGATCGGCAGCGATGGCGTCGTCACCATCATCGCCCATAATCCGGAGATCGGCCAAGGCATCAAGACCTCGCTGCCGATGCTGATCGCGGAGGAGCTCGACGTCGACTGGCGCCAGGTGCGCGTCGAACAGGGCCTTGCCGACGCTGCCCGCTATGGCGAGCAATATGCCGGCGGCAGCATGGCGACGCCGACGCAGTACGAACCGATGCGCCGCGTCGGCGCCGGGGCAAGGGCCATGCTGG
This sequence comes from Alphaproteobacteria bacterium, assembly GCA_003241875.1. Taxonomy (GTDB): domain Bacteria; phylum Pseudomonadota; class Alphaproteobacteria; order Sphingomonadales; family Sphingomonadaceae; genus Sandarakinorhabdus. The sequence continues at coordinate 1,099 of QBLU01000062.1, forward strand.
TCGCCGCCGCCGCCAGGTCGTGGCAGGTGCCGGTCGACAGCCTGACGACCGCGTCGGGCAAGGTCATACACGCCGCCTCGGGCCGCAGCGCCGGCTATGGCACCCTCGTGGCGCTGGCGGCCACCCTGCCGGCGCCCGATGCCGCGAAACTGGTCCTGAAGGACCCCAAGGACTTCCGCATCGTCGGCAAGTTCGTTCCCGGCGTCGACAATCGCGCTATCGTCACCGGCCAGCCGCTGTTCGGCATCGACGCCCAGGTCCCGGGCATGAAGTTCGCCGCCTATCAGAAATGCCCCGCCTATGGCGGCACCGTGGCCAAGGTCGACATGGCCGCAGCACTGGCCATGCCCGGGGTCCGTAAAGTCTTTGTCGTGCCCGGCACCGAAGGCCTTGCCGCCGGCGTCGCGGTCATCGCCGACAACAGCTGGGCCGCCAACCGCGCCCGCAACGCCCTGCAGATCGAATGGAACCAGCCGCCCGCCGCAAGCCAGTCGACCGCGCATTTCCTGGCCGAGGCCACGCGCCTCGCCGCCCAGCCACCACAGCGCACCATCACCAGCCACGGTGATGCCGCCGCCGCGCTCGCCGGCGCTGCCAAGCGGGTCAGTGCCGACTACAGTTACCCCTTCCTCGCCCATGCCACGATGGAGCCGATGAACTGCACGGCACAGGTCAGCGGCGGCAAGGTCGAGATCTGGGCACCGACGCAACTGCCCGAGGACGGCCGCACCGCGGTGGCCAAGGCGCTGGGCATCGCCGGCAGCGACATCACCATCCACATGCTGCGCAGCGGGGGCGGTTTCGGCCGGCGCCTGGCAAGCGACTTCATGGTCGAGGCGGCGTGGATCGCGCGCGAGGCTGGCGTGCCGGTCAAGCTGACCTGGAGCCGCGAAGACGACCTGACCGGCGGCTATTACCGACCCGGCGGCTTCCACCATTTCGAGGCCGGGCTCGACGATGCCGGCCGGGTCACTGCCTGGCGCAACCATTTCGTCAGCTTCGGCACGCCCAAGCGCTTTGCCCGCGCCGCCGGCATCGACGAAGCGCAGTTCCCGGCTGGCTTCGTCGCCGATTTCCAGGTCGGTGGCTCCGCGATGGCGCTCGACACCCCGACCTGGTGGCTACGCGCCCCCGAAAACAACGCCTTCGGCTTTGTCATGCAGGGCTTCATCGACGAACTGGCCCATGCCGCCGGGCAGGATCCGCTCGCCTTCCGCCGCACCCTGCTCGCCGATGGGCGGATCGTCGGCGATCCCAAGAACCCCGAGAGCTTCAACGGTGCCCGCGCGCTCGGCGTGCTCGACAAGGTCGCGACGATGGCGAAATGGGGCCGCAAGCTGCCGGCACGCCAGGGCCTCGGCATCGCCTTTCACTTCAGCCACCTTGGCTATTTCGCCAATGTCGTCGAAGCCGGCGTGGCCGCCGACGGCACCGTCAAGATCGCCCGGATCTGGGTCGCCGCCGATGTCGGCAGGCAGATCGTCAACCCGTCGGGCGCCCTGCATCAGGTCCAGGGCTCGGTCCTCGATGCGCTGGGCGCCGCCCAGGGGCTCAACGTCACCTTCCGCGACGGGGCAGTCGAGCAGCGCAACTTCGGCGACTATCCGATCCTGCGCATGGCCGACGCGCCGCCGGTCGATGTCGCCTTCGTGCTCAGCGACAACAACCCGACCGGGCTCGGCGAGCCGGGCTATCCCGCCGTTGCACCAGCCCTCGGCAATGCCATCTTCGCCGCGACCGGTGTGCGGCTGCGCGCGCTGCCCTTCGATTCGGCGCTGCTGAAGGCCTAGAGCGCGACCTAAAGCGCGAGGGCGTCGAGATCCGCCGTCGCCGCCGCCAGGTCGGCGTGGGCGGTGACCTGGCGCACGGCGGCGTCGAGGCGGCGCACCTGGGCATCGGCCGCGGCCTCCTCGCGGACATTGACGAGGAAGAAGTCGCTGGCGCCGAGCCCGAAGCGCCGCCGCTCGGCCACCGCCATGGCATCGGCCCGCTGCGCCTCCTCGGCGGCGAGCACCGTCAGCCGCGCCGTCTGGGTCGCGGCAATGCCCAGGCTGTCGATCTCGGCGACGATCTGTTCCTCGGCAAAACGGCGGCGCTGGCGAAAGGCGTCGATCTCGGCATTGGTCTGGGCGATGCGGCCGCGGGCGGCGCGCTGCTGCAGCGGCACTGAAAAGGTAAAGCCGACACGGGTATCGGTGCCGCTGCGTGACGGGCCGCCAAAGCCGATCTCGCCGAAGTCCTGCGACGCCTCCACCTTCAGGTCGAGCTTGGGCAGCAGCGCGTTGCGATCGAGCGCCAGCCGCTGCCCCGCCTGGCGCATGCGGATATCGATGGTGCGCAGGTCGGGCCGCGCCGCCACCAGGGCGCGCGGGTCGGGAGCACGCGGCAGCGGCGGCGCCAGTGTTGCCGGCAGGCGATCGTCGCCGACCAGCAGCGGCCGGCCGTCGGCATCCCGCACGTACAGCGACAGGGTCTGCCGGGCCTGGGCCAGCGCCTGTTCGGATTGCACGACCAGCGTCTGTCGCCGCAGGATATTCTGTTCGTTCTCGGTCAGCAGGATCGTCGGCCGGGCCCCCTCCTCGACCTGGCGGCGAAACCCCTTTTGGCGGCCTTCGGCAAGCGCCAGCAGGTCGCGGTAAACGCGCAGTCTGAGCCCGGCAGCGACCCAGGCATTATAGGCCTGGATCGCGCGCGTCTGCACGCCGATGGCAACCATCAGCCGATCGGCATCGGCAAGCGCGATATCACCCTCGGCCAAAGTCAGGGCAAAACGCCGATCGTCGATCATGCGATCGCGCAGCAGCGAAAAGATCGCCCCGGCCTTCAGCTCGCCGAGCCGGTTGGTGTAGCGCTGGTCCTCGTAGATCGGAAACTCCCCGCCCGAGACGCGATAGCCGGCATAAGCCTGGCCACCGAGCGTGCCGAGCGGCTGGGTCACCTTGGCCTCGATATCGCGGCCATCGTAATAGCCCGACAGCCGGGTGTCGCCCTGCGCGCTGAACACCGTGTCGAACGCCGCCTGGGCACTGAGCAGCTTGCCCTCCGCGCCGCGAACCCGGGCCAGCGCTTCCAGCACCTGCGGGGCGTGAAAACGCGAGGATGCGAGCACCTCGGGCAGGGTCAGCGGCGCTGTCGTTGCAGGTGCCTTCCGCGGCGCTGCCGCCGCAGGAGGACCCATGGGCGCCACCGTCGCGGGCGGTGTGAGCGGTGCCGCCATCGCCGGCGAGGCCAACAGCAGCAGCACAACGATGCTATTTCGCATTGCCGCCACTTGCTTCGCCGCCGCTGCCCGCCGCGTTGGCCGGTGCGTTGCCATTCGCCGTTGCCTGGCTGCCGGGCCGGGTGAACTGCAGCGGGAAGTCGTTCAGCACGCGCCACAGCTCGAACCAGACCTTGACCGTGTCCATCAGCACCCAGCCGCGCACCTTGGCGCCGAGCCTGACCGCCGGTTCGCCGGGCCATGGCGGCCGGTCGGGCGCCTGCTCCACCAGGATGCGGAACAGCCCGTTCGGCGAGGCCGCGACATCGAGCGCCACGACCCGGCCATCGAACAGCCCGCGCGCCACCGATGGCCAGCCGCTGAACTGGATCGCCGGCCAGCCTTCGAATTCGAGCCGTACCCGGCGCCCGATGCGGATCAGCGGCACGTCGCGGCCATCGACATACAGCTCGACAACACGCTTCGAATCTTCGGGCACAAAGGTTGCCAGCATGTCGCCCTGCTTGACCATCGTTGCGGTGTCGAAGGCCATGACCCGCATGATGCGCCCGGCACGCGGGGCGGTGATCAGCTGCACCGACTGGCGATTGCGGCTGACCTCGATCGTGTTGATGTCGGCCTGCGACTTCGCGATCTTGGCGCGATAGTCGGCGACCTTGATCTGCGCCAGTTCCCAATCGCGGCGCGACGCCAGCCCTTCGCGAAACAGGGTCCCGGTCCGCTCGACATCGCGCTGGGCAACGGCCATCGCCTCGCGCGCGGCGTCGATTTCGGCGCGCAGCTCGCCGCGCTGGCTGTCGAGCCTGTCGAGCAGTTGCGGATCGATATCGACGACGCGGGCGATCGGATCGCCGGCCTTTACTGGACTGCCGTCGGTCACATACCAGCGCTCGATGCGCCCCGGCACCATCGCCGTGATGTTCTGCTGGCGATCGCGCGGATCGAGCGCGATGACGGCGCCGGTACCCGCGGCGGTCTGCACCCAGGGCACAGTCAGCGCAAATATGATCAGGGCGACAAGGCTTGCGACCAGCGAAATGGCGATGGCACGTACCAACCGCGGCGGCCGGATACGGGCGAGCGTCGGAAACGCCTTGGGATCGTCGCTACGGATTGCCATTGAAGACCTCGCGTCCGGACCGCAGCGCATCGAACCGCTCGCGGCTGTCGACGATGGCCTGGGATTCGCGGCCCATCCATAGATAATGCTGGAGGCTGACGTTTTCGGGACGATTGCTGAAGTAGATCAAGGTCGTCTCGCTGCCGGCAAAATGATCGAGCACCGCCTGCAGGCGCTTGGTCGCGACGATATCGTAAAGCGGCGACAGCACCAGGATGCGCGGCTTGGACAGCACGGCGGCCGCCAGCTTCAGCTGCATCGTCTTGGCCAGCGACAGCGGCCACCCGGTCGACGACAGACTGGTCTGCAGGCCCTGCGGCAACATCGCCAGCCGATCCTCCAGCCCGACGAGACGCAGCGAGTCCATGATCGCCGCCGGATCCTCGTTGACGCTCGACAGTCGCAGATAGTCGATAATGGTGCTTTCGACGATGAAAGGCCGGTCGAGCACGATGACGTCGCGGCGCAGCGCCAGCGCATCGATGCTGCTGATGTCGACGCCGCCGATCGAAATCAAGCCAGTGTACGACACCTGCAGGCGCTTCAGCAGATTGGAAAACGCGCGCTCCATGCCCGGGTCGCCCTGGGCGAGAAGCCGTGATCCGGCCGGCACATCGAGGTCGATGCGGACCGGCCCACCCATGTGGACGAACCGCACACTGTTGAGCGCCAGCGCCGAATTGCGCGGCTCCGTGGCGCGCTGGCGCTTGTCGGGCAGCGGTTCCTGGGGGATGCCATAGAGCAGCGACAGTTCCTCGACGCTGGCGACGAGGGTGTAGAAGCTGTCGAGATAAGTGCCGAGCTGCGACACACCGTAAAGCGCGCCCGACAGGATCAGTTCGGCGGCCACCAGTTGCCCGATCGACAGTTGTTCGCGGATGACCAGCCAGCCGCCCAGCGCCAGCAGCGCGGCGCTGGCGACCGCATAAAGGACGACCAGGGCGATATTCTGCGGCAGGGTGTGGCGATAGTTGAGCTTGTGCGCCGCGACATAGCGCGCCGAGACTTCTTCCGAGCGCTCGATGGCGTAATCGAGGTGTTGCGCCGACTTGTAGAAGCCGTTGGAGGCGCCAACGCTCTCGAGCCAATGCGCGGCATAGTATTTCTGGTGGCTGAGGGTGATCGAGCTCAGCATCGCCGGCCGCGCCCAGACCAGCCAGATCACCCAGATCAGCGCGATGACGATGATGTTGAAGGCCAGGAAAAACGGGTGATAGAAGGCCGTGACTATGAAGCCGACCGCCGCCGTCAGCAGGATGGTGAAGCCGCCGATCAGCAACGAAGGAATCGCCTTCTGGACGTTGATCAGCTCGAAATAGCGGTTGAACAGGTCGATCCGGCGGTCATCCTGGAAGAACGGGTCCGCGGCATTGATCGTCCGCACCGTCACATCGGCGATGAGCCTGGCCACGAAGCGGCGCCGGAACAATTCCAGCAGGTGATTGCGCAGCAGGCCGAGCGCGCCCGACACCAGCAGCAGCACGCACAGCACCGCCGACAGCGTGAACAGCGGCGCCGGCAGTGCCGTGTTGGCGACGCTGTTGATCAGCAGTTGCACCGAAATGGGCACCGCCAGCGTCAGGACACCGATGCCGATGCCATAGACGATCGCCAGCCAGAAAAAGTTCTGCTCCGGCCCCAGGATCGGCCCGACCCAGCGAAAGACATCGCGCAGGCGAATGGGCTGTTGATCACTGCCGGCCATTGTGTCCCCGAAATTGCCCGGTCCATTTCGCCGGCGGTCCCATGTTGGGTTGCCGGTTTGTAATGTTCAAGGGCATGCGTGATATTTGATATCCTGAATGGCCGGTGCGCCGCTAGACCGCGGCAAGCGCCTGGTCGAAATCCGCGATCAGGTCATCAGCGTCTTCCACGCCGATCGAAACCCGCACCAAATTGTCAGTGATGCCCAGATCCGCCTTGCGCTCACGCGATACCGACAGGTGCGTCATCGCCGCCGGATGCGAGGCCAGGCTCTCGGTGCCGCCGAGGCTGACGGCGAGCTTCACCAGGCGCAGATTGTCGAGCAGCCGGAAGGCCTCGGCCTCGCCGCCCTTGACGATCAGCGAAAAGGTCGAGCCGGCTCCCGAGCAATGCCGGGCATAGATGTCCGCCTGGCGCGAGCCGGGCTCGAGAAAACCGAGATAGCCAACGCGCTCGACCTTCGGATGGTCGCGGAGGAAGGCGCAGACCTTGGCGGCATTCTCGCCGGCCCGGCTCATCCGCAGCTCCAGCGTTTCCAGCGATCGCAGCAGCATCCAGGCGGTGTGGGGATCGGTGATCGTGCCGATCGTGTTGCGCATCATGCGGATCGGCGTCAGCACCGACTTGGCGCCGACACAGGCGCCGGCGACGAGGTCGCTGTGGCCGCCGACATATTTGGTCAGCGAATAGATGGTGACATCGGCACCCTGCGCCAGCGGCTGCGCCCACAAGGGCCCGAGGAAGGTATTGTCGATGACGATCGGCGGCAGGTCTTCCTCGCCCATCACCGCGGCGCGCGCCGCATGCACCGCCTCGACATCGACCAGTGCATTGGTCGGATTGGCCGGGCTCTCGAGATAGATGGCGGCGATGCGCCCCTTGGCCTTGGCAGCGGCGATCACCGCCTCGATCTCGGGCTGGGTGGCGCCGGCCGGAAAATCGAGCCAGGTCACCCCCAGCTTGCCGAGGATGCGGTTGATCAGCGTCTCGGTGGCGGCATAGAGCGGCGCCGAATGGACGATCACGTCACCGGGCTTGACCAGCGCCAGGAACGTCGTCGCGATCGCCGACATGCCGCTGGAAAAGGTCAGCGATTCCTCGGCATCTTCCCATAGCGACAGCCGATCCTCGAGGATTTCCTGGTCCGGGCCGTTGAAGCGCCCATAGACCAGCCCTTCGGCCCCGCCTGGCCGCACACCGGTGACGCCTTCGAAGAAGCGCTTCCCGTCCGCCGCGCTCTCGAAAACAAAGGTCGATGTCAGGAAAATCGGCGGCTTCAGCGCGCCTTCCGACAGCCGCGGGTCATAGCCGTGGCCCATCATCATGGTCGCCGGCTTCAGCTTGCGATTGCCGATGCTGCGCGCCTTGTGGTTCATGATACGTGTGTCGTCGGCCATGGCCTGCTCTCCGAATACGATGATGTCCCGGCTATAACGCAGGCCCGGCGAAAAGGCGCGTCAATCGGTGGCGTCAAGCACCGCTCCGATCATTGTCACCATGGCATGGACCTGTTCTTCCTCGATGATCAGCGGCGGCGACAGCGCCAATATGTCGGCGGTGGCGCGGACCAGCAGCCCGGTGTCGAACAGTTTGCGGAACACCTCCATCGCCCGCGCGCCGGGTGCCCCCTCCCGCGGCTGCAGCTCGATCCCGGCGACCAGCCCCATGTTGCGGATATCGATGACATGCCGGCGCCCGGCGAGCGAATGGACGGCGTCTTCCCACATCGGTTCCAGGCTGCGCGCGCGCGCAAACAGCCCCTCGTCGCGATAGAGCCCCAGCGTGGCCAGCGATGCGGCACAGGCCAGCGGGTGCGCCGAATAGGTATAGCCGTGGAACAGCTCGATCCCCGCCGCGGCCGCCATGCCGCCGGTCACCGTGTCGTAGATGCCGCGGCGGCAGGCGACTGCGCCCATCGGCACCGCGGCATTGGTGATCGCCTTGGCCATGGTGATCATGTCGGGAATGACCCCGAAGCGCTCCGCCGCTGTCGCCGCACCGAGCCGGCCGAACGCCGTGATGACTTCGTCGAAGATCAGCAGGATGCCATGCCGGTTGCAGATGTCGCGCAGCCGCTGGAGATAGCCCTGCGGCGGCACCAGCACGCCAGTGGAGCCGGCCATCGGCTCGACGATCACCGCCGCGATGGTGTCGGCGCCGTGCAGCGCGACCAGCCCTTCGAGGGCGTCGGCGAACTCGGCACCGTGTCTGGGCTGGCCGCGGCTGAAGGCATTGCGGGCGAGGTCATGGGTGTGCGGCAGGTGATCGGTGCCCGGCAGGCCAGGTCCAAACGTGCGCCGGTTGGAAACGATGCCGCCGACCGATATGCCGCCAAAGCCGACACCATGATAGCCGCGTTCCCGACCGATCAGTCGGGTCCGCGTCCCCTGCCCGCGCACCCGCTGGTAGGCGAGCGCGATCTTCAGGGCCGTGTCGACCGCCTCCGATCCCGAATTGGCGAAGAAAATGCGATCGAGGTCGCCCGGCATCAGCGCGCCGACCTGGGCCGCGACCTGGAAGGCGAGCGGATGCCCGAGCTGGAACGTCGGCGCGAAATCCATCCGCCCGGCCTGGTCGCGGATCGCCTCGACAATCGGCTCGCGCCCATGGCCGGCATTGACACACCACAGCCCCGCGGTGCCGTCGAGCAGCTGTCGCCCCTCCGGCGTCTGGTAGTACATGCCCTTTGCCGACGCGAGCAGGCGGGGATTGGCCTTGAAATAGCGGTTGTCGGAAAACGGCATCCAGAAGGCATCAAGGTCGTTGGGCGGGTTCTGGAGCATGATCGGCCTCGCATCGGACTGCGTTTCGGCGCCGACAAAGCATGCTGCGCCGCCGCATGCAACAAGCGCCTGCGACGTTTTGGCTGCCCTAAATTGTGTCTGGAACCGCACACTCGCGCCTCGGCTTTTACCCGCAGACCCGGCGCCGATGCCGGGCAGTCCGGGAAGGATCCGACAATGGCAATTCGTTTTGCAGCCACCCTCAATGCCTTCAATCGCGGGATCGAATCAACCCGCCCCACCACCGCGGCGACGATGATCGAGGATTGGGAAACCGCCCTCGCCGAAATCGACACCCCGGGTTCCAAGGGCATCGCCCGCGACCTGGCGGCACTGCGCAAGCAGTTCGAATCGAAGGAGCCCGATGGCGAGCGCGTGACGGCGCTGCTGGCGCGTCTCGGCGACGCCGTCACCAAGATTGCCGGTCGTGCGGAGACCAACGGCGACAAGCTCAAGACGCTCGGCGAAGCGTTGACCGACGCCGGTGAAGCCCAGGGCGACGAAGAGGAAGACCAGGCGGCGGCAGCCAATCCGCGCCGTCGCAAGGCCGCCTAAGTCGGGTCGAGACGCTGCGCTAAAGCAGCTTCTCGATATCCGATGCAATCGCCTCGGGCTTGGTGGTCGGCGCAAAACGCTCGACCACCTCGCCGCGGCGATTGACCAGGAACTTGGTGAAGTTCCACTTGATGCCCTCGCTGCCAAGCAGCCCCGGCGCGGCCTTCTTCAGCGCCTTGAACAGCGGATGGGCGTTGTCGCCGTTGACGTCGACCTTGGCGAACATCGGGAAATCGACGTCGTAGCTGAGCTTGCAGAAGCTGGCGATCTCGGCCTCGTCTCCCGGCTCTTGTGCCCCGAACTGGTTGCAGGGAAAGCCCAGCACGGTGAAGCCCTTGCCGGCATATTGCTTCTGCAACGCCTCCAGGCCCTCATATTGCGGCGTGAAGCCACATTTGCTCGCGGTGTTGACGATCAACAGCACCTTGTCGCGATAGTCGCCGAGCGACACGCTGCTGCCGTCGATGGCCTTGGCGTCGATGTCGTAGATGCCGGTCATGCTGATCTCCCCTGGACAACGGTAGCGCCGGCCAGCGCCGCCGTGAAGTGGCGCCGGCACAGTGCCACATAGCGATCATTGCCGCCGATCTCGGTCTGCGCGCCGGCGGCGACAGCACGGCCATCGGCGTCGATGCGCAGGTTCATCGTCGCCTTGCGGCCACAGGCGCAGACGGCCTTGATCTCGCTCAGCACGTCGGCGATCGCCAGCAGCCACTGGCTGCCGGGAAACAGATTGGCCTGGAAATCGGTGCGCAGGCCATAGGCCAGCACGGGAATGCCGAGATCGTCGCAGATCCGCGCCAGTTGCCAGACCTGGTCCCGCGCCAGGAACTGCGCCTCGTCGACCAGCACGCAGTGCACGGCGCTGCGCGCATGCTCGGCCGCGACGATGGCATGGATATCGGTGTCGGCGTCGAACGGCGTCGCCGGCGCCTGCAGCCCGATCCGCGAGGTGATGACGCCCGCGGCCGCACGGTCGTCGATGGCGGCGGTGAACAGCAGCGTGCGCATGCCGCGCTCGCGATAGTTGAAGCTCGATTGCAGCAGGATCGCCGATTTCCCGGCGTTCATCGAGGCATAATAGAAATACAGCTTGGCCATCGCTGCCGCTTTGCGACGCGCCGTGTGTCGCGGTCAACAGGCGCGGCGCCGCCCCCCGCCGGGCGGGCGTGCTCGAATGACGTATTGTCGCCGCCGCCCAAAATCGCACGACTGTCGCCAGTTAACGAGGCAGCGGGGCCGTTATGCGGGGTGTCACATTTTTGTTACGGCGCGGCTAAAAATCTGGCGGCTCGAAGTTACGTATTGTAGCAAACGACAAATTGATAACAGTAGACCAAGACGGGGTTGCAAGAAACTGACAAGATATACGGAATCACTGTTAGCTAAACTGCGTTTTGTCGACGAGTTATATTATTTGGTTTGGCGTATCACACAGCCGGCACAGATCGGCTGTTCGTAACTGGGGGAGGCCTTTCGCTCTTTGTTCAAGGAGAAGGCTCATCATGACTGCGAACGTCAACATCTGGAAGCTGCGTTGCGCCACGTCGCTGTCGGCACTCGCCTTCGCCGGCCTGGCTGCGGCCGCCGGCGCCCAGACGACCCAGACGACAATGGCCGCCGCCGATGTCGCGGCCGAGACCGCCGCGCCGGGTGACACGATCATCGTCACCGGCACCCGGCGCACCGATCGCACGGTCGCCGAATCGGCGGTGCCGGTCGACGTCTTCACGACGAAGGACCTGTCGACCCAGGCCAGCCCGAGCCTGCAGACGATCCTGAAAAACCTCGTCCCGTCGTTCAACCAGCAACGCAACGCCGGCGCCGACGGCTCGGCCTTTGTCCGCCCGCCGACGCTGCGCGGCCTGCCGCCTGATCAGATCCTCGTGCTGATCAACGGCAAGCGCATGCACCGCTCCGCGCTCGTCCAGGTTGCCGGTGACTCGCTGTCGGCGGGCTCGCAGGGCCCCGATCTTTCGCAAATCCCGTCGGTCGCACTCGGCCGCATCGAGGTGCTGCGCGACGGCGCCGCCGCCCAATATGGTTCCGACGCCATCGCCGGCGTCATCAACCTGGGGCTGCGCACCAACGACAGCGGCTATGAACTGAATGCCCGCTATGGCCAGACCTATGCCGGCGACGGCAAGGACATCCAGGTTTCGGGCAACGCCGGCTTCAAGCTGGGCGAGGGCTATGTCAACATCTCGGGTGAATTCAACGACCAGGGGCAGTTCAACCGCGCCCTCGACCGGCCGGATTCGGCGGCCCTGCGCGCGCTCGGCGTCGACGTGCCGTTCCCGCCGACCCGCTATGGCCAGCCCGAAAGCCAGAGCTATCGCTTCGTCATCAACTCGGCGGTGCCGGTCGGCGACAAGGACGAGGTCTATTTCTTCGGCAACTATGGCTATGCCAAGCAGGAAGTCGACTTCAACTATCGCCGCCCGATCGCCGTTACCGTGCCGGGCGCGATTCCGGCGCCGGGCTTTCCGCAGGCCGGCCCGCAGACCTTCGGCAAATCGGTGGGGACAGTGTATCTCGACACCATCCCGGGGGTGTTCACCGCCGGCGGAGCGCCGGTCTACAGCGCCACCGGCCGCACGTTCGAGGCCAGCACCTTCTTTCCCGAAGGCTTTGTGCCGCTGTTCAAGAGCCGCAACGAGGACATGTCGGGCGTCATCGGCTATCGCGGTGAAACGCCGTTCGGCATGAGGTTCGATTTCAGCGCCGCATCGGGCCGCAATCGCATCCGCTACAACATGCCCGAGACGCTGAACCCGTCGCTCGGCCCGCAATCGCCGACGTCCTTCTACCTCGGCTATCTCGAGCAGCGCGAAACCAACTTCAACCTCGACGTCAGCTATCCGGTGGAGGTCGGCTTCTTCAGCCCGCTGAACATCGCCGGCGGTCTCGAGTTCCGGCGCGAATCCTACCTGGTCGGCCTTGGCGATCCTGCTTCCTATGCCATCGGGCCCTATGCCACGCAGACCGTTCAGCGCGGCGACGGCACGCGGTTCCAGTCGACGGCGGCGGTCGGCGCCAACGGCTTCCCGGGCTACGGCCCCGACTCCACCGCCGACGGCGCCCGCAACAGCTATTCGGCCTATATCGATCTCGAGACCGATATCGTCGAAAGCTTCTCGCTGGGGATCGCCGGTCGCTACGATCACTTCAGCGATTTCGGGACCACGGTGAACGGCAAGGTCAGCGCGCGCTGGGCGATCAACGACGTGATCGCGCTGCGCGGCGCCGCCAGCACCGGTTTCCGGGCACCGACGCCGGGCCAGCTGTTCACCTCCAACGTCCAGACCGGCTTCCCCAACGGCAGCGTGGTTCCGGTAGCAACGGCGACCGTCACCGCCAGCAGCATCACCGGCACGACGCTGGGGTCGATCCCGCTGACACCCGAGAAATCGCTCAGCTTTTCGGGTGGCTTCGTGCTCACGCCGGGCAGCGGCTTCACCGCCACGGTCGATTACTACAATATCCGGGTGAAGGACCGCATCAGCATCCGGTCGTCGATCAACGTCACCCCGGCGCAGCAGCAGCAGCTGTTCAACCTCGGCGTCGCCAATGCCTTCGATCTCGGCCAGGTGAACTATTTCACCAACGGCTTCACGACCCGCACCCAGGGCTTCGATGCGGTACTTTCGCATCGCGCCGACACCGGCGCCGGCAGCTTCGCCACGGCGCTGGCCGTCAACTACAACAAGACAAATGTCCTCGAAGTCACCGCAGCGGGTGCCATCGACGTGCAGCGCATCGGCAACATCGAGGGCCTGACGCCGCGGTGGCGTGCCGTGCTGTCCGAAAGCTGGTCGAGCGGCATGTTCGATGCCACGGGTCGGCTGAATTACTTCGGCGGCATCACCTCGTTCAACAACGTCAGCCTGGCGCCGGCAACCATCCAGTCGTTCCGCGCCGACTGGAGCCTCGACCTCGAGGTCGGCATCACCTTTGCCGAACGCTTCCGCCTCGCCGTCGGCGGGGAGAACATCTTCGACCGCTATCCGGAACAGGACCGGCGCAACATCTATCCGCAGACCGGCGCGGCAGTGAACGGGCGCATCTACAACGATGCCTCGCCGCTGAGCTACATGGGCGGCTTCTGGTACGTGCGCGGCACCGCCCGATTCTAGGGTAACGATCATTGCGCAAGCGGGCGGCAGGGTTAAGCTGTCGCCCGTCTTGCTGTTACACACAAAGGAGAACTCGGGTGAAGATCCTCGCAATCAGCGCTGCCCTGCTGGCCGCAGCGGTCCCCGCGACCGCCGGTGCCCAGGTTGTCAACCGGATCGGCAACACGCCGCAGGCGCGCATCCTGACCGGCGCCATCGTCGCGCCGGGCGCCGAAATCTTCCATCTGTCGGGACAGCTCGCCTCCCCGATCGATCCTTCGAAGCCGGCGACGACCGTCGAGGCGTTCGGCGACACCAAGACCCAGACGGTTAGCATCTTCAACAAGATCAAGGGCATCCTGGCGGCACAGGGCTATGCCATGTCCGACATCTTCAAGATGACGGTCTTTGTCACCGCCGCGCCCGGCATGGATGGCAAGATGGATTTCGCCGGCTTCAATGCCGGCTATGGCGAGTTCTTCGGCACCACCGAAAACCCCAACAAGGTCGCCCGCTCGACCGTCCAGGTTGCCGGCCTCGCCGGGCCGAACTTCCTCATCGAGATCGAGGTCACCGCCGCCAAGGCGAAGAAATAGCGCATTTGCGTTGACCCCGGCCGGCCTGTCGTGGCAATCGACAGGCCGCGCCGCGGGTGTAGCTCAATGGTAGAGCTTTTGCTTCCCAAGCAAGTGACGAGGGTTCGATTCCCTTCACCCGCTCCAGACATCGTGACGCGCGCGAACCCTCGATCGATGTGACGCGCTCCGCGCCGAGGGTTCGATTCCCTTCACCCGCTCCATTTCTATAGCGTGCAATCGGACGACCCGATAACGTCGCCCGATGGCCCAAGGCACTCACGATTTCACCCCCGATCCTCGCAACGCGTCGATCCTCATCAACGTCAACGGCACGCTGACCCCAAGGGCCGAGGCGATGGTCTCGGTGTTCGATTCGGGCTTCATGCTCGGTGACGGCGTCTGGGAGGGGCTGCGCGTCCATGCCGGCCGCATCGCCTTTCTCGACCAGCACCTCGACCGGCTGTGGGAGGGCGCCAAGGCGATCTTCATGGATCTCGGCGTCAGCCGCGCCGAGATGGAGCAGCGCCTCTATGCCACCATCGACGCCAACGACATGGGCGCCGGCTGCCACATCCGGCTGATGACCACCCGCGGCGTCCGCTCCACCCCCTACCAGGACCCGCGCGTCGTCGTCTCGCCCGCGACCATCGTCATCATTGCCGAGCACAAGGACCCGCTGCCCGCCACCATAGAGCGCGGCATCACGCTGTTCACCGTCCATGTCCGCCGCGGCTTCCCCGACGTGCAGGACCCCAAGCTCAATTCGCATTCGAAGCTCAACTGCATCACCGCCTGCATCCAGGCCACCCAGGCCGGCGCCGACGAGGCGCTGATGCTCGATCCGCACGGCTTTGTCGCCACCTGCAATTCGACGCATTTCTTCATCGTGCGCCGCGGTGAGGTCTGGACGTCCACGGGTGACTACTGCCTCGGTGGCATCACCCGCGGCAATGTCGTCGCGCTGTGCAAGGCCAATGGCATCCCGGTGTTCGAGCGCAATTTCTCGCTGACCGACGTTTACGGCGCCGACGAGGCCTTTGTCACCGGCACCTTCGCCGGCGTGGTGCCGGTCACGAAAATCGACGGCCGCGACCTGACGCCGGCCCGCGGCCCGATGGTCGAGCGGCTGCAGGGCCTGTACAAGGACCTGATCGCCAGCGACTGCGCCGGCCGCAACCGCCCGTGACCATCCGCATCGCGATGTGGTCGGGCCCGCGCAACCTGTCGACCGCGATGATGCGCAGTTTCGGTGCCCGGCCCGACACCTTCGTCTCCGATGAACCCTTCTACGGCGCCTACCTGCAGGCGACCGGCGACGACCAGCCGATGAAGGACGCTGTCATCGCCGACATGGACTGCGACTGGGCCGGCGTCGCCGCCGCCATGTCCGGGGCGCCGCCCGAGCCACGCCCGATCTGGTACCAGAAGCACATGGCGCACCACATGGAAGGGCCCGTTGGCATCGCCGACCTGCCCCACCATCGCCATGCCTTCCTGATCCGCGCGCCCGAACGCGTCGTCGCCAGCTATGCCGCCAAGCGCGTCGCGGTGCGACCCGAACACCTCGGCGTCGCCCGCCAGCGCGCCTATTTCGATGCCGAGGCCGATCGCACCGGCAGCGCCCCTCCGGTCATCGATTCCGCCGACATCCTCGCCGACCCGGCCGCGATGCTCGCTGCACTGTGCGGCGCGCTCAGCATCCCCTGGGACCCGGCGATGCTCGCCTGGCCGCCCGGCCGCCGCGCCACCGACGGCATCTGGGCCAGCCACTGGTACGCCAGCGTCGAGGCCTCCACCGGCTTCGGCGCGGCCGAAACCGCCGTGCCCACGCTCGAGCCGGAGGCCGCCGCCGTCGCCGCCGCCTGCCGGGCCGACTATGATTACCTCCGCGGCTTTGCCCTCAAAACTGCTGGGTAGCCGGGCTATCGATTGCCGCCGCCGATCGTAACGGCTAGCCCTTGGCGGCACAGAATTGGGAGCCTCGCCATGAAGACGCGCATCACCGAATTGTTCGGCATCGAGCATCCGATCATCCAGGGCGGCATGCACTATGTCGGCTTTGCCGAGATGGCGGCAGCAGTTTCCAATGCCGGCGGTCTGGGCATCATCACCGGCCTGACCCAGCCGACCGCCGAAAAACTCGCCGCCGAGATCGCGCGTTGCCGGACGATGACCGACAAGCCGTTCGGCGTGAACCTGACCTTCCTGCCCGGCCTCGCGAGCCCCGATTACCCCGGCTATATCAAGGCGATCATCGACGGCGGCGTGAAGATCGTCGAAACCGCCGGCAACAACCCGGTGAAATGGCTGCCGATCCTGAAAGAGAACGGCATCAAGGTCATCCACAAATGCACCTCGGTCCGCCACTCGCTGAAGGCCGAAAGCATCGGCTGCGACGCCGTCTCCGTCGATGGCTTCGAATGTGGCGGCCACCCCGGCGAGGATGACGTGCCCAATTTCATCCTGCTGCCGCGCGCCGCCGAGGAGCTGACGATCCCCTTCGTCGCCTCGGGTGGCGTCGCCAACGGCAAGCAGCTCGTCGCCGCGCTGGCGATGGGCGCCGAGGGCGTCAACATGGGCACCCGCTTCATCGCGACGGTCGAGGCGCCCGTCCATATCAACGTCAAGAACGCCATCGTCGCCGCCAGCGAGCTCGACACCCGCCTCGTCATGCGGCCGCTGCGCAATACCGAGCGCGTACTCAACAATGCCGCGGTTGAGCGCCTGCTCGCCAAGGAAAAGGAACTGGGCGACGCCATCACCATCCAGGACATCCTGCCCGAAGTCGCCGGCGTCTATCCCAAGATCATGACCGACGGCACCATGGAGGCCGGCGCCTGGTCGTGCGGCATGGTGGTCGGGCTCATTCACGACATCCCGACCTGCAAGCAGCTGATCGACGGCATCATGGCCGACGCCCACGCCATCATCAGCGATCGGCTGGCCCGGTTCGCGGCATGACCGACGTGCTCTACGCCGTGTCTGAAGGGGTCGCGACGATCACCCTCAACCGGCCCGACAAGCTCAACGCGTTGACCCCCGACATGCTGAGCGCGGTGTTCCGCCATGTCGCCGAGGCCGGCGCCGACCCGGCGGTGCGGGTGATCGTGCTCACCGGCGCCGGTCGCGGCTTTTCGGCCGGGCTCGATCTCGGCCTGATCGGCAGCGGCGCCAGCAGCGGCGTCACCACCGACCCCGGCATCGCGCCGCAATGGGGCGATGATATCGGCCCGGAAATGCAGCGCTTTTTCGCCGGCGGCTGGAACACGCTGATCACCTGCCGGAAGCCGACGATCGCCGCGATCAACGGCCCGGCGTTCGGCTGGGGCTTTATCCTGGCGCTCCACTGCGACATCCGCTTTGCCAGCCGCTCGGCGCTGCTCAACGCCACCTTTGCCCGCATCGGCGTGCCGGGCGAGAAAGGCTCGGCCTGGCTGTTGTCGCGGCTGGTCGGCACCGCCCGCGCCGCCGACCTGCTCTACACTGCCCGCCGTTTCGACGGTGCGGAGGCCGAGCGGCTCGGCATCGTCAACGCCGTGCTCGATGACGACGCGCTGATGCCGCATGTCACGGAATATGCTCGTAATATCGCGCAATTCTCGGCGCCCAGGGCGCTGGCGGCGATGAAGGCGCAGATCTGGACGGCGATCGACGACAGTTACGATGTCGGCTTTGCCTATGCCGACCATGAGCAGGAACTGGCGACCGGCACGGCGGATTTCCGCGAGGCGTTCGGCAGCTATCGCGACAAGCGGATTCCGCGGTTTACCGGGAAATAGCCGGCGGCGGAGGGTCCGAAAGTCTCGAAAGTCACTCACTTGGCGTGCCAGGATATATCTTGGCGACGCTGGGACGGGGATCGGGGCGGAGTCGGAGCACATAGCTCGTGACTAACCTATTTGGTGATAAACGCAAGTCTAAACTGCTGCCCGGTTGGGCGGCGACGTTCGCCCTGCCCTGCCTCTCCTGGGTCGACACGCGCGCGATGGATCCCCGCCTTCGCGGGGATGACGGGGTGGTGTCGCCCCTGCCCCGGCTCAGACGATGTTTGCCACCAGCTGTCCGCGATCGATCTCGGTTTCGGGCTGGACGCAGATGCGCAGCGTGCCCGTCGCCGGCGCCAGCAGCTCGAGGGTGGTCTTTTCGACGAGGATTTCGGCGATCAGATCGCCTTCATCGACCGCGGCACCATCGGGGCACAGCCAGACGACGATCGAACCGGTCTTGTCGGCTTCTTCCCACAGGTCGAGCGGCACGCGCACTTCGGTCATCGAGCGGCCTTTCGTGCCGTATCGACCATCCGGCGACGCAGTTTCGGGCGCGGTTGCGATGTCACTGGCATTGTCGATTCCCACATCCCGACCACTGAATTTGCAGTCTAGGCAGTGGCCGGCAGCCAACCAGCCGGTGAATTAGCTAGTCGTCGGGCAGATGCGGCACGATGGCGAAAAGATCCGAAAGCGGTTAGACTGCCCCTGTAACGAGCGGGAGGACTGCGGCGATGGCATTCACCGTCAAGGACGGTCGGCTGGTGCGGGACGGCAAACCGGTCAAGTTCGTCGCCTCGCCGTTCATCGGCGGTGGCTTTGCCAACGCGCCGCGCATCGCCGTCATCCATTTCACCGGCGGCGGCACCGCGATGTCGAGCGCCAACTGGTTCGCCGACCGGTCGCGGCCGGCGGCAAGCGGATCATCGGCGCATGTCGTCATCGATCGCGACGGCAGCATCGTCCAGTGCGTCGCGCTGGATCGCGTCGCCTGGCACGCCGGGCGCTCGTCGTGGCGCGGCGTCGTTGGCCTCAACGGCCATTCCATCGGCATCGAGCTGGCCAACTATGGCAATCTGCGCGCCATCGGCGGCGCCTGGGCCGGGCCCGGCGACCGCGTCGTCGCCAACCCGCTGCTCGCCGTCCACCGCAACGGCAATCCCGACGGCAGCCGGCATCCGATCGGATGGGAGCCGTTCCCCGCCGCCCAGATCGACGCGACGGTCGAGCTGATGGCGCTGCTGGCGGAGCGCGGTGTCACCGAGGTTGTCGGCCATGACGACATCGCGCCGGTGCGCAAATGCGACCCCGGCCCGGCGTGGAACATGGCGGCGTTCCGTGAGCGTGTCTTTGGCGGGCGCCGCGAGGACGGCGACAATGTGAAGGTCGTGCTGCCGGCTGCCGGTTTGTTCCTGCGTTCCGGGCCGGACGTCAGCCACGCCAAGGTGCGCGACACGGCATTCCCCCGCGGCACCCAGGTGCGCCCGCTGCGCCGCGACGGCGACTGGCTCGAGGTCAGCGTGCTGCAGAACGGCGCGCCGGTGGCGACCGGCTGGATGCGCGGCAATTACCTCGGGGACCCGGAGGAGAGCGTGGAGGAAGCGGTGCTGGAGGAGGCGCCGGTGCCGCGGGCGGGCGAAGGGCTGGGGTGAACCGCACTCCCTCCCCGCAAGGGGGAGGGAGTTGCTTACAGCACCAGCGGGCCGTGGTTCATC
>QBLU01000063.1 GCA_003241875.1 Alphaproteobacteria bacterium
TTCCCTCCCCCTCGAGGGGGGAGGCGACTCGCGCGCCAGCGCGGCGGGTTGGGGGTGGGTGACATGCGGCCACATGAGTGCGACCCCCACCCGCTCGGCTGAGGGCCGAGTCGCCTCCCCCCTGAGGGGGAGGATTCAGTGGGCGCCGAGCGACTTCATCATCGCCACGAAGCCCGGAAAACTCGTCGCGATCGGTCGGGCGTCGTCCACTGTCACCGGCGCGCGGGCGTTGAGCCCGAGGACTGCGAAGCTCATGGCGATGCGGTGGTCGAGTTTCGCGGCGACGGTGGCGCCGCCGGCCACCGCCTCGCCGCCGTTGCCGGTGACGATGAGCCCGTCGGGCAGTTCCTCCACCGTGACCCCGCAGGCGCGCAGGCCCTCGGCCATCACCGCGATGCGATCCGATTCCTTGACGCGGAGTTCCTCGAGCCCGCGCATCACGGTGCGGCCCTGGGCAAAGGCGGCGGCGACGAACAGGATCGGGAATTCGTCGATCATCGACGGCGCGATGTCGGGCGGCACCTCGATGCCGGTCAGCGGGCTGTGGCGGACGTGGAGGTCGGCGACCGGCTCCCCGCCGACGAGGCGCTGCTGCCCCAGGCTGATGTCGGCGCCCATCGCCTGGAGGACGCCGATCAGCCCGGCGCGGGTCGGGTTCATGCCGACATTGGCGATGGTGACGCTGGAGCCCGGCACGATCAGCGCGGCGACGAGCGGGAAGGCGGCCGACGACGGGTCGCCGGGAACGGTGATGACCTGGGGGCGCAGCTCGGGTTCGCCGATAAGGGTGATGACCCGGCCCTCGGGCGCCGTCTCGATGCGCAGCGTCGCGCCGAAGCCGGCGAGCATCCGCTCGCTGTGGTCGCGGGTGGCGATCGGCTCGACGACGCTGGTCTCGCCAGGCGTGTTGAGCCCCGCCAGTAGCACCGCCGATTTCACCTGTGCCGAGGCCACCGGCAGCGTGTAGCGCAGCGGCACGGCCGGGCAGAGGCCCCGCATCGTCAGCGGCAGGCGGCCACCGGGGCTGGCGGTGAAGCTGGCGCCCATCAGCGACAAGGGGTCGATGACACGGCCCATCGGCCGGCCCGACAGCGAGGCATCGCCGATGAACGTCGCGGTGATCGGGTGGCTGGCGACCAGCCCCATCAGCAGGCGGGTCGACGTCCCGCTGTTGCCCATGTCGAGCGCCACCCGCGGTTGCAGCAGCCCGCCGACGCCGACGCCATGGACGTGCCAGCTCGTCTCGCGACGCTCGATATCGGCGCCCATGGCGCGCATGGCAGCCGCGGTGGCGAGCACGTCCTCCCCCTCCAGCAACCCGGTGATGACGGTTTCGCCGACCGCCAGCGCGCCCAGCATCAGCGCCCGGTGGCTGATCGATTTGTCGCCCGGCACGGTCACCGTTCCGGTGAGCGGCCCCGTGGCGGAAAGCGTCAAGGGCTGGGCAATGGCGGGGGCATTCATGGGCTCGCGCTTTGACAGGGGCGGCGGCGTGTGGCAATGCGCCCGCCTTTCCGGGGCGTCCTTTCGCACCCCCCGGTCACGGAGAACTCCACGTGGTCAAGGCTGAATGGGGCACCAAGCGTGCCTGCCCGAAGTGCAATACCCGCTTTTACGACCTGACCAAGGATGAGCCGGTCACCTGCATCGCCTGCGGCTATGCCTGGGCGCCCGAACCCATCCTGAAGTCGAAGCAGACGACGCCGTTCGAACAGGCGAAGCCCGCTGCAGCCGCCGAGGGCACCGATGCCGTCGATGCGGTCGACGAGGATCTGGACCTGGATGCCGACGAGGATGCCGCCGAGGCACCCGATGTCGACCTGGGCGACGATGATGACCTGGGTGCTGTCGTCACCAACGGCGAAGACGAAGAGAGCTGAGGCATCGACGCCGGCGGGCGGCCTTCAGGGCTGCCGGCCGGTGCCGGGCCGGCGCTGCGGCCGTGCCAGCAGCGCATCGACCTGCAGGATGCGCCCGCTCGCCGGCTCGGCGAAGCCCGGCCATAACCCCCACAGCACCAGCCCGCGCGCCGCCAGGTCGGCGAGCAGCGCGTCATGGCTGGCCTGGCCGGCATAGAGCGCCGTCAGCGACAATTCGATCTGCAGGGTGGCGGCGGCGGCGATGACATCCGCCCCGCCGGCGAGGACCTGCGCCTCATAACCCTGGGTGTCGATCTTGACATGGACCTGCCGGGCCTCGCCGATCAGCGGCGGGGCGATGCTGTCGAGCCGGGCGATCGGCGCGGTGGCGGTGCCGACATAGGCCGATTCCGGCGCCGCGGCGCGATGGCTGTCGAGCATGGCGAGCAGCGACGAGCTCGCCGAATTGCCGGCGATGTTGATGGTGATCTCGCCATCATGGTCGCCGATCGCGGTGCGCGGCGCGGCGGTCCAGCGCGGGTCGGCGGCGGTTTGCGCCACCAGCGCGGCATGGGCGTCGGGCAGCGGTTCGAACGACACGATGCGGCCGGTGTAGCCGAGGCGGCGCAGCAGGGCGCCGTACTGACCGGTGTTGGCGCCGATATCGAGCACCAGATCGGGGGCGAACCCGTCCAGCAGCGCCTGCAACTGGGCATCGGGCGACGAGACGGGCAGGTAGCGGTGCAGGTCATAGCCGAATCGCCGCAAGCTCCGGCGCAGCACGTCTCGCATGGTCGGGGTCCCTGCACCGTTGCCGCCCGGCATGTCGCAGCGGCACCGCCGGCTGGCAAGCTTTGCGACGGTTGCGGCGCGATTTTCGCGAAAAGCGCTTGCGTGCCGTCCGGCTTTGTCATAACCGGCGCGTCCTTCATCCGAACCAGACGGATGATTTCGATGGTACGGGGCGTTAGCTCAGCTGGGAGAGCGCTACGATGGCATTGTAGAGGTCAACGGTTCGATCCCGTTACGCTCCACCACCGAAAACGAGGAAAGCGGCGCCCGGGGCAACCTGGGCGCCGCTTCCCGTTTGGGGGCATGACGAGTTCTCCTGGCGGAACGCGTCTTTCACGTGGCCAGGCTTTCGACCCCCACCCGCCCCCTGAGGGGGAGGATTATTCGACGACCGGCAGCCAGATGGCGCTGGCCTTGCCGGGGCTGTGCTCGATGGTCTGGGTCGCCGGCTTGTAGTCCGCTGCCTTGGCATTGAAGATGTTGGGCACGAAGGTCTGCGGGTTGCGGTCGTACAGCGGGAACAGCGTCGACTGGACCTGGACCATGATGCGGTGGCCGGGCAGGAAGACGTGGTTCACGTTGGGCAGCCCGAACTTGTAGTTCTCGAGCCTCCCGGGCTTCAGCGCTGCCGGGGTCGATCGCCCATGGACATAGCGGCCGCGGTAGATCTCGATGCCGATCGGCAGCTGGAAGCCGGCGAGTTTCGGGTTCGCCGAGCCTTCGGCCGGATAGACGTCGATCAGCTTGACGACCCAGTCGCTGTCGCTGCCACTGGTCGCGGCGAACAGGTCGACCTGCGGCGCGCCGGCGATGTGGACGGCCTTGTCGAGCGGCGCCGTCGTGTATTCGATGACATCGGGGCGGCCGGAGACGAAGCGCTGGTCCGACACCAGCCACGGGCCCCAGACGTCGCGATCGCGCAGGTGGACCGGGCGCGGCACGAACGGCACCGGCTTGGCCGGGTCGCTGACATAGGTCTCGCGTCCTGCCGTCGCGGGTTTATCGAACGACAGCTTGCCGCCGGCCTGGAGGTAGATGGGTTTCGGCGTGCCGCCGGGCCATGACGCGCTGCGTTCCCAGCGGTTGGTGCCGGTCGCATAGGTCAGCACCGGCGGGGTGTCGGCCCTGGGGGCGCCGTCCTTCAGATGCTGGTCGAGGAAGGGCTTCATCACCGTCGTGCGGAATTCCAGCGCGGTATCGCCGCCGAACGGCAGCGACCCCAGCGCGGTGCCGTTGTAGTTGACGCCGCTGTGCCGCCACGGGCCGATGACGAGGAACAGCTTGTCGTTGGCCGTGTCCTTGCCCTCCAGCGCGCTGTAGACGGCGGGGGCGCCATAGCTGTCCTCCTGGTCCCACTGCCCGACGACGAGCATCGTGGGGACGCTCAGCGGGCGCTTGGCGAGCTGTTTGTCGACGGCCTGTTCCTGCCAATACTGGTCATAGGCCGGATGTTCCATCAGCTTGCGGGCAAACGGGAAGGCATCCATGCCATAGGCGCGGGCGAAATCGCCGGCCGAACCGGCGTTCAGATAGGCATCGTAGTCGTCGTCGGTGCCATAGGGGACGGGGCCGCCGCCCTTTTTCGCGGTCTGGCCGGCGGTATAATCGAAGTTCGACTGCCGCCAGGCGCCGTTGTGGAACCAGTCGTCGCCGATCCAGCCATCGACCATCGGG
This sequence comes from Alphaproteobacteria bacterium, assembly GCA_003241875.1. GTDB lineage: Bacteria > Pseudomonadota > Alphaproteobacteria > Sphingomonadales > Sphingomonadaceae > Sandarakinorhabdus. The sequence continues at coordinate 4,326 of QBLU01000063.1, forward strand.
CTTTGCGGGACCGCGGCCTTCAAGGCCGGATGCGGATCGACCAGCGCCATCAGCGAAGTGAAACCCGGATAGGACGATCCGGTGATGCCGACCTTGCCGTTCGATTCGGGAACGTTCTTCACCAGCCAGTCGATGGTGTCATAGGCGTCGGTGGCATGGTCGGTGGTGCCCGGGTTGATCGGGCCCCTGAGCGGCCGCGTCATCACATAGTCGCCCTCGGAGGCGTGGAGGCCGCGGACGTCCTGGTAGACGCGGATATAGCCGTCGTTGACATATTCGGTGTCGGAGATCGGCAGGATCTCGGTGATCGACTGGCTGCGGTTGCGGGTCGTTGCCCTGGCGGCATCATAGGGCGTGCGGGTCAGCAGCATCGGGCCGCGGCTGGTGCCCTTTTTCATGACGATGACGGTGAACAGCTTCACCCCGTCGCGCATCGGGACCATCGCCTCGCGCCGGATGAAATCGGCCTGGGGGCGGACCCAGTCGTAACTGGCGATGACCTCGGGCATGTCGACAGGTGTCTGGGCAGGAACGGGGGCGGCGGCCAGCATCGTGCCGGCCAGGATCGTCGTCAGCAGTTTCATCGTCATTCCCCCTCGATGCGGTAACCATATTCGGCGGCGACGACGGTCGCCAGGTCGTGGCCGCGGGTCGCCATCAGCCTCCGCAGCTCGGCGATTTTGGCATCGACGAGGAAGCGGTACCAGAAGCCCTGCAGGCCATGGAACGCCAGCCCCTGCCAGCCGTCGAGAATGCCGAGCAGCACGATGTATCGGTAAAGGAAATACAGCAGTGGCCGCAGCCCCAGCGGCAGCCTGGCATAGAGGTTGTCCTTGATCCAGCGTTTGCGCCGCGCCTCGGGGCCCATATCGCCGGTGTCGGGCGGGCCTACCGCGCGCATCAACTGGTCGATGGCCTCGCGCGTCGCATAGCCGTTGTGCTTGGCCGTCCACCAGCCGATCGAATTGAGATTGATGTCGGTGATGGTGCCGTCGATATGGGCAACGGCGCCGGTGACGACGACATGTTCGTCCATCCAGCGATTTTCGACACGGCCGCGCCCGGTGCGCCACAGCCGGATGACCCGGGTCGGGAACATGCCGCCCCAGCGGATGCGGCGGCCGAGAAACACCATGTCGCGATCGATGGTGGCACCGGCGCAGGCGAGATCGGCGGTGGCAATGAAGTCGGCGATGGCGGCGGCGAGTTCGGGCGACACCACCTCGTCGGCGTCAAGGCGCATGGTCCAGCCGTCATTGTCGCCGGCATGATCGAGGCCCCAGTTGAACTGCTGGGCATAGTTGGTCCAGGCGTGGCCGACGACGTCGGCCCCGGCGGCGGCGGCCAGCGCGCAGGTGTCGTCGCGCGAACCGCTGTCGACGACGATCATGCGGGTGGCGATGGCGCGCACCGAAGCGAGGCAGCGCTCGATGTGCCGGGCCTCGTCCCGGGTCAGGATGATGACGGTCAGTGGGGGGCGGAGTGCGGCCGACATCAGGCGCCGTTGATGCCGAGGGGGATCAGCCGGATGCCGTATTCGTCCGCGGCAACGGTGTTGAGCGTGTGCTGGCGCTCGGCCATCAGCGCCTCGACCTCGCGCTTCTTGATGTCGACGAGAAAGCGGAACCAGCCGGTCTGCAGTACGCAGTAGACAAGTCCCTCCCAGCCATCGAGGCAGCCGAGGCGGACGAGATAGCGCCACAGGGTCACCGCCGGCGCCCGGATGCCGACGGGGATGCCGCCGACCGCGCCGCTGGGCCAGCCGTCATGAAGCTGGGCCAGCGCCTCGCGGGTGGCATGGTCGTTCTGGCGGTCGGTCCACCAGCCGATATTGTGCAGGTCGATGGCGGCGATGTCGGCGGGAATCGCCCCGGCGCGGCCATGGACGATCATGCGGGTGCCGACCAGCCGGTCCTCGCAATGGCCATGGCCGGTGCGCCACAGCCGCAGCGTGCGTTCGGGATAAAGCCCGCCGCGGCGCAGCCAGCGGCCGAGGAAATGGAAGCGCCGACGCACGGTGAAGCCGAGCGGGCCGTCGGGCAGCACCGCCAGGTCGGCCAGGCGCGCGGCGAGCGGCGGCAGCACGACCTCGTCGGCATGGAGGAGGAAGGTCCATTCGGTGGTGATGCCGGCGGTGTCGATGGCCCAGTTGATCTGGCGCGCGTCGCTGCTCCATTTGTGGAAGAGCACCTCGGCGCCGTGGCTGCTGGCGATGTCGGCGGTGCCGTCGGTGGAGCCGGCGTCGATGACGATGATGCGCCTGGCCAGCGTGCCGATGCTGGCGAGGCAGCGCGCGATGTGCGGCGCCTCGTCGAGCACCGGGATGATCACCGTCAGCGCCATCAGTCGCGCATCCTGAGGACGCGCGGCGGCGACCCGGCGACGACGGCATTGGCGGCGACATCATGGGTAACGACCGACGCGGCGCCGACGACGGCGCGGGCGCCGATGCTGACGCCGGGGCCGATGTAGCAGCGCACCGCCACCCAGGCGTCGTCGCCGATGTTGATGGGGGCGCCGATCACCGGGCGGCCGGGGCGATCGAAATCGCGGCTGGCGGTGCACAGATAGCTGTACTGGCTGACCCCGGCGTTGCGGCCGAAAACGATCGGCGCGACGTTGTAGACGACGACATGGTCGTCGATCGAGCTGCCGTCGGCCATGACGAGGTTCCACGGCGCCCAGACGATGCTGCGCGGATAGGGATGGACGCCCTTGCCGATGCTGGCGCCGAACAGGCGCAGCAGCAGGCAGCGCCAGCCATGGGCGACGCGCGGGCTGGGGCGATAGAGCAGCGCATGGACCAGCCCCCAGGCGAAGCGCCCGGCGCGGTTGCGAAAGTCCACTTCGATGTCGCGAAAGCCGGCGGTGCGGGCGGCGGCGGGGGTATCAGGCATGCATGGGATCCGGTTCGCGCGCACCCTGCATGACCCGGCCATAGCTGTCGAGCATGCGCGCGGCGATAGCGGCCCAGCCGAAGTCGCGTTGCACCATGGCATGGCCGCGGGCGCCCATCGCGGTGCGGTCCGCCGGCGACAACTGCATCGCTGTCGCGAGCGCCGCGGCGAGGCTGTCGGGATCGGTACCGACCTGCCAGCCGCAGTTCTGGGTGACGAGGCTGGCCCAGGGCGTGCCGGTGGTGGCGACGACAGGCACGCCGGCGGCCAGCGCCTCGGCGACGGTGATGCCGAAGTTTTCCGAAAAGCTCGGCAGCACGAACAGGTCGGCGGCGGCGAACAGCGCCGGCTTGGCGGCCTCGGTGATGGAGCCCGTCAGCCGGACGCGGTCGCCGAGGCCGAGCCGGGCGACCTGGGCGGCGAGCGCGGCGCCGTGGTTGCCCTCGTCGGGGCCGCTGATCTGCAGTGTCCAGTCGGGAAACCGCGGCGCCAGTTGGCCCCAGGCGGTGACCAGCCCGGGCAGGTTCTTTTTGGGATGGAGCCGCGACAGCGACAGCAACGTGCGGCCGGTCGCTGCCGCGCGCTCGCTGCGGTCGGGCAGCGGCGGGCAGGCGACGCCATTGGGCACCAGCGCCACCGGCTTGCCGGGCAGCAGCGCGGCGATGGCCGCGGCTTCCGGCGCCGCTGTGGCGACGAGCAGCCGCGCCTGGCCGAGCAGGCGGCGCTGGTAGAGCGCCCAGGCGAGCTGCTTGCGGCGGCGGTGCCAGGCCAGCGCCCAGGGCTCGAGCATGCCATGGGGGGTGAGCACCAGCGGCAGGCCGAGACGGCGGGCGGCGGCGCCGGCGGCGATGTTGGCGGGGCTCCAAAGGCCGTTGTCGTGGATGACGTCGGCATCGAGCGGCCGGATGGCGGCGGTGAAATCGGGCAGGCGGCCCGGCACCAGCAGCGTTGTCACCAGTGCCGGATCGGGCCGCAGCAACGCGCCGTCGCGGGCCGGATCGTGGCGGGCGACCAGCGTCACCCGGGCGCCGGCGCGGGCGAGGGCCTCGCACAGGTCGCGGATGGTGCGTGCCGGGCCGCCGTCGCGTTCGGCGATGCTGGCGATGGTCTGGACGATATGCATCAAAGGGGGTGCATCAAAGGCGGGCACGCAGCCCGGCCAGCGTCGCCGCCGGGCTGGCCAGCCGGCGCGCCAGCAGGCGTAGCGGGGCGATGATGTGGTCGCGGGCGGCGAGCGGGCGGCCGAGCGCCTTTTCGCGGATGCGGACAAGGTCGAGCGCATTGGCCGTGGCGAGGCGGCCGCTGCCGGTGATGCTGTCGCCATAAAGGCGGAAGGCACCGAGCGCGTCGGGGACATTGGCGACGCGGACCCCGGCGCAGAGCATGTCGACAAGCAGTTCGTAATCCCAGCAGGTGCGATTGGCGGTGTTGAGGCCGCCGGCGGCGGCGAGTGCGGCGGGCCGGAAGAAATGGCCTTGCTGGACAAAGGTCATGGCGCCCTGGCCGATGTCGGCGCGGCTGATGCGGCTGGTGCGGATCGGCCGCAGCACGCGGTCCTCGGCATCGATCAGCACGCCATTGCCGCAGATGGCGTCGGCGTCGGGGCGTTCGGCAAAGGCGCGCGCGACAGCGGCGAGGGCGCCGGGCAGCAGCCGGTCGTCGGCGTTGAGATAGCCGTAGATGGCACCGGTGGCGGCCGCGAAGCCGCGGTTGAGGCCATCGGCGGGGCCGTCGTCGGGATCGAGGACGACCGGGCCGATGCCGGGGGCGGCGGCGATGATCGCCCGGCTGGCGTCGGTGGAGCCGGGGTCGACGACGATGTGCTCGATATCGGGGTAGCCCTGCTCGCGCACCGAGGCGAGCGCCGCCGGCAGGAAGCGTGCCTGGTTGAAGGACAGCGTGACGATCGAGATGCGCGGCAGGTCCATGGCTGGCGCCGGCCCTCGCACAAAGCCGGGCGGGGGTAAACTTAGTGTCGGCCTGCGGCGCCTTCGCCCAGCGCGCGAACGAGATCGCGGCCCCAGGTGCTCGCCGACCAGCCGGTGGTGGCCTTCAGTGCCGCGGCGGCGACGCCGGTATCGGTGGCGGCGGCGGGGCCGGGCAGGATGGTGACATGATCCGCGGCGCTCTGGCCGAAGAAATCATAGGCATGATGGGCGAATTCGGCGGCGGTCAGCGTATGGCCGGTGGCGATAGCGGCATCGCGGACCTGCGGCAGGGCGGCAAGGCGCAGCACGGCATCGACATATTCGGGCGTCCAGCCCCAGTCCTGCGGCCCGGTTTCGACGAGCTCCAGCCGCTCCGGCTGCCCCTGCGAGGCGCGCCAGGCAGCCGCGGTGACCCGGGCGGCGAGATTGTCGGTGGGGCCGAGCCGCGAATCATGCGGGTGGAGGATGGCGTTGAACCAGGGTCGACCCGCGGCGCCGCGCTGTTCGGCGATGCGCCGGGCCCGGTCGGCGGTGGCCCGGTCGCGCTGCAGCCGGTCGCGATCGACGACATGGGCGATGCGCAGTCCGGGGCGGGCATCGGCCAGGATGGCCTCGATCCGGGCGTCGAGGCTATCGGCGGCGCCGGGAATCGCGAACACCACGTCGACCCCGGCGGCGGCGCGCAGCGGGTCGTCGGTCATCGCGACGGCCGCGCCGATGCCCAGCTCGGCGATGGCGTCGGGGCCGGCGACGCCCGCGGCGACGCCTTCGACGCGCACGCCGCGGGCATCGAGCAGCCGGGCGAGATAGGCGCCGACATGATCGTCGACACCGAGGATGAGGGCGGAGGCATAGGGAAGCGCGGCCATCACCGATTCCCGCCACGCCAGGCCGGACGTGTCAAGCCGTGCCGGCCCGCCTCGGCATGCTGCAACGCAAAATGCTTTGAAATCGGCCGGGCCGGGCCGTATATCGTCGCGAGGTCGGCCAGCAGGCCCGGCCACCATGTTCAATTGCGAAGGCGACCGGGTGGCAGGCACCTTCATCCTCAAGCCCTATGAGCGCCGCCGCGATCCGGGCGTGTTCGGGCGGTTCATCCGCATTTTCGGGCTGATCATGCTGGCGGCCTTTTACGGCCTGCTGTGCAGCATCCTGCCGATGCAGCTGATCATCGTGCCCGCGATTCCCATCCTGATCCTCCTCGGCCTGATCCTGTGGATGCTGCCCGATGTCGGCGGCATCTATGCCAATGCCATGGCAAAGCTGCTGGCGACCTATGCCTTTCTCAACGTGGTCTGGCCCTGGTATGTCGCGATCGATATCGCCGGCGTGCCCTGGGTGTCGCCACAGCGCATCTGCATCGCCGCGCTGGTCGCCGTCTTCCTGTTCAACCTGGCGAAATCGTCCGAATTCCGGCGCCTGCTGAGCGATGTCATGGCGGCATCGCCGCTGACTCGCCGGCTGTTCTGGCTCTTCGTGGCGGCAACGGTGATCTCGCTGCCGTTCAGCGCGACGATCGGGTTCTCGATCAACAAGTTTATCAACAACCAGATCTTTTGGACGATGATGTTCGTGGTGGCGGCAGCGGTTGCAATCCGCGCCGGCTTTGTCCAGCGCGTCGGGCAATTGCTGGTGATCGGCGCGATCATCGTTGCAATGCTGGGTCTTTACGAAGCAGCGATCCAGCGTGTGTTCTGGATGGATCACCTGCCGGGCTTCCTGCAGGTCGATCCTATCCTGCTGCAAACCTTCACACGGTCCCAGGCACGCGCCGGCACCGATGTCTATCGTGTCCGCGGCACCATGGGCGTCAGCCTCTATTACGCCGAATATCTCGCCATGGTATTCCCGATCGTGCTGCACTTCATCGTTCGGGAATCGCGCTTCATTCCCAAGATGATGCTGATCGCTGGTGCCCTGGCGGTGGCGTTGAACATGTACCTGACCAATGCCCGGTCGGGGATGATCGGGATGATCATGACCGTGGTCATCTATGCGTTCTTCTTTGCCGTGCGGCTGCGCCAGCGCCAGCCCGGTTCGTTGTTCAGCTCGGCGATGTTCTATGCCTATCCGCTGGGTGTGATGATACTCGGCATGCTGATCCTCGCGTCGACCCGGCTGCGGGTGATGACGCTCGGTGGCGGCGCGCAGCAGGCGAGTTCCGATGCCCGCAAGGCCCAATGGGCGATGGGCTGGCCCAAGATCTTTTCGAACCCGATCGGGCATGGGGCGGGACGCGGCTGGGAAACGCTCGGCTATGTCAACCGCGGCGGTTCGGGGACGATCGACAGCTATTACCTGTCGCTCCTGCTCGAATACGGCCCGCTGGGCTTCTTGTGCTTCATGTTCCTGTTCGGGACGATCGCCTGGTATGGGTTCCAGACCTATCGCGCTGCCAAGTCCGATGACCAGGACATGGCTGCGCCGCTGTCCGTCGCGCTGCTCAACTTCATGGTCATCAAGTCGGTGCTGAGCTCCGAGCTCAACATCCCTATCGCCTTCATGTTCACCGGTTTCATCGTCGGGCTGATGTACCAGCAGCAAAAGGCCGGGCTGGTACCACCGCCGGCAACCAAGCCGGTTCTGCCGCGCCTGTTCACCCGTTTCCGGAACAGCCCGCAATCGGCATGACCGGGGTCGAAGCCAGCCGGCCGGGCCGGGCCGACTATCACAGCTTTCGCACCATCCCGACACGGTGGATGGACAATGATGCCTATGGGCACGTCAACAACGTCGTCTACTACAGCTGGTTCGACACGGCGGTGAACAGCTTGCTCGTCGAAATGGGCCTGCTCGACATCAGGCATGGAAACATCATCGGGCTCGTCGTCGAAACCGGCTGCCGCTATCACCGGTCGGTGGCGTTTCCCGAAACGGTCGAGGCCGGCGTGCGCATCGCGCGGTTGGGCAACAGCAGCGTGCGCTGGGAGGTCGGCATCTTCACCGCCGGGTCGGACGCAATCGCCGCCGAGGGCTTTTTCGTTCATGTCTATGTCGATCGCGATGCACGCCGCCCGTTGCCGCTGCCCGACGACTGGCGCGCCGCGCTGGCGCCGCTGGTGCTGGACAGGTCCGCCGCAGGGCCTTAATCGCCCGCAATGACCCACCCGACCGAATCCGTCCTGATCCTCGATTTCGGGAGCCAGGTAACGCAGCTGATCGCGCGGCGGGTGCGCGAGGCCGGGGTCTATTCGGAGATCGTGCCGTTCGCCAAGGGCGGTGAGGCCTATGACCGGCTGCAGCCGCGGGCGGTGATCCTGTCGGGCAGCCCGGCGTCGGTCACCGATGATGGCAGCCCGCGCGTTCCCGACAACATCCTTGCCGCCGACGTGCCGATCCTGGGCATCTGCTATGGCGAGCAGGTGCTGTGCGCGCAGACCGGGGGCCAGGTCGGGCCGTCGGGCCACCGCGAGTTCGGGCGGGCCGATATCGACATCGTCGACGATTGCGCGCTGTTCGACGGTGTCTGGGCGAAAGGCGACCGACCGCACGTCTGGATGAGCCATGGCGACCGCATCGATGCGATTCCCGACGGGTTCCGCCCGGTGGCGGTGTCCGCCGGGGCGCCGTTCGCCGCCATCGCCGACGACAGGCGCCGCCGCTATGGCGTGCAGTTCCACCCCGAGGTCCATCACACCCCCGATGGCGGGCGCCTGCTGGCCAATTTCGTCCACAATGTCGCCGGCATGGCGTCGAACTGGACGATGGCCGGCTTTCGCGCCGCCAAGATCGCCGAGATCCGCGAGCAGGTCGGCAGCGAGCGCGTGCTTTGCGGGCTGTCGGGCGGCGTCGATTCCTCGGTTGCGGCGTTGTTGATCCATGAAGCCATCGGCGACCAGCTTACCTGCGTGTTCGTCGATCACGGCCTGTTGCGGCAGGGCGAAGCCGAGCAGGTCGTCGGCCTGTTCCGCGAGCATTACCACATCCCGCTCGTCCATGTGGACGCCAGCGACGTGTTCATGGCCGGGCTGGCCGGCGTCACCGACCCCGAGAAAAAGCGCAAGTTCATCGGCGGCGCCTTCATCGATGTCTTCGAGGCCGAGGCCAAGAAGATCGGCGGAGCGCGTTTCCTCGCCCAGGGCACGCTGTACCCCGATGTCATCGAGAGCGTGTCGTTCACCGGCGGTCCTTCGGTGACCATCAAGAGCCACCACAATGTCGGCGGCCTGCCGGCACGGATGAACATGGCGCTGGTCGAGCCGTTGCGCGAACTGTTCAAGGACGAGGTCCGCCGCCTCGGCGTCGAGCTCGGCCTGCCGCCGGCGTTCGTCGGCCGCCACCCGTTCCCCGGCCCCGGCCTTGCCATCCGCATCCCGGGCGAGGTCACGAAGGAAGCCTGCGACACGCTGCGCAAGGCCGACGCCATCTATCTCGAGGAAATCCGCAACGCCGGGCTGTACGACGAAATCTGGCAGGCCTTTGCCGTGCTGCTGCCGGTTCGCACCGTCGGCGTGATGGGCGACGGGCGTACCTATGACAAGGTCTGCGGGCTGCGCGCCGTCACCAGCGTCGACGGCATGACCGCCGACGTCTATCCTTTCGAAAGCGCCTTTCTGTCGCGCGTCGCCACCCGCATCGTCAACGAGGTGCCGGGCATCAACCGCGTCGTCTACGACTATACGTCGAAGCCGCCGGGCACGATCGAGTGGGAGTGACCGATGGCGAATCGTGACGATTTGGCGCCGCCCGTGCCTGCGCCCCCGCCCGCGCCGCCGCTCCCCCCGTCCGCGACTTATGGCATGGCCCGGATCGCCAGCGCCGCGGTGATCATCGTGGCGATCGTCGGGGTCGCCTGGGCCGCGACGCTGCTGTCGCGGTTCTTCATGCTGGTCTTTGCCGCGATCGTCATCGCCGCGATCTTCGACACCATCGCCAGCTGGCTGATCCGCAAATCGGGCATGAAGCGATCGATCGCGCTGGCGCTGTCGGTCATCGGTATCATTGCCGTGTTCATCGGCGCCTTCACGCTGTTCGGTGCGCAGCTGGCCGCCGAATTCGACACGATCCGCCAGACCGTGCCGCGCGCGCTGCGCGGGCTGGAGGGCTTTCTCGATCGCTTCGGCCTCGGCGAGCAGGCGCGGCAGCTGGCCAAGGTCAGCAGCGACGATATTTCGGGTATGCTGTCGCAGGCCGGAGGCTATGCGCTGGCTGCGGGCAATGGGCTGGCCGATTTCGTGCTGGTGCTGGTCGGCGCGATCTTCCTCGCCGGCGACCCTGCGACCTATCGCCGGGGGCTGCTTCTGATGGTGCCCAGCCGCGTCGAACCGGTCGCGGCGCAGGCGATCGACGATGCTTCGGGCGGGCTGCGCGGCTGGATGGTCGGCCAGGCGGTATCGTCGCTGGTGGTGGCAGCGCTGACCTGGGCCGGGCTGGCGCTGCTCGGCGTGCCGGCATCGGGCGGGTTGGGGCTCATCGCCGGGCTGCTCGACATCATCCCGATGGTCGGGCCGGTCATCGCCGGGGTGCCGGCGGTGCTGCTGGCCTTTACCGAATCGCCGGCAACGGCGCTGTGGACGCTGCTGCTGTTCCTCGGCATCCAGCAGTTGCAGGGCAATTTTCTGCAGCCGATGATCCAGAAACACGCCGTCGACGTGCCGCCGGCGGTGCTGCTGTTCGCAGTGTTCGCCGCCGGGCTGTTGTTCGGCTTCATCGGCGTGCTGCTGTCGGCACCGCTGACCGTCGTCGTCTATGTGCTCGTCCAGCGCGTTTACGTGCAGGCGATCCTGGGCAAGCCGATCAAGGTGGCGGGCGCCGACTAGGGAGCAGCCGATGGGCCTCGATATCCTCGTCTTCTACGGTTCCTACCGGTCCGACCGCATGGGCATCAGGCTCGCCGACTTCCTCGTCGCCGGGCTGGCCGGGCGCGGCCATGACGTCGAATTGATCGATGCCAAGGCCGTCGGCCTGCCGATGCTCGACCGGATGTTCAAGGAATATGCACCGGGCGCGGCGCCGCCGGCGATGGCGGCGCTGGCCGCCAAGATCAGGGCCGCCGATGCCTTTGTGTTCGTCGCTGGCGAATACAACTGGGGGATGCAGCCGGGGCTGAAGAACCTGACCGACCATTTTTTGGAGGAATGGTTCTGGCGGCCGGCGGCGATCGCCAGCTATTCGGCCGGGCGGCTGGGCGGGGCGCGGGCCAACATCGCCTGGCATGCGACGCTGTCGGAAATGGGCATGGTGGTGGTGTCGAGCACTTTGACCGTGGGCGGCGTCGGCGGCGCGCTGGCCGCCGACGGCACGCCGACCGGCGATGGCGGTGCTGCGCTGGCCAAGCAGTTCCCGCGTTTTGCCGCCGATCTCGAATGGTGGGCAGAGGCGGGCAAGCGCCAGCGCGAAGCGGTGCCGGTGCCCTATTGAGGATATTCGAATGACGCTGACGCTGCATGGCATCAAGAATTGCGACACGGTGAAAAAGGCGCGGGCCTGGCTCGATGCCCGGGGCGTCGCCTATCGGTTTCACGACTACAAGGCATCCGGCGCCGATGCCGATGACCTGCGGGCCTGGGTCGCGGCGCTCGGCTGGGAGATGGTGCTCAACCGCGCCGGCACGACGTTTCGCAGGCTTGCCGACGCCGACAAGGCCGGCATCGACGCCGACAAGGCGGTGGCGCTGATGCTGGCGCAGCCGTCGCTGATCAAGCGGCCGATGCTGGTCGGCGAGGGCGTGCTGCTCGCCGGGTTCAAGCCCGATGTCTACGCCGCCAGCCTGCCCGGCTGACCCACCAGCTTCTTCGAATGGTCCCTTCCATATTATGCCGATTTTCTGGAATGCAGCGCGCCGTTACAAAGACGCCAACCCCATCACAGGAGACTGAAATGCCCAAGGTTCTGGTGCTGTATTATTCAAGCTACGGCCATGTCGAGACGATGGCCAATGCCGTTGCCGAAGGCGCCCGCGCCACCGGCGCCACCGTCGATATCAAGCGCGTGCCGGAGACGGTGCCCGAGGACATCGCCAAGTCCAATTACTTCAAGACCGACCAGGACGCCCCCGTGGCGACCGTCGCCGAGCTGGCCGATTACGACGCCATCATCGTCGGCGCGCCGACGCGGTTCGGCCGCATGCCGTCGCAGCTGGCGGCGTTCCTCGACCAGGCCGGCGGGCTATGGGCCTCGGGCGCGCTGAACGGCAAGGTTGGCGCGGCCTTCACCTCGTCGGCGTCGCAGCACGGCGGCAACGAGACGACCCTGTTCTCGATCATCACCAACCTGCTGCATTTCGGCATGGTCATCATCGGCCTGCCGTACAGCCACCAGGGCCAGATGACGCTCGACGAGATCGTCGGCGGCGCCCCCTATGGCGCCACCACCATCGCCGGCGGCAAGGGCGAACGCCAGCCGAGCACGATCGAGCTCGACGGTGCGCGTCACCAGGGCGAGCTGGTGGCAAAGACCGCGGCGAAGCTGTTCGGCTAACGCAAAGCTGTCACCCCGGCGCAGGCCGGGGCCCATGGCCCACGATCGTGGGCGCGCGCGGGGTAATCTCCGGGACGGTTCGGGCACGAGTACCGCAGCTTGTGGTTCATGGGCCCCGGCCTGCGCCGGGGTGACAGTGTCCACCGGCCGTGGGCGCCTTAGCGCAAATCGACCTCGACTTCGGCAGACAGGCCCGACCGCAGCCGGTCGAGGCCGGGCTGGCCGGGGTCGAGGCGGATGCGCACCGGCACGCGCTGGACGATCTTGGTGAAATTGCCGGTACCGGGCTCGAACGGCAGCATGGCGAAGTCGGAGCCGGACCCCGGCGCCAGGCTGTCGACCCGGCCGGTCAGCGTGCGGTCGGGCAGGGCGTCGACCTCGATCTCGGCGGCCATGCCGACGCGCATCCGGGCGGTCTGGGTTTCCTTGAAATTGGCGGTCACATACAGGCCGCGGTCGGGCACGATGCGCAGCAGGCGGCTGCCTGGCTGGACGAAGTCGCCCGGGTTGACCTGGCGATCCCCGACGAAACCGGCGACCGGCGCGACGATCAGTGTGTGGCGCAGATCCTGTTCGGCGAGCGCCACCGCGGCCTCGGCGCGGCCGGCGGCGGCGTGGGCCTGGCCGACCGCCGCCTGCAATTCGGCGCGGCGGGCGCCGGTGACATCGCTTTCCCGCGCCCGGCCGCCCAGGGCGGCGCGGGCGCGCAGCGCCTCGGCGGCAGCGCTGGCGGCGGCGGCATCGGCGAGATCGACGCTGCGCCGCGTGGCAAAGCCGCGGTCGAGCAGGGCGCGCTGCCGCTGCTGTTCGGCGCGGGCCTGGGCGGACTGGGCATCGGCCGCCGCGATGGCGGTGGCGGCGGTGGTTTCGTTGGCGCCGGCGAGGCGGCTTTCGGCGCCGAGCCGAGCGACGGCGGCTTCGGCGGCACGCACGCCGGCGGCGGCGACGGCGGCATCGGCGCGGGCGGCGGCTAGGCGCGCCTCGAATTCCTCGGCATCGATACGGACCAGCGGCGTGCCTGCGGCGACGCGGGCATTGTCGGCGACGAGCAGCGCCGCCACGGGCCCGCGGATGCGGGCGGCGACGATCGTGGCATCGGCGCGGACATAGGCGTTGTCGGTGCTGACGCTGGCGCCGGCGGCATGGATCCAGGCCCAGCCGGCGATGGCGGCGACAAGCGCGATGACCAGCACGATGAGGCCGCGGCGGCGCCGGCGCGGGGCCGGCGCATCGGTCAGTGCGGCGGCATCGGCGAAGACGACGGCAGCGGGCTGATCGGTCATCCGGTGATCCCGGCGCGGCGGCGCAGCGAGGCCCGCGCAGCGGCGAGCAAGGCATCCGACGCCGGCGTGGCGCCGTGGATGCGGGCGAGGGTGACGGTTCCGACAGCCTCGGCAAGCAGGGCGGCGGCGGTGCCGCCCGGGTCGGCGTCGCCGATGGCGGCCAGCCACTGCGCCAGCCGCGCGGTCAGCCGGTCGGCGCCGCTCGCCAGGGCGGCCCGGGCGATCGCGCCGCCGCGCGCCGCCTCGCCGCTCAATGCCGTCAGCGCGCAGCCGCCGGCGCGATCGTCGCGATGGCGCGCGGCGACATAGAGATCGATCCAGCCGGCGAGGGCGGCAGCGGGGGGCATCGCATCGACCTCGCCCGCGATGCGCCGCGCCGATTCGGCAAAGGCGGCATCGATGGCGGCCCCGGCGAGCGCGTCCTTCGACTTGAAATGGGCATAGAAGCCGCCGTGGGTCAGCCCGGCCTCGGCCATCACCGCGGCGACGCCGGTGCCGGCGATGCCGTCGCGGCGCATGGCGCGCGATGCGGTGCGCACGACGCGGTCGCGGGTTGCCGATTTCGCCTCGACGCGGGTGAGGGGCTTGCCATCCATGGCTTTTTCATATGATAGGCATCATATGAATGCAACCGGCGATGGCTAGCGCGGCGATCCCTTCGGGCGTGATCGACCCGGCGACGATGACGCATCGCAGCCGGGTGCTGCTGTTCGCCATTATGGCCTTCGGGCAGTTCCTGGCGCTGCTCGACACCCAGATCGTCGCCGCGTCGCTGAACAGCGTGCAGGCCGGGCTGTCGGCGGGGCCGGACGAGATCGCCTGGGTGCAGACGAGCTATCTGATGGCGGAAATCGTCATGATCCCGCTGTCGGGCTTCCTCGCCCGGGCGCTCAGCACGCGCTGGCTGTTCGCCGGGTCGGCGGCGCTGTTCACGCTGTCGTCGCTGCTTTGCGGCACCGCGACCTCGATCAACGAGATGATCGCCTATCGCGCCATCCAGGGCTTTGTCGGCGGCGCCATGATCCCGACCGTGTTCGCCGTCGGCTTCACCATCTTTCCGCCCGACAAGCGCGCCTTCATCCCCGGCGTGCTCGGGCTGGTGTCGACGCTGGCGCCGACGCTGGGGCCGTCGCTGGGCGGCTGGATCACCGATGCGGCGTCGTGGCGCTGGCTGTTCTTCATGAACATCGCGCCGGGATTGCTGATCACTATCGCCGTGCCGATCCTCGGCCGCATCGACGCGCCCGACCTGTCGCTGCTGAAGCGCATCGACTGGCTTCACCTCGCCGGGCTGACCTTCTGGCTCGCCGGGCTGCAATATGTGCTGGAGGAAGGCCCGCGCCACGACTGGTTGCAGGACGAGGCGGTGGCGAGCGCGGCGTGGCTGTCGCTGGTCGGCGGCGTGGTGTTCTTCGAACGCTGCTTCCGTTCGGACTACCCGTTGGTGCGGCTGACGCCGTTCCGGCGCCCGACCTTCGGCATCGCCTGCGGGCTCAACCTCGTCATCGGTTTCGGGCTTTATGCCTCCACCTACCTGATGCCGGTGTTCCTCGGCCAGGTGCGGGATTTTTCGAGCAGCCAGATCGGCGGCACCATTTTCGTCGCCGGGCTGGCGATGGGCTGCGGCGCGCCGATTGCGGCGCGACTGTCGAGCCGCGCCGATCCGCGCATCGTCGTCGGGGTCGGCTTTGCACTGTTCGCACTGGGGCTGTGGCTGCTGTCGGGGATGGGGCCGGAATGGGGATTCTGGGAGCTGTTCATCCCCCAGGTCGTGCGCGGCTTTGCCATCCTGCTGTGCATCGTGCCGACCGTGGGGCTGGGCATCGGCGGCGCCGCGCCGGCCGATCTGCGCGATGCCTCGGGGCTCTTCAACCTGACCCGCAACCTGGGCGGCGCCGTCGGCATCGCGCTGGTCAACACCTGGCTGCAGGACCAGGCGCGCGTGCACAGCTTGCGATTGTCCGAGGCCATGGGTGCTGCCCCGGATGCGGCGCGCGAAGTGCTGGCCGGCCTCGCCGCGTCGATCGGCGGCCGCACCACCGACGCCGCCGAGGCGCTGGCGATGGCGCAGGGCGAGATCGGCCGCATGGTGGCGCGCCAGGCGCTGACGCTGGCGTTCGACGATGTCTTTGCCCGCATGGCGCTGCTGTTCGTTCTCGCCATCCCGCTGGCATTGCTGTGCAAGCGACCGCCGGTGGCAGCGGCGCCGGTATCGGAGCATTGACGGCGCAGCATTGACGAGGCGAGGGGCGGCAGACAAAAGCCGGGCAGCAAGAGGGGCGTCCATGCACTGGCTGATCAAGTCCGAACCGTTCAAATACAGCTGGGACATGCTGGTCCGCGATGGCAGCACGACCTGGGATGGCGTGCGCAACAACCAGGCGGCGATCTATCTGCGGTCGATGAGGATCGGCGAGGAACTGGCCTTCTATCACAGCAACGAGGGGCTGGCCGTGGTCGGCATCGCGCGCGTTGCCGGTGAACATTTCATCGACCCGAGCGACCCCAAGGCCCGGTTTCCGGCGGTCACCGTGGCGCCGGTGCGGCCGTTGGCGACGCCGGTGACGCTGGCCGCGATGAAGGCCGAGCCGCGGCTGGCCGAGATGGCGATGTTCCGCCAGTTCCGCCTGTCGGTGGCGCCGCTGACCGATGCCGAATGGGATGTGATCATGGAAATGGGCGCCGCCTGACTCCCTCCCCCTTGCGGGGAGGGCGACTCGCGGAACGCGAGCGGGGTGGGGGTCGCTCGNAACCCCCACCCCGCTCGGCTGGCGCCGAGTCGCCCTCCCCGCAGGGGGGAGGGAGGAGGGTTGCCCTTCGCTGCGCTTCGGCGCAGGAAAACGGCCATGTCGACCACCTTTACCCTCGATACCGCCACCAGCCGCGCGCATCCGGTGCCGGAACCCGTGCGCCGGCTCACCGTGCCCGCCATCGCCAAGCGCAAGGGCGGCGAGCCGGTGGTCATGCTGACGGCCTATACGGCGCGCATGGCGCAGCTCCTCGACAAGCATTGCGACATGCTGCTGGTCGGCGATTCGCTCGGCCAGGTGATCTATGGCCTCGACACCACGGTGAAGGTGACGCTCGACATGATGATCGCGCATGGCGCCGCCGTCGTGCGCGGGTCGTACCGATCCGTCGTTGTCGTCGACATGCCGTTCGGCAGCTATGAGGCATCGCCGCAGCAGGCGTTTGAAAGCGCGGCGCGGGTGATGAAGGAAACCGGTGCCGCCGCGGTGAAGCTCGAGGGCGGCACGGCGATGGCGGAGACCATCAGCTTCCTGTCGCGTCGCGGCATCCCCGTCGTCGCCCATGTCGGGCTGACGCCGCAGGCGGTCAACGCGCTCGGCGGCTATGGCGCGCGCGGCCGCAGCGACGCCGAGGCCGCGACCATCCTCGCCGATGCGGTGGCGGTGGCCGAGGCCGGTGCCTTCGCCCTTGTCGTCGAGGGGGTCGTCGAGCCGCTGGCGCGCCAGATCACCGAAAGCGTCCGCTGCCCGACAATCGGCATCGGGGCATCCGTGGCCTGTGACGGCCAGGTCCTCGTCGTTGACGACATGCTCGGCATGTTCGAACGGGTGCCGCGTTTCGTGGAGCGCTTCGACGACCTCGCGGTGCGCATCGACGCGGCGGCCGCGAGCTATGCCGCCGCGGTGCGCGAGCGGCGGTTTCCGACCGAAAAGCAGCTATACCGCTAGGGTTGATTGCAATCGAATTGATCCGCTCAGGCTGAGCCTGTCGAAGCCCCGGCGAGCGCCGCCCTGCGACGCGGCCTCGACAAGCTCAGGCGCCCTGCGACACGGCTTCGACAAGCTCAGGCGCCCTCGACACGGCTTCGACAAGCTCAGCCTGAGCGGGCTTTTTGAATCAGCTGATCTGAAAGCAGCTTTAGCAGGCCAGGCCGCCCAGCGTCTGCCCGCCGGGCACGCCTGCCTGCTTGCACAGCTTCCGCAGCGCCGCGGCGTCGCCGCGATCGAAGCGCAGCTGGCGCGGCGCGATGGGGTTGTCGCCGACCGTCCAGTCGGCGCCCTTGCCCTTGTTGTAGATGATGCCGCCGGCGACGTAATTGTCGGCAATGGTGACGTTGCTGTCGCCGCCATTGACCAGCAGGCCGCCCTTTGGCGCGATCAGCACGTTGTTGCGGATGGTCACCGTGCGGGTGCCGGCGCCCCAACTGGTCAGCGCCGCCTGCGCCGTCGGCGTCGCCAGGAAGATATTGCGTTCGATGACGAAATCATGGTCGCCGGGGGCCGGACGGCTCTTGTCGCCGTGAAACGTCATCGGGCGCGAGGTGTTGTCGATGAAATTGTCGACGACCTTGATGCGGCGATTGGCGAGATAGAGCGAGATGCCGTTGCCGTGGATGCCGTGCAGGTCGGTCAGCACGTTGCGGGTGATCTCGCTCTCGGTGACGCCGAGCAGGGCGATGCCGGTCCGCCCGACGCTTTCGATGCGGTTGCCGGTGATCCTGATGTTGCGCATGTTGCCGGCGATGCGCATGCCGGAGCCGCGCTCGATCCGGATGATGACGTTGTTGCTGATCGTCGTGTCGGAGATGTTGCCGAGGCTGAGCACGCCCTTGCCGTCCCACAGCGCCGAATTTTCGAAGCGATTGTTGCTGATCAGGAGCCCGCTGCCGACGCTGCCGCCGCGCGAGATCGCCTGGCCCTCGCCGCGCCCGTTGGGGGCAGCGGTCTGGTGGCGGAAGGTGAAGCCGGTGATGGCGATGCCCTGGCGATTGCGCAGGTCGAAACCGCCGCGACCGCTGCCGACCATCAACCGGCCGCCGCGGGTCCAGACGACGGCCTGGCCCGGGCCGGTGACGGCATATTGGCCGGCAGCGGTGATGCTGGTCGCGAGTCCGAGCAGCGAATAGCGGTTGGTGCGGTTCGAAAACACCTTGATGCCGGCGGGATCGAACAACAGCGTGTCGCCGGAAACCCCGGTGACCGCGCGGCGCACGACCTGGTTGCCATAGACCCAGAGCTGCAGCGTGCCGCGCGCCCGGCCGCCAAGCTGGCGGGCGAGGTCGGGGGCATCCAGCCGGCCGCTTTCGATGGCGGCGGCCTCGCTAGCCGGCGCGGTGGCAAAGCCGCCGACATCGTCGGCAAAGAACGGGTCGGCGACCCCCGGCGTCTGCGCCTCGAACATCACGCCGTCGCCGTCGTAGAACTTGATGAAGCTCGTCTTGGGCGGGGTAAACCTGACCAGGCTGAGGCTTTGCCAGTTGGCGGCGTCGCCGCATTCCGCCGACGACCGGCACGAGGTGACCGCAGTGACGGGATCGCCGCCCTCGATGATCGCCGCGCCATTGCCATAGCCGCTGCCGGTATAGGTCAGCGGCCGGTCGCCGGTGCCGTCGGCCTTGACGGTGATGACGCCGCGATAGGCGACCCCGGCCTTGAAGCGCACCGTGTCGCCGGCGCCGGGCGTGGCGCTCGCGGCGGCACCGGTGGCTTCGGGATCGCCGGGCGCGTGCTGCCAGGGCGCCGACGGCGAGGTGCCGCCGGCGCGATCATTGCCGGCGTCATAGTCGACATAATAGGTGGTGGCCGCGGTCGGGGCGGCGATGGCGAGCAGCAACAGGGCGAAACTGGTTTTCAAGCACCGTCTCCGGACATGAGGGTGGCGAACAACTGGTCGACGGTGAGGACGAACCCGAGCGTGGCGCGACCCGGGGTGGCATCGGCGCGGGCAAAGGCTGCCAGCGCATCGCGATTGAAGATCCCGGAACCCGCGAGCCGTTCGACGTCGATTGCGCCGTTGAGGCCGTGACGCAGCGCGAGCGATCCGGCAGTTGCAGAACCGATAGTGGCGCGGTCCCGGGCCGACAAGCGTTGCTGCAGCTTGGCCGTGGCCTTTGCGACAAATTGCCGTGCCTGGGCGATGCGGTTGCCGACGCCGCCGCGCGCCACCGCCGCCGGGACCAGGCCGGAATCGAGGGCGATGGCCGCCAGGCCGGGATCGAGCCGGGCGATCTCCTGCGCCACGAAGCGCGAGGCGTTTTTCTGTGCCGCAGGGGTCGCCCGAGCCAGCGCCAGCACGTCGGCGTCGAAGAACGGCAGCAGCACCGGACGGCGGCCGAGCGTTGCCGACACCGCGGTGCCGCACCAGCGGTGCATGCGCTGGTCGAGGTAGAAGCGATCGAGCGCGGCGCCCCAACTGGCATCGTCGCCGCCGAGCAGTTGCTCGGTCAGCCGCGCCGTGATCGCGGCGCGCGCCGTCGCCAGCCAGGCCGGGTCGAACAGCGCCGGGTTGACGAGATCGTTGGAGATGATGCGCCAGCCGATGACCCGTGCCGCCAGCGCCGCGGAGGGCGCCGCGTCGAGCGGCTGGCCGGGATAATAGAAGCCGCGCAGGATCTCCCCATTCTGGCCGCTGAAGCGCGCCACCGGCGGCCGGCCTGCATTGATGACGTTGACGCCGGCGCGGTCGAGCGGATTGGCGGTGAAATCGTCGCGCGCCGCGGCGCTGTGGAGGACAGCGGCGAAGTCCGCGGCGGGCAGGCGGCCGAGCGCCGACTGGTCGACGATGACATGGCGCATGCCGGCATGGGCGGCGAGGCGGGCGGCGACGATGACATCGGGCGCGTCGGCGGTGCCGATGGTGAAGCCGGTGGTGCCGGGCCGGTCGGCCGCCGGCAGCGCCGCGAGCATCAGCCGGCTGTCCCAGCCGCCGCTCAGCTCGATCTCGGCGACATCGTGCGCGGCGCGCAGGCGGGTGACGGCGGCGGCGATGGCGTCGGCCGGCTCGGCGAGCTGGCTCGGCGGCGGCATGACCACCAGGTTGAGCCGCCCGCCCGCCAATTCGGCGACGTTTCCCGCCGCCAGCTTGGCGACGCCGGCGATGGCGCTGTCGAGGCCGACCATCGCGCCCGTAAGCGCCAGCCCGGCCAGCGCCATCGTGTCGACACCGAGGCCGAAGCGGCGGGCGATGGCGGTGGCGCTGTCGGCGATCGCCGCGACACCCGGCGCCGCCCAGGTGAACCAATGGCCGAGGCCCTGGTGGTCGGCGGCGGCGCGCACCGTGTCGCCGTCCTGCCAGGCGAGGCGGAACGGCGGCGCCCAATCGGCAAAGGCGGCGATGCCGTGGGCGGCGAGGGCGGCGGCGACGGCGGCGGCCGGCAGCCGCCGGGCGGCGCGTCGGTCGACGATGTCGCCCTGCAGGCCGATCAGCGGGGCAGGGCCGTCGGGCCAACGATCGGTGTCGCGCCACATCAGCAGCCCGGGGCCGAGCCGGACCAGGCCCTCGGCGTGGCGGGCGGCGGCCCGATCGGCCTGGCCAGGCTCCGCAAAACTGGCGATCAGCACCGGGGAACGTTCCTTTCGGGGCCACAGCGTGCGGCGCGGGCTCTGGCTTAGTCAAGCGACGGGAGGGAGGCCATGGCATACGCATCGATATGCGTCGGGTCGACCGTCGCGCCGGGTCGGATTTTAGAAACACCTTTATCTCTGTTGTGTCATCGGGCATTCAGCCGCGGACTGGCAGAGGCGGCACCGATGTGCCGCCGATCGAATACTGGAGTTTCCTCCCCTTGGCCGTGACCCCGCGCGAACCCGACGAAGCCTTTCTGCGTGAAGTCGACGAAGGTGTGCGCCGCGACCAGGTCGCGTCGCTGTGGCAGCGCTTTGGCAAGCTCGGCATCGCGCTGGTTATCGTGCTGCTCGGCGCGCTGGCCTTTTACCTGTGGCGGCGCGACAACCAGGCCGCCGCCGCCGGTGTCGCCGGCGAGCAGCTGAGCCAGGCCATGACCCAGCTCGAAGTCGGCGAAGGCGCCAAGGCGCGCCCGGTCATCGACCGGCTGGCCGAGGATGGCCCCGCCGGCTACGGCACCGTCGCGAAGCTGGTGCAGGCCAGCGATGCCATCGGCGGCGGCGATTCGGCCAAGGCGGTCAAGATGCTCGACGCCATCGCCGCGGATACCGGCCAGCCGCAGCCTGTTCGCGATGCCGCGCTGCTGAAATCGGTGCGCCTGTCCTATGACACGCTGCCGCCGGCGACGGTGATCGCGCGGTTGAAGCCGCTGGCTGTCCCCGGCAACGCCTGGTTCGGCCTCGCCGGCGAAATGACCGCGCTGGCGCAGTTGAAGGCCGGGCAGAATGCTGCCGCCAGGCCGCTGCTGATCGCCATCACGCGCGACGAGACCCTGCCGCCGTCGCTGCGCAGCCGCACCGCGCAACTGGCGGTGGCCGAGGGCGTCGATCCTGCTCAGCTCCAGTCGCCGGCCGTCCTTTCCGGCACCGCGAAGTAAAGGCGTTACCCTTGCACAAGCCTTCCATCGGACTGCTGCTGATCACCGCGCTGGCGGTGTCGGGCTGCGGTGTCTTCAAGCCCGCCAAGAAGCGCGGCACGCCGACGCTCGGCGAGCGCATCCCGGTGCTGAATTTCGAGACCCGAGCCGAGGCCGAGGCCGAGCTCGCCGACCTGGCAGTCGTGTTGCCGCCGGCCGAAGCCAACGCCGACTGGGCGCAGCCGGGCGGTTCGGCGAACAAGGCGGCAGGGCAGCTGGCGCTTCCCGAAACGCTTTCGCAGGCCTGGACCGCCTCCATCGGCAAGGGCAGCACCGGTCAGCGCCGGCTGAACGCCGCGCCGGTCGTGATGGGCGGCAAGGTGTACACCATGGACACCGCCGGCGACGTCCGGGCGTTCGACGCGACCACCGGCCGGGTGGCCTGGCAGGCGCACATCGCGCTGGTCGTCGGCGAGAAGCAGAAGAAGAAAAACGAGAACGCGGCCTTTGGCGGCGGCGTCAGCGGCGGCGACGGCCGGGTCTTTGCGACAACGGGCTATGGCATCATCGCCGCCTATGACGCCGGCACCGGCACGCAATTGTGGCAGCAAAAGCTCGGCACGCCGCTGCGCGGGGCGGCAACCGTCGCCGGCAATCGCGTCTATACGCTGACGCAGGACAACCAGCTTTACGCGCTGTCCGCCGACAAGGGCGAGACGCTGTGGACGGTATCGGGCACCGTCGAAGTTGCCGGGCTGCTCGGGGCCGGGGCACCTGCCGTTGCGCAGGACACCGTCGTCGTCGGCTTTTCGAGCGGCGAATTGAATGCACTGCGCGCCGAAAACGGCCGCACCGTCTGGGCCGACGCGCTGGCGCGGACCGGGCGCTCGACCGCCATGGCGGCGCTGTCGGACATCGACGCTTCGCCGGTGATCGATCGCGGACGGGTCTATGCCATCGGCCACGGCGGCCGCATGGCGGCGCTGGAACTGGCCACCGGGCAGCGGGTGTGGGAACGCAATTTCGCCGGCACCTCGATGCCCTGGGTGGCGGGCGAGTTCATCTTCATCGTGACGCTGGAGGGCGAGGTCGTCTGCCTGAAACGGTCTGACGGCAAGGTGCGCTGGGTCCATCGCCTGCCGCACTATGGCAACGTCAAGAAGAAGACCAACCCCATCCATTGGCAGGGCCCGGTGCTGGCGTCGGACCGCCTGTACCTGACCGGCTCCAACAAGCAGATGGTCGTCATGTCGCCCTATACCGGCGAGCAGATCACCAGCTACAAGCTGTCGGCGCCGGCCTATCTGCCGCCGGTGGTCGCCAACAACATGGCCTATGTGCTGACCGATGATGGCAAGCTGACGGCGTATCGCTAAGCTTTGATGGCCGCAGGCGGCGCGCTCTGTTAGGAGGCGCGCATGTCAAACCATGAAAAACTGCCGCGGGTGGCCATCGTCGGCCGGCCCAACGTCGGCAAGTCGACCCTGTTCAACCGTCTCGTCGGCCGCAAGCTGGCGCTGGTCGACGACACCCCCGGCGTCACCCGCGACCGCCGCGAGGGTCTGGCCAAGCTCCACGACCTGACCTTCACCATCGTCGACACCGCCGGTTTCGAGGATGCCGATGCGGCGTCGCTGGCCGGCCGCATGCGCGAACAGACCGATGCCGCCGTCGGCGATGCCAAGGTGGCGCTGCTGGTGTTCGATGCCCGCGCAGGCATCACCCCGCTCGACAAGCATTTCGCCGGCTGGCTGCGGAAGCGCGGCACGCCGCTGATCCTCGTCGCCAACAAGGCGGAAGGGCGGGCGGGGGAACTCGGCGTCGCCGAAAGCTATGCGTTGGGGCTGGGTGATCCGGTGCAGATCTCCGCCGAGCATGGCGAGGGCATGGCCGACCTGTTCGAGGCGCTGATGCCGTTCATCGACGCCGATGACGCCGACGAGGACGATCTCGACCTGCCCGAGGGCGAGCCCGAGCCGGAAGTCGAGGCCGGGCCGCTGAAGCTCGCCATCGTCGGGCGCCCCAACGCCGGCAAGTCGACGCTGATCAACACGCTGCTCGGCGAACAGCGGCTGGTGGTCGGCCCGGAGGCCGGCATCACCCGCGATTCGATCGCCATCCCTTGGGATTATCACGGCCTGCCGGTGCGGCTCGTTGACACCGCGGGCCTGAGGAAACGCGCCAAGGTCAGCGACAAGCTGGAGCGCATGTCCGCCGCCGATACCAAGCTGGCGGTCGATTTCGCCGAGGTCGTCGTGCTGCTGCTCGATTCGGAGCTCGGGCTGGAAAGCCAGGACCTGCGGATTGCCGACATGGTGTTGTCCGAAGGCCGGGCGCTGGTCATCGCGTTGAACAAATGGGACGTGGCGCGCGACCAGTCGTCGTTGTTCCAGGGGGTTCGCAAGGCGCTCGACGACGGGCTTTCGCAGATCCGCGGCGTGCCGCTGGTCGCCATCTCGGGCCAGACCGGCAAGGGTCTCGACCTGATGATGAAGGCGGTGACCGAGGCGCGCGAGAAGTGGTCGCGCCGGGTGCCGACGGCGGGCCTCAATCGCTGGTTTGAATCGGCGCTCGACCGCAACCCGCCGCCGGCCGCCGGCGGCACCCGCATCAAGCTGCGCTATGTCACCCAGGTCGCGGCGCGGCCGCCGACCTTCGTCATTTTCGGCAACCGCACCGAGGACCTGCCGGCCAGCTATGGCCGCTATCTCGTCAACAGCCTGCGCGACGACCTGGATTTCGAAGGCGTGCCGATCCGGCTGAGCTTTCGCGGCGGCAAGAATCCGTTCGAAGGCGCGCCGCGCCGCGTGTCGGACCGGGCGCCGCGATCCGTCCGGCGATGACCGCGGCGCGGCCCTTCCTCTACGGCTATTGGCGGTCGTCGGCGGCCTATCGGGTGCGCCTGGCGCTGGCCTACAAGGGGCTGGCCCATGACAGCCTGGCCATCGACCTGCGCACCGGCGCGCAGGCGAGCGACGACTATCGGGCGCACAATCCGCAAGGGCTGGTGCCGGCGCTCGCCATCGACGGCGACGTGCTGGGGCAAAGCCTCGCCATCATCGAATATCTCGATGAAACCGCCGGCGGGCCGCCGCTGCTGCCGGCCGAGCCGCTGGCGCGGGCGCATGTGCGCGCGGCGGCACAGATCGTCGCCTGCGACATCCACCCGGTTAACAATCTTCGCGTCCTGCGCTATCTGAAGGATCCGCTCGGCCACGATCAGGCAACGATCGACGCCTGGGCGCGCCACTGGATCACCACGGGCCTGGCGGCGCTGGAGACGGTAGCCTCGCGCCACGGCGGGCGCTGCCTGTTCGGCGATGTGGTGACCATCGCCGACCTGTGCCTGGTGCCGCAGCTGTACAACGCGCGGCGGATCGCCACCGACCTGGCGGCGTTTCCGCGGCTGACAGAAATCGACTCGCGGCTGGCCGACGCCGATTTCACCAAAGCGGCACATCCGGATGCGCAACCCGACAGCCCCACCGAGTAACGTATTTTTACCGTGTTTATCGCGCGGCTTGGCTTGCAATTCCCGGTTAACGGAGTAACAACGACCCCGCGTTGACTGGGCTTAAACGCATTATCGTTGGGGGCAATATGTTCTTTGTTACTACGCGTCGTCGCTCTTTGATGGCGACCAGCGCTCTTGTTCGCGCTGCGCGAATCACTGTTTCGGCGACCGGCCTGGCCGTTGTCGGCCTGTCCCCGGCCACCGCGCAGACGCTGGATCTGGCGGGTGCGAATCAGACGATCAATTCGTTTGTCCCTTACAACGACATCTTCAATACAACCGGATCGGCTACGCTGACGGCGCAGCTTTTCGCGCCGCAGACCTATGCCGGCGTGCTGCGCGACAACGGCGGCGTGCTCGGCCTGACGAAAACCGGTGCGGGTGCCCTGACCCTGACCGGTGCCAACACCTATACCGGCGTGACGACGATCGGCGCCTCCAGCCGTATCATCGCCGGCGCCGCCAACACGCTGTCCGCCGCATCGCTGCTCAACACGACCAGCACCGGCGTGCTCGACCTGGCCGGCTTCAACCAGACGATCAACGGCCTGGTTGGCACCGGCGCCAATGGCGGCGTGCGCAACACGGGCGCGCTGGCGACGCTGACGATCTCCAGCGCGACGGACCGCGTCTTTGCCGGCAACATCGGCGGCAACACGGGTGCGGGCGATGCGATTCGCGTCGTCAAGACGGGCACGGGCCTGCAGCGCTTCAATCGCGCCAGCAACTACACCGGCGGCACCGAGCTCGCCGCTGGCACGCTCGGCTTCGGCTCCGGCGCTGCCTTCGGCACCGGCGCGATTGCGGTCACCGGTGACGCGCGTCTGACTAGCTTCGGCTCGTCGCTGACGGTGGCGAACGATATCAACCTTGCGGCCCGGCTGTCGCTTGGCGGCCTGCCGTTCACGCTTGCCGGCGTGATCTCGGGCGCTGGTTCGCTCGATATGACGGGCGGCGGTGTCACGCTGTCGGGCGTGAACAGCTTTGGCGGCGGCATCATCCTGAACGGCAGCGGCCTGATTGTCGGCGTCTCGGGGGCGACCGGTACCGGCACCATCACGGCATCCGACGTCACGTCGTCGTTCAGCGTCGCGCCATCGGCCTATGCCTCGGTGACCAATGTCACCGTCGGCAACGACATTGCCTTGAACTTCGCATCGCCCGACCGTGGCATCAACTTCCGTGCGCCCGCGGCCGGCAACTCGCTGACGCTCGACGGCACGATCAGCGGCAATGGCCGGCTGTTCTTCAGCGGCGGCGACGGCACCGTGATCTTCAACAAGGCGAACAGCTTTGTCGGCAGCGTCAACGTCAACCAGGGCGTGCTCGGTGTTGCCGTCAACAATGCGCTCGGCGGTAACGCCAACCAGATCAACATGTCGGGCCCTTCGGGCATCACCGCCTTTGGCGATGGCCTCGTCATCGGCAACGAACTCCGTGCCGGCAGCGTCGTCACGCTCGACACCAACGGCCATGATGTCACCTACAGCGGTGTCATCCGCAATCTGAATGGCGGCGTCGGTTCGGTGGTCAAGGCGGGCGCCGGGACTCTGATTCTGACGGGTGCCAAGACCTATACCGGCGCAACCACCGTCAACACCGGCACGCTGCAGCTCGACGGCTCGCTGACCAGCGACGTCACCGTCAACGCCGGCGCGACCTTCGGTGGCAGCGGCTCGGTTGCCGCCGCACGGACGGTTACCGTCGCCGACGGCGGTATCATCGCACCCGGCGCCAGCGCCGGGACCCTGACAGTCGGCAATCTGGTGCTCAACGCCGGTTCGGTGCTGAACTTCGAACTCGCCGCGCCGAATGCCCCGCTCGGCGGCGCCGGCAGCGACCTGATCGTCGTCACCAACAACCTGACGCTCGACGGCACGATCAATACCAGCGCGCTGCTGGGCTTCAACGAAGGCACCTATCGCGTCATCAATTACGGCAATCTGCTTGCCAACAACGTGCTCATCGCCGGCACCGCGCCGGTCGATTATACCTTCTCGATCGCCACGACGAACGGCGTCGGCGCCGGCGCCGGCGGCGTCAACCTGCTGGTCAGCTTCAACGGCGGCAGCGATCGTTATTGGGATGGCGCCGGCCCCTATGGCAACGGTGTCATCAATGGCGGCGACGGCACCTGGATTGCCGGTACCAACAACTGGACAAGCGCCAGCGGCAATCCGTTGCTGCAATGGGCAAGCGCGCGGGGCTTCTTCCGCGGCGCGGCGGGCACGATTGCCGTGTCCGGCACGCAGGTCTTTACCGGCCTGAACTTCGAAGTCGACGGCTACACGCTGAACGGCGGCACGCTGCAGTCGAACGCAGGTGCGATCGACACCGTGGCGGCAACGACGACGACGATCAACAGCGTCATCTCGGGTGATACGCTGGCGAAGACCGGCACCGGCACGCTGGTGCTCAACGGTGCCAACAGCTTCACCGGCGGGCTGACCGTTGCGGCCGGCACGGTTCGCGTCGGCGGCAGCGGCGCGCTCGGCACGGGTACGGCGACGTTCAACGGCGGCACCACGCTCGAGGGCACGACCGGCGCCTTCTCCACGCTCGCTAACGCCATCGTCCTCGGCGGGGCTGTCGGTTTCGACGCGAATGGTGGCGGCACGACCCTCAACGGCGTGATCAGCGGCACCGGCCCGCTTTCGATCTTCGACGCCGGCGTCCCGGTCGACGGCAACACCGGTTTTGCCTTGTTCAACGCAGCGAACACGTTCACCGGCCAGGTCAATCTCAGCAATACCGCGCTGTACATCAGCGCCGACGGCAGCCTCGGCAACGTCGCCAACGCAGTGGCGATCGACAACGGCGTGCTCGGTGTCGCCGGCGTCGTCACGACGGCCCGCAGCTTTGCGCTGACGAACAATGCCCGCTTCCTCGCCAATAGCGACATCACGACGAGCGGCGTGATCAGCGGCACTGGCCGCCTGATCAAGGATGGCGACGGCACGCTGGTGCTCGGCAATGCCGCCAACAGCTATGCCGGCGGCACCGAAATCACCGCGGGCGTCGTCTCGGTTGCCAGCGATGGCGCGCTCGGCGCGCTTGCTGGCGGCGTCGATTTCACCGGCAACAATCTCGACGGCGGGCCGGCGCCGGTGCTGCGCTTTACCGCCAATGTCACATCGGCGCGCGCCGTCTCGATCGCTTCGGGCATCACCGGCACGATCGACACCGTCGCCAATACCGATACGCTGACGGGTGCGATTTCGGGCGATGGCACGCTGGCCAAGATCGGCACGGGTCGCCTGATCCTGACCGGCACCGGCAACAGCTATGCCGGTGGCACCAATCTCGACGCCGGCTCGCTGCAGATCGACAACGGCGGCGCCATCGGCACCGGCAGCCTCAACACCATCGGCGGCACCACGTTCGTTGCCGGCATCGGTACGGGCAACGCGCCGATCACGCTCGCCAATAACGTCCTGGTGCGCCCGGGCTTCACCTTCCTCGACCTGCAGGGCACCAATTTCTCGGTCGACACCGTCACCGGCCTGGTTGTCACCAATGGCACCGACCTGACGCTCAACGGGCTGGTCACCGGCACCGGCACCATCGTCACCACCGGCGCCGCCGGCCGCTTGTTCCTGACCAACAGCAGCACTCGCTCCGGCGGCATGGTCCTCAATCGCGTCGTCGCTTACGCCGGCGCCGACGCCGCGCTCGGCACCGGCGCCGTCACCTTGGGCAACTTCGGCGGCATTCGTGCCGATTCGGCCGATGTCACGCTTAACAACCTCATCCAGGTGAACGGCGTCAGCAACACCGTCGGTGGCAGCGAAACGCTGACCCTGACCGGTGCATTGACCGGCACATCGACCCTCAACAAGGTCGGCACCGGCACGCTGGTGCTCGCCGGCTCCAGCCCGCTGACCGGCACTGTCGAGGTCAACCAGGGCGGCCTAATCGTCGACGGCGCGCTCAGCGCTGCTGCCGGCATCGTCAACGTCAAGGCCGACGCGCTGCTCGGTGGTGACGGCAGCATTGCCGGCACCGTCAATGTCAGCAACGGCGGCATCCTGACGGCCGGCTCGGCAACCACGGTCGGCAGCCTCGCGATCGGCACGCTCAACCTGCTCAACAGCTCGCAGGTCGTGTTCAAGCTCGGCGAGGCCAACGTCGTCGCCGGTGCGTTCAACGATCAGGTCGTCGTCGGTGGCGCCCTGGCGCTCGATGGTCGCCTGACGGTCAGCACGTCGCCGGGCGGCACGTTCGGCGACGGTGTCTACAATCTGTTCACCTATGGATCGCTGCTCGACAACACGCTGGTCATCGATTCGCTGCCGGTGTTGCCGGCGGGTTCGACGGCCTCGCTCAGCCTGGTTGACCCGGGTTACGTCAACCTCGTCGTTTCCGGCGTCGGCTTCGAGCAATATTGGGATGGCACCGGCAACGCCCACAACAATGTCGTCAATGGCGGCAATGGTTCGTGGGGTGCGCTGACGCCGACCTGGACGACGTCGAACGGTGCGCTCAACACCAACTGGCTGGGCCATGTCGGCATCTTCCAGGGCACAGCCGGCACGGTGAACCTGGCACAAGCCTTCGGCTTCGAGACGCTGCGTTTCGACGTTGGTGGATATATCTTGAGCGGCCCGGGGTCGTTGACCCTGACGGGTGCTGCCGTTGTCGCTACCAACACGGCCCCGGCAGATGTCACGTTCATCGACGTCGCTGTCACCGGCACCGGCTCGCTGGTGAAGCAGGGTGTCGGTTATCTCGATCTGACGCGTTCCAACAGCTACGCGGGTGGCACCGACATCCAGGCCGGAACACTCCGTGCCTATACGTCGGGCTCGATCGGCGCCGGCGATGTTGCCATGGCCGATGGTACCGCCTTCGATCTGGTCACGGGCGGCCTGACCTTTGCCAACAACTTCACGCTCGCCGGTGTCAGCACCTTCCGCGTCTACAATGGCCTTTCGAGCCTGACCGGCGTGATCTCGGGCGGCGGCAGCCTGTTCTACGACGAGGCGGGAACGCTCGCGCTGAACGCGGCCAACACCTATGCCGGCGGCACGACCATCAACTTCGGTGCCGTTCAGGTCGGCAATGATGCGGCCTTGGGCACGGGTGCGGTCACCATGGCGAGCGGCACGACGCTGATCGCCGGCGCTTCGGGCCTCGTGCTGGCCAACGCCATCACCACGCTTGGCGATGGCCTGGTGAACTCGGGTCCGGGTGTCTTCACGCTCAACGGCGCCATCGACGGAGCAGGTTCGATCTCGCAGATCGGCACCGGCAATCTGGTGCTGAACGGCAACAACAGCTTCACTGGGCTTGGTATCAACCAGGGCACCGTGACTGTCGGCACCGACACCGCGGCCGGGATCGGCGGCATTTCCATCAACGACAACGCCACGCTGGCGGCCGGCGTCTCGGGCCTGGTGCTGGCCAACGGCATCACCACGACCGCCAACGGCATCGTCAACTCGGGTCCTGGCGTGTTCACGCTCAACGGCAACATCGATGGCGCCGGCTCGATCAGCTCGATCGGTCTCGGCACGCTGGTGCTGAACGGTGACAACAGCTTCACCAACCTTGGTATCAACCAGGGTACCGTGCAGGTCGGCAGCAACACGGCGGCCGGCATCGGTGGTATCTCCATCAACGACAACGCCACCCTGCAGTCGGGCGGTGCGGCGATCACGCTGGCGAACAGTGTCGCGACGACGGCCAATGGCCTGGTCAATGTCCGCGTCGGCGAAGTGTTGACGCTCAATGGCACCGTCGGCGGCACCGGCTCGATCTCGCAGATCGGCGCGGGCAACCTCGTGCTGAACGGTGACAACAGCTTCACCAACCTTGGCATCAACCAGGGCACGGTGACCGTCGGTAGCAACACGGCGGCCGGCATCGGTGGTATCTCCATCAACGACAACGCCGTGTTGAAGGCAGGTATCGACGGCCTGGTGCTGGCGAATGCGATCAGCACCACGGCCAATGGCATCGTCGACAACAGCGGCTTTGTCTTTACGCTCAATGGCAACATCGGCGGCGCCGGCTCGATCAGTTCGATCGGCGCGGGCAACCTCGTGCTCAACGGCGCCAACAGCTTCACCAACCTCGGCATCAACCAGGGCACGGTAACTGTCGGCACCAACACGGCGGCCGGTGTCGGTGGTATCTCGATCAACGACAACGCCACGCTGGCGGCCGGCGTCTCGGGCCTGGTGCTGGCCAACGGCATCACCACGACCGCCAACGGCATCGTCAACTCGGGTCCTGGCGTGTTCACGCTCAACGGCAACATCGATGGCGCCGGCTCGATCAGCTCGATCGGTCTCGGCACGCTGGTGCTGAACGGTGACAACAGCTTCACCAACCTCGGCATCAACCAGGGCACGGTGACCGTCGGCACCAACACGGCGGCCGGCATCGGTGGTATCTCCATCAACAACAACGCCACGCTGGCGGCGGGCGTTTCCGGCCTCGTCATCGCCAACGCGGTGACGACGACGGGCGCGGGCACCATCGACTCCGGTCCCGGCGTGCTGACGCTGATCGGTGCCATCGGCGGCGCCGGCGGCATCGCCAAGACCGGCGACGGCATGCTGACCCTGACGGGGACCAGCACCTATACCGGTGCGACCAACGTCAACACCGGCAACCTCAACGTCAACGGCGCGCTCGGCAACACCGCCGTGACCGTGTTTTCGGATGCCACCCTGTCGGGTAGCGGCACCATCGCCGGCGTCGTGGCGGTCCAGGATGGCGGCATCCTCAGCCCGGGCAACTCGCCCGGCACGCTGACGGTCGGCGGCCTGAACCTCAGCGGCGGTTCGATCCTCAATTGGGAACTGGGTGCGGCCAACACGATCGGTGGCCCGCTCAATGACCTCGTTATCGTCAACGGCGATCTCGTCCTCGATGGCCAACTGAACGTCGCGCAGAGCGCCGGGGGCCTGTTCACGCCCGGCATCTACAACCTCATCAGCTACACCGGCGGGCTGACCGACAATACCCTGTCGATCAATTCGCTCGCCAACGGCGCTACCGGCGTCGTGCAGACCGCAGTCAACGGCCAGGTCAACCTCGTCGTGCTCAGCTCGCCGACGGTCGTCCTGTACTGGGACGGCGCCGATGGCGTCGGCAACGGCGTGATCAGCGGCGGTTCGGGCACCTGGGACCTGTCCAACACCAACTGGACCGGTGCTGCGCCGAGCGCGCTCAATGCGACCTGGCAGCAGAACACGCTGGGCGTCTTCACCGCGCCGGGCGGCACTGTCGACATCACCGACAGCATCCAGTTCCAGGGCCTGCAGTTCACCGGCGACGGCTATGTGCTGACCGCCAGCGGCGCCGGCGAACTGACGACGGCGACGTCGAGCTTCCTGTTCACCGACGGCGGCGTGACGACGACGATCACCGCGCCGATCACCGGTGCCGGCGAGATCGTCAAGCAGGGTGCGGGCACGCTCACGCTCGGCGGCAACAGCAGCTTTGCCGGCGGCACGCAGCTGACCAACGGCCAGATCACCGTGCTGACCGACAGCGCGCTGGGTACCGGCACGCTGACGATGGCATCCGACACCACGCTGACGGCGGGCGTTTCCGGCCTGGTGCTGGCCAATGCGGTCACCACCAACGGCAACGGCCTCGTCGATTCGGGTGCCGGCGTGTTGACGCTCAATGGCACCGTCGGCGGCACCGGCTCGATCTCGCAGATCGGCGCGGGCAACCT
>QBLU01000064.1 GCA_003241875.1 Alphaproteobacteria bacterium
GAGCAAAGTCGCCGCGCTGCGCCCAGCGCTGATCGCCGGCCGCCGCGACCGCGCGGCGACTTTGCTCACCGCCGCTGCCACCGGCCTCGATCGCGGCGCCCGCGGCGTTGCGGCCCGCGAGCGCGCCCGGCTCGACACGCGCAGCGCCCGGCTGCGGCCGACGCTGCTGCTGAACGCGGTGCGCGTCGACAAGGCCCGGCTCGACCAGGCCGGTCGCCTGCTCGGCAGCCTCGGCCCCGACCAGGTGCTGGCGCGCGGCTATGCGCTGGTGCTGTCCCCCGCCGGCCGGCTGGTGCCGAGCGCCGTGGCGGCCCGTTCCGAAAGCCGCTTGACGATCCGCTTCGCCGATGGCGAAACCCAGGTAACGACGGGGACGCCCGCCCAAGGAAGACTGCTATGATGCTCGACACCCTCGGCCGACCGGCGCGCCTGCGCTACCTGTCCGGCTCCTACCAGGTCATCGCGCCGGGTGATTTCGTCACCTGCGCCGTCACCGGCAAGCGCATTCCGCTGCCGGCGCTGCGCTACTGGAGCCATGAGCTGCAGGAGGCCTATGTCGACGCCACCGCGGCGACGGCGCGCTTTAACGAGATGCGCGACAAGGGAAAGCTGTGAGGCAGCGGCCTTGATCGCCGGCGCGGGCGTGCGCGTCGATCCCGACCTGCTGCTGGCAAAGGCATTTTCCGATGGCCGCTGACGATCCCGTTGCCCTCAACAGCGCCGGTCTGCGCGCGCTCGGCGCCGGCGATGCCGCCACGGCGGTCGCGCTGCTCACCCGCGCCGTCGCTGCGGACCGGGAATCGGCGCTGCTGTGGTTCAACCTGGCCACCGCGCACGGCGCCGCCGGCGATCGCGCTGCCGAGCTGACCGCCCTCGACGCGGCGCTCGATCGCGAGCCCTATTTCAGCCACGCATTGTTCGCCAAGGGCTATCATCTCGAAACCGCCGGCGACATGGCCGGCGCGCTGGAAATGTACACGCGGCTCGTCGCGGCGCTCGATCCCGCCGAACAGCACGGCCCGGGCTTTACCGCCGGCATCGCCCATGCCCGGCAGCTGCTCGCCGACGCCAGCGCCAGGGTCGCCACGAACCTCGATGCGGCGCTCGGCGAGGCCCGCGCCGCCATCGACCCGGCCGACCGGCTGCGCTTCGACCATTGCGTCGACATCGGGCTCGGCCGCCGCCGCGTCTATCACCACCAGCCGCTGGTGCTGGCCTATCCCTATCTGCCCGAGGACCAGTTCTTCGACCGGCGCCACTTCCCCTGGCTCGCGCAACTCGAGGCCGCGACCCCCGTCATCCGCGCCGAGCTGGCGGCGCTGCTCGCCGCCGGCGATGCCGGCTTTGCGCCCTATGTCGCCTATCCCCCCGGCGTCCCGGTCAACCAATGGGCGGGGCTCAACCACAGCGATGCCTGGGCGGCGCAGTTCCTCATCCAGCACGGCATCCCCAACGACACGCTGCGCGCCCGCTGCCCCGGTACCGCCGCGGTGCTCGACGGGCTGCCCCTGTTCGATTGCCCGGGCCGCGGGCCGGTGGCGTTCTTCTCGCTGCTGAAGCCGCGCACCCGAATCCCGCCGCACACCGGCGCGACCAACATCCGGACGATCATCCACCTGCCGCTGATCGTGCCCACAGGCTGCTCGTTCCGTGTCGGAAATGAAACACGTGCCTGGGTCGAAGGCGAGGCCTTTGCCTTTGACGACACCATCGAGCACGAGGCCGACAACCCGACCGACGAGCTCCGCGCCGTGCTCATCATCGACACCTGGAATCCGCATCTGTCGATGGTGGAACGCGACCTGCTGCGCCGTTACGTCGCCGCGCTCAATGCCTCGGGGGCGGAGCTGAAGGCCTTTGATCCGCGCTAGGCCAGGCCTGCGGAGGCGCTGATCGGGCGCCGCGAAACCGTTATTTTCCTGTCATGGTATTGTTGCTGTGGCGCAACACTACGGCCACGAAACGCTTCGGCGCGCGCCAAATGCTTTACACGGCATACCCCGATAACTGACAAGGCCGTCTAGGCCATAACGGCTGAAGCGGTGCGCTGCTGAGGGGCAGGGTCATTCGTCACAGGAAAGCGACACCGTCAGGTGACGTCGACAGGTGGCGTCATCGCGCAACAGTATTTAAAGCGAAGGATTTCAATGTGATCTCTGCAAAGACCTCACGCACTCGCGCGACGTTGAAGGGTGGTGCAGCCACTTTCATTATCGCCATGCTCGCCTCGCCGGTCGCGGGGCTCGCCCAGACGACCACTGCCGCCGCGGCCGCTGCCGCTGCCGAAGATGAAGGCACGATCGTCGTCACCGGCTCGCTGATCCGCAACCCGAACCTGATTTCGGCCTCGCCGATCACGGTGACCACCGCAGAAACGATCCAGTTGCGCGGCGCCAACGTCGCCGAAGAAGTGCTGCGTGAAATCCCGGGCATCGTTCCGAACATCGGTTCGGCGGTGAACAACGGCAATGGCGGCGCCAGCTTCGTCGATCTTCGCGGCATCGGTGCCAACCGCAACATCGTGCTGGTCGACGGCCAGCGCATCGCCCCGTCGGGCCTTGCCGGCCAGGTCGACCTCAACAACATCCCGCTGGCCCTCGTCGAGCGCGTCGACGCGCTGACCGGCGCCGCCGTGACCACCTATGGTGCCGACGCCATCTCGGGCGTCGTCAACTTCGTCACCAAGAAGAACTTCACCGGTGTCGACCTGCAGGTCTCGACCGGCCTGACCGAGCGTGGTGACGGCCAGTCGTTCCGCACCGACCTGACCATCGGCGGCAACTTCGATGGCGGCCGGGGCAATGCGGTCCTGTCGGTCGGCTACCAGAAGGTCGATCCGGTCTTCCAGGGCAACCGCGACATCTCGGTCTTGGGCATCAGCAGCTTCACCGGCGCTGCCGGTGCCGGCTCGCCGACTTCCAGCCCGTCCCGCCTGTTCGGCATGCGCCCGCTCGATGCCGCCGGCAACGCCATCACCAACCCGGCCGTGGCGAACCTCGGCAACACGCAGGTCTCGCCAGACGGCAGCCGCGCAATTCCGTTCTACCAGGACTTCAACTTCAACCCGTTCAACATCTTCCAGACGCCGTTCCAGCGGTTCAACATCTTCGCCAAGGCGAACTACCAGATCTCCGACGCGATCGAAGTCTATTCGCGCGGCCTGTTCTCCAAGAACACCGTCAGCACGATCATCGCGCCGTCGGGCCTGTTCGCGCAGACCGTGAACATCCCGCTGTCCAATCCGTTCCTGAACGCCAACATCCGCAACCAGTATTGCGGTTTCAACACGACGGCGAACGTTGCGGGCACCTACACGCCGCGCTTCACGCCGGGCGAGTGCAACGCCGCCGCGACCGCCCTCAGCCCGTCCGATCCGGCCTATCGCACCGTCCGCGTGCCGGTCAGCCGTCGTACGGTCGAAGCCGGTACCCGCAACAGCGAATATTCGACGACGCTGTTCGACTATCAGGTCGGCGCCCGTGGTCCAGTGACCAGCACCATCGATTGGGATGTTTCGGCCAGCTATGGCGAGAGCGAGAGCATCGCCCGCGATACCGGTTACCTGATCAACGACCGTGTGCAGGAAGCCCTGCTCGCCACCAATCCGGACACCTGCCTTTCGAACAATCCGCTCTGCGTTCCTCTGAACGTGTTCGGTCCGACCGGCACGATCACGCCGGCAATGGCGCAGTTCATCTCGGCCGATTCGACCACCCGCCGCGTCACCTCTCTGGCCCAGGTCCGCGGGCTGCTGTCGGGTGACCTCGGCTTCGCCATCGGCGGCGTCGATCCGGTCGGCTTCGCGGTCGGTGCCGAGTATCGCGACTATTATGCCGGCGTGTTCCCCGACGACTTCTCCGAGCGCGGTGCGCTCGGCGGCGGCGGCGGCCCGACCCCGCGGGTCGAAGGCTCGTACAATGTCAAGGAAGTCTTCGGCGAATTCATCGCGCCGCTGATCCAGGACAAGCCATTCTTCGAGAACCTCACCCTCGAAGCCGGTGCGCGCTATTCCAGCTACAACGTCAACGCGCCGGGCGCCCCGTCGTTCGACGCCTTCACCTGGAAGGCCGGCGGCAGCTGGGAAATCGTGCAGGGCATCAAGCTGCGCGGCAACTACAGCAAGGCCGTCCGCGCCCCGAACATCGGCGAACTGTTCTCGCCGGTGTCGCGCGGCCTGACCAACCTCGGCAACGATCCGTGCGCCGGCGCGGCGCCGGTCGGCAACGCCAGCCTGCGGGCCGTCTGTATCGCCCAGGGCGCGCAGGCGAGCCAGATCGGCTTCATCGAGCAGCCGGCGGCGGGCCAGGCCAACGCCTATGGCGGCGGCAACCCGAACGTCGAGCCGGAAAAGGCCACGACCTGGACGATCGGCACCGTGCTGCAGCCGACCTTCGCTCCGGGCCTCGCCCTGACGGTCGACTACTACAACATCCTGGTGACCGAGGCGATCACCAGCCCGCTGCCGGGTGACTCGATCGGCGCCTGCTTCGGCAACGTCACCGCTTCGAGCGCTACCAGCGCCGCCTGCCTTGCCATCCAGCGCAACCCGGACACGGGTTCGTTCGACGGCGAAGCCAACGGCCTGCCGCGTCCGCTGTCGAACCTCGGCCGCATCAAGACCGACGGTATCGACGTGACCCTCTCCTACTCGACCGATATCGGCTTCGCGAAGCTGGGGATGACCGGGAACTTCAACTACACCTTCAACTCGGAGTTCCAGGCTACCCCGACGGCCGTCAACCGCGAGTGCGTCGGTTATTTCAGCCCGAACTGCTCGTTCACCGGGTCGATCCAGCCGAAGTGGCAGTCGTCGCTGCGCACCACGCTGGGCTTTGACTTTGTCGACGTCTCGCTGCTGTGGCGCCACATCGACTCGGTCATCCAGGAGCCGCTCAATGCGGCCCCGCCGACCGCGGCGAACGGCTTCAATGGTGACGACTCGCCGCTGTTCGCGCCGTTCCAGAAGATCAAAGCGTATGACTATTTCGATCTGACCGGTCGCTTCAACGTGCTGGAAAACATCACGCTGATCTTGACCGTCAACAACCTGTTCGACAAGCAGCCGCCGCAGGTGGGCGCCTCGGCCGGTTCGACGGCGTTCAACAGCGGCAACACCTTCCCGTCGACCTACGACGCGCTGGGTCGCCGCTACACGGCGCAGATCAACGTCCGCTTCTGATCCTTCGGACAGCAGACGCGAAAATGGGAAGGGCGGGTCGCAAGACCCGCCCTTTTCCTTTGGTGCCCGAATGGTGATTCAGGTGGCCGGGTGGCCCCGCGAAGGCGCGATCAGCCGAGCAGCGGCGCCGGCAGGATCATCGGCACGCCTGCAGCTTTTGCAACCGCTTCGGTCCAGATCACAGCCTTGCCGATCTCGTCGGCATGCACCGCTTCCTCGGCCTGCACGGCCTTGCGATCATCGGCGGTGAATTCGCCACCCAACTTGGAGTGCCGGGGGAACACCGGCCCGGCCATCACCGCCGGTACATCCAGTGCAATCCCGAACAGCGCCGACAGCCGCGCGAGTGCCGCCGACGGATCGGCGAGCAGCCGTTCCGAATCGAGGCTGGTCACCCGACCGGGGAACTGCGCCGCCATCCGCGCGAACAGTGCGTGCTGCGCCAGCCAGCCCATCGCCGCCACCTGCAGATCGGTCTGGCCGAGATAATCCTCGCCCTTGAAGCCGAAGGGATGCAGTCCTTCGCGCAGCTGCTTGACCAGCAGATCACGCACCCAGAGCCGCCCGTCCATGCCCTTGCGCGCCACCGAACCGAGGAAGACCTTCAGCGGTGCATGGAGCAGCAGCGCCCGGCTGTCGGCGCGCATCGTCAGGATCGCCGGTGCCATGCCATTGGCGAGGTTGCTCGGCTTGACGACGACCGCCTCGCCCGGCGCGAACGGCCGCGCCAGCAGCGCCAGCCCGTCATCGAGCACCGCCGCGATCTGCCGCGCCGAGCCGCCGCGATGCTGCCAGCCGACCAGGTCGTTGAGCAACACCGGCTCCTTCAGGCCCATGGCGACGCCCGGGATGTCAAAGGCGCGGGCCAGCAGCGTCGAGCAGCAGAAGGCAGAATGGAAAATGAAATGCAGCGGTGCGCGTGGCGGATCGGCAGCCAGTGCATCGGCGCGGCGGATGACGACCGGCGCCGCGCCGGTGGGCAGATACTCGTCGGTCAGGAACGTCGCCGCCCGGTGCGTCTCGCGCGTCAACCGCCGGAAATGAAATGCATCCTGTCCCGGATCATAGCGATCGGGAAACCACAGCGGATCGCGGACAATTGCGGTCAATGCGGGATCGATGGCTGGCCTGGTCATGTCCCCGCATCTCTAGAGAATGGCGCGCCGCGGCACCATGAAGTTCATCTTGCCGAAACCCCCTTCGCGCAGCTATCATTTGTTCTAATCCCGTCAGGAGGCTTGGATGCGCTTTATCGTTATCGCCCTTGGCGCCGCCACGTTGCTTGCAACGGCGGCCGGTGCCGCCGAACCGGCACCTGTTGCGGCGGCCACCCCGCCGGTCGATCCGATGCAACAGGTCGTCTGCCGCCGCGACGTCGAGACTGGCAGCCTGGTGAAGGCCAAGAAGACCTGCCACACCCGCGCGCAATGGGCGTATATCGACGACACCAACCAGGCCTTTTCGCGCGATCTCGTCGACACGACACGGACGCGGTCGTCGGGCAACTGATCCGGATCAGGCCGGCTGCAATGCCAGCCGGCCGTCCCCTTCGTCGACATTGACCGTCGATCCGTCGGGGATTTCGCCCCGCAGGATCAGGTCGGCCAGCGGGTCCTGCAGATGCTTCTGCACCGTCCGCTTCAATGGCCGCGCGCCATAGACCGGATCATAGCCGACCCGCGCCAGCCAGCGCCGCGCCGCATCGGTCAGTACCAGCGTCACCTTGCGGTCCTTCAGCAGCCCCTGCACCCGCGCCACCTGCAGGTCGACGATCGGCGCCATGGCGCTTTCGCCGAGCCGCTGGAATAGCACGATCTCGTCCAATCGGTTGAGGAACTCGGGCCGGAAATGCCCGCGTACCACCTCCATCACCTGCGCCTCGGCATCGGCGACCGGCTGGTCGTCGCGTAACGCGGCGATATACTGGCTGCCAAGGTTCGACGTCAGGATGATCAGCGTGTTGGTGAAATCCACCGTCCGCCCCTGGCCATCGGTCAGCCGGCCGTCGTCGAGCACCTGCAGCAGCACGTTGAAGACATCGGCATGGGCCTTCTCGACCTCGTCGAACAGCACGACCTGGTAGGGCCGGCGCCGCACCGCCTCGGTCAGCACGCCGCCCTCCTCATAGCCGACATAGCCCGGGGGCGCGCCGATCAGCCGGGCAACGCTGTGCTTTTCCATGAACTCCGACATGTCGAGCCGCACCATCGCGCGCGGATCGTCGAACAGGAAATTCGCCAGCGACTTGGTCAGCTCGGTCTTGCCGACACCCGTCGGCCCCAGGAACAGGAAGCTGCCCAGCGGCCGGTTGGGGTCCTGCAAGCCGGCCCGCGCGCGGCGCACCGCCGATGACACGGCGTGCACCGCCGCCGCCTGGCCGATGACCTGGGCGGACAAGATGTCCTCCATCTTCAGCAGCTTCTCGCGCTCGCCCTCCAGCATCCGATCGACCGGGATCCCCGTCCAGCGCGACACCACCGCGGCGATATCGTCGGCGGTGACTTCCTCGCGCGTCATCGCGTTGGCGGTCGCGACCTCGGCCTCGACCAGCGCCCGCTCCAGTTCGGGGATGCGGCCATAGGTCAGCTCGCCGGCCTTGGCATAATCGCCGCCGCGCTGCGCCTGCTCGACCTCCAGCCGCGCCGCGTCGAGCTGCTCCTTGATCTTCGTCGCCGCCGCCAATTTGTCCTTCTCGCCGGTCCAGCGCAGCGTCAGCGCGCCTGACTGTTTTTCCAGGTCGGCAAGTTCGGTGCGCAGCGCCACCAGGCGTTCGCGTGACGCGGCGTCGGTCTCGCGCTCCAGCGCCGCCGCCTCGATCTTGAGCTGGATGATGCGGCGGTCGAGGTTCTCGATCTCCTCGGGCTTCGACTCCACCTCCATGCGCAGCCGCGACGCCGCCTCGTCCATCAGGTCGATGGCCTTGTCGGGCAGGAAACGATCGGAGATGTAGCGGTTGGACAGCGTCGCCGCGGCGACAATGGCGCCATCGGTGATGCGGACGCCGTGGTGGAGTTCGTACTTTTCCTTCAGCCCGCGCAGGATCGACACGGTATCCTCGACCGTCGGTTCGCCGACCAGCACCGGCTGGAACCGCCGCTCCAGCGCCGCATCCTTTTCGACGTACTTGCGATATTCGTTGAGCGTCGTCGCGCCGATGCAGTGCAGCTCACCCCGCGCCAGCGCCGGCTTCAACAGGTTCGACGCATCCATCGAGCCTTCGGACGCCCCGGCGCCGACCAGGGTGTGCATCTCGTCGATGAACAGCACCACGTCCGAGCCTTCGGCGCGCACCTCGTCGAGCACGCCCTTCAACCGCTCCTCGAACTCGCCGCGATATTTCGCCCCGGCGATCAGCGCGCCCATGTCGAGCGACATCAGCCGCTTGTCCTTCAGGCCATCGGGGACGTCGCCATTGGCGATGCGCAGCGCCAGCCCCTCGACAACGGCGGTCTTGCCGACGCCGGGCTCACCGATCAGCACCGGGTTGTTCTTGGTGCGGCGCGCCAGCACCTGGATCGTCCGGCGGATCTCCTCGTCGCGGCCGATGACCGGGTCCAGCTTGCCGTCGCGCGCCGCCTGGGTCAGGTCGCGGGCATATTTGTTGAGCGCGTCGAACTGCGCCTCCGCCCCCGCGCTGTTGGCGCTGCGGCCCTTGCGCAGGCCCTCGATGGCGGTGTTCAGCGCCTGCGCCGTCACCCCCGCCGCCGCCAGCGCCTTGCCCGCCGCGGTCGTCGTTGCCAGCGTCAGCGCGACCAGCAGCCGCTCGACGGTGACGAACGAATCCTTGGCCTTGACGGCGATCTGTTCGGCGCTGTCGAGCACCCGCGTCGTGTCATTGTCCCAGCTCAGCGACTGGGCGCCGCCGCCCGACACCTGGGCGATCTTCGCCAGCGCCTGGTCGGTCAGCTGCACCGCCGTATCGGGGTTGCCGCCGGCCGCACGGATCAGCCCGGCGGCCATGCCTTGGTCATCCTCCAGCAGCGCCTTCAGCACATGCTCGGGCGCCACGCGCTGGTGGTTGTTGCGAATGGCGACGGTCTGCGCCGACTGCAGAAAGCCCTTGGCGCGGTCGGTGAACTTGTCGATGTTCATGGGAATTGCTCTCCTGTCGCAGCCGATATGGTGTGGCTTTCCAGCAACACAAGGAGGCGTGGCGGCATCGCTGCCGGAAAAGCCGCCGCATCAGCGCCGCAGCGTGAAACGCACCTTGCGATGGCGGAAATCCAGCGACACGCGCCGGAAGGATTCGAGCAGGTCCGACCCCAGGAACAGCGCCGGTTCCTTGTCGAGCCCGAACAGCC
The DNA here is from genome assembly GCA_003241875.1 of Alphaproteobacteria bacterium. Classification (GTDB taxonomy): domain Bacteria; phylum Pseudomonadota; class Alphaproteobacteria; order Sphingomonadales; family Sphingomonadaceae; genus Sandarakinorhabdus. The sequence continues at coordinate 9,481 of QBLU01000064.1, forward strand.
GGAACGGCGGCGCATCGGCAAAGGCGATGGTTACATTGTTGAGGATGACGCCGCCGATGCGCACCTCGGGCAATGTCGCAACGGTGGCGGTCAGCGTCTGGCCGGTGACGCTGAGCATCGAGATCGTCTGCAGCGTGTCGGGGTTGCGGCGGCCGAGGTAGCGCTTGCGCAGCGCCAGGTTGCCCAGCGTGATTTCCGAGCCGGTATCGATGACGGCGCTGATCCGCGTGTCGCCGACATAGGCCTGGGTGAGGATCAGCTGCCCCTTGCGCCGCCGCGCGGTGACGACGATCTCCCCCTCCATGCGGACCTCGCGTTCGCGCGAATCCTGCACGGTGATGGTCTTTGCCGCGAAATCGAGCAGCAGCCGCTGGTCGGCGAGCGCATCGATGCCGATCAGGCCATCGGCGCCGAGATCGCGCCCCGACAGGGCCGGCGCGGTGATGCCGGTCATCTCGCTGCGCCCGATGCCGAGGCTGTCAATCAGCACGGTCGGCACCATCATCGCGCCGGCCATGCCCTGCAGCCGCTTGGGCTCCCCGGGCGGCAGGTTCAGCCGCTCGGCGAGCGCCAGGCTGACCACCGAGCGATCGGCACCGCTGTCGACGAGGAAGCGGAACGGCCCCTGGTTGTTGACCATGACGGCGATGAACAGCCGGCTGCGCTTTTCCTCGGCCGCAAGGCTTTCGCCGGTCACTTCCAGCGATTCATCGATGCTGGCCGGGGGGATCAGCGGCTGGCCCTGGGCCGGCGCCGACGGCGCGACGGGAGGCACATTCGTGGCGAGCGGCGCATTGGCCAGCAACGTCGCCACGGCGACAACAGGGAACAGGCTCATGCCGCCTCCGTTGCGCCCGCGGCATTCGAACGGCAAGCCATTACCGTCATTGCACTGCAACACACCAGCCGCTATCCAGGGCCGGTCATCCGGGGAGTAGCCGGCCGCGTCCCGACGCGGACCCTTGCGTCAACATGCTCGGCCGAGAGGCCGTGGTGCAGGGAAGGACGGAGCGATCCGTTCGGGCGAGACCGATGACGCGGCACCCCTGTCCCGGCCGGGCGGGGGGCACCGCGTCATTGCGTCCCTCCTGCCTGGCCCCGGATTGCCGCATGATCCTGACCCCTCTGTTAACCTCGGGCGGCATCGTCGCGCTCGCCGAAATGGGCGACAAGACGCAGTTGCTCGCCATCGTGCTCGCCTGCCGCTTCCGCCGCGCCGGGCCGGTCATCGCCGGCATCTTCGTCGCCACCCTCGCCAACCATGCCCTCGCCGCCTGGGCCGGCGCCGCCCTCGCCGCCTGGTTCGACGGGCCGCTGTTCCGCTATGCCGTCGCAGCCTCGTTCATCGCCATGGCCGCCTGGACGCTGGTGCCCGACAAGATCGACGTCGAGGACACACCGCCCCGCCACGGCGCCTTCCTGACGACACTCATCGCCTTCTTCATCGTGGAAATCGGCGACAAGACCCAGGTCGCGACGATCGCCCTTGGCGCCCGCTTCCACGATGTGGTGGCCGTCGCCATCGGCACGACATTGGGCATGATGGCGGCGAATGTCCCGGCAGTGCTGCTGGGGCAAAAGATCATCGCGCGGGTGCCGCTACGGACGGTCCATGTCGCGGCGGCGGTGGTGTTCCTGGGGCTGGGGCTGTGGCTGGCGGCGCAAACGGCGGGGTGGTTTGGGTAAGCTATAGCCAGCTGGAGCCTGGCGCCCCCGTAAAGTACACGACACGTTTCGCGGCGCCAAAGATAAATATTTCGAAATGAATCGTTGGTAGTAACGATTCCTTGGTCATGCCGGTGGCTGCAGCACAGCGCCGCGCGGGCGACGGGGGACAAGGCGATGAGCGACGTTGAAAAAGTATTCAGCAAGGCGGTCGAACTCGGTCAGAACAAGCCTATCCAGCTGCGCTGGGAAGGTTCCGGCAATTCTGTTCATGCGGCGGGACTGTTGTTCGCCCTGAAGACGAGGGTTTATCCCGGCACCAGCGAGCGGATCAGGTTTCACGCCGACATCAACATCTATGAAAAGGAAGACAGCCCGATCTTCCTCGAGGCCAAGCAGAAGATGAAGAGCGCCATGGCCTGGGCCAAGCCCACACAGACCTGTGCCCTGAAGGCGAACGCCGATGTGACGCGTGACTCCAAGGCGTTCGGTCAGAACGAGGTGCATTTCATGTTCGTCCGCAACATCATGCCGACCGACGATTCCGGCCAGAGCCTGACCGACGAAGGGGCGACCCTCAAGGCGATCCACACCGGCGCGTTGCGCAATCGCGCCAATTCGCTGAAAGCCACCGAGCAAGGCCGGATCCGAATTGGTATGTCGGGCGCGCCCGGGCTGGCAAAGGCATCGAAGACGGATCGCATGAATATGCCTGCCCAAACCCTGTTTCACGGCGCGAACGACCTGAAGCTGGCAGCTGAGGAAAAGGCACTGACCCTCGAAGGCGGTGTCAATGCGCTCGGCAGCAGTGACTATGAAACGGGCGAGGTTATGAAAAACACCGGCGAAAGCTTGGGTATCAAGGCGACCTATTACATGACCTTCGTCAAATAGGGCGGGTCGAAGCCCTGACAGGACGCGGCGGCAAGCTGCAGGCGATCGACGGCACCACCCCTAGATCACCCCCCGCGCCACCAGATCCGCAATCTGCTCCTCGCTCAACCCCAGCGCGTCGCGGTACACCTGCGCATTATCCTGCCCGATCGTCGCCGGCGCGGCGCGGCGCACGCTGCCCGGCGTCTTCGACAGTTTCGGAAACACATTCTGCATCTTCACCGTGCCCCAGCGCGGGTGCGGCATGTCGATGATCGCCTCGCGGGCCTGGAAATGCGGATCGTCGAGCATGTCCTGCGGACGATAGAGCTTCCCCGCCGGGACGCCGTGGCGGATCATCAGCGCCTCCAGCTCGGCAATCGTCAGCGTCACCGTCCATTCGCCGATCAGCGCATCGAGCTCGGCCTGGTGGCGGCCGCGGCTGACATGGTCGACATAGCGCGGGTCCTTCGCCAGTTCGGGCCGGCCCATCGCCGCGCACAGCCGGCCGAACACCGTGTCCTGGTTGGCGCCGATCAGATATTCGCCGTCGCTGGTCGGATAGACGTTCGACGGCGCGATGCCGGGCAGGAAACTGCCGGACCGTTCGCGGACATAGCCCGACGCCGAATATTCGGGGACGAGGCTTTCCATCACCTGCAGCACCGATTCATACAGCGATGAATCGACGACCTGGCCCTCCCCGGTCTGGTCGCGGTGGCGCAGCGCGGCGAGCGCGCCCATGCAGCCATAGGTGGCGGCCAGGCTGTCGCCGATGCTGACGCCCATGCGCGACGGCGGCCGGTCAGGGTCGCCGACGATGGCGCGCCAGCCGCCCATCGCCTCGCCGATGCCGCCGAAACCGGCGCGTTCGCTGTACGGCCCGGTCTGGCCATAGCCGGAGACGCGGACGATGATCAGCCCGGGGTTCATCGCGTGCAGCGCCTCGGGCGCCATGCCCCATTTTTCGAGCGTGCCGGGGCGGAAATTCTCGATCAGGATATCGGCGGTGGCGATCAGCTTCCGGGCCAGCACCTGGCCCTCGGGCTGGCGCAAGTCGGCACTGACGGCCTTCTTGTTGCGCGCGACGACCTCCCACCACAGGGGATAATCGCCGCGGCCCCAGACGCGCATCGGGTCGCCCTGCCCCGGCGGCTCGACCTTGATGACCTCCGCCCCCATGTCGCCGAGCAGCTGCCCGCAGAACGGCCCGGCAATCAGCTGGCCCATCTCGACGACACGGATGCCCGCCAGAGGCCCGGTGTTTTCGGCAAAGCTCATTCGGCGGCCACCGCATGATGCCAGACGGGGGGTTTGGGTGCCGGCAGGCCGGTTTCGGCGAGGCAGGCGGCGCGCAACGCCTCGATATCGCCGCCGAAGTTGAACAGGTCGTTGGCCGGTTTCGGCGCCGCCGCCATTTCGGCGCGCAGCTTGGCGGTGGCGGCGGCATCGAGCCCGCCGTTGCCATCGACGACGACGCCATAGGAGCGCGCACCGGCGGCGGTGACGAGGCCCTGGCGGATCTCCTTCACCACCAGCGCCGGATCGCGCTGCAGCGGGTCGCCCCAGCCGCCGCCGCCCCAGGTGATGAAGTGCAGCACGTCGTCGGCCTCGACATTCAGGCTGTCGAGCTTGTTGGCGACGATGGTCTGGCTGCCGTCGGGCTTTTCGAGGATCTTGCGCGCCCGCGTGCCGGGCGCGCCGCCGTTGACACCCCAGGGGTAGGTGAACCAGCGGTCGTCATGGATGGAAACCGTCCCGGCGGCGAGGAAGCGGTACGACATCAGGATGCCGTTGCCGCCGCGGTTGAGGCCGGCGCCGCCGGTATCGGCCAGCGCCTCATAGCGTTCGATGCGCAGCGGGAAATAGCGTTCCAGAAACTCGTTGGGCACATTGGTAAAGCCCGGCCACAGGCTGTGGCCGTCCGGCCCGTCGCCGAACGGCTTGCCGGGAATGCCGCCGAAGCCGATCTGGAACAGCTGGAACCATTCGCCGTTCTTGCCGGGCCGGGTGTCGCGGCCCGAATACATCAGGTGCGGCGACGACGAGAAGCCGGCGGCGCACAGGAATTCGGGTGTGCGCTGGCCGAGCAACCCGCCGAGAATGTCGAAGATGCGGCCGAGCGCATGGGTGCGGCCCGACAGGGCGGCGGGGTAATTGGGCTTCAGCAGCGAGCCCTGCGGAATCTTCACCTCGATCAGGTCGTAGAAACCGTCGTTGAACATGATCTGCGGATCGAAGACCATAATCATGTAGATGCCGAAGAACATCTTGAACATGTTCTCGTTGAGATAGAAATTGATCGACGCGTCGGACTGCGGATCGGTGCCGGCGAAATCGAGCACCACCTTGTCGCCGACGCGCTGCATCGTGCACTTGATCTTGTACGGGCCGAAACCGACGCCATCGTCGCAGATATAGTCCTCGAAACTGACCGCATCGGTCGAAACCGAGGTGGCGATGAGCGCCTTCATGGCGCGATGGTTGCGCGCCAGCAAATCGTCCATCGCGGCGACGACGACATCATCGCCGAAGCGCGCGCACATTTCCTCGACGCGGCGGGCGGCGACCCGGCAGGCGGCGATCAGCGCGTTCAAGTCGGCGGCGCACCAGTCGGGCTTGCGCGTCTGGTGCATGATGAGGCGAATGAGGTCCTCGTTGTAGACGCCCCTGGCATAGATCTTCACCGGCGGGATGCGGACGCCTTCCTCGAAGATGGCGCGGGCGTCGATCGGCATCGATCCGGCGACCTTGCCGCCGATATCGCTCTGGTGGCCGAACATCGCAGTCCAGGCGACGAGCCGCCCGCCGCGATAGACCGGCAGCAGGACCAGCCAGTCATTCGAATGACTTACCGCACCCTCGCAGCTGTACGGATCGCTGAGCAGGATCATGTCCCCCTCCTCGATCGTGCCGTCGAAGCCGCGCAGGAAACCATCGATGAAGCTGCCGAACTGGCCGACGATCATCCGGCCCTTGGGGTCGGCGATCAGCGGAAAGGCATCGCCCTGTTCGCGGATGCCCGGCGACATGGCGGTGCGGACCAGCGTCGCATCCATCTCGATACGGGCATTGCGCAGCGCATTCTCGACGATGTCGAGGGTGACGGGGTCGATCTTCACCGCGGCAAAGGGCGACGGGTTGGTCTCGATGATCTGGGCGGGCATGGGTCAGGTCCTGTTGTTCCTCCCCCTCGAGGGGGGAGGCGAGAGACGGCGAAGCCGGCCCGGGTGGGGGTGGCGTCGCGCGGGCACGTGAGTCGACCCCCACCCGCCGGGCTTCGCCCGAGTCGCCTCCCCCCTCAGGGGGAGGAAAGTGGGCGCCGCCATCATGCCGGATTGATCAGCAGATTGCCGAAATCATCGACCAGCGCGCTGTGGCCGATATGGACCAGCGTCGTCGAATCCATCTCGGTGACGATCGCCGGCCCCGTGACCAAATCGCCGGCGCGCAGCTTGGATCGGTCATAGATCACCGCCGGCAGCGCCCGGCCGTCCATCCACACTTCATGGTCGCGCAGCTTGGCGGCAATCGGGTCGCCATCGCCCTTGGCAATCCGCTCCGCCGACACATTCGCCGCCTTGCCCAGCGCGACGACGCGGATGTTGACCAGTTCCTGCGGCACCGAAAGGTTGAAGGTGAACAGCCGCTTGTGCTCGGCATCGAAACGCGCCGTCAGGTCGGCGATCGTCGACCCCTGCGGCGAATACAGCGGCACCTCGAACGCCTGGCCGGCGTAGCGGATATCGATTTCGACGCGCAGTTCCTGGTCGGCCGGCGGCACCCCTTCGGCGGCGAGTTCGGCCATGACCTGGGCGATGATCTCCTCGATCACCGCACCGACCTCGGCATCGTCGGTCTGCGTCACCAGCTTGTTGAAGCTGCGCTGCGCATCGACGCGCAGCCGCGTCGTCGCGTCGCCATAGGCGCAGAGCACGCCCGGGCTCGGCGGAATGATCACCGGCCACGACCCCATCAACGTGCCCATCGCATTGCCGTGCAGCGGCCCGGCACCGCCGAACGCCATCAATGCGAAGTCGCGCGGATCATAGCCCTGGCTGATCGAAACCAGCCGGAGCGCGCCGTACATCGTCTCGTTGACGATGGCGATGATGCCCGCCGCCGCCTCCATCAGGCCCAGCCCGAGCGCATCGGCCACCGTCTGCACGGCGGCCCGCGCCGCCTCGCGATCGAGCTTGAACGCCCCGCCGAGCAGGTTTTCGGGAAGATAGCCGAGCACGACATTGGCATCGGTCACCGTCGGCACCACGCCGCCGCGGCCATAGGCGGCCGGCCCCGGCACTGCGCCCGCCGACTGCGGGCCGACGCGCAACGCCTTGGTCAGTTCCGGCACGCTGGCGATCGAGCCACCCCCGGCGCCAACGGTCTTCACGTCGAGCGACGACGCCCGCACCGTCAGGTGGCCGACGCTGGTTTCGCGCCGCAGCCGCGCCTGGTAATCCTCGATCAGCGCGACATCGGTGCTGGTGCCGCCCATGTCGAGCGTCAGCACATTGGCATGGCCGCTGTTCCTGGCGATCCACACCGCGCCCGCCACGCCGCCGGCCGGGCCGGACATCAGCAGGTTGACCGGCGCGTTGCGCGATTTCTCCGCCGACATCAGGCCGCCATCGGACCGCAGCAGGCTCAGCTTGGCCGGCGTCCCCCAGGCCGCCAGCTCACGCTCCAGATTGCCGACATAGCGCGACACCGTCGGCCGCACCGCGCTGTTGGCGACCGTCGTCAGCGTGCGCTCATATTCCTGCATCTCGGGCAGGATATCGGCGCTGATGCTGACCGGAATGTCGGGCAGTTCCTCGGCACAGATCTCGGCGACCCGGCGCTCATGCGCGGCATTCATGTACGAATTGATCAGGCAGACGGTGATCGCCTCGACTTTTTCCTCGGCGAGCCGGCGCAGGTTGATCCGCAGCTGCGCCTCGTCGAGCGCCCGCACCACCACGCCATCGGCGCCCATCCGCTCCGGCGCCTCGATGGTCGCTTCCAGCGGCGCCATCGGCTCGGGCTTGGGCCAGACGATCCACGCCGCCAGCCCGCCCGGCACCAGGCTGCGCGCGATCTGCAGCACGTGGCGATAGCCTTCGGTGACGATCAGGCCGACGCGGGCGATCTTGTGCTCCAGCACCGCATTGGTGGCGACGGTGGTGCCGTGCAGGAACAGCGCCAGTTCCCCCGGCGCGATGCCGGCGCGGTCGCACAGCTGCCGGGCGCCGGCGATCACCGCCTCCGACGGATCATGCGGCGTCGACGGCACCTTGTCGCGAAACGTGCGGCCGGTCGCTTCATCGATGACCAGCAGGTCGGTGAAGGTGCCCCCGACGTCTACCCCCAGGCGATAGCTCAAACCGTTTCCCCCTTGATGATGAAGTCGCCAGCCTTGCCGACGCGGCTGGGCAGCTCGCGGCCCATGATGCCGGCGAACCAGCGGTTGGCGGCGACTGCCGCATCGATGTCGAGGCCCGTGGCCACGCCCGATCGCCCGAACAGATAGACCAGTTCCTCGGTGCCGACATTGCCCGCCGCCCCCGGCGCGAACGGGCAGCCGCCAAGCCCGCCCAGCGCCGAATCGAACACCCGGCAGCCGGCCTGATAGCCGGCCCAGGCATTGGCCGGCGCCAGCCCGCGAGTGTCGTGAAGGTGCAGGCGAATGGGGACGTCGCCGATCTTGTCGATGACCGCGCCGACGAGGTCGCCGACCTGGCTCGGCACCCCGACCCCGATGGTATCGGCGAGCGCAATCTCCTGCGCCCCGGCATCGGCCATCCGCGCCGCCAGCTCGATCACCCGCTCGGCCGGCACATGGCCTTCATAGGGGCAGCCGAACGCCGCCGAGATGGTGACTTGGGCGGACAGCCCGGCGGCGCGCGCCTTGGCCAGCATCAGGGTGTTGGCGGCAATGCCGTCGGCGACCGTCTGGCCCTGGTTGACGATGCCGAAGCCGTCGGTGGAGACCAGCACGCAGCCGGCCTCGTCGAGGCCCCGCCCGCTGCCATCGCGGCTGGCGATGGCGCGATCGACGCCGCGTTCGTTGAGGCAGAGCCCGATATAGCGCACGCCCTCCGCATCGGGCAGCCCGGCGACCACGGCTTCCGCATCGGCCATCTGCGGCACGCGGCGCGGATTGACGAAGCTCGCCACCTCGATCCGGGTCGCCCCCATCGCCACCAGCCGCGCGATCAGCGCCAGCTTGTCGACGGTTTCGACCCAGCCCTTTTCATTCTGCAAGCCGTCGCGCGGCGACACTTCGACGATCTGGACGGGGTCGAGACGGGGGGCAGGACTCATGCCGATTTGTATACAAATTGCCGGACGGCCTGTATAGACCTCGCGAACAGGCGGAGGGAGGCGGGATGACACGCACGGTCGATGATCCGGGGCAGGACTATGCCGCCGCCGGATTCGGCACCAGTCTCGCCCCGGGTGCGAAGCCGATCCTGCTGCTCATCGATTTCGCCCGCGCCTATTTCGATCCCGCTTCGCCGCTCTACGCCGGCGTCGAGACCGCCCGCGCCAGCGCCGCCCGCCTGCACACCGCCGCCCGCGCTGCCGGCGTGCCGTGCGTCTTCACCCGCGTCGAATATTCCGCCGACGGCCATGAAGGCGGCATGTTCTATAAAAAAATCGCCGCGCTTCGCTGCTTCGAGCGCGGCAATCCGCTGGGCGATTTCACCCCCGAACTGGCGCCGCTGGCCGGCGACGAGGTCGTCACCAAACACTACCCCAGCGCCTTTTTCGGCACGCGCCTTGCCGAGCACCTGCACGCGCGCGGCATCGACACCATCCTCATCACCGGCCTCTCCACCTCCGGCTGCGTCCGCGCCTCGGCAGTCGACGCGATCTGCCACGGCTTCGTGCCGCTGGTGGTGACGGATGCGGTGGGGGACCGGGATGCGGGAGTGCATGCGGCCAACCTGTTCGACCTGGCGGCGAAAAGCGCAGACCTGGTGAACGAGGCCCAGGCGCTGGCATACTTGGCGGGATTGCAGCGCTAACTGCTCCGCTGTCATCCCGGCGCAGGCCGGGACCCATAAACCACGAGCTTGGTGGTCGGGCACTTCCGTAGCCGAGTTTGTGGTTTATGGGTCCCGGCGTTGACCTGCGGTCGCCTTCGGCCCGCCGGGATGACAGGTAATGCAGGCGCGCTGCCCCACCACCGCGCCATTTCCAAGCCGACGACGTCCGCAACCCTCTGCCCACTCCCCCCACGTGAGCGCAGCGAACGTAGAGTGGGGA
>QBLU01000065.1 GCA_003241875.1 Alphaproteobacteria bacterium
CTCCCTTTCAGGGAGGGGGAGGTTTAACGCGCGCTCTTGCGGAGCGCCACGCGGATCAGTTCGCCCACGGCGGCGCCCTCGCCCAGTTCGGCCTGTGCCTCCGCCACGGCGCGGCTGGCGTCCATCGGGCGAAAGCCGAGGCCGGCCAGCGCCGCCAGGGCATCGGCGACGACACCCTGCGCCGAGCCGACCGGCAGCGGTGCCGCCGAACCGAGCGCGACGGCGCCGAACTTGCCCTTCAATTCATTGGCGATGCGCGCCGCCAGTTTCGGTCCGACGCCGTTGGCCCGCGCGATGCTGGCGGTATCGGCGGCGGCGATGGCGTGGGCCAGCTCGTCCGGCCCGAGCACCGACAGGATCGCCAGCGCGACGCGGCCGCCGACGCCCTGCACCGTCGTCAGCAGCCGGAAGCTGTCGCGTTCCGCCTCGCCGAGGAAGCCGAAGAGCTGGATGGCATCCTCGCGAACCTGGGTTTCGATGTGGAGGACAACGGCGCTGCCGGTGCCGCCCATGGCGCCCAGCGTCTTGGCCGATGCGCTGACCAGATAGCCGACGCCGTTCACATCGATGACGCAGGCATCGGCTGCCGTCGAATCGAGCAGGCCCCTGAGACGAGCGATCATCGACGGGCGATCATGCGACGCCCCGCAGGCGCGCGGTCGCCGCCAGATGGGCATGGGCGATCGCCACCGCCAGCGCATCGGCGGCATCCTCGCCGCTGACCTTCGTGCCCGGCAGCAGCCGTTCGACCATGGCATGAACCTGGGTCTTGTCCGCCCCGCCGGTGCCGACGACGGCCTTTTTCACCAGCCGCGTCGCATATTCGGCGACCGGCAGCCCGCCGCGCGCCGCGGCGAGCAGCACGACGCCACGCGCCTGGCCCAGCTTCAGCGTCGATTGCGGGTTGGCGTTGACGAAAACCTCCTCGATGGCGGCGGCCGCGCAGCCATGCGCGGCGATGACCGCCTCCAGCCCAGCGTAGAGCGCCGCCAGCCGATCCGCCAGCGTGTCGGTGGTGCGGGTCTTCACCGTGCCGTGCGCGATGTGGCGGAGGCGGTTGCCCGAGGATTCGATGATGCCCCAGCCGGTTTTCGCAAGGCCGGGATCGAGGCCGAGGATGCGCCGGCCTGCTCCCCCTCCCTCGGAGAGGGAGGGGGCCGGGGGGAGGGTTCTCGCCGCCGGCCCCGCGTTCGCCAACACCCGGACATCGCCGGCCGCAGGCGGCAATGCACCCGCGAGGCCGGCCCCGGCCCGCTCGTGCGCGGCCGCCAGGATGATCGCCAGCACGGCTTCGGTGTCGTCGCTGACCTGCTGGTTGGGAAAGCGCAGCACATGCAGCCCGCGCGCGGCGAGGACCGCATCGCGCAGGGCGTCGCGGCCGGGCAAGTGCGTGGCACCGTCGATCTCGACGACCAGCGACGCCTCGGGACAATAGAAGTCGACGACATAATCGCCGATCACGGCCTGGCGCCGGAATTTGAAGCCGCCGAGACGCTGGCCCGACAAGGCCGTCCAGATGCGGCGTTCATAGGGAGTGGGCTCGCGGCGCATGGTCTCGGCGTGGGCGAGCAGGCGAGGGTCGATGCGGCGCGCCATGTCGTGGTTGCTTCCCCCTCGTAGCACCCTCCCCCCGGCCCCCTCCCTTTCAGGGAGGGGGAGCAGAGTCAGAGCCTTTCCAGCACGTCTTCCGGCACATCGTAATTGCCCCAGACGGTCTGGACGTCGTCATCCTCCTCCAGCGCGTCGATCAGTTTCAGCAGCTGCGCCGCGTCGCCCTCGCCGACGGTGACCATGGTGCCCGGCTTCCACGCCAGCTTGATGCCTTCCGCCTCGCCCAACACCGCTTCCAGTGCCTTGGCGACGTCGTGCATGCCGTCGATCGCGGTCCAGATCTCGTGACCGTCTTCCGACGATTCGACATCCTCGGCGCCGGCTTCGAGCGCCGCCTCGAAGACCTTTTCGGCGCTGCCGGCGCCGACCGGATAGCTGATGAGGCCGAGCCGTTCGAAACCATGGCTGACCGAGCCGGAGGCGCCCAGGTTGCCGCCGTTCTTGGCCACCGCGGTGCGGACGTTGGTCGCGGTGCGGTTGCGGTTGTCGGTCAGCGATTCGATGATCAGCGAGACGCCGCCGGGGCCGAAGCCTTCATAGCGGATTTCCTCGTAATTGGTGCCGTCGTTGGCGGCGGCCTTGCTGATCGAGCGTTCGATATTGTCCTTGGGCATGCCGCCGGCGCGGGCGGCGAGGACGGCGGCGCGCAGCCGGGCGTTCATCGCCGGGTCGGGCAGCCCGGCCTTGGCGGCGACGGTAATCTCGCGCGACAGTTTCGAAAACGCCGCAGCGCGCTTCCTGTCCTGCGCGCCCTTGCGGTGCTGGATGTTCTTGAATTTGGAATGACCGGCCATGGCGAGAGGCTCTAGGCCAGAGCGGGGGCCAAGCGCAAGATTTGCCCCTGTTGACCCGGCGTCGCCCGCGCGTATTCTCCGCTGCGATGGATGAGGACAGCGCTCCGCCCGAAGACGACGACAATGCGCGGCGGCACTGGATTTCGCTTGAATATGACTATCTCAAGCAGTTGACATCGCTGTCGCTGCTGGCCATCGGCGGCACGCTGACCGTGGCCGGCTCGATCTTTGCCCAGGTGCCCGACAAGACGCGCATGTGGCAGGCGCTGGCTGCCTTCGTCGTCGGGGGCATTCTGGCGTTTTCGGCACAGAGCGAGATGCTGTCGAGCCTCCGCAAGCGCCGGCCGCTCGGCAAGCGCATCTTCATGCTCGGCAATCTTGCGGCCGCCGCTTTCGGCCTCGGCTCGGCGGGGCTGATCATTTTCGCCTATCAGGCTATCGGCCAACCCGACCTGCTGATCGTCCCGGCCGGGATCGGCGGCCTCATTCCAAAGCCCTGATCAGGCCAGTTTCACCGCCGTGCCGGTGGCGACGACCATCATCATCGAATCGCTGGCGCCGACGGCTTCATAGTCGAGCGCGATGCCGACGATGGCATCGGCGCCGAGACGCTGTGCCTCCTCGATGAGTTCCGACAGCGCCTGGTCGCGGCCGCCGCGCAGGACGTTTTCATAGGATCCGGCGCGGCCGCCGACGATGTCGCGGATGCCGGCGAACATGTCGCGGAAGATGTTGGCGCCCATCACCGCCTCGCCCGAGACGAGCCCGAGATACTGGGCGATCGGGCGGCCTTCGATGCTGCTGGTCGTCGTCGTGATCACGCGGGCGTCTCCCTTGCTATGCTGCCTTCACCGCATCGGCGAGCATGACGCCCGCCAGATGGGCGCGATATTCGGCGCCGGCGTGGATGTCGGTATTGAGATCGGCGGGATCAAGGGGGAGGCCGGCGACCGCCGCGGCACTGAAATCCGTCGCCAGCGCCGCCTCCGCCTCGGGCCAGCGGAAGGCGCCGGGGCCGGCGCCGGTGACGCCGACGCGGACGCCATCGGCAAAGCGCGCGACATAGACGCCGACGACGGCATAGCGCGACGCCGGATGGCGGAACTTGGCATAGGCCGACGCCAGCGGCACGCGGAAGCCGACGCGGGTGACGATCTCGCCATCGGCCAGCGCGGTCGCGAACATGCCCTGGAAATAGTCGTCGGCGGCGTAGGAGCCGCGATCGGTATCGACGATGGCGTCGAGCGCCAGCAGCGCGGCGGGATAATCGGCGGCAGGGTCGTTGTTGGCGATGACACCGCCCAGCGTGCCGCGGTTGCGGACCTGGGGGTCGCCGATAAGCTTTGCCATGCCGGTGAGGCCGGGGATCTTCGCCGCGACGGTGGCATCGACGGCGACGGTGGCATGGGTGGTCATCGCGCCGATCCAGAGGCGATCGCCATCCGAACTGATGCCGGTCAGCCCGGCGACACCGGCGAGATCGACGAGCGTGTCGGGCATGCGCAGCCGCGACTTGATGGCGGGCAGCAGCGTGTGGCCGCCGGCGATGAAGGCGGCTTCACCGCCGCCGCTGAACGCGGACGCGGCATCGGCGAGACTGGCCGGGCGGGCGTATTCGAAATCACGCATGAGCGGTTTCTCCCATGGCGCTGGCGCCGGTCTGGCCCATGGCGCGCGCGCCCGCCTGAATCGCCTTGATGATGTTCATGTAGCCGGTGCAGCGGCAGAGATTGCCCTCGAGATCATGGGCGATCGTCGCCGCGTCGACGTCCGGGCCATGGCGGCGGACGATCTCGATGCCGGCGATGACCATGCCGGGGGTGCAGAACCCGCATTGCAGGCCATGCGCCTCCTTGAACGCCGCCTGCATCGGGTGGAGGGTGTCGCCATCCGCCAGCCCCTCGATCGTGGTGATCGCCTTGCCGTCGACCTGGACGGCGAGGATCGTGCAGCTTTTGACCGACTGGCCATCGATCAGCACGTTGCAGGCGCCGCACTGGCTGGTGTCGCAGCCGATATGGGTGCCGGTCAGCGCCAGCTCGTCGCGCAGCAGCTCGACCAGCAGGGTGGCCGGCGCGACCTCGCGGGTCTGGGCGTTGCCGTTGATCGTCAATCGCGTCTGCATTGGCTTCCCCCGGGATAGGTATGGCTTCTTAGCGCGGGACTATCTGCGCGACTACTCCCCTCCCCCCTGAAAGGGAGAAGAGACGATCAGCTCACGGCCCGCAGCGCTGCCGATTGTTCGGCGAGGCAGCGGCTGCCCAGCTCCGACGCCTTGGCGCGGGCCCACCAGGCGGCGAGGCCGGGGCGATCGGCGATCAACTGGCCGGTGCCCAATGACTTGTTGAAGACATCGAGGAAGAAGAACAGCGGGATCAGCGTCGCGTCGGCGACGGTGAAGGCAGCGCCGACGACGAATTCATCGCCGGCGTCGCGGTAATGTTCGATGTAGCCGAGCGCATCGGCAAGCCCGGCGAGCGCCGCGGGCACGCCGTCGGGGTTGGCGGCACGGCGGAAGATGCCGGTCAGGCTCGGCACCAGGTAGATGTCGGCGATGCGGACGATCAGCCGCATCCGCGCCGCCGCCTGCAGGTCATCGGGCGCCAGCGCGGGGCCGCTCAGTTTCCTGTCGAGATAGTCGGTGATCGGCTGGCTTTCGGGCAGCGCGAAATCGCCGTCGACGAGCAGCGGCATCTTGGCGATCGGGCTTAGCGCACGATAGGCGTCGGACTTGATGCCGCCGTCGAAATCCTCGGGCTCGAGGTCATGCCCCTTGGCGCGCGCGGCAAGCACCGGGCGCATGACGAAAGGGGAAAGCTTGCTGCCGTAGATGTGCATGATGGCTTCCGTCTCTGCTCCCCCTCCCTGCAAGGGAGGGGGCTGGGGGGAGGGTCTATGTCGATCGCGGCAGGCACGCGGGGGAAGCACCCCCCCCCCGGCCCCCTCCGTTGACGCGAAGGCGTCGCCTACGGCCGCAGGGAGGGGGAGAAGCGTTAGTCCACCAACCCGAGCGCGGTCTTGTAGGTGTCGAGCAGCGCCTCGGCTTCCTGGCGGGCCTGGGCTTCCATCTTGCGCAACCGCACGATGGCCTTCATCGTCTTGGTGTCGAAACCGGTGCCCTTGGCCTCGGCATAGACATCCTTGATGTCGTCGGCGATGCCCTTCTTCTCTTCTTCCAGCGTCTCGATCCGCTCGATGAACAGGCGCAGCTGCTCGGCGGAAACATTCTCGTTCATTTGGGCTCCTGGGTGTTAGCCGGCGAGCAGCCGGTCGCGGTGGCGGTTCTGGACGGCGACTGCGCTTATTTCAAGCGCGCTCGCGTGCCAGCCAGCCGCGCGCCCGCACCGCCGGCAGAAACGTCTCGCTGACAGGTACCACCATACCCGCCGCCAGTTGTAATCGCCAGCGCCGGCCGTGCGCGGCGCCGCGCACGGCCGCTGCCGCCACCCAGGTGCCGCGGTGCACCTGCTCGCCATCGATCGAC
This sequence comes from Alphaproteobacteria bacterium, assembly GCA_003241875.1. Lineage (GTDB taxonomy): Bacteria > Pseudomonadota > Alphaproteobacteria > Sphingomonadales > Sphingomonadaceae > Sandarakinorhabdus. The sequence continues at coordinate 5,890 of QBLU01000065.1, forward strand.
GCCAGCTCGCGCACCGCATCGCCGAATCGATACAGCACCAGCGGCGCCCGGCCGTCGGCGAGATGCAGCCGCAGATAATGATCCTCGGCCACAACGCTTTCGATGCCGCCAAGATCGGGCAGGCCGGCACGCAGCGCGAGACCCTGTTCGGCCGGCGGCGGTGGGGACGGTGCCGGTGGCGTTGGCGCTGGCGATGGCGGCGCGACAGGATCAGCCGCCGCCACCGGCGCCGCGGCATTGCGCCCCATCGCAACCCCTGCGCCCACGGCGAGCGAAACGACCATCGCAGCGGCAAAGTTCGGGGCCCAGGGAATCGCCACAGCCTTGCCGACCAGGCGGAACGCCAGCGTGACCTCGAACGGCAATGTCAGGTTGAGCAGGATCGCGCCGGCGACGACCAGCAGCGCCGTTGCCTGCCAGCTCGCCCCGGCACGCGCGGCACCATGGCGATACCATAGCGCCCATTTGACCACGTTGAGGCCGATCAGCGCTGTCCAGAACAGGCCGCGCGACAGCAACGGCAGCACCGCGGTGCCGAACGGCCCCGCCACCCCGGCAATCACCACCGCGACGATGGTGAAGGCCAGTTGGCGACCGCCGATCAATCCCTCGAAGACCCCCGGTGTCGATTTCACGAAGCGCCAATCCTGCCCGCTGCGCACTTCACGCAAGCGCCAGCAGGCTAAGCGAAATGCCGCTTGAGACAAGCCCCGGGGCGCGGTGAAACGGCGGCCATTCCACCCCGCAGGAAAGGAGCCCCGAATGTTCGCCAATCTCTCGCCGCAGCTCTGGTTGCACGTTCTGGCCGTCATCGCCGCGCTTGTTATCGGCCTGGTACTGCTCACGGCGCCCAAGGGCACGATCGGCCACCGGCGCGCCGGCTGGCTGTACGTCACCGCCATGCTGCTGGGCAACGCCGGCGCCTTCGGCAGCTATCGCCTCGGCGTCAACCTGTTCCACGTCTTTGCGGTCGTCAGCCTTGCGTCGCTGGTCTTCGGGCTGCGCGCGATCCGCCGCTGGAAGGCTGCACAGGCACCCGAATGGCTGCGCAGCCACCGGATCAACATGGGCTACAGCTATCTCGGCCTGGTGATGGCCGGGGTCTCGCAATTCGCCACCAACCCGCGCTTCGGCCTCGCCAGCGAAATGTCGAACCTGGGCTTCTGGGGTCTGTTCGCCGTCATCAACGTGCTGCTGTATGCGGCGGGCAGCTGGCTGATCTTCCGCAACGCCGGCGCGGCCAAGCTGGTACCGTCAGCCTAGGTCGTTACCCAGACCGGCCGCCTTGTTGCGTTCCAGCGAGCCCGCCATGCGCGCCAGCTGCTTCGGCGTCGCCTCGGTCTGGTGCTGTTTCTTCCAGTCGGACTGGTGCATGCCATAGACATGGGTGCGGGCGTCGGCGTGCTCCAGCGGCACGCCGGCTTCGGTTGCGGCCTCGTGCAGCCAGTCGCCGAGGCAGTTGCGGCAGAAACCGCCGACGCCCATCAGGTCGACATTCTGCACATCGGTGCGCGCCTGCAGGTGATGAACAAGGCGCCGGAATGCGGCGGCCTGAAGGCGATCGCGCGTCGCTTCGTCTATAAAGACATCGGGCATGTCGTTCTCCAATGGCAAAGGCCGGTCGGGGCGGCTATGGGGCGCTTCGCCGACCAACGACCGGGAAACAGTTGATGAGCCGACATCTCGAACCGCGCGGCCGCCGGGTCAAGGTGCTTGCCACGCTGGGGCCGGCATCGAACACCGAAACGACCATCGCCGCGCTGCTTGCCGCGGGCGCCGATGCCTTTCGCGTCAACATGAGCCATGGCACCCAAGCCGAGAAGGCCGCGCTGATCGCTGCCATCCGCGCCGTCGAGAAAAGCGCCGGCAAGCCGCTCACCATCCTCGCCGACCTGCAGGGGCCGAAACTGCGCGTCGGCCGCTTTGCCGGCGGCGGCGTCGAACTGGCCAATGGCGCGGCGTTCCGGCTCGATCGCGACACGGCGCCGGGCGATTCGACGCGCGTCGGCCTGCCCCACAAGGAATTGTTCGCGGCGCTGGCGCCGGGCGCGCGGCTGCTCGTCGACGACGGCAAGCTGGTGCTGCGGGTGCAGGCGGTGGCGCCCGACGCCATCGATTGCCGCGTCGAGGTCGGCGGCAGGATTTCGGACAACAAGGGCGTCAATGTCCCCGATGTCGTCGTGCCGCTGCCGGCGCTGACCGTGAAGGACCGGCAGGACCTGGCCTTTGCGCTGGAGCATAATGTCGACTGGATCGCGCTCAGTTTCGTGCAGCGCCCCGAGGATGTCGCCGAGGCGCGGGCGCTGATCGGTGGCAAGGCGGCGCTGCTCGCCAAGATCGAGAAGCCGGCGGCGCTGGAACGCCTCGCCGAGATTCTCGAACTGGCCGACGCCGTCATGGTGGCGCGCGGCGACCTGGGCGTGGAGCTGCCGCCGCAGCAGGTGCCGCCGGCGCAGAAACGCATCGTCGCCATGGCGCGCTCGCTCGGCAAGCCGGTGGTGGTGGCGACGCAGATGCTCGAATCGATGATCGTGTCGCCGTCGCCGACCCGCGCCGAGGTGTCGGACGTGGCGACCGCCATCTACGACGGTGCCGATGCGGTGATGCTGTCGGCCGAAAGCGCCGCGGGCAAATTCCCGGTCGAGGCGGTCGCGATGATGGACGCCATCGCCCGCGAGGTGGAGGCCGACCCCGGCTATTTCGCCCGGGTGCACTTCAGCGATACCGCCGCCGGCCGCACCACCGCCGACGCGATGACATCGGCCGCCGCGGCGATCAGCCGGACCATCGGCGCCAAGGCCATCGTCTGCTTCACGATCAGCGGCTCGACCGCGCGCCGCGCCGCCCGCGAACGCGCCGAATTGCCGGTGCTGTGCCTGACGCCGCGGCTGACGACGGCGCGGCGCATGGGGCTGGTCTGGGGTGTCCATGCCGTCGTGACGCGCGATGTCGCCGGCTTCGAGGGCATGGTCGAAAAGGCCAAGCGCATGGCGCTGCGCACGAAACTCGGCAAGGGCGGCGACCCGCTGGTGCTGATCGCCGGCGTGCCGTTCTCGACGCCGGGGACGACCAACGTGGTGCATGTGGTGCGGCTGACGGGCCAGGAGCTCATCGGCTACTGATCGACCCTACCGAAAGACTAGGCGGCGGGGACGTGGCGCGATAGTTAGTCTGTCATGTTCCTGCTCGACCGACTGTTCACCAAGATGATCCACGACGGCCAGTTGACCGTCATCGACCATAAGGGCACCCGTCATGTCTATGGCACGGCGAGTGCCCTGAAGCCGCCGGTGACGGTGCGCTTCACCGACGCCGCCAGCGCGCGGGCCGTCGCGCTCAACCCGGCGATGGGCGCCGGCGAGGGCTATATGGACGGCCGCATGATCATCGAGCAGGGCGATGTACGGCAGCTCGTCGACCTGGTGACGTGGAACCTTCGCTGGCAGCGCGACAATCCGGTACGGTTCGCGCTGTGGCGCCAGGCCAGCATCGCCGCCAAGGTCGACCAGATCAATTTCGCGCGGCGATCAAAGCGCAACGTCGCGCATCACTATGACCTCGACGACCGGCTGTACGACCTGTTCCTCGATCCGCATCGGCAATACAGCTGCGCCTATTTCGGTGATGGCCCCGACATCGGCCTCGATGCGGCGCAGGAGGCCAAGCTGGCGCATATCGCCGCCAAGCTCGACCTCAAGCCCGGCCAGCGCGTGCTCGACATCGGCTGCGGCTGGGGCGGCATGGCGCGCTATCTCCACAAGGTGTCGGGGGCCGACGTGCTCGGCGTCACCCTGTCGGAGGAGCAGCTAAAATATGCGCGCGCCAAGGCCGAGGCGATGGGCATCGCCGACAAGGTCAAGTTCGAGCTGGTCGACTATCGCTCGCTGCCGGCGCAGCACAGCGGGACCTTCGACCGCATCGTTTCCGTCGGCATGTTCGAGCATGTCGGCTTGCCGCATTTCAACCAGTTCTTCCAGACCGTCGAGGCGCTGCTGAAGCCCGACGGCGTCGCGCTGATCCATTCGATCGCGCGCGCCGACGGCCCCGGCGCCACCGACCCCTGGACGGCGAAATACATCTTCCCCGGCGGCTATTCGCCGGCGCTGTCGCAGATCGTGCCGGCGGTGGAGAAAGCCTGGCTGTGGATCACCGACATCGAGGTGCTGCGGCTGCATTATGCCCATACCATCCGCCACTGGTACGACCGCTGCGAGGCGAAAAAGGCCGAGATCGTCGCGCTTTACGACGAGCGTTTCTACCGGATGTGGATGTTCTACCTTGCCGCGGCGATGTCGGCGTTCAACAATGATGGCCATATGAACGTCCAGATCCAGCTGACCAAGCGCCGCGACACGCTGCCGATCCGCCGCGATTACATGGCGACGGTCGAGGCCGGGCTGACCGGCTGATGCGCGTTCCCGACAGCGCACTCGACGCGTTGCGCGAGACCGGCTTCGTGCGGGTGCCGGGCTTCATTCCGGCCGATGCGCTCGCCGCTGCCCGCGCCGCGCTGTGGACGGTGTTCCCGACGCCCGAGGCCTATTTCGCCGATCCCGCCGCCCAGGCGCGGATGGGGAAGAGCCAGTTCGCCGGCATCCGGCTGTTTCCGTACGACAATCCGGCGCTCGACGCGCTGCCGGTGCTGCCCGATCTGGTCGATGCCGCCGAGCGGTTTCTCGGCGGCCCCGACATCGACCTCTACAAGATCGAGCTCTGGGCGAAATATGCCGGCGCCACCGATTACGACCAGCCGCACCACCGCGACTATGGCAACCACACGCTCGTCGTGCCGCATCCCGATCGCCCGCAACTGACGACGATCATGCTGCTGTCCGACGTCGATGCCACCTGCGCGCCGACCTGTGCGGTGCCGTTGCAGCAGAGCGCCCACCTGCCGACGACGCCGCAAATCCTGTCACCAGGGGCGCTGACCGAGCACGAGGTGGCACTGACCGGGGCGGCGGGCACGCTGATCCTCTATCGCACCGATGTCTTTCACCGCGGCTCGAACTTCACCGCGCCCGATGCCTCGCGCTTCATCCTGATGACCGATTTCAAGCGCCGCGGCTGGGCCTGGACCGGCAAGATGGCCTGGCCCGACCAGGCGATGCGGCCAGGCTGGTCGACGGCGCTGGCGGCGATGAGCGTGCGGCAGCGCGACCTGTTCGGCTTTCCGCCGCCGGGCAGCGAATACTGGACGCCCGAGACGCTGGCCGGCGTGCAGGCGCGTTATCCGGCGATGGACATGGCGCCGTATGCCGCTTGCCCCGCGGGGACTTCCCGCTAGGCTGCCGGCATGATCCTTCGCCTGTCGCTGTTCGCCCTGATCCTTGCCACCACGCAGCCCGCCATCGCCCAGGAGGCCGACAAGCCCGACAAGCCGGGCCGGTCCGAAAAGGCCGACGAGCCGATCCCGCCGCCCAACCGTTCGGTGACGCGCCACAGCGGCAGCTTCGGCGGGGTCAAGATCGGCTATACCGCGACCACCGGCGAGACCTATCTGCGCGACAAGGACGGCAAGCCGACCGCCGCGATCTTTTCGACCAGCTATGTCAAGGATGGCGCCGATCCCCGGCGGCCGGTGACCTTTCTCTACAACGGCGGCCCCGGCTCCGGCAGCGTCTGGCTGCACATGGGGGCGTTCGGGCCGAAGCGGGTGCGCATTGCCGACGCCCGCGACGACGGCGCCCCGCCCTATCCGATCGTCGACAATCCCGACAGCCTGCTCGATGTGACCGATATCGTCTTCATCGATCCGGTCGGCACCGGTTTCTCGCACGCGCTCGGCAAGACCGATCCCAAGACCTTCTGGGGCGTCACCGCCGATGCGAAATCGATCAACGATTTCATCCGGCTGTGGCTGAACGAGAACAAGCGCTGGAACGCGCCCAAGTTCATCGGCGGCGAAAGCTATGGCACCACCCGCTCGGCAGCGCTGATCCACGAGCTGACCGGCGCCTACAACGATGTCGCGGTCAACGGCGTCATCCTCATCTCGACGATCCTCGATTTCGGCGCCGAGGCCGAGACGGAGGGCAACGAGATGCAATATGTGGTGACCCTGCCGTCGATGGCGGCGGTGGCCTGGTATCACAAGGCGCTGCCCCAGCAGGCGGCGGCTCTGGAGCCGTTCCTCGACGAGGCCCGCGCCTTTGCCCGCGGGCCGTACATCACCGCGCTGCTGAAGGGCAACGCGCTGACTGCCGAGGAACGCGCCACCGTGCGCCGCCAGCTGGCGGGCTTCACCGGGCTCAGCGAGGCCTATCTCGACCGCGCCAATTTGCGGGTCAGCCCCGACCGCTTCTACAAGGAATTGCTGCGCGATCGCGGCACCACCGTCGGCCGGCTCGACGCGCGCTATCTCGGCATCGATTATGACAATGCCGGCGAAGGGCCCGACAACGACCCGAGCTTCTACGGCATCGATGCGTCGTACACCGCCGCCATCAACAGCTGGGCCCGCGACGGGCTGGGCTACAAGACCGACCGGCAATATGTGACGATCGGCAGCGTCGGCCCCTGGGACTGGAAACTGGGCGGCAGCCGCGACGGCACCACCTATGTCAATGTCGCGCCCTATCTGTCGAAGGCGCTGCGCGAGAACAGCGGCATGAAGGTGTTCGTCGGCCAGGGCTATTATGATTTCGCGACGCCGTTCTTCGGCGCCGAACAGTCGCTGACCCGCCCCGGCTTTCCGGCCGGCCGGGTCGAGTTCCATTATTACCAGGCCGGGCACATGATGTATGTGCACGACAGCGACCTGACCAAGCTGTCCCGCGATATCCGCGGCTTCATCGAACGGCAGGAGACCCCGGCAGGTTAACGGACCGTCATTATAACAATTCCGTCACGAATACGAAACAACCCCGTCACTGCCGGCCCATAGCAGCGCCCCCAGCACCGCGACCGATCGCGGCGGGGGACATTCCAGATGACGAGCCTTTCCAATCGACGCCGCCATGGCGTTCGCGCCCTGCTGCTTGCCGGCATCGCGCTGCACGCCGGCGTCGCCAGTGCGGCCGAGAGCACTGCCGGCGAGATCACTGCCGCTGGGGCGGCGGAGGCCGACGAGATCATCGTCACCGCCAGCCGGCCGATCGCCGAATCGGAGAGCGCGGCGCTCGCCATCCAGAAGAAATCCGATTCGCTGATCAGCGTCGCCGCGTCGGATGCCGTCGGCCGCCTGCCCGACCAGAACATCGCCCAGGCCGCCGGCCGCCTGCCGGGCGTCGCCGTCCAGCGCGACCAGGGCCAGGCGCGCTACCTGTCGCTGCGCGGCGCGCCGATCAACTGGACGACATTGTCGTTCGACGGCGTCAACGTCATCAGCCCGGAAGGCCGCGATTCGCGTTATGACAGCATCCCGTCGGCGATCGCGTCGCAGATCATCGTCCGCAAGGCGGTGACCCCCGACCTGACCGGCGAGACGGTGGCTGGGCAGATCGACATCCGCACCCGATCGGCGCTCGACTACAAGGGCTTCCATGTCGCGGGCAAGGCCGGCGGCGGCTATGTCGAGCTCGGCAGCCGCGAGGAATTCGAAGGCTCGCTCGTCGTCGCCAATCGCTGGAACACCGGGATGGGCGACATCGGCGTCCTCGTCTCAGGGTCATACTACCAGCGCAACATGCTGACCGACAATTTCGAGACCGACTGGGAAACCGTTGCCCAGGACCAGCAGCCCGGCAATGCCGATCGCCTCTGGGCACGCGAGACCGAGAACAAGCTCTATCGGCTGACCCGCAAGAACTACAGCGTCTCGGGCCGGCTCGACTGGGAGCCTTCGGCCGGCAACCGGATCTTCCTGTCGTCGATATACACCGCCTTCACCGACGACGAGAACCGCGACAATTACATCTTCGACCTCGACGACCGCCAGTCCGACAACAACCGCGGCTCGGCGCCGTGCACGATCACGCCGAACAACCGGCCGTCGAACACCGGCTATGCCGATGTCTGCATCGGCAACACGCCGTTCACCGGCACCGTCTATGGCGTCGACATCAACCAGCGCGCCACGCTGCGCGCCTTCCGCCAGACCATCTTCACCAACACACTGGGCGGCGACCATGCATGGGGCGAGGGCTGGAAGCTGGGCTGGCGGCTGAACTATTCGCGGTCGAAGGACGATCGCTCGGTGACCGGCGAGGCGCGCTTCGACAGCCCGTCGACGCGCAACCTGCGCCCGACCGTCGCCTATGACTTCACCGACCCGCAGCTGGCGCGGCTGCAGCTGTTCCGCACCATCACCAACAGCAACCCGACCAGCTACCAGGCCGGCGCGCCGGTGCGGAACATCGACGATTTCGCCCGGCCGCTGACGTCGCTGTCGGCGCTCGATGCGGTCGACACCACCAACGCCTATACCGCCAAGTTCCAGCTGTCGAAGGACACCGACCTGTTCGGCGGCGACACCACCATCGCCATCGGCGGCCAGTTCGACCAGCGCACCAAGGAGGCGGTGGAGCGCCAGCTGCTGATCAACACCGCCGCCCAGTTCGCCGCCGCCGGCATCCCGACGACGTTCAGCCCTGACTGGTCGCTCGACGGCGGCTTTCGCGGCAAGGTCCCGCTCGCCTATGACTTCCGCTATTTCAGCACCGAGAAGATGGAGCAGTACGTCAAGGCGGCCGAGGGCATCGCCAGCTACAACCCCGTCAACGGCAATTTCTACAATGTCCGCGAGCAGGTTTACGCCGGCTATGCGATGGCGACCTCGCGCTTCGACTGGGGCAGCATCCTCGGCGGCGTCCGTGTCGAGCATATCCGCAACCGCGGCACCGCCTTTGCCACCATCAACGGCACCAGTTCGCTGCTGACGGTCGACAACAGCACGACGCTGGCGTTCCCCAGCCTCCACCTCAACTACAATGTCGACGACACCAAGAAGCTGCGGCTGTCGTTCAACAGCGGCGCCTCGCGCGCCGATTACGACCAGCTGCGCCCCAACCTCGTCATCAACGATCCCAACCAGACGATTTCGGGCGGCAATCCCTTTGCCAAGCCGGAACGCGCCTATGGCGTCGACGCCTATTTCGAATGGTACACCCAGCCGCAGGGGTTCGTGTCGATCGGCGCCTTCTACAAGAAGGTGGAGGACGTGCTGTTCGACGACAGCCGCGTCGTCGGCAACAATGCGCTCGACAGCGGCGGCATCGACCGGTCGCAATATACGCTGAGCACGCTGGTCAACGGCGGCAGCGGTTATATCTACGGCCTGGAAGCCGCGTTCCAGCAGCAGCTCGAGCCCTATGCCGAGCAGCTCGGCCTGCCGGCCTGGATGGGCGGCTTCGGCGTCACCACCAACCTGACGCTCAACCGCAGCGAGGCGACGACACCATCGGGCGCCAAGGTCAGCCTGCCCGGCACGTCGGACACAGTGTTCAACATCGGCGGCTATTATGAAAAGTACGGCCTGTCGCTGCGCCTGCAATACCAGGTCCGCACCAACTGGCTCGACACGCTGGGCGCGGCGGCCGATGGCGGCGACCAATATTGGGCGACCGACAACGAGCTCGATTTTTCGGCGCGCTATGCGGTGACGCCGAATTTCGAGGTCTATTTCGACGCGTCGAACCTCATCAACCAGCCCGGCCGTCGCTATGTCCGCGATTCGCGCTATACGATCGAATGGGAACGCTTTGGCCGGCGCTATACCGGCGGCGTGCGGGTGAACTTCTGATGATGAAAATGCTGGCGCCGCTCACCGCCGTCCTGCTGCTTGCCGGCTGCGCCACGACGCGTCCTGCCGATACGCCGGCGGGCATCGGCTTCCTGGCCTTCGGCGACCATGGCTACAGCCTCGACTATCTCGATCCCAAGGACCTGGCGCCGCGCAGCGAGGCGGATTATGTCGCCGCCGCGCGCGCCAAATGGCTGAAGGAAAAGCGCCCGGCCGCCGAATTCACGCCCGGCACCATCGCCCTCGTCGGCGGCGTCCCGGTTGCCGCCAGCGGCATGATGCCGGTGGCGCGGGCGATGACCGCCTGGTGCAAGACCGCGACCTGCCAGTTCGGCGTCATGCTGGGCGACAACATCTATCCCGACGGGCCGACCCTTGGTGCCGACGGCCGTGACGACGGCAAGCGGTTCCAGGACATCTTCGTCGCGCCCTATGGCGACTTCGGCTGGGGCCAGGCGGATTTCCGGCTCTATGCCGTGCTCGGCAACCATGACTGGCACATCTCGCGGGAAGCCGCGCTGAGCGAGGTCGCCTTCCTTGAAAAGACGCGGCCCTTTTACATGGACGGCATCAGCTATGCCGTGCAGCCGCCGGCGGCGGGGGGCGAGGTGGAGGTCTTCGCGCTCGACACCCATGTGCTGCTGGCCGGCGAAAAGGTGCTCGACGACAAGCTCGCCGACGACGGCAGCGAGGTCGCGACGACGAGCCTCGACACGTCGGAACCCTGGACGGTCCCGGCAACGGCGGCCGAACGCGCGATGGTCGCGGACCTCGAGAAGCGGCTGAAGGCGTCCACCGCCAAGTGGAAGATCGTCATCGGCCATCACCCGCTGTGGTCATCGGCGGGCGGCAAGTTCCAGCAGTCGCGGTCGCTGCGCGCGGCGCTGCTGCCGGTGCTGTGCCGCAACGCCGACCTGTATTTCGCCGGGCACGAGCATACGCTGGAGCTGGCCACCGACGATTGCAGCACGGCGGTGCCGGGCACGAAGCTGCCGCCGATGCCGGCGATCGTCACCGGCGCGGCGGGCAAGCAGCGGCCGCTGAACACCGCCTTCATGGGGCATCAGGCGCGCAACAATCCGCAGTACCGCCCGATCTTTGCACGCGGCATGGTGTGGGGGTTTGCGCATGTGCAGTTGCAGGGGGATACGGCGGCGGTGACGCTGGTGACGACGCCGCTCGACGGCAGCGGCGGCACCGAGGTGGTGGCGCAGCATGATTTCAAGCGGCGGTCCGGGGTGTTGCGGTAAGCTGTCATCCCGGCGCAGGCCGGGACCCATGGCCCACCGGCCCTGCCGATGACAGCGCCATCCGTGCCAAAAATCGTGGTCCATGGGCCCCGGCCTTCGCCGGGGTGACAAGGGGGCCTAAGCCCTCGGCTTGGCGCGCAAAGTCGGCGCCGCCGCCGCCGGGTCCTCGGGCCAGGGGTGCTTGGGATAGCGGCCGCGCAGGTCCTTGCGCACATCACCCCAGCTGCCGGCCCAGAAGCGCGGCAGGTCCTTGGTGACCTGGATCGGGCGGCCGGCGGGCGACGTCAGCCGCAGCGTCAGCGGCACCCGGCCGTCGGCCAGCATCGGGTGCGCCGCCAGCCCGAACAGCGCCTGCACGCGGACATCCGCCGCCGGGCCGCCGTCCGCCGCATAGTCGATGGCATGGCTGCTGCCCGCCGGCGTCTCGAACCGCGGCGGCGCAAAGCCATCGAGGCGGCGCTGTTCCGCCCAGCCGACCCGCGCCGCCAACGCCTCCGCCAGTTGCGCGTCGGACAGGCCATCGAGTCGGCGCTTGCCCGCCAGCAGCGCCGGCAGCCAGTCGTCGAGCGCGGCCAGCAACCCTGCGTCCGACAGGTCGGGCAGGTCCGCCAGCCCGGTGCCCCGCGCGAACGCCACCCGCGCCCGCAGCGCCGTCGCGGCCTCGCCCCAGGGCAGCAGCGCGAGGCCGTGCCGCCGCACGCCATCGACCAGCGCCGCCGCGACCAGCGCCGCATCGGGGCGCTCCACCGGTGAACGTGCCAGCGTGATCGCGCCGAGCCGCCGCTGGGTTTCCGCCGTCACGCCACCGGTTTCGGGGTCGAAGGCGAACACCGGTTTCGTCTCGATGCGATCGGCGAACAGCCGCTCGACAGTCGTCGGCGCAATCCCCGCACCGAGCAGCACCCGCGCCCCTGCCGCCGAGCCCGACGCATCGCCGACGACGATCCACGCCGCCGCCGCCAGCGGGTCCTCGGCCGCCACCGCCACGGCGCGGCCATTGGCCATCAGGTAGGGCGCGCCCGCCTGCCCGCGCCGCCGCGCAACGCGATCGGGAAACGCCAGCGCCAGCGCCTGGCCCGCCGCGTCTTCGGGGAGGTCGCGACCCCCCTGCCCACCGGCGGCTTTCGCCCAGCGTTCCGCCAGCCGCCGCGCCGCCTCTGCCCGCGGGCTGCGGTCGCGGCGCAGCAGCCGCAGGCGCTCATCGAGATCGGCGCCGCGCCCGCCAAGCCCGCGCTCGGTCAGCACCACGGCGACCAGCGCCG
>QBLU01000066.1 GCA_003241875.1 Alphaproteobacteria bacterium
GGCGAGAGACGGCGCAGCCGGCCCGGGTGGGGGTGGGTCGCGCGTGGGTTCATTTGCACCACCCCCACCCGCCGCGCTGGCGCGCGAGTCGCCTCCCTCCTCAAGGGGGAGGAACAAGGCCCAGCGCTGCTACCAGCCGGCAATCGATGATCCGCCCGGCGGCGCGTTGTTCGCAGAGGAACTCCGCCAGCCCGGCCAGCGGCACGACGTGGACGACGATATCCTCGCCATCGACCCCGCCGCCGGGGCCGGTGCGGGTCAGCCCGGTCGCCTTGAACAGATGAAACGTCTCGCTCGACATGCCGGGCGAGGTCGCGAACAGGCCGATGTCCTGCCAGTTCGCCGCCTCGAAACCGGTTTCCTCGGCGAGTTCGCGGGCGGCCGTCGCGGTTGCGTCGTCATTGTCGGCGGTGTCACCGATCAGCCCGGCGGGCAGTTCGATGGTGCGGGCATCCAGCGGCACGCGGTGCTGCTCGACGAGCACGATCTCGGCATCGTCGGTCAGCGCCAGGATAACGGCCGCGCCCATGTTGCCGATGCGCGACGCATATTCCCAGGTGCCTTTCTTGTTCACCTCCAGATACTTGCCGCGCCATTCGACGCTCATGTTGCACTTGCAAAGGCGGTGCCGGTGCGCAGCAATTGCGTCGCGATGGCGAACTTGTGGACTTCGGTCGGGCCGTCATAAAGCCGGAAGCCGCGCATGTCGCGGAAGATCATTTCAACCACCGTTTCCCCGGTCACCCCGATGCCGCCGAGGATCTGCACGCAGCGGTCGGCGACCTTGAACAGTTCTTCCGACACGAACGATTTCACGATGCTCGATTCGTGGCGGGCGCGGGTTTCATTGTCGAGCATCCACGCCACCTGGCGGATCGCCAGCCGGCACTGGTGCATGGCGATTTCATTGTCGGCGAGCATGAAGTTGACGCCCTGGTGCTCGACCAGCGGCTTGCCGAAGGCGGTGCGGACGCGGGCATGTTCGAGCGCGATATGCTGCGCCCGTGCGGCGGCGCCGAGCCAGCGCATGCAGTGGGTCAGCCGCGCCGGCGCCAGCCGCATCTGGGCATAGCGCAGCGCGCTGCCGACCTCCCCCAGCACCTGCGTCGGGCCGAGCCGCAGCCCCTCGAAGCGCACCACGGCGTGCCCTTCGACATAGTTGCGGTCCATCGAATCCATGACGCGTTCGATGTGGATGCCGGGCGTGTCGCCTTCGCACAGGAACAGTGTAGGCCCCGACGGGCCGTGCGGGTTTTCGGGCACGCGCGCCATGATGATCCAGGTCTTCGCGCCATTGGCCCCGGTGATCAGCCATTTCAGGCCCGAAATCTCATAGTCGTTGCCGTTGAACACCGCGGTCGTCTGCAACTGCGACGGGTCGCTGCCGGCGCCGCCGGGTTCGGTCATCGCAAAGACGCTGCGGCGGTCGCCGCTGACCATCGGGCGCAGGAACTGCTCGACCTGGTCGGGGCGGGCGATGCGGCCGAGCAAATACATGTTGCCCTCGTCGGGCGCCGCGCAGTTGAGCGCGATCGGCCCGAGGGTCGACCAGCCGGCGGCCTCGAACACCACGGCTTGCGTCGCGTGATCGAAACCCATGCCGCCCAATTCGACCGGCGCCTGCGGGGTCAGCAGCCCTTCGGCGCGCGCCAGCGCCACCAGCTCGTCGCGCAGGGCGTCGGTCGGGCCGTGCTGGGTCAGGCGCGGGTCTTTCTCGAAGGGGATGACCTTGTCGATGACGAATTGCCGGACGCGCGCCGCGAGCTCGATGGTGGCCGGCGGATAGGAAAAATCGGTCATGCGCAGTCCTTTGCGAATTCGGTGACGGCCTGGTCGAGAATCGCCAGCGCCAGCGTCTCAAACCCGGCATAGCGGTCCCCCGCCATCTCGCCCCGCTGCCATTTGCGATAGAGTTGCAGCCAGGCGACCGCCAGCCGCAGCCGGGCGAGCGCCAGCGGCCAGGCCAGCGGGCCGGGATCGGCGCTGCCGAGCGCCCGGTAGCGCGCCGCCACTTCGGCGCGGCCGGGCCAGCCGGGGGTAAGCGACGGCACCGCGCCCAGCGCCTGCACCGCCGGCGGATCGCCCGGTTCGATCCAGTAGGACAACAGCACGGCGAGGTCGAAACCCCGCGGGCCACGGGTTGCCATGTCCCAGTCGATCAGCGCGCGCGGTGCCATGGTGACCGGATCGACGAGCAGATTGTCGGGCTTCAGATCCATGTGGAGCAGCACCGGCGCGCCGCCATCGGGGGGCGCATTGTCAGCCAGCGCGGCGATCAGCGCGGCGGCGGGCGCCGGCAGGCCGTCGGGCCAGACCGCGGCGGCGCGTTTGGTCCAGCCCGACAGTTGCCGCGGGTAGAAGCCGTCGGGCCGGCCGAGATCGCCAAGGCCGACCGCCGCCGGATCGAGGCCGTGCAGCGCGATCATCTGGCCGAGCGTCGCATCGATCAGGCGTTCATCACCGCCTGGCGGAAGCCTTCCGGCGATCGCCACGCCGGGACGAAATTCGAGGATCAGGAACGGCGTGCCGAGCAGCGCGGCATCGTCGCAGAACGCCAGCGCGCGCGGCACGATCGGGAAATGCGGCGCCAGCGCCGACACCACCCGCCATTCGCGCGCCATGTCGCTGGCGCCGGCGGCCAGCACGCCCGGCGGCGGCCGGCGCAGCACGGCGGGGCCGGTGGCGAGCTCGATGCGCTCGTTGCGATTGGCGATGCCGCCGCCGAGCGCGACCAGCCCGGTACCGGGCAGCAGCGCCAGGCCCTGCCGGGCCAGCCAGGGCGCGAGAATTGCGGCTTCATCCATCGCCGAACCCGCTAGCATGGCCACGCCGCGGCTTCTATGGATTGCCGCCATGGACAGCATCGTCACCACCGAACGTCTCGTCCTGGCGCCGCACGGCATCGACGATTTCGACGAGATGGCGGCGATGTGGGGCGATGCGCGGGTGACGCCCTTCCTCGGCGGCGCGGCGCACAACCGCGAGGACAGCTGGGCGCAGCTGCTGCGCTATGCCGGCTGCTGGGCGCTGCTCGGCTATGGCTCCTGGTGCGTGCGGCGTCGCGATACCGGCGAGTACATCGGCTCCATCGGCTTCCTCGATGCCAAGCGCACCGGCGTCGCCGGGTTCGACGGCGATCCCGAAATCGGCTGGGCCCTGGCCATCGCCGCCCAGGGCCAGGGCTTTGCCACCGAGGCGGTGCGCGGCGCGCTGGGCTGGGGCGCTTCGCGGTTTCGCCGCACCGTCGCGATGATCCATCCCGACAACATCCCGTCGGAAAAGGTCGCCGCCGCCTGTGGCTTCGCGGTGTTCGCCGAGGGCCGCTACAAGGATGCGCCGACCCGCCTGTGGGAGCACCGCTGGCCGCGTTGAGGCGGGGGACCCGTGTTCGCGGGATGACGTCGCCGGCGGGCTTGGCCGCGCCGCGGCTTCATGCTTCAATCGCCGCGATGCTGAAACGCGCTGCGATCTATGGCGGGCTGCTCGCCGCCGGGGTGCTCGGGCTGCAGGCGCTGGAGTATCAGCGGCTGGTGCGCAGCGATGCCGGCGGCTGGTCGCAACTGGTGCTGGCGGCGGCATTCCTGGCGCTGGGGCTGTTCGCCGGCGCCCGGCTGTTCGGCCGCCACGATCCGCCCGACCCGGGCAATCCGCGGGCGCAGGCGGCACTGGGCATCAGCGCGCGCGAGCTCGATGTGCTGCGCGAGATCGCCGCCGGGCGGACCAACAAGGAAATCGCCGGCCGGCTGAACATCGCCCCCGACACCGTCAAGACGCACCTGTCGCATCTGTATGAAAAGCTGGGCGCGCGGCGGCGGACGGAGGCGATCGCCCGCGCCCGCGAACTGGGGGTGCTGGGTTAGTTTTTCCGGGTGAATCGGCCGAAATCACCCGTTCGGGCGATTGCCGCCGCCGCCACGACCTGCGTTGCCTGATGCGTGTTTCGGATCGAAGGGACCGCCCATGCTGCGCACCATCCTCGTCTTCGGCGTCATCGCCGGCATCATTGTCGCCATCCCGACCTATGCGCTCGGCGTCGTGTTGAAGGACAATCCGCCCGACAGCATCGGCATGCTGATCGGCTATACGACGATGCTGGTCGCGCTGAGTTTCGTCTTCATCGGCATCAAGCGGCAGCGCGACAGCGCCGGCGGCGGCGTCATCCGCTTCCTGCCGGCGCTCGGCATGGGGCTGGCGATCAGCACCATCGCCGCGATCTTCTACACGCTCGGCTGGGAGGCGGTGCTGGCCACCACCGGCCTCGATTACGGCGCCCAATACGCCAGGGCGCTGGTCGCCGCGGAACGGGCGAGGGGCGTCTCCGGCCCGCAACTGGCGGCCTATGCCGCGGAAATGGAGGCGTTCCGCGTGCGCTATGCCGACCCGCTGTACCGGATGCCGATGACGTTTTCGGAGATTTTCCCGGTCGGCGTGCTGGTGTCGCTGGTGTCGGCGGCGCTGCTGCGCAATCCGCGGTTCATGGCGGCGAAGACCAGGGCCTGAACGGCGGCGGCTCTCGTCAGTCGAGCCGCACGCGCTTGATCCGGACCGGCTCCGGAAAGCCCTTCAATTCGGCCTCGCCCAGGTCGTCGAAGCGGACGCCCTTGCCGATGCAAAGCTCCGACAGGACGCTCGACACCAGCGTGTCGCCGGGCGCGGCGTGGGCGCAAAGCCGGGCGGCGAGCTGCACGGTGGAGCCGAACAGATCCTGGTTGCGCTCGACGGGCTCGCCGGCGGCGGCGCCGATGCGGACGGAAAGATGGTCGTCGCCCTGCTCCTCGCGGCGGCGGGCGAGCGCCAGCTGGATGTCGCGGCCGCAGCGCACCGCAGACGCCGGCGACACGAACGACGCCATGATGCCGTCGCCGGTGTGCTTGACCTCGCGCCCGCCCCAGGTGGCAAGGCAGCCGCGCACGATGGCGTCGTGCGTCTCCACCAGCTCCATGGCCGCGTCGTCGCCGAGTTGCTGGTTGAGCGCGGTCGAACCGACGATGTCGGTGAACAGGACACCGCGCACCCCGGTGTCATAGGCGTCGGCACCGCGCCTGAGCACGGCCCCGGCGGCATTCACCCCGCCGCCGCCGAGGAAGCCGTCGGCCAGGTCGGGATCGACCTCGATGATGTTTTCGGCGAGCAGGCCATGGGCTTCGCGGTGCACCGCGTTGGCGGCTTCGGCGGTCGGCGCCTCGAACAGGCAGAAAAGCTTGCCGCTGCCTTCGTTCCACCAGTATTTGAGGCATTCGGTGCCGTGCTTGTGCTGGACGTCGAGGTCCGCCTCGTGCGCGGCGGCGAGGGCGTCGGCGGTGGCGCCGTCGACCGTGTGGATGTCCATGTACATGGGCATGCGTCATGCTCCCGTCGTGAGGGTTGATGGCCCGCGAAAACTCAGTTGTTCGCGGTGGTCGGGTCGATGATCTGGACGATCTCGGTCACGCTGGTGACCGGAAAACCGCTGAGTTCCGCATGGGTGCGGATGCTGTCCTCGCTGTCGGCGAGATAGATGCAGAAGGTCTTGTCGCCCGAAACATAGCTGTGCTGCCATTGCAGCCCGCCACCGAGCGTCGCTACGGCCTGGTTGGAGGCGCGCGCCGCGCCGCAAAGCTCGACGATCGACATGCCGCCGATGCCGGGAATGTCGCGTTCGACCAAGTAACGTCTGACCTGCGCCATGTCCGTCCCCCCAACGTCCCGATTTCCCGCTGTCCCCTGTGTTGTCGCGCGGTGACGCCGTTCATACAAACCAAATAAATTGGCGCTGGCTAAAGCTCATGCTTAGGATTGCGCATGGCCGCGCCTTTTCACCTGCGTTCGCTGCAAGCGCTGGAGATGGCCGTGCGAACCGGATCGTTCGTCGCGGCCGCCGGGCAACTCGGCATCACGCCGGCGGCGGTTGGCCAGCGCGTCAAGGCGCTCGAGGACTATCTCGGTGTCGAACTGCTGGTTCGCGGCCGCGGCGGCATCCGGCCTGGCCCCGGCCTGCGCGCGGCGCTGCCGATGCTGCACCAGGCCTTTGCCGCGCTGGAAGCGGCGGCGGACGAGCTTGCGCTCCAGCGCGTGCAGGAGATCTACGTCGCCGCGATGTCCGACGTCGTCGACCTGTGGCTGGCGCCCCGGCTCGGACGCTTCCGGGCCGCGCATCCGAACATCCGTTTCTGCATCAATGGCGAGGGCGACGCCCCGCTCCGCATCGGCCGGGTGGATTGCGAGATCGCCTTTGGCCCCGACGCGAACGATGGCGACGCCGACTTGCTGTTCCACGACCATGTCGTGCCGATCGCCTCGCCGCTGAATGTGGCGCGGCTGGCGGCGGCGGACGCCGACAGCCGCCTCGAAGGCTTTCCGATCCTGCATCTCGATTTCTACAGGAACGATCCGGCCGGCCTGTCATGGCCCGAATGGGTGGCGGCGAACGGCGTGCGGCGGACCGCGCCGGAGCGCGGCATGCGGTTCCAGCGCGTCAGGGCGGCGCTCGATGCGGTAGCGGCCAATGCCGGCCTGACGCTTTGCGGCCTGGCGCTGGCGGCGGGCGGCCTCGCGGCCGGATCGATCGCCCGTGCCTATCCGGTTGCGACCGGCCGCCGCTGCCAGCACGGCCTGACCGCCCGCTATCGTGCCGAGACCCGGGATGGACCCCATGTCCGGCGGTTCCGCGCCTGGCTGCGCGAGGAGGGCCGCGCCACGGCGGCCTGGCTCGACGCCGAACTGCAGACGTGAGCCTGGCCGGCTGGCTTACGTCTCCGCCCAGCGCCGGATGAGGTTGTGGTACAGCCCCGACAGCGTCACCACCTCGGCGTGGTCGACGCCCAATGTCGCCGCCAGCGCCTGGATCGACTGGTCGAGGTCGAAGAGCATGGTGCGGGCGGCGTCGTCGCGGATCATCGACTGGACCCAGAAGAAACTGGCGAGGCGGGTGCCGCGCGTGACCGGCTCGACGCGGTGCAGCGATGACGCGGGGTAGAGGACGAGGTCGCCGGCGGGGAGCTTGACGCCCTGCGCCCCGAAGGGGGTCTCGATGGTCAGTTCGCCGCCGTCGTAACTGTCGGGGTCGGCAAGGAACAGCGTTGCCGACAGGTCGGTGCGGATCTTGACGCCGGCGACGGGGCGGATGGCATTGTCGACATGGGTGCCGAAATGCTGGCCGCCGCTGTAGCGGTTGAACAGCGGCGGCACGGTGCGGAGCGGCAGCGCCGCGGAGACGAACAGCGGCGCGGCGCCCAGCGCATCGAGGATGCGGTTGCCCCAGTCGCGCCCGACGGGATTGTCGCGGGCGAGCTGGTCGTTGTGCTTGACGAGGCCCGACTGCGCCCCGGCGGTGACGCGGCCGTCGCCCCATTCGGTGGCGAGCAGCTCGGCACGTGCCGCGGCGACCTGGGCGGCCGACAGCACGGCGGGGACATGGATGAGCATGGGGGTGAGCCTAGTCTGAAACCGATTTTGCCGTCACCCCCGCGAAGGCGGGGGCCCATCGCCCGAATTTGGCCGCCGGTGTCGATCGTCCGGCGATGGATCCCCGCCTGCGCGGGGATGACGGCGATGCGCGCCCTACAACGCGTAGCGCAGCGTCAGCAGCGCCGACCGGCCCGGCGCGACATAGGCGAACGGCGTGCCGCTGCGGTAGATCGCGTCGTAATAAATGCGGTTGGTCAGGTTGAGGACGTTCAGCTGCAGCTCGGCCTTGCCCGACAGCTTGACCCGCGTGGTGGCGTCGAAGCGCCAATAGGCGGGGAGCGTCGCGCTGCCGGCGATGGCCGCGCCGCCGAAGCGTTCGGAATTGTAATTGGCCTGGCCGCCGATGGTCAGCGCGTCGAACACCCGCCACGTCGCCAGCATGGCGAGGCTGTGTTTCGGGATGTTGGGGAAGACGCCGCCGGCCTGGGGCGGGCTGGCGGTCGGCCGCACCATGGCATCGAGGAAGGTGTAGCCGCCGAACAGGCTGAGGCGCGGGGTGAGGTTGCCCTGGGCGCCGACCTCGAAGCCCGTCACGCGCTGGTTGCCGGCCAGGACCTGGAGGCCGGTCAGCGGATCGGTCAGCCGGGCGTTGGTCTTGTCGGTGCGGAAGACGGCGGCGGTCAGCAGCAGGTGGCCGCCCTCGCCGGCCTGGTATTTGGCGCCGGCTTCATAGCTGCGGTTGCGCTCGGGATCGAGGTTGGCGGTCTGCGGCCCGAGGCCGCCATAGCTGATGCCGCTGCCGTCGCTTTGTTCGCCGCTGGGGTTCGACGAGGTGGCGGCGGAGACATAGAGGCTGAGCGGGGCCACCGGCTTCCAGACCAGGCCGGCGTTCCAGTTGAGGAAGTCGCTGTCGTTGCGGAGATCGGTGCGGGCGCCGGCGGCGGTGAACGACGTGCTGCGGACGGTATAGTCGTCATAGCGCAGGCCGCCCGACAGCTTCAACGTGTCGCCGATGTCGATGGTGTCGAGGATATAGACCGCCTTGGTCGAGATCTCGGTATCGGTGCGGGCGCCCGACAGGGTGGGGAACTGGTTGAACGGGATCTCGGGGTTGGGGTTGAAGATCGGCTGCAGGATGATCTGCGCCGGCACGATGATCGCGCCGACGGTTTCGGAGCTGGCAAAGGCAAAGGGCCGGTTGCTGATCGCCTCGCGGGTGAATTCGGTGCCGGCGAGCAGCGTGTGGCGGAGGCCGCCGGTGTCGAAATCGACACTCAGCTCGTTGACATTGGCCCAGGTCTGGCTGGTGGCGTTGCGGTTCTTGGGGTTGGCGCGCACCGTCCATTGCGCCGGATCGGGGTTGGTGATGACCGGGCCTTCGGGGGCGGACGCGATATAGGCGTTGAGGTTGCTGCCATAGCGCAGCCGCGACGACAGCTTGATGGTGTCGCTGGCGCGCCAGACCAGGCGTGCGGTGCCGATGTCGGCGCGGCCATCGAGGAAATCGCGGCCGATCACGCCATAGAAATTGCCGCGCGGCACGTCGAACGGCCGCTGGGTGCGGACGTCGAAGGGCACACCCCAATCGGCCATGCCCCTGGTCGTCAGGTGATAATAGTCGAAGTTGAGGTCGAGCGCGTCGCTCGGCTGGATGGCGAGCGAAGCGGCGACGCCCCAGCGGCGGCTCCAGACATAATCGCGGCCGGCGACATCGGCGTCGTGCCACAGGCCGTTGAGGCGCAGCTGGACATTGTCGGACAGCTTGCGGTTGATGTCGGCGGTGAAGCGCCGGGTGGCATCGGTGCCGCCGGTGGCCTCGAACTTCGCCAGGTCGGCCGGCAGCGGCGCCTTGGAAATCAGGCTGACGGCGCCGCCGGTGGTGCCGCGGCCGCCGAAGGTCGACGACGGGCCCTTGACGATCTCGATCTGTTCGACGGCAAAGACTTCGCGGCTGGTGACGCCGGGGTCGCGCAGGCCATCGATATAGACGTCGTTGCGGGCGTCGAAGCCGCGGATGAAGATGCGGTCGCCAAAGGCATTGCCGCCTTCGCCGGTGCCCAGGGTGATGCCGGGCTGGGTGCGGACGAGATCGCGGAAGGATTGTGCGCCAAGGTCCTGGATGACCTGCTGGGGGATGACGGTGATCGATTTCGGCGTGTCGGCAAGCGGCTCGGTGAACTTCGACGAGGCCGAGCGGTCGACCTTGTAGGGGGCGGCGGGGTCGACATAGGGGTTCACCGGCACGCGCTCGCCGTTGACGATGATGGTCTGGTCGGCGGCGGCGGCATCACCGGCGGCGGCGTCGGCAGCGAGCGCCATCCCCGGGGCGCACAGCGCCGTCAGGGTGGCGACGGCGCGCAGCGAGTGGCGCAGCGAGATTGGCATGGTGATGGACATCAGGACCCCGGTTTCAACTCTGTGAGACCCATGGGCTAGTGCGAGTCATTCTCATTTGCAATGATATTGCGAGTCATTCGCGAGAATAAAAATTGGTGTGGTTTCAGGGATGCGCGACGGGGGGGGAAGGCCGTCGGGGCACGGCTTCGCCACCGGTGTGCCGGTGGCCAGGAGCATGGCTTCGCCACCGGCGTGCCGGTGGCAGGGGCGCGGCTTCATCACCGGCGTGCCGGTGGCGGGGGCCAGTTTCGGGCACCACCGTGGATGCCGGCGTTCGCCGGCATGACGGGCGGGTTCAGGCGCGCTGCAGCCGATCCTAGAACTTCGTCCGCACCGTGAAGCGGGCCGATCGCGGCCCGCCGGTGCTGATGTTGTTGTCGTTGTGCGCGGTCGGGAAATAGCCGGTGTTGAACAGGTTCTCGACGTTGACCTGGACGTCGATGCCGTCGGTGACGCGCAGGAAGGCCGCGGTGTCTATGCGGGTATAGGCCGGCAGCACCACGGCATTGCTGATCGAGGCAAAGCTGCTGGCCTGGTGGACGACGCCGAGGCCGAGGCCGATGCGGTCGCCGAAATCATAGCGGGTCCACAGCGATGCCTGGGTGCGCGGCACCAGCGGTACCTTGCGGCCGGCGGGCGCCGCGGCGGTGGTGGTGCGAAGTTCGGCGTCCTGCCAGGCAAAGCCGGCGCTGACCTGCCAGGCCGGCGTGATCTGGCCGTTGGCGGCGAGCTCGAGGCCCTTGCTGCGCTGTTCCCCGGTCAGCTCGATGGTGCCGGCGACGGCGCCCGGTGCGCGGGTGTTGGTGCGATCGAGCCGGTAGAGCGCGGCGGTGAGGTTGAGATCGGGAATGATGTCCCATTTCGCGCCGACTTCGAGGTTCTCGAAGCGTTCGGGCTCGAGCGTGGCGAGGCTGGCGTCGAGGGCGACGAACTGGTCACCCGATTGCGGCAGGTAGGACCGGCTGTAGCTGGCATAGAGCGAGGCATTGGCCACCGGCTTGACCACGACGCCGAGGCGCGGCGACCAGAGGTTGTCGGTGCGGGAAAAGCCGGTGCCGTTGAGCGAATTGCCGAAATCGAGGCTGAACCGGTCGTAGCGCAGGCCCGCGAGCAGCTGGACATGCTCGCCGAGGTCGAACTGGTCCTGGATGAAGACCGCGGCGATGTCGGCGCGGGTGCGGACCGAGCGCAGCGGCGCGCCGAACACCGCCGCCGGCGGCCGGAACGGATCGGTGACGGCGACCGATGTGCGCAAGACATTGCCCGGAAACAGGCCGTTGATGCGCTGGCTGCGGGTCGTCTGCCGGCCGAATTCGGTGCCGATCAGCAGCGTGTGGCCGATGCTGCCGGTCGTCGTCTCCCAGACGAGGTCGGTCTGGGTGAAGAAATTCTCGCGCTGGGTGCCATCGGCATAGGCCTCGACGCCGATGGTGCCGGCGGCGGTGATCGGCGTCGCCGGAAAGACGTTGACGTACAGCTTGTCGAAATCGCCATAGCGGGTGCGATTGCGGATCTTGAGCGAGTCGCTGAACGCATAGTCGACTGCGAACGACAGGATATCGGCGTTGAAGGTCGAGCGGTTGCGATCGGCGTCGCCGAAGAAGGTGTCGCGAAAGCCCTCTGCCGGGCGGCCGGCGCGGGACGGCACGCCGCGATCGACGACGCGGTCGTCGCTGACATGTTCATAGCCGAGAACGATGTTGCCGTTGCCGCCGAGATCGAAGCCGAGGGTCGGGTTGATGCCCCAGCGTTCGAGGTCGTAGACGTCGCGATGGTTGGCGCCGTCCTCGTAAAAGCCGTTCAGGCGGGCCGCGACCCCGGCAGCAAGCGGGGTGTCGAGATCGGCCGTGACGCGCCAGGCGCCGAAGCTGTCGACCGCGGCGTCGGCGCCGAGGTGGCGCTGCGCACCCGGGGTCTTGGCGACGCGGTTGATGACGCCGCCGCCGCCGCCGCGGCCAAAGGTCATCGCGTTGGGACCCTTCAGGATTTCCAGGCGCTCGATATTGTAGAAGTCGCGGTAGTATTGGACATCGTCGCGCATGCCGTCGACGAAGAAGTCGGCGGTCGAGCTGTTGCCGCGCAGCGTCGGCTGGTCGCGATGGCCCTCGCCCTGCCCGTTGGTCGCGCCGGGGACATAGCGCAGCGCATCGCCGATCGACAGCAGTGCCTGGTCGTCGAGCCGGTCGCGGGTGAGCACGGTCAGGCTTTGCGGCACGTCGAGCAGCGGCGTGTCGGTGCGTGTCGCGGTGCCGGTGCTGCGGACGGCATAGCCCTGGTCGCGCGGCGCGGTGACGGTGATCAGCGCGGCGGCATCGGCGGCGTCGGCGGCGTCGGCGCCATCATCGGCGGCGGCGAGCGCCGTTCCGGGCAGGGCAACGGAGGCGAGGAGGAAGACGACGGAGCGGAGTTGCGAACGCATGTTGACCTGCGACTGATTATCAATCGCCGTGTTCTTGCGACGCAATCGCATTACGTCAACTAAAATATTGCCGCTGGGTAATCTTGCCTGGGGGTGCTTTCGGTTTCGTTGAACCAAGGTCCGCTCAGGCTGAGCTTGTCGAAGCCGTGTCACAGGGCGGTGCTGGCAAGGGCTTCGACAAGCTCAGCCTGAGCGGGTCGACAAGTGCAATCAACTTTAGGGGCCGCGGTTCAACCGGCCCGCCACCAGCGCATCGACGACCGACGGATCGGCGAGCGTCGAGGTGTCGCCGAGATTGGCGAAGTCGTTCTCGGCGATCTTGCGCAGGATGCGGCGCATGATCTTGCCGCTGCGGGTCTTGGGCAGGCCCGGCGTCAGGTGCAGGTGGTCGGGATTGGCGATGGCGCCGATATGTTCGCGGACGCAGAACTTCAGCTCGGTGAGCAGCTTGTCGCTCGACTCCACGCCGGCGTTGAGCGTCACATAGGCATAGATGCCCTGCCCCTTGATGTCGTGCGGATAACCGACGACCGCGGCCTCGGCGACGTCGGGGTGGGCGACGAGCGCGCTTTCGACCTCGGCGGTGCCCATCCGGTGTCCCGACACGTTGATGACATCGTCGACGCGGCCGGTGATCCACCAATAGCCGTCCTCGTCCTGGCGGGCGCCGTCGCCGGTGAAATACTTGCCGCGGTAGGTGGTGAAATAGGTCTGGGTGAAGCGGTCGTGGTCGCCATAGACGGTGCGCGCCTGGCCGGGCCACGACCGCAGCAGCACCAGATTGCCGCTGATCGCCTCCCCCTCTGCCCGCGGAATGACGGCGCCCTCGGTATCGACCAGCGCCGGCTCGATGCCGTAGAAGGGCAAGGTCGCCGACCCCGGCTTCAGCGGCGTCGCGCCGGGCAGCGGGGTGATCAGCGCGCCGCCGGTTTCGGTCTGCCACCAGGTGTCGACGATCGGCAGCGCGCCCTTGCCGACGACCCGGTGATACCAGCTCCACGCTTCCGGGTTGATCGGCTCCCCGACCGTCCCCAGCAACCGCAGCGATGACAGGTCGTGCTTTTCGACGGGCGCATCGCCGTCGCGCATGACGGCGCGCAACGCCGTTGGTGCCGTGTAGAAGATGTTGACCTTGTGCCGCGCGATGACCTGCCAGAACCGGTCGGTGGCCGGAAAGCTCGGGATGCCTTCGAACATCAGCACCGTCGCCCCGGCGGACAGCGGCCCATAGACGATATAGCTGTGCCCGGTCACCCAGCCGACGTCGGCGGTGCACCAGAACAGCTCCCCGGCCCTGTAATCGAACACCGTCTCGAATGTCAGGTTCGCCCACAGCAGATAGCCGCCGGTGGTGTGCAGCACGCCCTTGGGCTTCCCCGTGGAGCCGCTGGTATAGAGGATGAACAGCGGGTCCTCGGCGCCCATCGGCTCGGGCGTGCAGGTCGTCGGCACCTGGGTCCGCAGCTCGTGCCACCAATGGTCGCGATCGGGGTGCATGGCGACCTGGCCGCCGGTGTGGCGCACCACCAGCACCGCCTCCACGCTGTCGCCGTCCTGGCCGTCGAGGATGTCGATCGCCTTGTCGACCGCGGCCTTCAGCGGGAACACGCGGCCGCCGCGCCGGCCCTCGTCGGCGGTGATGACGAAGCGGCTTTCGGCGTCCTGCAACCGCCCGGCGATGGCATCGGGGGAAAAGCCGCCGAATACCACCGAATGCACGGCGCCGATCCGCGCGCAGGCGAGCATCGCCACCGCGGCCTCCGGAATCATCGGCATGTAGATGGTGACGCGGTCGCCCTTGTCGACGCCGAGCGCCACCAGCGCATTGGCCATGCGGCAGGTTTCAATGAGCAGTTCGCCATAGGTCACCGTGCGGCTGGGCGTCGCCGGGTCGTCGGCCTCCCAGACGATCGCGGTGCGGTCGGCGGGGTGGCGATCGAGACAATTGGCGGCGGCATTTAGCACGCCATCCTCGAACCAGCGGATGCGCACCGGGTCCCAGCGCCAGTTGCCCATGATCGTCGGCGGGGTCATCCAATCGAGCCGGCCGATCTCGCCGCGCCAGAACGCATCGGGGTGGTCGAGGCTCTCGGCATAGCGCGCCTGGTACTGGGCCAGCGTCGTCAGCGTGTGTTCGGCGGCGGCGGCCGGCACGGGATGGACGGTTTCTGGCATGGCACTCCCCGGCCCATCGGCGCGCGGGCTCGATGCAACCTAGCAGCCTCGCTCGCCAGGTGGGAACTTTTGTCACAGAGCCGGGTTGTTACGGCAACGGAGGAATTAATATGTCTGACATCGAAACTACACGTGACGGTCGTATCGTTGAAACCCGCCGGCGCGGTGGCGGCGGCTGGCTCGTTGCCCTGCTGATCATCGTGGCGTTGGTCGTCGCGGCCTTTGCCTTCGGCCTCATCGACATCGACCAGACCAAGGGGACCAAGCTGCCGGAGATCTCGGTCAAGACCGAAGGCGGCCAGGCGCCGGCGTTCGACGTCGATACCGCCAAGGTCAACGTCGGCGAGAAGGAAGAGACCATCACGGTCCCGACCCTCAGCGTCGAAAAGGCCGACAAGAAGTAACAGGTCACGACCTGACCTTCACGGCACGGCCGGCTTCGCCTAGACGCGAAGCCATGCCGCCCTTCCCAGCTTCGACCCCGATGTCGCGTGCGCTCGATGAAGCGCGCGCGGCATCGGCGCGTGGCGAGGTGCCCGTTGGCGCGGTGATCAGCGGCCCGGACGGCACGATCATCGCCGCCGCCGGCAACCGCACGCTGGAGCTGAACGACGCCGGCGCCCATGCCGAAATGCTCGCCATCCGCGCCGCCGGGGCGGCGCTCTGCTCGCCGCGACTGGTCGGCTGCACCCTGCATGTCACGCTGGAACCCTGCCCGATGTGCGCGTCGGCGATCGCCCAGGCGCGCATCGCCACCCTCGTCTATGGCGCGTCCGACCCGAAATCCGGCGGCATCGAGCAGGGGCCGCGGGTCTTTGCCCACCCGCAATGCCATCATGTGCCGCAGGTCATCGCCGGCGTGGGGGAGACGGAGGCGGCGGCGCTGCTGCGGGATTTCTTCCAGCGGCTGCGGCGCTGACGCAAGGAACGCCCGGCGCACACCGGTCGTTACCCCGGGGTGCGCCGCGTCCTCGCCTTTCCCGTCCTCGCGCTCACCGCCGGCCCGGCCGCGGCCTGCAATATCTGCCATTCGCCGACGTCGCTCGGCGTTCGCCACCTGCTGTTCAGCCATGATTTCTGGCTGAACGCCGCGGCGGTGGCGGCGCCGCTGCCGGTGCTCGCCCTGGCCATCGTGCTGGTGGCGCGCGAGCCGCGGCGGTGACGGCCATGGTGACGGTGTCCCGGCAGCCGCTGGCCGCGGCGATGGCAATCGGCATCGGGCTCGGTGGCTTCTTCGATGGCATCATCTTTCACCAGATCCTCCAGGTCCACAACATGCTGTCGGGCTGGCTGCCGGTCACCGATCTGGTCAGCGCCAAGACCAACATGGTGTGGGATGGGCTGTTCCACGCCGCGATGTGGGTGGTGACGCTGGCCGGCGTCGGCCTGGCGTGGCGGGCCGGGCGGCGCGGTGACGGCGCGATGACGACGCGCACGCTCGTCGGCGGCTTCCTGATCGGCTGGGGGCTGTTCAACCTCGTGGAGGGGTTGATCGATCATCACCTGCTCGGCGTCCACCATGTCTATGAGGCGATGGGCGCGTCGATCTGGGATTTCGTCTTCCTCGGCTGGGGCGCGGCGATGTTGCTCGCCGGCTGGCTGATCGTCCGCCGCGGCCCCGCCGGCGCCATGCCGACAGGGCCGCGACGCACTGCGCCCTAGGCGATTGCCACCCCGCGCACCGCCGCCCGGCGCCGCAGCGTCGTGCCGATGGCGCCGAACCCGATGATCATCAGCGCCCAGCTCGCCGGCTCCGGCACCGCCGCCGCGCCGCCGATGCTGAACCCGGCGCTCCGGTCGGCATAGAATTGCCCGGCCTGGAAGAAATTGCCCGACTGGTACAGCGAGCCACCCGGATTGGCGAAGGCCGGGATCGACAGGCCGTTGGCGTTGAAGAAACTGATGTCGTAGCTGCCGGCCGCCAGCATCAGCCCGGGAATGGCCACCGTGACCAGCGCCCGGCTGCGCTCGCTCGCCGTCGGTACATTCACCATCGACACGAAATCCGACGGCGCAAAGGTATAGCTGGCAATCTCTGCCCCCGGCAGATTGCCGGCCAGGTTGAAAAAGCCGACATTCACCGGATTGCCGGCATAGAAGCTGGTATCGAGCGCAAAGGTCACGCTGTCGATCGTCGAATCCCGACCCAGCGTGAAGCCATCATAGATGCGGAACTGCAGGAACGCGTTGCAACTGCTGCAATAACCGGCCTGGACCGTCTCCGCCGTCAAATCGGGGATCGACTGGAACAAGGTACCGGCCGTCACGGGCACGGCAGCAAGCGCCAAGGCGGCGGCAAAAATCAATTTCATCTGGACGTCCCTGTCATTCGCGCGCCCCCTCAAGCGCGTGAAAATCCCCTTAATGGGGAGTTACGGAAACGTTGGGGCTGGCGATGCAGGGGGTGGAAGATAAGCGGGAGGGAGCCTCCGGCGGCCGGGGCCTTGGCCCCGGACCCGTGTGGTAGAGAGACGTGTTTTTAATAAATCTTATGCCCCAGTTTGCCTTGCGCCGCTCGCTCTCGGCCGTCACACTCGCACTCGGCTGGACGCCCGTAATGGCCTGCATCATCTGTTGCCCCCACCCCGGCATCTGCGTCGTGCTTCTGTGGCGGGCGACGGGGCGCCGCCAAGGGGTCCCATTCAGGGTCAAGCTTGCCGAGGCTGCCGCAGGTTGCGCTTTACGAGCGGCTTCGACGAGCTCAGCCCGAGCGGGGTTCCTTGGCGGTGGTTGCGATGTGGCGTGGGCCGGCTCTGGGCCACGTACGGCGCCCGTCGCGTTAATGTTACCCCAACTTCCGCCCCATCCACTCACGCATCGCCGCGTTCACTGCCTCTGGCGCCTCCTGCTGGACCCAGTGGGAGACCTGGGGGAAGCGGACCAGTTCGAAATCGCTGACCAGCGGGGCATAGCCCTGGGTGAGTTCGAGGCCGAGCGCGGTGTCTTCCTCGCCCCACAGCAGCAGCGTCGGCACGGTGAGCAGCGGGGCCGGTTCGTCGAGGATGCCGGGGAAATTGGCGCGGTAATAGTTGATCATCGCGGTCAGCGCGCCGGGCTGGCTGGCGTTGCCGCGATAATGGTCGATGACCGCCGGCGGGAAGGCGGATTTGTCGACGGCCATGTTGGTGAAGGCCTTGCCGACCCCTTCCGCATGGCGCGCGCCGAGCAGCGCCTCGGGCAGGCGCGGCAGCTGGAACATGGCGACGTACCAGCTTTTGCGTTTCTGCCCCCAGCTGGTCCGCAGCACGTCGCGAAACACGCGCGGGTGGGGGACATTCATGATGATCAGGCCGTCCAGCGTTTGGCGGTTCCTGAGCGCGAAGATCCAGGCGATGATGGCGCCCCAGTCGTGCGCGACCAGCAGGCGTTTGCGGGCGCCCAGCGCATCGAACAGCCCCGCCACGTCGGCGACGAGGTGATCGATGTGGTAATCGGCCTTGTGCGCCGGCCGGCTGCTGTCGCCATAGCCGCGCAGATCGGGCGCGACGGCGTGCCAGCCGAGCTCCGCCAGCAACGGCAGCTGGTGCCGCCAGCTATAGCGGCTTTCGGGAAAGCCGTGCAGGCACAGCGCGATATCGGGGCCGGACCCGCATTCATCGATGGCGAACGACAGCCCGTTGGCTTCGATGCGGCGGGTGGTGATCGTCATCTGCTCCCTCCCCCCACCGCCGCATCGAAGCCAACGGGCTGTCG
>QBLU01000067.1:0-11040 GCA_003241875.1 Alphaproteobacteria bacterium
CTCCCTTTCAGGGAGGGGAGAAGGTCATCCGATGATCTTCGTCGCCGCGTCCAGCCGCGCCGCCAGCCGCTCGATCGCCGCGGCGGTGCGGCTCGCATACAGGTTGGCGTCCGCAAACCGCCGCTCCTCCACCGCCTCGCGCACCCCGGGCAGCGTCTTGGCGCCATAGCCGGTGAAGCGGCCGGGGGCGTAGAGCGAATGCTTGTACCAGTCGCGGCCGGGCAGGCCTTCGGGGATCAGCAGCGCCTGGTCGATGCCCATCAGCGCGGCGTTGAGGCGGCTGCGTTTGCCGGCATCGAGGCCGGCGCCCTTTGCCGCATAGGCCGCGTCATAGGCCTTGGCGCTGGCCTCCAGCCGGCTGACGGCGTTGTCGAGCGCCGCCAGCTCGACGACAGGGGTCGCGGCCTCGGGCACCGGGGCGGCCACCGGCGCCTTGGGGTCGCTGGCCAGCATGAAGGCGTTGCCGCCGAGCAGCCCGGCGCGCTTGTCGTCCTGCTTGCGGCGGGTGTCGACCAGGGTGCGGACCTCGCCCAGATAGCCGCGGACGGTCGCCGCGAGATCGCCGAAGCGCACCGGCGGCGTGTCGGCGTCGGCGATGCGCAGCACCACCCGGCCGACGACCTTTGACAGCGCCGCGCCATAGACGAGGCCGGGATCGTCGAAGCGCACGAAATGGTCATAGCTGTCGTAGATCGAATGGTACGACCCGTTCGATTCGCCTTCGCCGCCAAAGCCCAGGTTGAGCGACGGCACGCCGAGATGCTGCAGGAACGACGAATAGTCGGAGCCCGAGCCGAGCGGCCCCAGCGGCAGGTCGCCCCCGGCCTCGGCGGCTTTCAACGCGGCTTCGTCGGTGCGGCCGCCGTCGAAGGCATCGGCGCGCACCTTGGCCCGGCCGCGTTCGAGCACGCTGGCGCCGGTCTGCGGATCGGTGACGTCGGCGGCGACCTGGTTGACGAAATGCTGGTACTGGTGGCTGCCCTCGGCGCCGAGAAAGCCGCGGCCGTTGCCATCGGTGTTGATGTAGACGACCGCCTTTTTCTGCAGCTCGGCCATGTGGGTTTCGGCCCATTCGGTCGACCCGAGCAGCATCGGCTCCTCGCCGTCCCAGCTCGCATAGACGATCGTCCGCGACGGCCGCCAGCCGGTCTTCGCCAGCTCGCCGATCGCCTTGGCCTCCGACAGCATGGCGACATCGCCCGACAGCGGATCGGCGGCGCCGAACACCCAGCCATCGTGGTGATTGCCGCGCACCACCCATTCGTCGGGGCGATCCTTGCCCTTCATCGTCGCGATGACATTGTACAGCGGCTTCAGCGACCAGTCGGACGTGACGGCGAGGTGCAGCCTGACCTTGCCGTCGCCGCCGGTGCGATAGGTGATCGGCAGGGCGCCGCGGAAATTGTCGGGCACGATGGGCCCGCCCATCTGGGCAAAGATCTTCGACGCATCGGCATAGGAGATCGGCAGCGTCGGGATCTTCAGGATGGTCACCGCATCCTTGCGGTCGAGACGCTTCACACCCTTTACCGAGCCATAGCCCGGCGTCGTCGGATCCCCCGGATAGGTCGTCATGTCGGCGACCGAGCCGCGCTGCACCCCGGCCGGCGGGCGGGCGCCGCCTTCGGGATAGGTGGCGGCGGTGGCATAGCCGTCGTTGGCGGGGTCGGAATAAATGAGGCAGCCGGCGGCACCCTGTTCCTGCGCCAGTTTGGGCTTAAGCCCGCGCCAGCCGCCGCCATAGCGGGCAAGGACGATCTTGCCCTTCACCGAGATGCCGCGCCGCGCCAGCGCCGCATAATCGGCGGGCAGGCCATAGTTCACATAGACGACATCGGCGGTGACATCGCCGGCCCCCTGGAAGGCGACATAGGGCGGCAGCGCGCCGGCGAGATTGTTGCTGGTGCTGTCCTCCGGAATCCCGGGCTCCTGGCCGCCGAGCGTCACGGGCGTCGCGCCGAGCAGCTCGAGCGTCGTCGTGATCGGCGTCGGATACAGGACCTCGAATTCCTCGATTTTCGCATCCCAGCCCCAGGCCTTGAACTGGCTCAACAGGAACTCGGCATTGGCCTTGTTGTGCGGCGACCCGACATGGTTGGGCGCCGACGCCATCTGCTTCAGCCAGGCCATCTGCTCGGCGCTGCTGATGCCGGCGTCGAAGGTCTTCTCGCGCGCCGCCTGTTGCGGCGAAACCTGGGCGGAAACCATGGCCGAACTGGCCAGCGCCGCGGCCAGCGCCAGAGTGCGAAATGTCATGCGTGGGACCCTTGATCGATTGTGCCGGCATCGTGGCACAGGATGGACCGCGATCGGAAGGCGTTTGTGGGATTGTGGGCGGATAAAGCTGCTAGTCGCATCCACGAGCGGACGGCAGATAAAACCTGCTGCGTTCGATTGCGCGGCGGCCGCCTCCCTCTTAAATGGGATGGATGGAATTAGATAAGCCAACAGGTCGCCGGTTCACAGAGGTCTATCGTGAGCAAGGGGCGCGGATTGAGGATGGCCCCAAATTCCGGCGGAGAATTGCGCACAAACTTTCTGAACTAGTTACCGACTACAACGTCATTCTTACTCTAAGGTCAGAAACAGGACATTCGATATCCTCTGGTCCTGGGTTTTGGCTAGAGTTCGTCGATAGACTTCCTCTTGACGAACTTTTAGATTTCCTTACTGACGCTGCTCGCGCTTTTGTTTTTTAATGACGAGGATCGTCTATTTTCTAATTGGGTTGATTACTGTAAGCGGCTGCTTGACGAGGAAAACATATCCTTTGAGATGGACGAACTTGGCGGCGTTCATTTCCGGATTGACCAAGCATTCCAGTATCAAAAAAATGCTGCGTTGGATGCCCTCAATGGCACCGACAAAATAGCGGCAAGGGAAGCGTTCGAAGAAGCTCAGATAGCGATCTCGTCTACCTCTGGAGACACTCTCACCGCAGTTCGACGATCGTTTGACGCTGTCGAAAACGTCTTCAAGATGCAATTCGGCACAAGCCGCTTGGGCGCGTCTGAGGTGAAGAGCAAGTTACGAACGATCGGAGACCGCGACGGGCCTCGTGCTGCCGATGCCGCTCGCCGCTTTAACGACGGTTTCGCTGAATGGGTTAATGCATGTCACCAATATCGTCACGCTCCCGGCGAAGCGGATCCCTCTCCACCTCCGAGATGGCTTGCGGTTGCGCTTGTCGCGAGTGCAGCTACGTACCTGCGATATCTGGCGTCCCATGACCGACAATTATCTAGTGTTTGATATTGAGCCGGAGCATTTTTGCTTCCTCCAGCTCCCCCGTCGCGGTTGCAAATTAGGCGCTAAGCGAGCCTTGCTAGCAAGGCCATCGCCGCGGCCGGGTTGCGCACCTTGGCGCCGGAGATGAAAAACACATAGGCGTCGCCCTTGGACGCCCAGCCGCGTGCCGCCTTGGCCCAGCCGTCGAGCGCCTTGTCGTCATAGCCCGTCGGGCAGGTTTCGACGGCGCGCTGCAGCCGGGCATAGCGGAAATCGGCGGTATCGGCGTCGATGCAGGGATAGTCGTCGGCATCGGCGAAAACGACGGCGACATTGGCCTTCTTGGCCAGCGCCGCGAACGCCGGATCCTGAAAGCTGTCGTGGCGCGGCTCGATGACATGCTGCAGCTTCACGCCGTCGTGTTGCGCCGGCAGCAGCGCCAGAAAGGCGGCGATATCGTCGGCGTCGAAGCGTCGGGATCCCGCCAGTTGCCACAGGATCGGCCCGAGCCGGTCACCGAGCTCGGTGAGGCCCTGGCCGAGAAAGCGTTCGATGCCTTCGCCGGCATCGGCGAGTTTCGGCCGGGTGACCGGATAGCGCGAGGCCTTCAGCGCAAAGCGGAAACCGTCGGGCACGGCCTTGGCCCAGCGTGCGAAGGTTTCGGGCTTTTGCCGGCTGTAGAAGGTCGCGTTGACTTCGGTCGCCGTCAGGCGGCGGGCGGCGTGGTCGAGCTGTTTCGCCCGTGCCAGCCCGTCGGGATAGAAGGTGCCGCGCCAGGGATCGAAATCCCAGCCGCCGACGCCGACGCGGATCGTGCCTTTTGCCATGCTGCCGATACGCCGGTTGGCGGCGCCGGTTGCAGCGGCTATCGCTGTCGCATGACCGATCGTCCCCCCGGCCCGCTCGACGACCTGCTGATCGTCGATCTGTCGCGGGTGCTCGCCGGCCCCTATGCGACGATGGTGATGGCCGACCTGGGCGCCCGGGTGGTCAAGGTCGAGCGGCCCGGCCTGGGCGACGACAGCCGCCATATCGGGCCATTCAAGTCGAGCGATTCGGGGGGCGACCAGAGCGCCTATTTCGCCAGCATCAACCGCGGCAAGCAATCGATCGCGCTCGACCTGAAGGACGCCGGCGACCGGACCATCTTCGATGCGCTGCTCGCCCGCGCCGACGTGCTCGTCGAAAACTACCGCCCCGGCGCCATGGCGCGGCTCGGGCTGGGCTGGGACGTGCTCCACGCCCGCCACCCTCGGCTGATCTATGCGGCGGCATCGGGCTTTGGCCAGACCGGGCCCGACGCCCACAAGGCGGCATACGACATGGTCGTCCAGGCGATGGGCGGCATCATGAGCGTCACCGGCTGGCCGGGCGGCAAGCCGACCCGCGTCGGCACGTCGGTCGGCGACATCACCGCCGGGCTGTTCACCGTCATCGGGATATTGAGCGCGCTGCACGACCGCGCCCGCACCGGCAGCGGCCAGTTCGTCGACGTGGCGATGCTCGACGGCCAGATCGCCATCCTGGAGAACGCCGTGGCGCGCTATGCCGTCAGCGGCGTCGCGCCGGGGCCGCTGGGCGCCCGCCACCCGAGCATCACGCCCTTTGCCGCCTATGCCTGCGAGGGTGGCCATGTCGTCATCGCCGCCGGCAACGACGCGCTGTTCGGCGCGCTGGCGGCGGCACTGGAGCTGCCCGCCCTGCTGTCGGACCCGCGCTTTGCCAGCAATGCGTCGCGCACCGACCATGCCGACGCCCTCGCCGACATCCTGGAGGCGCGGCTGGCCGCCGCACCGCCGTCGCAATGGCTGGAGAAACTGGAGGCTGCCGGCGTCCCCTGCGGGCCACTCCACGACGTCGCCCAGGCGCTGGCCCATCCGCAGGTGCGGGCGCGCAACATGGTCATCGAAACCGCGTTTCCCGATGGCACGCCGCTGCTGGCGGCGGGCAACCCGGTCAAGCTGTCGGGCCACGCCGACCCGGCGGTACGCCCGCCGGCGCCGGGGCTCGATGCCGACCGGGATGCGATCTTGAAGGAGCTGGGGTTGTGAAGACTGCACGTTCCCTCCCCCTGAAAGGGGGAGGAAGCGCTGTGACTCCCGACGACATCGCGCTCGCCCATATCCTCGCCGATGCCGCCGGCGCCGCCATCCGGCCCTGGTTCCGCCGGCCGTTTCTCGTCGAGACCAAGGAGGATTTCTCCCCCGTCACCATCGCCGACCGCGAGGCGGAAGCCGCCATCCGCGCCCTGCTCGCCGAGCATCGCCCCGACGACGGCGTCATCGGCGAGGAATATGGCGACGACCGGCCCGAACGGCCCCGCGTCTGGGTGCTCGATCCGATCGACGGCACGCGGGCGTTCGTCGCCGGGCGGCCGCTGTTCGGCACGCTGATCGCGCTGATGGAGGATGGCGTGCCGGTGCTCGGCCTCATCGACCAGTGCATCATCGGCGATCGCTGGATCGGCGGCACCGACCATCCGACCACCCTCAACGGTCGCCGCGCCCATGTCCGCGGCTGCGACGGGCTGGCCACGGCGCGGCTCGGCACCACCGGGCCGTTCCTGTTCGACGATGCCGACCTTGCGCGCGTCGATGCGCTGCGCGATGCCGTCGCCGACAGCCTCTACGGTGGCGACTGCCACAATTACGGCCTGGTCGCCTCGGGCCATCTCGACCTCGTCGTCGAATCCTGGCTGAAGGTCCATGACTGGGCGGCGCTGGTGCCCGTCGTCACCGGCGCCGGCGGCGTGATGACCGACTGGGCGGGCCAGCCGCTGCGGCGGGACAGCGATGGCGGCGGCAGCGACGGCCGGGTGATCGCCGCCGGCGACGCAAGGGTCGCGGCGGCGGTGCAGGCGCTTTTGCGCTAGGTCGTGAACTCATAAATGGCATGCCCCGTCATGGCGTCAGGCGGCGAAATGGCTAGGCGCGCGAGCGCTGGCGGGCCTTCGGCCCCCGGCAAGCTCGTGCAACGACGCCATTTCGCCGCCTGATGCCACCCCCAGGGCGGCCCGGAGAAGCCCGGCACAGCGCTCGCTTCGCTTGGGCGCACCCGCAGGGTGCGCCACTGCGCTCACTCACTCGTGCCGGGCTTCTCCGGGCCGTGCCGGGGCATGCCATTTATGAGTTCACGACCTAGCGTCAGTGGATCAGTGGCGGCGTCGGCTCGGGGTTGCCGAGCATCGACAATTTCTCGTGGATCTGCCGCCAGATCTCATAGCCTTCGTGGTCCTGCTCGGCGAGCAGTGATTCGCAGCGCATCGATGCGATTTCCAGGGCCTGCCGACCGTATTGACGGTTGACCTGTATGACGCCCGCCCAGATGCTCAACTGTTCCAACGTTTGATCCCCCGCTTTGGACGACCACATACAAAAGCGCCCCCGCTTTATGTGACCGTTCGGTGAATGTACGGAACTGTACACTCAACACGTTAAATAATATACCCTCGCCGTTTTCTGACAATAGGTTTTATTACCGGGTTCAATTGATTTAACTTTTGCTCGCAAATGGCGGGAACCCGGCATCATTGTAATATCGCAACGAACTAGGGTGTCGATCGCCAACTGCGATCATATCGCATGCATCACTAGTTGGCTGTTCTCGATGCGTTGGTGCAATGACTTGGGCCGGGCTCACTAGCGGTCAAGCACGCCGAAGACCTTGCGCACAAAGGCATCGCGATCGGCGGCAAGGCGCGCCTCGATCTCCGGCGGCAGCACCAGGTCCTCGACCGAGCCGACCTTGGCCTCCAGCGCCGCCAGCCGCGCCCGCGTCACCCAGGTTTCGCTGGCAAGCTCGAGCAGCATCTTGACCAGCGTGTCGATCGCCGGATCGTCGAACAGCTGCGGGCGGGTGCCGCGCGCCTCGCTCACGCCCAGCTTCCATAGACGAACCATTGCACGCCGTCGGCGAGCCGCCCGGTGTTGCCGCCGATCCGTGCCGGGCCCTGCAGCGCCTCGGCCACCGCGGCCTCGCCATACCAGGCCAGCGACGGCACCACGGTCTGGAAATAGTGGTCGGGGGCAAAGCCGGCCCCCGCACACAGCGCCGCCGGGTCCTGGTCGCGATAGCCCTTGTAATAGGGCTCGTTGTTGTACCAGCAGTCCCAGTCGAGATAGAAACCGTCGTACGCCGACAGCTGGTTGTTGGGCGGCAGCTCGTAATGCAGCATCAGCCCGCCAGGCTTCAGCACGCGGCGGATCTCGGCGAACACCGCCTTGATGTCCTTCAGCGGCAGTTCGTGGAGGAACATCGACGAATAGACGAGGTCGAAGCTGGCGTCGGGCCAGGGCAGCGCCGTCGCATTGGCCTGAACGAAGCGCGCGTCGACGCCCATCGACTGCGCCCGGCCATGGGCATAGCGCAGGCAGGGCGCGGCGACATCGATGCCGGTCACCTCGGCATCCGGATAGGCGCGTTTCCACGGCAGAGTCTGGTGGCCGACCGAGCAGCCGAGATCGAGAATTGCGGTTGGCGCGAAATTCGGATGGCTGTGGCGCAACCAGAAGGCGCTGGATTCGCCGATGTCGTCGAGGTTCCGGCCCATCAGCCCGAACGAGAACACCGACAGGCCGTTTTCATAGGTGGCGCCGGCGGTCAGGTCGTCG
The DNA here is from genome assembly GCA_003241875.1 of Alphaproteobacteria bacterium. Lineage (GTDB taxonomy): Bacteria > Pseudomonadota > Alphaproteobacteria > Sphingomonadales > Sphingomonadaceae > Sandarakinorhabdus. Next base: position 7,839 of record QBLU01000067.1, read on the forward strand.
GGACCGGTTTCCGCCGCGTAACTGCCCGGCATGTGGTGGACATCGATCGCCGAGACGCTGCGCGGCACCTCGAGCGTCGGATCGAGCGCCAGGCTGCCGCCGCCCTTCGCCGCCAGGGCCCGCGCGGTCTCGGCCAACCGCGGCGCGTCGCGGTCGACGGCGGCGTTGACGCTGGCCCAGACCATCTCCTGCGCGCCGATGCGCAGTGCCGAATAGAATCGGAAATAGGGGTCGGGCCGGATGGCGGCATGGACGGCGCGGCCATCGGCGGGCGGTTCCGGCAGCCGCGGCGCGATCTCGGTTTCGAACCGCGTCTTCATCGTCGCCGCCATGTGGTTGAGGACATGGCCGCGCAGCGCCGAGGTGAAATCCTGGGCGGCAAGCTCATCGCGCGTCGGCCGCACGGCGAGGTCATGGGTAACGAGACGGGTCATGGTGACGATCCTCCTGCGCCGCCATCATGACAATTCCGGCGCCGCGCGCAATCTGTCCGGACAAATTATCGGCACTCCCTGCGAGCGGCGCCACCCGCCCGTCACCCCGGCGAAGGCCGGGGCCCATGGCCCACCAGCTTCGGCGCAGGCGGGCCGCCTGTGGCGGCATTCGTGGTTCATGGGCCCCGGCCTTCGGCGGGGTGACGGGTTGCTTTGACGAATGATACCCCTCGTCTCGCTCCACGCGTGTTAACAATTAAGTAATTATTTCAGCGTGCTATAACAATTTGTAACGGCTCCGTCATTGACTCGGGACCGGTCCGGACCTAGCCTCAAAAAAAACGAGTCGCGCCATAGTTTCTTCCTGGGGAGAACCGCCGTGACCGATCAGACCTTTCTTCAGAACACCCTCGACATCTTTGCCGCCGCACGTGAAAGCGACGACGGCGAGCGCTGCGCCGTCTCGATGGCGCCCGATGCCCGCGAACGCTTCAATGTCGCGTTGAAGGCGGCGCAGGAAAGCCTCGGCAACAACGAGGGCTTTTCGCTGCGCATGGCGGAGCCGCGGGCGCTCGGCCTCAACGACGGCGTCATCATCCCGCCCGAGGAGTTTCCGCTCGGCACCTCGCCGAGCGTCATCAAGTCGGCCGCCGCCGATCGCGCCCCGCTGCACGGCACGCTGCGCGTCATCGTTGTGCTCGCCGATTTCAGCGACAAGCCGATGACCGCCACCCAGGCGCATTTCCGCGACCTGTTCTTCAAGCTGGGCGGCCCCAAGAAAAGCGTCCGCGACTATTTCAAGGAGGTTACCAACGGCCTCGTCGACATCCAGGGCGATGTCGTCGGCCCGTTCCGCCTGCCCAGGAAATTGAGCGAATACGCGCATGGCGCCTCGGGCCTTGGCGCCGCCTCGCCCAACGCCCAGACGATGGCGCGCCATGCTCTCAACGCCGCCAATCCGACGGTGAATTTCACGCCTTACGACAATGACGGCAACGGCTTTGTCGATGCCTTCATCGTCGTCCACGCCGGCACCGGCGCCGAGACCAATTCCAACCCCGGCGATATCTGGTCGCACAAATGGGTCGTCGAAGGCGGCGCCCAGACCGTCGATGCCACCAAGGTGTTTGCCTATCTGACCGTGCCGGAAGACTGCAAGATCGGCGTCTGCGCCCACGAGCTCGGGCATCTGCTGTTCGGTTTCCCCGACCTCTACGACACCGACAACAGCTCCGAAGGCGTCGGCAACTGGTGCCTGATGGCGAGCGGCAGCTGGGGCGGCGGCGGCGACGCCCCGACCCACCCCGGCGCCTGGTGCAAGGCCAACCAGGGCTGGGTGCAGGTCGACAACCGCACCACCAATGCGACCATCCCGATCCCCGATGTGAAGACCAGCCATCTCGTCTACCGGATGTGGAAGGACGGCGCCCCGGGCAAGGAGTATTTCCTTGTCGAGAACCGCCAGAAGACCGGGCCGTTCGACGGCTCCATCCCGGCATCGGGCCTGCTGATCTGGCACATCGATGAAAACATGACCAACAACCGTGACGAGAACCATTATTGGGTCGCGCTGATGCAGGCCGACGGCAAGCGCAACCTGGAGCTCAACCAGAATCGTGGCGACGCCGGCGACTGCTGGCCGGGCACCAGCAACAACACGGCGTTCAACGCCAGCTCGACGCCGAACAGCAAATCCTATGCCGGCGCCACGACCTGCGTGGCGGTGAGCGGGATTTCGGCGTCGGCGGCGACGATGACGGCGACGCTGCAGGTCAAGTGCGGCAAGGCGACGGTCAAGGAATTCAAGAAGGACGTCATCAAGGACAAGGAAATCCGCAAGGAGCTGGCCAAGGAGTTCAAGGAAGGCAAGGAGATCAAGGAAATCAAGGAGAAAGACGGCAAGGAGATCAAGGAGTTCAAGGAAGTAAAGGAATTCAAGGAAATCGAGAAGCAGCTCAACGAGAAGCGCGTCCCCGACAAGGGCCTCGTCGAAAACAAGCTGTCCGACAACAAGCTCGGCGACGGCAAGTTCACCGAAGGCCGGCCCGGTGGCCTGGGTGGCGGCGGCCTTGGCGGCGGCGGTGGCTTGGGCCAGGGCGTCGTCAGCGACCTGCTGGCGCGCATCGCGACGCTGGAGGCGGCGCTGGGCGGCGGTAACGCCAGCGAAGGCGTCCAGGGCGGGCCGTTCATCGGCAGCGAACTGCGCCCCGACCTGAGCGAGGGCGCGCTGTCGGCCGAGGACGATGGCCTCAATGCCGCCATGGCTGCGGGGTCGGGCCAGGCCAAGCGGCTGTACGACAGCGGGCCGACCTGAGGCGGCATCGGGTGACCGGCCTGGCGCTGGTCCTCGGCCACCGGCTTGATCCGACCGCCAACGCCGTCGCCGCCGCGCTCGAGCAGCGCGGCGGCTGGCAGGTCGTCCGCCGCGACATCACCGCGCTCGCGGCGGCACGCTGGCAGCACCGGCTGGCGCCCGAAGGCACCACCGCCACCGACGTCGACAGTGACGGCATCGCCATCGGCGCCCCGGACGTGGTGTTCAACCGGCTGGGCGCGGTGCAGGCGCTGGCCTTTCCGGGCTGGTCGGCGGTCGACCGCGACTATGGCCACGCCGAATGGCTGGCGCTGCTGGTCAGCTGGCTGAATGCGCTCGGCCGCCGCGTTGTCGGCGCGCCCCGGGGCAGCGAGCTCTGCGGCCCGGCGCCGCGCCCCTGGCTGTGGCAGGCGGCGGCCGCGGCGGCGGGGCTCGGCGTCCACCCGGCCGGCGC
>QBLU01000067.1:11152-17101 GCA_003241875.1 Alphaproteobacteria bacterium
CGCCCGTGCCGCCCGGCATCGGCGGTCCGCCGCCCGGCTTTGCCGATCCGCCGACCGGCTTTGCCGCCGCCGTCGCCGCGACCTGCGAGCTGCTCGTCATCGGCGATGCCGTCTTCGGCGCGATCGATCCCGGCGCCGCCACGCGTGCCGCCTGCGTCGCGCTGGCGGCCGCCACCGGCGCGCCGGTGCTGGCGCTGACGCTGGCGCAAACGGCAGGCGGCCCCTGGCGCTTCCTCGCCGCCGACGCGGCGCCGCTGGTGTTGGAGGGCGCACCGCTCGACGCGCTCGTCACGCTGCTGGCGGGCCGCGCCGCATGATCCTGTTCGCCGGCATCCCGTCCGAATCGCCGATCGCGCTGGCCATCGCCGCCGCGGAAACGCTCAGGCTACCGCACATGGTCTTCAACCAGCGCCACGCCGCCCATTGCCAGCTGCGGCTCGAATGGGGCGCCGGCGGCCTGTCGGGGGCCATCGCACTCGGCGGCTCGCCCATCGACCTGGCCGGCATCACCGGCATTTATGCCCGGATGGCCGATGTCGGCGTGCTGCCCGAACACCGCGCGCGCGGCCGCACCCCGCCAGACCCGGTGGCGCTGGCCCGCGCCACGGCGATGTGCGGCCTGTTCGACGATCTGCTCGAGGTGTTTCCCGGCACCGTTGTCAATCGGCCGTCGGCAATGGGCAGCAACATGTCGAAGCCCGGCCAGGCCCAATTGATCACCGCGCACGGCCTGAAGACGCCGGCAACATTGGTCAGCAACGACCCCGACGCCATCCGCGCCTTCCAGGCCGAGCATGGCCGGGTCATCTACAAATCGATCTCGGCGGTGCGATCGATCGTGCAGGAATGGCAGCCGGGCCGCGACCTGGCCGCCGTCGCCCGCCTGCCGACCCAGTTCCAGGCGCTGGTGCCGGGCACCGACATCCGCACCCATGTCGTCGGCGACCGGGTCTTCGCCAGCGCCATCGCATCCGACGCCATCGACTATCGCTATGCCGACCGGCAGGGCCATGAAACCGCGATGGAGGCGACCGAACTGCCGCCCGAGATCGCCGCGCGTTGCGTCGCGCTGACCCGGTCGCTGGGGCTGGTGATGTCGGGCATCGACCTCAAGCGCACCCCCGACGGCGACTGGTATTGTTTTGAGGTCAACCCGTCGCCGGCGTATAGTTACTTCGAGGAAATGGCCGGCCAGCCGATGTCGACGGCGCTGGCGCGACTGCTGGCGGGCGAACCATGATGGAGCAGGCTATGGTCCAGATCGTCGAGAACCACGCCGAAATTTCGGGCACCATCATCGGCAGCGCGCCGGATCCGGAGCTGCCGGGCTTTGTCGTGCTGACCATTCGCGTCGACGGCGCGCATGATGTCGAAGGGTCGCCGAACCTGTTCTGCCACGACATCGGCCAGACGATCCACGTCCATGCCCGCAGCGACAGCGCCGCGGCGACGGCGGAGGGCAACAGCGTGCGGCTGCGGGTCAAGAAGGTCGGGCCAGGGCGAAGTTTCGCGGAGGAGTAGGCGCTCTCCCCCTGTCACCCCGGCGCAGGCCGGGGCCCATGGCCCACGATCCTCGCCGCAAGCGTGCTCTCTCCCCGTCATCCCAGCGAAGGCTGGGATCCAGTTCCCGCGAACCGCCGCGACGACACCCGGGGCACCCAGGGCTGACGAGCACGTCAGCGCCGAAGCTTGTGGGCCATGGGCCCCGGCCTTCGCCGGGGTGACAAAGAGAGCCAGCGCCGGAAACGTCGCCTATTTCCGCGTCAGCCCCGTCCAGTAGCCGATGAAGCTCCACAGATCGGCGATCTCCTCGATCTGCTTCGAGGTCGGCTTGCCCGATCCGTGCCCGGCACGCGTCTCGATGCGGATCAGATGCGGCTTGTCGCCGATGTCCGCCGCCTGCAACGCCGCCGCATATTTGAAGCTGTGCCCCGGCACGACGCGATCGTCGGTATCCGCCGTGGTCGCCAGGATCGCCGGGTAGTCCTTGCCGCTCCTGATGTTGTGATAGGGCGAATAGCCGAGCAGGTTGCGGAACTGCGCCTCCTCCGCCGGGTCGCCGTAATCGTCGGTCCAGGTCCGCCCTTCGGTGAACAGCGGGAAGCGCAGCATGTCCATGACGCCAACGGCGGGCAGGGCGGCGGCGAACAGGTCGGGCCGCTGGTTGACGACGGCGCCGACCAGCAGCCCGCCGTTGGAGCCGCCCTGGATGGCGAGGCCGCCCTTGGGCGTCAGCCCCGACTTGATCAGATATTCGCCGCCGGCGATGAAATCGTCGAAGACATTCTGCTTGTTCAGCCGCCGCCCGGCCTCGTGCCAGGCCGCGCCATATTCGCCGCCGCCGCGCAGCGTCACCTCGGCATAGATGCCGCCCATCTCCATCCAGGCCAGCGCATCGACCTGGAACGCCGGCAGCACGTTGATGTTGAAGCCGCCATAGCCGTACATTAGCGTCGGCGCCGGGGTCTTCAGGCCCTTTTTATGGGCGACGAACATCGGCACCCTGGTGCCGTCCTTCGAGGTGAAGAAGCGCTGCTCGACGACGAAATCGGCGGGGTCGAACGCCACCTTGGGGGCGCTGAACACGGTGCTGGTGTTGGTCGCGGCGTCATAGCGATACAGCGTCGTCGGCGCATTGTAGCTGGTGAAGCTGTAGTATGTCGTCGTCGTGCCGGGAACGGCATCGAACCCCGCGGCGGTGCCGAGGCCGGGCAGGGCGATCTCGCCATCGGCCTTGCCCGCCAGCGTGTAGCGCCGCACCACCGAACGCGCGTCCTGCAGCGTGGTGACGACCAGCCGATCGCCGATGATGCTGGCGCCGGTCAGGGTGGCCTGGCCCTCGCCGACGACCTCGCGGGGGGTGCCGCCGGCATTATCGAACGCCACGACGCGATAGCGCGGCGCCCCGGCATTGGTGACGAAGTAGAGCGTCGTGCCGCTGGCCCCGGCAAAGCGCCAGTCGAACTTGCGGTCGGGCACCAGCGTGACCAGCTTCGCGGCCGGATCGGCGAGGTTCTGGATGCGGATTTCGTACGAACTGTCGCTGCCCGTGCTTGAACGGACGATCAACCAATTTCCGTCCGAACTCGTCTCCGCTTCGTTGTAATAGCCGCGATTTGCCGGCGATGACGTGTAGATCCTGACGTCGGCGGACTGCGGTGTACCGATGCGGTGGAAGTGGACTTCATGGTCATAAACCGCTGAAACAAAGTCTTTTCCACCCGGCGTCGCCGGATGACGGCTGTAAAAGAAGCCGCTATTGTCGCCCTTCCATGCTACGCTCGAGAATTTCACCCAGTCGAGATCGTCCGAAAGCACCTTGCCGCTGGCGACATCGATGACCCGGATGGTGCGCCAGTCGCTGCCGCCGTCCTGAATCGCATAGGCGACCTTGCTGCCATCCTCCGACGCGCTCCATTCGGCGAGCGCGGTGGCGCCGTCCTTGGCCCAGGTGTTGGGGTCGATCAGCGGGCGCGGCGGCGCATTGCCGTCCTGCACCATCAGCACCGACTGGTTCTGCAGCCCCGAATTCCGGCGGAAGAACACCCGATTGCCACGCGCCTCGGGCAGCGTCACCCGCTCGTAATCGAACAATTGCGTCAGCCGCGCCTTGATGGCGTCGCGACCGGGCAGCGTCGCCAGATAGGCTCGGGTCACCTTGTTCTGCGCCGCGACCCAGTCGGCGACCGGTTTCTGCGTCCGCACATCGCCTTCCAGCCAGCGGTACGGGTCCTTGACCGCGGTGCCGAAGACCGTGTCGGCCTTCGGCACCGTGGCGGTCGGCGGGTAGCTGATGGGGGCGGCGGCGGTCATGACGGGGATTGCCAGGGCTGCGAGGAACGTGATCGGGCGGTGCATTGTGGTCCTTACTTGCGGGTCAGGCCGGTCCAATAGCCGGCAAAGGCCCAGGCATCGGCGGTCTCGGCGATCTGTTTGTCGGTCGGTTTGCCGCTGCCATGGCCGGCGCGGGTCTCGATGGTGATCAGATGCGGCTTGTCGCCGACCTCCGCCGCCTGCAACGCCGCGGTATATTTAAAGCTGTGGCCCGGCACGACACGGTCGTCGGTGTCGGCGGTGCTGACCAGGATCGGCGGATAGGCCTTGCCCGACTTGATGTTGTGGTACGGTGAATAGCCATATTGCACCTTGAAATCCGCCGCCTTGCCGGGGTCGCCATAGTCATCGACCCAATAGCGCCCGGCGGTGAAGCGGTTGAAGCGCAGCATGTCCATGACGCCGACGGCCGGCAGCGCCGCGGCGAACAGGTCCGGCCGCTGGTTGACGACGGCGCCGACCAGCAATCCACCATTGGAGCCGCCATTGATGGCCAGCATCGCCGGTGTGGTGACGCCCGATTTGACCAGCGCCTCGCCCGCCGCGATGAAGTCGTCGAAGACATTCTGCTTGTTGGCGAGGCGGCCGGCATCGTGCCAGGCGGCGCCATATTCACCGCCGCCGCGCAGATTCGCCGTCACGAACACCCCGCCCATGTCCATCCAGCCCAGCCAGCGCGGCGAAAAGCCCGGCGTCAGCGAGATGTTGAAGCCGCCATAGCCGTAAAGCAGCGTCGGATGCGGCGTCTTGGGGTCGAGATTTTTCCGGTGGCTGACGAACATCGGCACTTTGGTGCCGTCCTTCGAGGTGAAGAACACCTGGGTGACGACATAATCGTCGGGGTTGAACGCCACCTTGGCGGCGCGGACCTGCGTCGCCTGGTTGGTGCGGCTGTCATAGGCCCAGATCGACCCCGGCGTGGCAAAGCTCGAATAGCTGAAATAGGTCACCGGGCTGGTGCCGCTTTCAAATCCGGCGGCGGTGCCGATGCCCGGCAACGGCACCGGGCCGACCAGTTTGCCGCTGCGTTCGTACAGCAGGTCGGCCGATTTGGCGTCGGCCAGCGTCTCGACGACAAAGCGATTGCCGACCAGCGCCGCACTGGTGATGGTGTCCTTGCCCTCGGCCACGACCTCGGCCAGCGCCCCCGAGACGGCATCCATGGCGACCAGGCGATAGCGCGGGGCGTCCTTGTCGGTGACGAAATACAGCGTCTGGCCGTCGCTGCCGGCGAGCCCCCAGCTATGCTCGAGCCCTTTGACGAGCGTGCGCGGCGCCTCGCCCGTGCGGAGGTCGGCGATATGGACCTCGTAGCGATCGTCGGTGCCTTCCGACGAGACGATCAGCAGCCAGCGGCCATCGTCGGTGACCTGGCCATAATGGCCGCGCTTGGGGTGCTCGGGCGTCGCGAAGACCAGCGTGTCGGCACTCTGCGGCGTGCCCAGCTTGTGGAAGAACAGCTGCTGGTTGAGGCTGACCGACTGGTATTTCTGGCCGTCGGCGGGCGCCGGGAAGCGCGAATAGAAGAACCCTGAGCCATCGTGCCGCCACGCCAGCGCGGTCGATTTCGCCCATTCGATGCTGTCGGGCAGGTCCTGGCCGGTGGCGACGTCGCGGACTTTCAGCGTCCGCCAGTCGGTGCCGCCGTCCTGGACACCGTACAGCAGGTACTTGCCGTCGTTGGAGGGCTCCCATTCGGCCAGCGCGGTGGCGCCGTCCTTAGACCAGGGATTGGGGTCGACCAGCACCTTGGGTGCTGCATCACCCTCCACGACATACAGCACGCCCTGGTTCTGCAGCCCGGAGTTGCGGGTGTAGAACTGCCGCGTACCGCGCAGCCGCGGGATGCCGAAGCGTTCGTAATTCCACAATTCGGTCAGCCGCGCCTTGATCGCGTTGCGGCCGGGTAGCGTTGCCAGATAGGCGTCGGTCACCTTGTTCTGCGCCGCCACCCAGTCGGCGACCTTGGGATCGGTGCGGACGTCGTTTTCCAGCCAGCGATACGGGTCCTTGACCGTCTCGCCGTGCAGCACGTCGCTCTGCGCGACGGTAGCGGTGACCGGGTAGGGCCCGGCGGTGGCAGGGGGGGCGGCGGCGGCGACCCCCGGCGTCAAG
>QBLU01000068.1 GCA_003241875.1 Alphaproteobacteria bacterium
GCTGACCGGGGCGGCGACGGCAAGCTTGGGCCGGGCGGCGGCGGGGGTGGGTGCTTCCGGCGCCGGGGTGGCAAACGCGGGCGGCGGCGTTTCAGACGTGGCGGCGACCAGCACCGGGCTGGCAGCCTCGGCTGGTGCGGCCGGCTCCGGCGCGATGCCGGCGGCCGATTGCAGGTTGAAGCGTTCCTGCCGGCTGAACACGACATGGCTGATCGGGCGGTCGAAATCGATGCGCGCGATCGCCAGCCTGTCGGGCGCGGACCGGTAGCGGATACCCCTGATCGCCAGCTGTTTCCAGCTGACGAGGTCGCTGTTGTCCTGGCGCAGCGCGAGGTCGAGATTGGCGATGCCGATGTTGCCGGCAAAGCTGGAGCTCGGGTTGCTACGGGGCCCGGCACGCGCTGCGGCGACCTGCAACCGGCCCTTTACCGACAGCGCGCCACCACGGACCACGACATTGTTGGGCGGCGCCAGCGCGGCAGCGGCGGCGAGGGGGAAATTCGCCAGTTCGATGCCGAGATCGGCATTGCCCGAGGTGGCGGCGGTGCCGGCGACATGAAGCTTCGCCTTGCCGTTGATCGTCGTTGCCATGTCGATCTGCAGCGGCGCGTCCATTTCACTGGTCAGCGCGCCGACCTTCACCGTCATCGGCGACAGGGTGACGGTCTGCGGCCGGACCGGTGCCGGCCGGGCGATCGCGATGCGCATCGCGGCGTCGCCGAGTTCGAAGCCGGCGAGCGATGTCTTCCACGCCGGGCCGGTCGCCGGCGCCGATTTGGACAGCGCCATCGGGTACAATCCGGGAATGGAAATGCTGTTGTCGGCGGCGACCCTGGCGCCCAGCCGCAGGCCGGTGGCCGAGACCAGCCCGATCCTGGCCTCCCGCGATGCCGTCAGCACCTGGCTCGGCGCCACGGTGATGCCGGCCAGCGCCAGCGTCTCGGCACCCTTGCCGCGGCCGGTGACGCTGATCCCCTTGACCGCCGCGGCGCCTAGGTCCGCGGCGCCCGATTTGATCGCATAGCGCGTCGACGCCAGCGTCACCCCGGCGACGACGGCGCGCTCACCGCTAGGGCGGGTCACGGCAATGCCGTCGATGGCGATATCACCGAGCGTGAGCGCGTCCGCAGCCAGCGACAGCTTCGTCGGCGCGACGCCCAGCGCCTTGATTGTGACATGGTCGCCGGTGCTCGCCGTCACGTCGACATCGGCAAGCGCCAGTTTCTTCACATCGACGTCGAATTCGGTCGTCACCGGCCGGCCCGGTGCCGCCGGCAGCGCGGCAAAGCGATACTGGCCGGCAAGGTCGATAGTGCCGCCGGCCAAGGTCGCCGGAATCAGCTCGCCGGCAAAGCGCCCGATGCTCGCCAGCCGCAGCGCGCCGATGCTGAACCGGCCGTTCGAGCCGAGCGGCGCCATCGCGACCTTGCCGGTCCAGCTGAAACTTTCGCCTTCGTCGCTCCGCGCCTCGAAATGGCCGTTGCCGCCGGCATCGGTGCGGGTGGCGAAGTTCGTGAGGCTGAACGTCACCGGCAGCAGCGATTTGGTCTGCGGCGTCGATCGCCGCTGGTCGGTGAACCGGACCGCGCCATTCTTCACGTCGAGCGCCGCGATGAACACTTCGGGGGTCGGGCTGCCGTCGTCGCGCGGCATCAGCTCGAGCAGGTTGATCGAGCCGTCCTTCCTGAGGATCGCATCGACGACCGGCGTGTCGAGCCGCAGCGCATCGAGCTGCGCCGACATTTTCCACAGCGAGGCGATGCCGAGGTCGACCTGCAAGGCCTTGATCGTCACCAGCGGCGCCTTTGGTGCGGCGGTATCGGCGATCGCCACGTCGCGGATGTCGAGCAGCAACGACCAGGGGTCAAAGCTGATTGCCCCCATGGTCAGCAGCTTGTTCTGCAGGTTCTTTTCGGTCCAGGCCTGGCCCTGTGACCGCACCACCCCCGGCAGCACCGTATAGCCGGCAGCGACTGCCGCCGCGAACAGCAGCAGCAGGACCAGCGGTATCAGCAACAGAGGCCGACGCAACAGGCGCATTCATCCCCCCGGACCGCGAATATTCTAACTCGCGTCGGAGTGGTTACAAGCTAAGCCGCAATCGAATTGCTCATTTCGGGTCATTCGGCCGCAATGCGTCCCATTGGCACCGGAAATCGCAGCAGCCGGTCGCCCTCCGCCACAAAGGCGAGCGCCGGTCCGCCGAGCGCGGCGCCAATCGCCGGATCATCGACCAGCAGCCCGCCGGTAAAGGCGCCATAGGCCGGCAGGATCATCTTCGTCGCCGACACCGCGAAACAGCGCCGGACGATGCGGCGGCCGCGGATGTGCACCGCGACCTTGGGGTGGAAATGCCCCGACAATTCGGGTTCGGGGGCGCCCGGGACCGCCTCGTGGCGCAGCGTCAGCGCGCCGATCCGCGCCTCGACCATCACCCGGCCGCCGAGCACGGCGGCGGCATCGTCGTCATGGTTGCCGGTGATCCAGAGCCAGTCGAGACTCTGCGTCAGCAGGCGCAACGCGGCGCGCGGGCGATCGGGCAGTCGCGCCGGGCCGCCCGCATCATGGAAACTGTCGCCAAGGCAGAAGACGCGGGTGGCGCCGGTCAATTCGAGCGCGTCGATGAGGCAGGCAAGCGTATCGGCGCTGTCGTGCGGCGGCAGGAAACGACCGCGCCGGGCAAAGGCGCTGCCCTTTTCGAAATGCAGGTCGGCGACCAGCAGCGCCTGCTGCGCCGGCCAGTGCAAGCCGCCGCAGGCCAGCGGCACCAGCGTTTCGCCGGCGAACGAAAGGGAAACAGACATCGCCGCCGCTATGCCTGCAAAATCCGGCAGTCGGCAAGATCAGAACGCCGTCGTCGCCCCCGCGGCGTCGATTCCCGCCGGATGGCCGGCGAGCAGCCGCCGCGCCACCGGACGCAGCAGCAGGGCCAGCACGACACCGCCGCCGGCGATGGCGGCGTTGAGCCACCAGAATCGCGCCGGCCCCAACGGTTCGTAGAAGCGCCCCAGCCAGCCGAGCACGACATTGGCGATGCCGACCGACATCAGCATCAGGCTCATCATCGTCGTCGTCACCGCAGCCGGAGCGAAGCGCGAGACGAAGCTGTTGCTCGGCGGGTCGTACCAGGCATAGGCGAGATCGATCAGCACGAAGAACAGCAGCACCATCAGGATCGGCACCGGGGCCGGGCCGGCGACTTCGGCGCCGAGCGCCAGCAGCACATAGGCCAGTGCCACCAGCCCGCCCGAAACCACGATCTTGCCATAAGAATCGGGCTCGCGCCGCCGCGCCGCCAGCCAGCGCCACACCGCGACCGACAGCGCCACCCCGACGATGGTCATCAGCCCGTCGAAGGTAAGCAGCCAGGTCACCGGAATATTCAGCCCGAACAGGCCGCGATCGACATGGTCGGCCGCCCAGAGAATGAGCACATTATAGGCCTGGTACGACGCGGTGTTGATCGGGATCGTGGCGATTATCATCAGCAGGATGGCGACGATGGCGCGCCAGCCGCGGCGATCGATCGCCGGCGGCGCATCGGCGGCACCGCGGCGCGGCCGCCGGCGATCGGGCGGCAGGTGGCGGGTGCCGGCCATGTAGAACCCCAGGCCGATAAACATGCCCAGGGCGGCAATGCCGAAGCCATAGTGATAGCCATAGATTTCCCCGACGGTGCCGCAGACCAGCGGCGCGAGGAAGGCACCGACGTTCAGCGCGACGAGGAAAATGCTGAAGGCGCGGCCGCAGCGCGCGTCGCCGCGCGGATAGAGTTCGCCGACCTGCGCATACATGTTGCCCTTGAGAAAGCCGGCGCCGAGCACCAGGCTGAGCAGCGCGAACAGGAATGTTGCCTCCAGCCCCATCAGCAGATGTCCCGCCGCCATCAGCAGCAGCCCCGCCATGACCGTCCGGCGCTGGCCGAGTATGCGATCGCCGAGCCAGGCACCGAGCAGTGGCGTCAGGTTCACCAGCCCGACGTAGAGCCCGAAAATCTGCGCCGACAGGGCGATGCGGGTCAGCGGGCCGCCCACCGCCTCCAGCCCGGCGCGAAAGCCGGCAAAGCCGATGACCTGTTCGACATGGCCGGGCAACAGCAGTTCGTTGACCATGTAGAGGCCGAGCAGTGCCTGCATGCCGTAGAAGGAAAAGCGTTCCCAGACCTGGGTCAGGGCAAGGTAGAAAAGCCCGCGCGGATGGCCGAAAAATGCTGTGTCGTTCTGAAACGCTGGCATCGGGCCCCCTCGACGATACGGGACCGTGGCAGCACGCCCGCCGCCCCGCAAGCGGCAGAATGCCCCGGCCATGCCGCCATCGAACGTGCCGCGCCCGCTGTCGATTTCAGTCGAGCCGCATCGCCTCCGCCGCCAGCGCATCGGCCTCGATCAGCAGTGCCGAATCGGCAGCGCCGGCGACGCGCTCGCGGCCGACTTCGAGCAGCACCGGCACCGCCAGCGGCGACACGCGGTCGAGCGTCACATGCACCATATTGGCCTGCGCCAGGTCGAGCAGCGCGCCCAGCCGGGCAATATCGGTCAGTTTCGAGCGCGCATCCGACCAGGCGGCGCTGAGCAGCAGGTGATCGGGCTCATGCCGGCGCAGCACGTCGTAGATCAGGTCGGACGAGACGCTCATCTGCTTGCCGGTCTTGAACTGGCCGGGCAGGGCGCGATCGATCAGGCCGCCGATGATCGCCACCTCGCGAAACGCCCGGCGCAGGAAGGGCGAGGCCGCCATCCAGTCGGCGAGTTCCTCCTCGAACACATCGGGGCTGAACAGCGGCCGCGGATCGGTGACCGGGCGCAGCGACCAGACCGCGACGACATAGTCGCTGCCGACAAAGCCGAGCGGCTGCAACCCGGCCGCCTCCATGCGCTGGGTCAGCAACATGCCGAGCGTCTGGTGGGCATTGCGACCCGCGAAACCATAGGCGACCATGAAATGCCGCCCGTCGCGTTCGAACGTCTCGACGAGCAAATCGTCGAGGCCCGGCAGCCGCGAGCGCAGCTGCTGGATCGCCAGCCATTCATGGACATCCGCCGGCATCTCCGCCCAGCGTTCGGGCGCGTTGAACAGCCCACGCACCCGCGCCGCCAGATTGGTGCTGAGCGGCATGCGGCCGCCCACATACGTCGGCACCCGCGGGTCGCCGCGGCCCAGCCGCACGAAGATGTCGGGGCCGTCGAAGCCGGTGACCTCCAGCGTCTGGCCGGCGAACATGAAGCTGTCGCCGACGCGCAACTGGCCGCCGAACCATTCCTCGACCTGGCCGAAACGCCGGCCGCCGCCCCGCCCGCCACCGCGACCGTAGACGACGTTCATCGTCACCGCCTCGACGATGGTGCCGCTGTTCAGCCGGTGCTGCAGCGCCAGCCGCGGATGGCTCAGCCGCCAGCGCCCGTCCTTGTTCTGCTTCAGCCGCTGGTAGCGATCATAGGCGCGCAGCGAATAGCCGCCGGTGGCGACGAAGCTGATCGTCGCGTCGAAGCGCGCCCGCGTCAGCCCGGCATAGGGCGCCGCGCTGCGCACCTCGGCACAGAGTTCGTCGGCGTCGAAGGGCTCGGCCGCGGCGCAGCCGACGATGTGCTGGGCCAGCACATCGATGCCGCCGGGGCGGAACTGGTCCTGGTCGAGCTCGTGCTCGCGCACCGCATCCTGGGCGGCGAGCGATTCCAGATATTCGAAGCGGTTGCCCGGCACGATGATGGCGTGGCTGGCCTCGTCCATGCGGTGGTTGGCGCGGCCGGTGCGCTGCAGCAGCCGCGACGAGCCCTTGGGTGCGCCCATCTGGATGACGAGATCGACATCGCCCCAGTCGATGCCGAGGTCGAGGCTGGCGGTGGCGACGATGGCGCGCAGCTTGCCGTTCGACATCGCCGCCTCGACCTTGCGCCGCGCCTCCACCGACAGCGAGCCGTGATGGATGCCGATAGGGAGCGCCTGGTCGTTCTCCGCCCACAGGTCGCGAAATACCAGTTCGGCGACGGCGCGGGTGTTGACGAAGACGATGGCGAGCTTCGCCGCCTCCAGCCGCCGCATGACGGCGCGCGCCGCCCAGCGGCCGTTGTGCCCGGCCCAGGGTATGCGGTCCTCGATGACGAGGATCTCCACGACCGGATCGGCGCCGGGGTCGCCGGTGACCAGCGCTACGGCGGCCGCATCGGCATCGGGCGCAAGCCAGCCCTGATAGGCCTCCGGGTCGGCGATGGTGGCGCTCAGCCCGACGCGGCGCATCGCCGGCGCGATCGCTTGCAGTCGGGACAGCGCCAGCGCCAGCTGGTCGCCGCGCTTGGTCGTCGCAAAGGCGTGGATTTCATCGACGATGACGGTCTGCACCCCCGCCAGCATCGTCGCCGCATCGGGATAGGAGATCAGCAGCGCCAGGCTTTCGGGCGTCGTCAGCAAGATCTGCGGCGGCCGCTCGCGCTGACGCTTCTTGCGGTCGGACGGCGTGTCGCCGGTGCGCGTCTCGACGCGGATATCGAGGCCGATTTCAGCAACCGGCGTCAGCAGGTTGCGCTGCACATCGGTCGCCAGCGCCTTCAGCGGCGACACATAGATGGTGTGGAGGCCATCGCGCGGGTCGTCGGCCAGGTCGGCCAGCGTCGACAGGAACCCCGCCAGCGTCTTCCCCGCCCCCGTCGGCGCCACCAGCAGAGCATGGCGCCCGGCCCGCGCGGCGGCGACCATCTCCAGCTGGTGCCTGCGCGGCGCCCAGCCGCGGGCCGCGAACCAGTCGGCGATGGGGATGGGGAGGCCGGTCACCGTCTCGATATAGTGTTGGCGCACGCAAAGTGCACAGGGCGGCAGGGGCCTTGGCCGCGGACCTCATTACGGTATGATCGGGCGGGGGCACAGCGCCGATAGGGCCGATCGCTACCCCCGGGGGAGACGATGCATGGCTTATGTCGCCGAGATTACGATCGACACGCGCTGGCAGGTTGCATTGGAATGGGATGCTCCTGCTATCCGAGGGCCGAGTGTCATTGATTATAATCTTAATCCAAGATCGATAGATCCGAACGACATACCGCGGCGCGGCGTGTTCGACACCAACCGCATCGCCGTGCCGGACTTTGTCGTGATCGCTGCCTGGATGGCGCTCAGCAAGCGCGTCAGGGATCACATCGAAGCGATCGAGCCGGGGCGCAACGAGTATTTTCCCTTCGAACTGGCCAGGAAGAAGAGCAAGAAGCCGCTGATGGGGCCCGATGGCAACCTGCTCACCGACCCCTATTATCTGCTCAACGTCACCACCCGCATCGACGCAGTACGAATTGACCGTAGCGTCATCTCGCCGATGGGTCGAAGCGCGCAGTTTGTCTTTGCCCTGCCCTACCGGCTCAACGAGATCGTCCTCGACAAGTCCATGGTGGCCGGACACCACGTTTGGAAGGGCAACAAGCATTTGACTGGCAAAGTGCTGTTTTCCAACGAGCTCGGTGAATGGATTATCCGCAACAAGATGCGCGGCCTCGAAATGACCCATCTGCGCGAGGAGTGATGGCCGACCGACGGTCGTATCCGACGAAAAGAGCCATGGCGGGCGGCTCACAGTCGACACGCCCCGCAACCGCCGGCGGCAAAGTGCCCCGCCGCAGGAACTCCCGCTGCCGCGGCCCGTTAGCCAGCGGCAAACGCCAAGGAGTAGGGCCATGGAACGCAGCATCTCGCACTTCGCCATCAGCCGCGAAGAGGACAATTACATCCTGCACTTCACCGACGATGATGGCGAGACCATCGAGCTGACCGCCAGCTTCGACCAGCTCGACCTGATCGCCGAGGCCATCGACACGGCGCTCGACCAGGACGAGGAAGCCGAACTGGGCGAGGACGAGGACGAGGAAGTCGCGCCCGTCGATTCCGAGGACTGAGACAACATTCCGAAGCGCCGGGACCCCATGCCCGGCGCTTCTTTTTTTGAGATCGAGGGAGACGCGCGGTGGATGACAACCGGGTCTGGGAATTCGAGCAAAGCCTGTGGACGGGCGATGCTGAGCATTATCACGAGCTGATCGACAACGCTTGCGTTATGGTGCTGCCGCAACAGCCGCATGTCATGACGGGCGCCCAGGCGATCGAAGCCGTGGCGCACACGCCTCGCTGGTCGGCGGTGACGTTCAGCGAGCAACAGGTGGTGCGGCCGCAGGAAGGCCTGATCACCATCGCCTACAAGGCCGAGGCGAGCCGCGAAGGGTCGTCGGGCTATACCGCTTGGTGCACAACGACCATGCGCCGGCTGGAACATGATGTCTGGCGCGTCGTCCAGCACCAGCAGACACCGCCGCTGGCTGCCGCCTAGGGTCAGTCCTTGGCGCGCTCGACGTAGCTCGAATCCTCGGTGTTGATGACGATGCGGGTGCCGACTTCGATGTGCGGCGGGACCAGCACGCGGGCACCGTTTTCCATCGTCGCCGGCTTGTAGCTCGACGATGCGGTCTGGCCCTTCACCACCGGCTCGGTGGCGTTGATCGTCATGGTGACGCGCGGCGGCAGGGTGATCGACACCGGGTTGCCGTCGAACATCAGCAGCGCGCATTCGGCATTTTCCTGCAGCCAGACGACATCGTCGCCGATCATCGCCGCCTTCACGGTGACCTGGTCGTAGTTCTCGTTGTTGAGAAAGATGTAGTTGTCGCCTTCGTTGTAGAGGTAGTTGTGGCTGACCTCCTCGACGAAGGCGCGTTCCAGGCCTTCGCCGGTCTTCACCGTGATGACCGTCTTCACGCCGTCGGAGATGCGGCGCATTTCGACCGTCGTCGTCGGCGTGCCCTTGCCGGGGCGGAAGCTGTCGGCCTTGAGGACGACATACAGCCCGCCATCATGTTCGAGCACATTGCCCTTGCGGACGTTGCTGGCGATAACCTTGACCATATTCGAGCCCCTGCGGCGGGATTTGTCCCGTAAACTTGCGCTCCTAGCGACGAAGCGGCCAAAGGCCAAGTTTATCGTAATGGCAAGGCCCAAGCATGACCCCATATTGGCAGCGCGACCGCCATGCCGACCGGCGCCCGCTGCTGCTGGCGCGCAATCGCGTCAAGGCGGCGCTGCGCGGCTGGTTTGCTGCCGAAGGCTTCATCGAGGTCGAATGCGGCGCCATCCAGCGCTCGCCGGGCAACGAGACGCATCTGCATGCCTTCACGACGCTGTGGCAGCCGGAGGGCGGCGCCGCCGAAGCGCGCTATCTCCACACCTCGCCCGAATTTGCCGCCAAGAAACTGCTTGCGGCCGGCGAAACCCGCATCGTCGATTTCGCGCGGGTGTGGCGCAACCGCGAATCAGGCCCGCTGCACGCGCCGGAATTCACGATGATCGAATGGTATCGGGCGGATGCGCCCTGGACAGCGGTGATGGCCGATGCGGTGGAACTGTGCCGCACCGCGCTGGCCGCCGCCGGGCGCGAGCGGCTGACCTGGCGCGAGCGAAGTTGCGATCCGATGGCAGAGGCCGAGCGGCTGACATTGTGCGAGGCGTTCGACCGCCACGCCGGGTTGCGGCTGGCAGAGCTGCTCGATGATCGCGATGCGCTGGCGGCGGCCACGGCGGCGCTGGGCATCACTGTCGCCGCCGATGACAGCTGGTCCGACCTGTTCAGCAAGATCGTCGTCACCCGTATCGAGCCGCATCTGGGGCACGACCGACCGACATTGCTGTGCGAATATCCGGTCGCCGAGGCGGCGCTGGCCCGGCCCTGCCCCGGCGACCCGCGCTTTGCCGAGCGGTTCGAGCTGTATGCCTGCGGGGTCGAGCTCGCCAACGGCTTTGGCGAATTGACTGATGCAGTGGAGCAGCGCCGGCGCTTCGTCGCCGACATGGACGAAAAGGCACGACTGTACGGCGAACGCTATCCGATAGACGAGGATCTGCTCGCGGCGCTGCCGCTGATGCCGCCGGCGAGCGGCGTGGCGCTCGGCTTCGAGCGACTGGCGCTGCTGGCGACGGGCGGGCGGCACATCGACGACATGATCTGGACGCCGTTTCCGGTTTAGCAGGCGCCGAGCCAGCGGCCCTTTGTCGTGCTGGTCATCGTCATCATCGGCGTCTTTGTGCGGCCGTTGACCTGATAGCTGGTCGGCGTCATCGTGCCGGACATCGTCGAGCTCATGCCGCCCGGTCCGCACGACATGGCGGCATCGACGCGACCGCCGGCGAGGTTGAACCGGTCGTAGCGGCACTTGCCGCCGGTCGCCTTGAACAGCGATTCGGGGCCCGACGCCGCTTGGGCGGCGGTGATGCAGGCTTTGACCACGGTCGTCTTGCCGACCATCGATTTCGCCACGCCGCCGGGGTCGCCAGGCATGTCTATGGCGGTGATGGTGTTGCTGGTTTCCCACTGGCCGGGCTTGATCGGCGGTGCCGCGGCGACGGTGAACAGGGCGGCGAGGACGATCAGGCTGCGGCGCATCGGCATCCCCCAATGGTTACGGACGCAGCATAGCCGCGATCACCGAAGTGGCCAAATGCCGCCATTGGCGCCGGCGCCCGCATGCCCCATATCGCTGCCATGGCATCCCCCGACTGGCTGGTCCCGCACCCCGAGGGCATCTACATCGCGCCGGCCGATGTCTGGATCGACCCGTCGACGCCCAAGCCGTCGGCGCTCGTCACCCACGGCCATGCCGACCATGCCCGCGCCGGCCATGGCAAGGTGCTGGCGACGCGCGAGACGCTGGCGATCATGGACGTGCGCTATGGCGAACAGGTCGGCGGCCAGGGCGCCGCCTATGGCGAGACGCTGCGGCTGGGCGATGTCACGGTGCGCTTCGTGCCGGCCGGCCATGTGCTGGGCTCCGCGCAGATCGTCCTCGAGCACAAGGGCCAGCGCATCGTCGTGTCGGGCGATTACAAGCGCCGGCCCGATCCGACCTGCGCGGCATTCGAGCCGGTGCCCTGCGATGTCTTTGTCACCGAGGCGACGTTCGGCTTGCCGGTGTTCCGCCACCCGCCGACGCGCGGCGAGACCGACAAAGTGCTGGCGACTCTCGCCGCCAATCCCGACCGCTCGGTGCTGGTCGGCGCCTATGCGCTCGGCAAGGCGCAGCGGGTGATCGCCGAGCTACGCGGCGCCGGCCATGATGCGCCGATCTACATCCATGGCGCGCTGCAACGGCTGTGCGACCTCTATACCGCGTTCGGGGTCGAGCTTGGCGAACTGCGCCCGGCGACCGGGTTGAAGGCCGCCGAGATGAAGGGTGCGGTGATCATGGCGCCGCCATCGGCGCTTGCCGATCGCTGGTCGCGGCGGCTGCCCGATCCGATCACGGCGATGGCGTCGGGCTGGATGCGCGTCCGCCAGCGCGCCGTGCAGCGCGGCGTCGAACTGCCGCTGATCATTTCCGACCATGCCGACTGGGATGAGCTGACCGACACCATCACCGATCTGCGCCCCGGCGAGGTCTGGGTGACCCATGGCCGCGAGGAGGCGCTGGTCCACTGGTGCGGCCTGCGCCAGGTCAAGGCACGCGCGCTCGACCTGGTGGGCCGGGAGGACGAGGAGGACTGAACCCGTTTGCGTATCGGTTTTGACCTTCGGCGCTTCTGTTGCCAATAGACCATGATGTTTCGCACGCTCCGCCCGGCAATCTTTGCGCTTGATCCCGAGCGCGCGCACAATCTGACGATCGCTGCGCTGCGCACCGGGCTGGTACCGGCGGCGGCCCCTGATGACCCGATCCTGCGTACGCGGCTTGCCGCCATGGATCTGCCCAATCCCATCGGACTGGCGGCGGGGTTCGACAAGGACGTGATGGTGCCCGACGCGATGCTGCGGCTGGGCTTCGGCTTCGTCGAATGCGGGTCGGTGACGCCGCGGCCTCAGGACGGCAACCCGAAGCCCCGGCTGTTCCGGCTTCCTGAAGACTCCGCGGTCATCAACCGCATGGGCTTCAACAACCAGGGCCTCGAACATGCCGTCGTCCGGCTGAAGGCGCGGGCCGGACGGCCGGGCATCGTCGGCATCAACCTGGGCGCCAACAAGGACAGCGAGGATCGTACCGCCGACTATGTGACGGGGATGCGCGCCGCGGCGGCGCTGGCGAGCTATGTCACCGTCAACATCTCGTCACCCAACACGCCGGGACTGCGCGCGCTGCAGGACGGTGCGGCGCTGGGCGACCTGATCGCCCGCGTCGTCGAGGCCCGCGGAGACATCGCCGTGCCGATCTTCGTCAAGGTTGCCCCCGATCTCGAAAAGGACGATTTTACAACGATTTCCCGCGCAGCACTGGATGGCGGCATCGACGGCCTGATCGTGTCGAACACGACCATCTCGCGGCCCGCGCTGCGCAGCAATCTGGGTGCCGAGATCGGCGGCCTGTCGGGTGCGCCGCTGGCACCGCTGGCCCTGGCCGCGCTGCAGCAGTTCGCCGCCGCGACCGGCGGCGCGCTGCCGCTGATCGCCGCCGGCGGTATTGCGTCGGGGGCCGACGCCTATGCTCGCATCCGGGCGGGCGCGAGCGCGGTGCAGCTCTATTCGGCGCTGGTCTTCGCGGGGCCGGGCCTCGTCCAGCGCATCAAGGTCGACCTGGCTGCCCTGTTGCGGCGCGACGGTTTCGCCAGCGTCGCCGAGGCAATGGGGCGATAGACTGCTTGTCACCGCGGCTTTCGCCCGGCAATGTTTCGGACACATGAAAACCACCCTTCTCGCCGCCGCCCTTGCCCTTGCCCTTCCTGCCGCCGCGCGCGAACAGGCGCCGAGCACGGCGATGGTCTCCGCC
This sequence comes from Alphaproteobacteria bacterium, assembly GCA_003241875.1. Classification (GTDB taxonomy): domain Bacteria; phylum Pseudomonadota; class Alphaproteobacteria; order Sphingomonadales; family Sphingomonadaceae; genus Sandarakinorhabdus. The sequence continues at coordinate 12,717 of QBLU01000068.1, forward strand.
GCCGATCCGCGCGGCGCCGCCGCCGGGGTCGCCATGCTGAAGCAGGGTGGCAACGCCATGGATGCGATCGCCGCGACGCTGCTGGCGCTGAGCGTGGTCGAGCCGCAGTCGTCGGGCATCGGCGGTGGCGGGCTGCTCGTCTACCAGCCGGTCGGGGCCAAGGCGCCGTCGACCTTCGACGGCCGCGAAAAGGCGCCCGCCGCCGCGACCCCGAACCTGTTCATGGAAGGCGACAAGCCGCAGAACCGCCGCCAGGCCGTCCCCGGCGGCAAGAGCGTCGGCGTGCCCGGCAATATCGCGATGCTCGCGCTTGCCCATGCCGCCCATGGCAAGCTGCCCTGGGCGGCACTGTTCGCGCCGGCGATCACGCTCGCGCGTGGCGGCTATGACATCACGCCGCGCATGGCCGCCGCCATCGCCGGCAGCCGCGAGACGCTGGGCCGCACGCCGGCGGCGGCGGCGCTGTTCCTCAACGCCGATGGCACGCCCAAGACCGCCGGAACCCGTATCGTCAACGAACCGCTGGCGCGCGTGCTGGAGGCGGTCGCCAAGGGCGGCCCGCGGCAATTCTACACCGGCGAGATCGCCGCCGGCATCGTCCAGGCGGTGCGCAGCGCACCGACCAATCCGTCGTCGATGACCGTCGCCGACCTGGCCGCCTATGAGGCCAAGGCGCGCCCGCCGGTGTGTGCGCCGTATCGCGTCTGGCGCATCTGCACGATGGGGCCGCCGTCGGCCGGCGGCATCGCGGTCATCGGCATTGTCAAGCAGCTCGAGGCCTTCGACCTCGGCAAGCTGGGGCCGACGAGTGTCACGTCATGGCATCTGTTCTCCGAAAGCGAGCGGCTCGCCTTTGCCGATCGCGCTGCCTATGGCGGCGACAGCGACTTTGTCGCGGTGCCGGTCAAGGGGCTGGTCGCCAACGACTATCTGAAGGCGCGCGGCGCGCTGATCCGCGCCGATGCGACGATGGCCAAGGTGGAGGCCGGCCAGCCCGCCGGCGCCCAGCGGCGCACCGCGGCGCCCGGCGGCGAAGTCCCGTCAACGACCCATTTCGCGGCGGTCGACAAGGCCGGCAATGTCGCCTCGCTGACCGCGACGGTGGAGGGCGCCTTCGGCAGTTCGCTCGTCGCCGGCGGCTTCATCCTCAACAATGAACTGACCGATTTCAGCTTCGAACCCTCGCTGAACGGAGCGCCGGTCGCCAATCGGGTGGAGGGCGGCAAGCGGCCGCGCTCGTCGATGTCGCCTACGATCGTCTTTGATCGCAGCGGTCGGCCGGTGCTCGCCATCGGCGCCGCCGGCGGCATGACCATCCCGGCGCAGGTCGCCAAGGCCATCATCGGTGTGCTCGACTGGAAATTGTCGGTGCAGGATGCCATCGCGCTGCCGCTGCTCTATGTGTCGGACGACCTGCTGATCGCCGAGAAATCGGCGCTGGGGGCGCCGCTGCAGGCGATGCTGCCGGCGCTCGAAAAGCTCGGCCATCGCACCGGCAGCTATCCATTGCCGCTGAAGGCCAACGGTATCGAACGCATCGCCGGCGGCTGGCGCGGCGGCGCTGATCCGCGTAGCGAAGGCGTTGCAATCGGCTATTGAGAGTCCCGCCATGAGCCTGCCGACCCTGCCGCCGCTGACCCCTGCGAAAATGGCCGCGCGTATCGACGCCTGGCCGAACCTGGTCACCATGTTCCTCGACCGCGCCGATGAACATGGCGAGCGCCCCATGCTGTCGCGCAAGCGGGACGGCGCCTGGGTGTCGCAAAGCTGGGCCGAATGCCGCGATATCGTCGCCAGCCTGTCGGCAGCGCTGATCGACCTCGGCATCAAGAAGGGCGACCGGGTGGTGCTGGTCAGCGAAAATCGCCCCGAATGGTGCATGGCCGACCTCGCCATCATGGCCGCCGGCGCCATCACCGTGCCGGCCTACACGACCAATACCGAGGCCGACCACGCCCATATCATCGGCAATTCGGGCGCCCGCGCCGTCATCGTGTCGGGGCCCAAGCTCGCCGCCAATCTGCTGCCCGCCGTCGCCGCCAGCGACCATTGCCGCATCGTCATCGGCATCGACCCGCTGAAGGACGCGCAGCGCGGCGAACTGGTCATCCACCAATGGGCCACGCTGCTGGAGGCGCGCGCCGACGACGTGCTGACCGACCGCGCCGGCGTCCGCGCCCGGGCGACGATGCAGCGCCACGACCTCGCCTGCATCATCTACACCAGCGGCACCGGCGGTGCGCCGCGCGGGGTCCGCCAGCACCACGGCGCCATCATGCGCAACATCGCCGGCGCCAACACCGTCATCGAGCAGGATTTCGTTCCGGGCGAACCCGTCGGCGAGCTGTTCCTCAGCTTCCTGCCCTTGTCCCATGCCTATGAACACACCGCCGGCCAGTACATGCCGATCGGCATGGGCGGGCAGATCGCCTATGCCGAAGGCCTCGAAAAGCTCGCCACCAATATCGAGGAAGTGCGGCCGACCTTCATGGTCGTGGTGCCGCGGCTGTTCGAGGTGCTGCGCACCCGCATCGCCAAGCAGATCGAGAAGCAGGGCGGCATCGCCGTCACCCTGCTCAACCAGGCGCTGCGGCTGGCGCGCAAGGAAGCGCGCGGGGAGAGGCTCAACATCGCCGAGCGGCTGCTCGATGCGGCGCTGGAGCGCACCATCCGCAAGTCGATCCGCGTCAAGTTCGGCGGCCGGCTGAAGGGCATGGTCGCCGGCGGCGCACCGCTCAATCCCGAGGTCGGCATCTTTTTCGCCGCCATCGGCATCGCCATCCTGCAGGGCTATGGCCAGACCGAGGCCGGCCCGGTGATCTCGTGCAACCGACCGCGGGCGCGGTTGAAGATGCACACCGTCGGGCCGCCGTTGACCGGGGTGGAGGTCAAGATTGCCGCCGATGGCGAGATCCTGGTGCGCGGCGAACTGGTCATGGACGGTTACTGGATGAACGACGCCGAGAGCCATCGCGTGTTGCAGGACGGCTGGCTGCACACCGGCGACATCGGCCATTTCGACAAGGACGGCCACCTGGTCATCACCGACCGGAAGAAGGACATCATCATCAACGACAAGGGGGATAACGTCGCTCCCCAGCGGGTCGAGGGGATGTTGACCCTGCAGGACGAGATCGCCCAGGCGATGGTCTATGGCGACAAGCGGCCTTACCTCGTCGGCGTCGTCGTGCCGGAAACCGAATGGGCGTTGGGCTGGGCCCGCGACAAGGGCATGCCGACCGACCTGCACAAGCTGGCCAGGGAGCCCGAGTTCCACCGCGCCGTGATGGCCGCCGTCGACCGCGTCAATGCCCGGCTGTCGGTCGTCGAGAAGGTGCGCCGGGTGGTCATCGCCGATGAAGCCTTTACCACCGACAACCAGCAGATGACGCCGTCGCTGAAGATCCGCCGCCATGTGCTGAAGCAGGTTTATGGCGAGCGGCTGGACCGGCTGTACGCATCGTGAGGATCGCCAGTTTCAACATCAACGGCACCAATGCTCGGCTGCCGCGGCTGCTCGAATGGCTGGCCGAGATGCAGCCCGACGTCGCCTGCCTGCAGGAGATCAAGACGATCAGCGAGAATTTCCCCGTCGATGTGCTGCGCGACGCCGGCTACCACTGCCTCGTCCATGGGCAAAAGGGCTTCAACGGTGTCGCCATCCTCAGCCGCGAGCCGGCGCTGGAGGTACAGCGCGGCCTGCCCGGCGACGATGCTGACGAACAGGCGCGCTATCTGGAGGCCGAGGTCTGCGGCATCCGCGTCGCCAGCATCTATCTGCCCAACGGCAACCCGCAGCCGGGCCCCAAGTTCGATTACAAGCTGGCCTGGATGGCGCGGCTGCAGGCGCACGCCGCCATGCTGCTCGAAACCGGCGTGCCGACGGTGCTGGCCGGCGACTATAATGTCGTGCCGCATGACGACGACATCTGGTCGCCGGTGGCGCTGGCCGGCGACGCGCTGATGCAGCCGGAAAGCCGTGCCGCCTATCGGGAACTGCTGTGGCAGGGCTGGACCGATGCGCTGCGCAGCGTGCATCCGCGCGGCGGAATCTGGACGTTCTGGGACTATCAGGCCGGCGCCTGGCCGCGCGACCACGGCTTTCGCATCGATCATTTGCTGCTGTCGCCGGCGCTGGCCGACCGGTTGCTCGAAGCGGGCGTCGACAAGGCGGCGCGGGGGGCGGAAAAGGCGAGCGACCATGCGCCGACGTGGGTGGTGCTGCGGGATTGAACCTCCTCCCCCTTGAGGGGGGAGGATTTAGAGCGCCTTCTCGTACACTCTGTAC
>QBLU01000069.1:0-581 GCA_003241875.1 Alphaproteobacteria bacterium
GGCCGGCGGTCGCCACGGCCTTTGGCATCGACAGCGGCGCTGGGCTGGCAGATAGTCCGGCATCCGGGGGGCTGGCGGCGACGCTGCGCGCGGCCTGTGCGGCCGGTCTCGCCGACCGGCAGCCGGTGCCCATCGAGGCGCGGCTGCCGGGTGCCGTCGGCGCGACGATCCTGGTGCGCGGCGTGGCGCTGCCGTTGGCCGGCACCGATGCCGTGCAGATCGTGCTGAGCTGGCGCGAAGGGCTCGGACGGGCGGCAACGGCGCGGCTGCGCGCGGAAATCGGGATGATATGGGCCGAAACGCCGGGCAAAACCGCGCGAAGCGACCCGTTTTCGGCCGAATGCGCCGGTTGACGTGCCGGTGAACTTGCCCTGCGCCCTGCGCCGGACGCATAAGCGCGCCGCCACCGGCAAGCGGAGTTTCAGAGTGTCGAATGCAGCCAAGGGTGCCCGAGCGGCCCATGATGCTCCTGCAGTGACGGCGGCGTCGGATGCGGTGGCGGCGGCGCTGTCGGGCGCGCTGTTCGATCGCGCGCTGCCGGGCGAGCTCGAAAATCTCGATGCGGCCGGCCAGGCGGCGAT
>QBLU01000069.1:591-16991 GCA_003241875.1 Alphaproteobacteria bacterium
TCGCGCCATCGTCCATCTCGAGCCCGCCGATAGCGATGGCGCCACGCCCGGCCGCCGCCGCATGGCGCTGGCGATCATCGGCGACGACCGGCCCTTCCTCGTCGATTCGACGTCGGCGGCGATCACCGCTGCCGGGCTGGAGATCGACCGGCTGCTGCACCCCGTCGTCGATGTCCGCCGCGATGCCGATGGCCGGCTGCTGGCGATCGTCGGCCCGGCCGGCGGCAGCGTCGCGCCCGATGTCATCCGCGAATCGCTGATCTATGTCGAACTGGAGCGCACCGGCGCCCGGGCCCGCGCCGATCTCGTCCATGCGCTCGAACAGGTGCAGGCCGATGTCGCGGCGGCGGTCGTCGACTGGCCGCCGATGCTGGCGGCGCTGCGCGGTGCCATCAAAGCGCTGGAGGCCAACCCCCCGCCGGTGGCGCCGCATCGCGCCGCCGAGGCGACGGCGTTCCTCGACTGGCTCGCCGCCGACAATTTCACGCTGCTCGGCGTCCGCCGCTACGAACTGGAGGGTGATCTCGACGATCCGGCGATGCAGCCGGTCAGCGAGGCCGGCCTCGGCCTGTTGCGCGATCCCGATTACCCGCTGTGGACCGGCCGCGCCGGCGCCGCCGACACGCCGCGGGCGCTGAAGGCGCTGCTCGCTTCGCCCGAGCCGCTGCTGATCACCAAGGCCGGCACCGTGTCGACGGTGCATCGCCGGGTCAGCTGCGACCTGGTGTCGGTGAAGGGTTTCGATCGCCAGGGCCGGGTGACCAGCGAAACGCGCTTCCTGGGGCTGTATACCTCCGCCGCGCTGGCGACGTCGCCGATGCAGATCCCGGTGCTGCGCCGGAAGGTCGCCGAGGTCATCGACGAGCTCGGCTTTTCGGCCTCGGGGCATAGCGGCAAGGCGCTGGTCCATGTGCTGGAGGCGTTCCCGCGCGAGGAATTGTTCGAGGCGTCGGCGGAGCGGCTGAAATCCATGGCGCTCGGCCTGTTGTCGCTGCTCGACCGGCCGCGGCCGAAGCTGTTCGTGCGGCCCGATGCCTTTGGCCGCTTCCTGTCGACGCTCGTCTATGTGCCGCGCGACAGCTATACCAGCGGCATCCGCGAGAGCATCGGCCGCATGCTGACCGAGGTCACCGGCGGCACGCTGAGCCGATTCGAGGTCGAGCTGCGCTCCGAAGGGCTGGCGCGGGTGCATTATGTCATCCAGATGCCCGAAGGCGCCGCCGCGGCGTTCGACCCCGACGCCGAGGCCGATCTCGATCGCCGGCTGCGCCAGCTGGTGCGCGGCTGGGACGAGGGGCTGGAAACGGCGCTGCTCAGCGTTGCCGGGCCGACACGGGCGGCGCGGCTGACGATCAGCCACGGCCGGGCGTTTTCGCCGAGCTATCGGGCGCAGCACAGCCCCGAGGAGGCGGCGACCGACATCATCGCGCTCAGCCAGCTCAACGACGAGGCTGATCGCGGCGTACGGCTGCTGCCCGGCACCCATGGCGTGCCGAACCAGCTGCGGCTGAAGATCTATCGGCTCGGCAAGATCATCCCGCTGTCGGAAGCGGTGCCGGTGCTCGAGAATTTCGGCCTGCGCGTCATCGAGGAATTCCCGTTCGATCTCGCCGGCGGGCGGCTCGGCTGGATCCATGATTTCCTGCTGGAAGTCACCGAGCCCGAGGTGCTGGCCGATTGGGAGGCGCTGCGCGCCCGCGTCGAACCGGCGCTGACCGCGGTGCTGACCGGCGCCCACGAGAACGACCTGTTCAATTCGCTGACCATCGCCTGCGGCCTCGATGCCGAATCGGCGGGCTGGCTGCGCGCCTATTTCCGCTACATGCGGCAGACCGGCGTCACCTATGGCCTGGCGACCGTCGTCGATGCGCTGCGCCGCTATCCGGCGATCACCGGCGACCTGGTCGGGCTGTTCTGCGCACGCTTCGGCCGCGAGGTCGGTGATCGGCAGGCGGCCGCGACCGAACGGCTGGCGGCGATCGACAGCGGGCTGCAGGGGGTCGCGTCGATCGACGACGATCGCATCCTCAGGCTTTATGGCGCGGTCATCGGGGCGACGCTGCGCACCAATGCCTTTGTCCCCGGCGGGCCTGAGGCGCTGGCCTTCAAGATGGACAGCCGGCAGGTGCCCAACCTGCCGCCGCCGGTGCCGTATCGCGAGATCTGGGTCTATTCCCCCCGCGTCGAGGGCATCCACCTGCGCGGCGGGCCGATCGCCCGCGGTGGCTTGCGCTGGTCCGACCGGCGCGACGATTTCCGCACCGAGGTGCTGGGGCTGGTCAAGGCGCAGAAGGTCAAGAACACCGTCATCGTGCCGACCGGTGCCAAGGGCGGTTTCTATCCCAAGCAGCTGCCGGCGCCGACCAACCGCGACGCCTGGCTGGCCGAAGGCACCGAAAGCTATCGCATCTTCATCCGCGCGCTGCTGTCGCTGACCGACAATCTGGCGCCCGACGGCAGCAACATTCCGCCCGCCGATGTCACCTGCCACGACGCCCCCGACCCCTATCTGGTCGTCGCCGCCGACAAGGGCACGGCGACATTTTCGGATATCGCCAACGGCATCGCCCAGGCGCACGGCTTCTGGCTAGGCGATGCCTTCGCCAGCGGCGGCCGCAACGGTTACGACCACAAGGCGATGGCGATCACCGCGCGCGGTGCCTGGATTTCGGTGCAGCGGCATTTCCGCGAGCTCGGCGTCGATGTGCAGACGCAGCCGATCCGCGTCGCCGGCGTCGGCGACATGTCGGGCGACGTGTTCGGCAACGGCATGCTGCTGTCGCCGGTCATCAAGCTGGTGGCGGCGTTCGACCACCGGCATTTCTTCTTCGATCCCGAACCCGATGTGGCGACGAGCTTTGCCGAGCGGACCCGCATGTTCGCGCTGCCGCGGTCGAGCTGGGACGATTACGATCGCAAGCTGATCTCGGCCGGCGGCGGTGTCTTCCCGCGCAGCCTGAAGACGGTGCCGCTCGGCCCGCAGGTCCAGGCCATGCTCGGCGTGACCGCCGACAGCCTCAGCCCGTCGGAGCTGATCACCGCGATCCTGAAGATGAAGGCCGACCTGTTGTGGTTCGGCGGCATCGGCACCTATGTGAAGGCGTCCGCCGAAAACCAGGCCGATGCCGGCGACCGCACCAACGACGCGCACCGCATCGACGGCAGCGACATCGGCGCGCGGGTAGTGGGCGAAGGCGCCAACCTGGGCGTCACCCAGGCCGGGCGTATCGAATTCGCCGGCCGCGGTGGCCGCATCAATACCGATTTCATCGACAACAGCGCCGGCGTCGATTGTTCGGACAACGAGGTCAACATCAAGATCGCGCTCAACGCCGAGGTCACCGCCGGGCGGCTGGCGGAGGCCGACCGGGACGTGCTGCTCGTCGAGATGACCGACGAGGTCGCCGGGCTGGTGCTCGCCGACAACATCCTGCAGACGCAGGCGCTTTCGATTGCCGAACGCGGCGGGGCGGCGGCCTTGCCCGGCCATATCCGGCTGATCCAGGCGCTTGAGGCGAGCGCCGCCGAGCTCCATCGCAAGGTCGAGGGGCTGGCCGGCGACGATGTGCTGATCCAGCGCGGTCGCAACGGTGGCGCGCTGGAACGGCCCGAGCTCGCCGTCGTCATGGCCTATGCCAAGATGGCGATCTACGACGCGCTGGTCGAGGCGCCGCTGGTCGACGATCCGCTGCTGGTGCCCGATCTCCATGCCGCCTTCCCGTCGGCGATGCGGGAGCGTTTTGCCGCCGCCATCGACGGCCATCGGCTGCGGCGCGAGCTGATCGCGACCAAGCTGACCAACGAGCTGGTCAATCGCGGCGGTCTGGGCATGGCCTTCGAACTGGCCGAGGAGCTCGGCGTCGGCCTTGCCGATGTCGCGGCGGCGTTCGTCGCGGCGCGCGCGCTGTTCGATTTCCGCGCGCTATGGGCAGCGATCGACGGCGCCGATGTGCCCGGCCCGGTGCAGCTCGACCTGCATGTCGCCGGCATCGCGGCGTTGCGGTCGCAGATGGCCGATCTCATCCGCCAGGGCGGCGGCGCCATGCCGTCCAAGCTGGTGGCGCGGCTGCAGCCGGGGGTCGATCGCCTCGGCGAGGCCCTCGACGCCGTGCTGCGGCCCGAATCGCGCGCCTATCTCGATCGCTACACCGCCGGGCTGACGGCGCTCGGCGCGCCCGATGCCATCATCGCTTCGCTGGTGCGGATCGAGGCGCTCGACGGGGCTGTCGGCGTCGGACTGCTGGCCTGCGACCTCGGCATCGACGAGGCGGCGACCGCGGCGGCGTACACCGCGCTCGGCGAGGCGACCGGGCTCGACTGGGCCCGCGGCGCGGCGGCCGGCCTCGACCCCAGCGACCCCTGGGAACGGCTGCTGCAGGCCGGGCTGGTGCGCGATTTCGAACAGCTGCGGCTCGACCTGCTGCAGCGGGTGACCGGCGCCGGCGAGGATCCGGTGGCGGCGGTGACCGGTTGGCTGGTGTCGAACGAAGCCGCGGTGGCGCGGATTTCCGGCCCGGTGGCACGGGCGCGATCGGGCGGCGCGGTGACGACGGCGATGCTGGCGCACCTGGCCAGCCAGGCGCGGGTGGTGCTGGGGTAACCACTCCCCTCCCTTTCAAGGAAGCGGGTCAGAAATCCAGTTTGTCGTAGTGCGCCGGCGGTGGCAGGCCTTCCATGCGTTCGCCGAGCATCGGGCGGAAGGCGGGGCGGGATTTGAGCGCCGAATACCAGATGCGCGCCGGTTCATGGCCGTCCCATTCGATGCCGCCGAGATAATCGGCGACGGAAATCTGCGCTGCGGCGGCGATGTCGGCGAGGCCGAAGGCCGGGCCGGCCACCCAGCGCCGGCGGTCGAGCAGGAAGTCGAGATAGTCGAGATGCGCCTCGGCATTGCGGGCGGCGCCCCGGACGGTGGCGGCGTCGGGCGGCTGGCGCAGCACGATGCGCTTGTACATGCGCTCGGTGAGCAGCAGCGAGGTCACCTCGCCATAGAATTTCTGGTCGAACCAGGCGATCAGCCGCCGCGCCTCGGCGCGTTCCTCCGGCCCGGCACCGAGCAGCGGTGTGCGGGCCACGGTTTCCTCGAAATAATCGCAGATGGCGGCGCTGTCGACGAGGGTGACGGTGCCGTTCTGGATCACCGGCGTCTGCCCGGCGGGGTTGAGCGCGGCAAAGGCATCGCGGCGTTCCCAGGGGTATTCGCGGACCAGTTCGACCTCGACACCCTTTACCGCGCAGGCAAAGCGCACCTTACGGCTGAACGGGCACAGGGGATATTGGTGCAGGCGCCACATGGTTGAAACACATTCTTAACGTCTATGGGCCGCGAAGGAAGGGGGGTAGCAAAGGTTTTTCCGCCACTTCCCGGGCTTCGTTACGTTAATCGTTCAACCAGGGGTCGCTCGGCAATCCCCTATCGCGTTCGATACGGTGCCGGAATTTGCCTATTTCGGTCGATGCCGGCTCAATCCCGGGCGCGCTTGGCCTTGGCCGACAGCCGGGCGACTTCGGCCTCCAGCGCCGCGATCTTCATCGCCTGGCTGACGATGATGTCCTGCAATGCGGCCTTTTCGACGCTGAAATCGGGTGCCGGCTCGGCGGGCGCCGCCGGCGGCACGTCGACGGCGGCCTCGGACGCCGCGGCCTCGCGGCTGCCGGTCTTGAACATCCCCGAATCGCGGGCGCGCTTGATCAGCGGCGCGGCGCTGACGGCGAGCGCCATAAGGCTTTGTACCAGCGGGTCCTGCTTGTCGTCGGCCATCGTCGCACTATCCTGTCCGCGTAGGACAGCAAGATAGGAAGTGCGGCCCGTGGCTGCAATGATCCTATTCGGCGGCCTCGCGCTGCGGGCTGTCGTCGAGCGGGTGCGCCAGCCGGGTGAGCATCTCCTTGGGGCAGACCTGCCACAGCCGCTGCCGGGTGCGATCCCATTCGGCGAGCAGGCCGGCCGCCCATTTCGAGCCGGTTTCATGGGCGTGCTCGGTGACGAGGTCGTGGACGACGGTTTCCCAATGCGCGCTGGCGAGGCGGGTGAGGACGACCGAGTCATGGTTGACGCGGCGCTCGAAATCGCCGGCCTGATCATAGACGAACGCCATGCCGCCGCTCATCCCGGCCGCGAAATTGTCGCCGGTGCGGCCAAGGATGACGGCGACGCCGCCGGTCATGTACTCGCAGCCGTTGGCACCGCAGCCTTCGATGACGACCCGGGCGCCCGAGTTGCGCACCGCGAAGCGTTCGCCGGCGCGCCCCGCCGCGAACAGCCGGCCGGAGGTGGCGCCATAGAGCACGGTGTTGCCGATGATGGCATTGTCCTGGCTGGCCAGCGGTGACGACACCATCGGGCGGACGACGATGGTGGCACCCGACAGGCCCTTGCCGACATAGTCGTTGGCCTCGCCGAAGACCTCCAGCTTGACGCCCTGGACGGCGAAGGCGCCCAGCGATTGCCCGGCGGAACCGCGCAGCCGGATATGGACATGGCCGGCAGCGAGCGCGGTCATGCCGAAGCGGCGGGTGATCTCCCCCGACAGGCGGGTGCCGACGGCGCGGTCGGTGTTGCGGACGGTGTAGGTCAGCTGCATCTTCTCGCCGCGGCTGAACAGCTGGTCGGCGTCGCGGATCATCGCGGCGTCGAGGCTGTCGGGGACTTCGTTGCGGTGCCCCTCGATGTTGAAGCGGCGCATGCCGTCGGGGGCGTCGACCTTGGCGAGGATGGGGTTCAGGTCGAGATCGTCGAGATGTTCGGCGCCGCGGTTGACCTGGCGCAGCAGCTCGGTGCGGCCGATGACCTCGTCGAGAGTGCGGACGCCGAGCTTCGCCAGGATCTCGCGGACTTCCTCGGCGATGAAGCTCATCAGGTTGATGACCTTTTCGGGGCTGCCGACGAATTTCTGGCGCAGGGCTTCGTCCTGGGTGCAGACGCCGACCGGGCAGGTGTTCGAATGGCACTGGCGCACCATGATGCAGCCCATCGCCACCAGCGACAGCGTGCCGATGCCGTACTCCTCGGCGCCGAGGATGGCGGCGATGACGATGTCGCGGCCGGTCTTCAGCCCGCCATCGGTGCGCAGCTTGACGCGATGCCTGAGGCCATTGAGCGTCAGCACCTGGTTGACCTCGGTCAGGCCCATTTCCCACGGCGTGCCGGCATATTTGATGCTGGTCTGCGGGCTGGCGCCGGTGCCGCCGACATTGCCGGAAATGAGGATGGCGTCGGCATGCGCCTTGGCGACGCCGGCCGCCACGGTGCCGATGCCGGCGCTGCTGACCAGCTTGACGCAGACGCGGGCGCGCGGGTTGATCTGCTTCAGGTCGTAGATGAGCTGGGCGAGATCCTCGATCGAATAGATGTCGTGGTGCGGCGGCGGGCTGATCAGCGACACGCCGGGGGTCGAATGGCGCAGCCGGGCGATCATCTCGCTGACCTTGAAGCCGGGCAGTTGCCCGCCCTCGCCGGGCTTGGCGCCTTGCGCGACCTTGATCTCGATTTCGTCGCAGGCGTTGAGGTACTCGGCGGTGACGCCGAAGCGGCCCGAGGCGATCTGCTTGACCACCGAATTGGCGTTGTCGCCATTGGCATAGGGCTTGTAGCGGATCGAATCCTCGCCGCCTTCGCCGCTCACCGCCTTGGCGCCGATGCGGTTCATGGCGATGGCGAGCGTCTCGTGCGCTTCGGGTGACAGCGCGCCCAGGCTCATCCCCGGGGTGACGAAGCGCTTGCGGATCTCGGTGATCGATTCGACTTCCTCGATCGGCACCGGCTGGGTGTTGTCGCTGAAATCGAGCAGGTCGCGCAGCGCGATCGGCGGCAGGTCGCGCACGGCGCGCGAGAACTTCAGATAATCGGAATAGCTGTCGGCACCAACGGCGTGCTGGAGCAGGTGGATGAGGCTGGCCTGATAGGCATGGGCCTCGCTGCCGGTGCGATAGCGGTAGAGGCCGCCGATCGGCAATGCGACGACATCCTCGTCGAATGCCGCCTCGTGGCGCATCTGGGCGTTGATGAACAGCGATTCGAAGCCTTCGCCCGAGATCTTGGCCGGCATGCCGGGGAAGAAGTCGTTGACCAGCGCGCGGCTGAGCCCGACGGCCTCGAAATTGTAGCCGCCGCGGTACGAGGAGATGACCGCGATGCCCATCTTGGCCATGATCTTGAGCAGGCCGTCTTCGACAGCCTTTTTGTAGCGCTGGACGCACTGGTCATAGGTCAGCGACCCGAACAGGCCGCGGGCGTGGCGGTCGGCGATGGCTTCCTGCGCCAGATAGGCGTTGGCGGTGGTGGCGCCGACACCGATCAGCACGGCGAAATAATGGGTGTCGAGCGCCTCTGCCGAGCGCACGTTGATCGACGCGAAGGTGCGCAGGCCCTTGCGGACCAGGTGGGTGTGCACGCCGGCGGTGGCGAGGATCATGCTGATCCCGGCGCGGGTGGCGGACTGGTTCTCGTCGGTCAGGAACAGCTGGCTCTTGCCCGAGCGGACGGCGGTCTCGGCCTCGGCGCGGACGCGGGCGATGGCGGCGCGCAGGGCTTCCGGGCCGCCGGCGATGTCGAAACTGCAATCGATGATGGCGGCCTGCTTGCCGAAATGCGCCATCAGCACGGCCCAGCCGTTGTTGGTCATCACCGGCGTGTCGATGACCATGACGCCTTTCTGGCTGGCGCCGTCGTCGAGGATGTTGCCGAGGTTGGAAAAGCGCGTCTTCAGGCTCATCACGCGGGTTTCGCGCAAGGAATCGATCGGCGGGTTGGTGACCTGGCTGAAATTCTGGCGGAAGAAGTGGCTGAGGTTGCGTGGGTTGTCGGAGATGACGGCGAGCGGCGCGTCGTCGCCCATGCTGCCGATGGCTTCCTTGGCATCCTCGACCATCGGCGCCAGCAGCAGCTCCATGTCCTCCATCGATTGCCCGGCGGCGACCTGGCGGCGGCGCAGCTCGTCGCGGGCATAGCTGGCGCCCGGCTGGGCGCCGTCATGGCCCTTCATCGAGGCAAAGGTGGTGAAGCCGGCGACCTTGGCGGCATAGTCGCCGGCGCCGGCGATACGGTCCTTGATCGCGCGGTCGGTGTAGAACTTTGGTGCCCCGCCGGGTTCGCCGTCCATGTCGACGGCGATCATCTCGCCGGGGCCGAGCGCGCCCTTCATCAGCATGTCGGCTTCGGGGATGACGACCATGCCGGCTTCGGAGCCGGTGACGAGCAGGTTGTCGCGGGTCAGGCAATAGCGCATCGGCCGCAGCGCGTTGCGGTCGAGCCCCGCGACGACCCAGCGGCCGTCGGTCATGGCGAGCGCCGCGGGCCCGTCCCAAGCCTCCATGATGCTGGCGAAAAAGGCGTACATGGCGCGGTGGCTGTCGGGCAGGCTGTCGTCCTTGGACCAGGCTTCCGGCACCAGCATCAGCTTTGCCGTCGGCGCGTCGCGGCCCGAGCGCACGAACGCTTCGAACACCGCGTCGAGCGCGGCGGTATCGGAGGCGCCGGCCGGGATCAGCGGCTTGATGTCTTCGGAATGTTCGCCGAACGCCGCGGCGGCCATCTTGATCTCGTGGCTTTTCATCCAGTTGGTGTTGCCGCGCACGGTGTTGATCTCGCCGTTATGGGCGATGCAGCGGAACGGCTGGGCCAGCCACCATTGCGGAAAGGTGTTGGTGCTGTAGCGCTGGTGATAGATGGCAAAGCGCGAGACGAAGCGCTCGTCCATCAAATCGGGGTAGAAGACCGACAGTTCCTCGGCGAGGAACAGGCCCTTGTAGATGATCGAGCGGGCGCTGAGCGAGCAGATGTAGAAGCCCTGGATCTGCGCCTCGATGACCTTTTTCTCGATGCGGCGGCGGATGAGGTAGAGGTCCTTCTCGAACGCCTCCAGCGCCGAGCGGTCGGCACCCGGAAGCGGCCCGGCGATCATGATCTGTTCGATCTCGGGGCGCGATTCCATCGCCTTGCGGCCGATGACGCTGATGTCGACCGGCACCTGGCGCCAGCCATAGACCTTGTAGCCAAAGCCAATGATTTCGGATTCGACGATGGTCCGGCAGGTTTCCTGGGCAGCAAGGTCGGTGCGTGGCAGGAAGACCTGGCCGACGGCGAGCAGGTTGGGCTTGGGCTGGTGCCCGGCGCGGCCGATATGCTCGTGGAAGAAATCGAGCGGCAGCTCGACATGGATGCCGGCGCCGTCGCCGGTCTTGCCATCGGCATCGACGGCACCGCGATGCCAGACCGCCTTCAACGCCTCGATGCCGGCGACGACAACGCGGCGCGAGGCCTTGCCGTCGGTGGCGGCGATGACGCCGACGCCGCAGGCGTCGCCCTCCAGGTCGGGGCGGTACATGCCGACCCCGGCGATGCGGGCGCGTTCCTCGGGGGATGCGGTGAAGGGCGTCATGCCGGGGCTTTCCTACTTCTTGGCGGGCGGCGGTGCGGCGATCGTCTTCAGCGGCGCCAGCGCGGCGGAGATGCGGCTGGCATTGGCCTGCATCGCGGTCTGCAGCTTGGCGCCCATGATCTTGTTGCCGGCCTCGTTGATCTCGGCGCGGACGCGGCCGTCCTTGGCAAAGAAGCTCTGGCCGAGCGGGGTCTTGTAGAAGGCCGACAGGCCCTGCAGCTCGGCGGTGGTATAGTTGGCGGCATAGCTGCGCACGGCGGCGTCGACGACCGCCGAGGCATTGTCGCGCATGACCTTTTCGGCGATGTCGGCCTGGATGCCGCCGGCCTTTTGCAGGACGGGATCGAACTTGGCCTTGTTGGCCTGATAGGCGGGAACAAAGCCCGGCTGCTGCGAAAGCAGCGCCCGCATGGCGACGCCGGAGCGCATGACCTGGACATTCTGCGCCAGCATTTTTTGCAGCTGCGGCCCGATCTGCAGCTGCTGGACGAGCGTGCGCGCCGCGGCGAGGCGCGCCGGATCGGCATGAGCGGCGGCGGGGGCGCCGGCAGCAACGACAAGGGCGAGAAAGATCGGGATCATCGGCGTGGCTCCGGGTCGGCAGGGTTGGCGGCGGGCTTCAGGGCCCGCAATTCGGCTTGCATGGTGGCGATTTCGGCGGGCACGTTCGCCATGGATGTTGCCATCATCTTTTGCATCCAGGCGCCGACATCGGGGTCGGCCATTACCCTTGGCGCCTGGATGACATAGGCTTGCCCCGCTGGCGTCGCAAAGAACGCCCGGGCCTCCGTCATCTGGGTGACGCTGAACTGCCGGGCATAGGCCCGCGTGATGGCCGCCAGCATGTCGGGCATATTGGCCTTCATCAGCGTCTGCGTCGCCTGCTGCTGGCGGGCGATGTAGCGCTTGATTATCGCTTCGGCGCGCGGCTCGGCGGCAAACGCCGCCATGATCTGCGGCGAATTGGCAAAGCCCTGGGTCACGTTGACCATGATCGCGACGCTGGTCTGATCGGTCATCTGTTCGCGCAACGCCGGCGGCATGACGACCTCGATCAGTGCCTTGGCCGCCGCCAGCCGCGCCGGATCGGGATCGGCCGCCCCCGCTTGGGCGCCGGCCGGCAGCGCGGCGGAAATCGCGACGGCGAACAGGAGGGTGCGCAGCATCGTCACGCCGCCGCCGCCGGAACGCCGACCTGTGCCCGCAGATACTGGTGCATCTGGACCGCGACGTCGCGGCCGTCGCGCACCGCCCAGACGACGAGGGAGGCACCGCGGACGATGTCGCCGGCGGCGAACACGCCGGGCAGCGACGTCATCATGGTCTTGTGGTCGCAGCGCAGCGTGCCCCAGCGCGTCACCGACAGGTCGGGGGCGCCGAACAGGCCGGGCAGGTCCTCGGCATCGAAGCCCAAGGCCTTGATGACGAGATCGGCGGGCAGGGTGAAATCACCGCCGGGTTCGGCCTCCGGCGCGCGGCGGCCGTCGGGCCCGGCCTGGCCGAGCCGCATGCGGGTGGCGGAAACGCTGTTGCCGGTGATGGCGGCGGGCGCGGCGAGCCAGATGAACTCGACGCCCTCCTCCTCGGCGTTGCGGACTTCGCGCAGCGAGCCCGGCATGTTGGCGCGGTCGCGGCGATAGAGGCATTTGACGCTGGCCGCACCCTGGCGGACGGCGGTGCGGACGCAGTCCATCGCGGTGTCGCCGCCACCGATGACGACGACATGCTTGCCGGCGGCGTCGTGCGCGGCGGGCAGGGCGTCGCCGAAACCCGAACGGTTCGAGGCGGTCAGGTAATCGAGCGCCTCGACGGTGGCGCCAGCGTCGGCACCGGGGACGTCGACGGCGCGGGGCTTGTAGACGCCGGTGGCGATGAGGATGGCATCGTGGCGGTCGCGCAATTCGGCAAGGCTCGCGTCGCGGCCGACCTCGAAATCATGGTGGAAATGGATGCCGGCGTCGCGCAGCCGGTCGACACGGCGCATGACGACGGGCTTTTCCAGCTTGAAGCCGGGGATGCCATAGGTCAGCAGCCCGCCGGCGCGATCGTAGCGGTCGTAGACATGGACCTCATAGCCCTTGATGCGCAGATATTCGGCGGTGGACAGCCCGGCCGGGCCGGCGCCGATGATGCCGATCGACTGCGACGAGCGGTCGGCGACTATGCGCACCGGCTTGACCCAGCCGTTTTCCCAGGCGGTGTCGGTGATGAATTTTTCAACCGAGCCGATGGTGACGCTGCCGAAATCCTTTTCGATGACGCAATTGCCCTCGCACAGCCGGTCCTGCGGGCAGATGCGGCCGCAGATCTCGGGCATGGTGCTGGTCGCGGCGGACAGCTCATAGGCTTCCTCCAGCCGGCCCTCGGCGGTCAGCTTCAGCCAGTCGGGGATGTTGTTGTGGAGCGGGCAGTGGACCTGGCAGAACGGCACGCCGCATTGCGAGCAGCGCGCAGCCTGTTCCTCGGCCTTGGCGACGATATAGGGCCGGGCGATCTCCAGGAAGTCATGGGCGCGTTCGTCGGCGGTGCGCTTGGCCGGATAGGCCTGCGCACGGTCGGTGAACTTCAGCATCCGTGTGTCGGCCATTGTCGCCAGCCCCTTTCGCGAGTCGCCGTTAACGGCTCGTCGCACCAGAGTCACGCGCAAAGTGGCATTTGCGACAGCAATGCTGACCTATTAAATTGCGTATGTCGCGGAGCGGTCGCAAAAGCCCTGCTTAATAGGCCCGGTTCGGTCCTATCGCGCCAGGAGCCAGACCAGCGCCGCCGACCCGACGATGATGCGGTACCAGGCAAAGGGCGCAAAGCCGAAGCGGCTGACGATGGCGACAAAGCCCTTCACGACCGCCAGCGCGACGATGAACGCGACCAGGAAGCCGATGCCGATCGCCGTGATGTCGCCGCCCTCCAGCGCGTCCCGGTTCTTGTAGAGCGCATAGGCCGTCGCGGCCGTCATCGTCGGCACCGCAAGGAAGAAGCTGTACTCGGCGGCGGTCTTGCGCTCGAGCCCTGCCAGCAGCCCGAACATGATCGTCGCCCCCGAACGCGAGACGCCCGGTATCATGGCAATGCACTGGCCGACGCCGACCACGAATGCGGTTGCGCCGGGAATTGCCTCGACGCTTTCGAAGCGCGCCCGATGGGCCAGCCGCTCGATGACCAGGATCGCAACGCCGCCGACGATCAGCGCGATCGCGACGACCATCGGCGATTCCAGCATCAGCTTGATAGTCTCGTACGCGACTGCCCCCACCAGCAGCGCGGGCAGAAAGCCCATGAAGATGTTGCGCGTAAATGCAATCGCGCCCGCGTCGCGCCGTGCCAGGCCGACGACGATGCCGGTGAAGCGCTGGCGATAGGCGACGAGAACCGCCAGGATCGCGCCGAGCTGGATGGCGATCTTGAACGCCAGTTCCGCTGGCCCCGTGAAGCCGAGCAGCTCGCCCGCCAGGATCAGGTGGCCGGTCGACGATACCGGCAGGAACTCGGTGAGGCCCTCGACGATCCCCAGGATGATGATGTCGGTCAGCGAATGGTCCATGGGGTCTCCGTGCCCGGCGGGTGGCCGGGCCGTGCTGTTGGATAATCAGGGCCTAGTGGCCGGCGAGGCCCGCGGCCTGCACCTTGTTGAAGCGGCCGCCGGGGCGGTAACGCTCCAACATGCCGGGCGCAAACGCCGCCATCGGCGTCGGTGCGATGCCGAGATCGGCGAGCCCGGCGGCGCCGGTGGCGACGACATTGTCCTTGCCGAGCATCGCCAGCTGGTCCGACGTCATCGGCATCAGCGGCAGCATGTCGCCCATGCGGCCCATCAGCCGGGCGACACCAGGCGGCACCTCGACCAGCCGGCGGTCGAGCCGGGTTTCGGTATTGATCATGCGCAGGATGTCGCGAAAGCTGAGTGCCTCCGGCCCGCCGAGCTCATAGGTGCGGCCGGCGGCGGCCGGGGTCACCAGCGCCGCCACGGCCGCGGCGGCGACATCGAGGACATAGACCGGCTGGAACCGTGTATCGCCGCAGATCACCGGCAGCACCGGCGACAGCCGCGCCATCGACGCAAAGCGGTTGAGGAACTGGTCCTCCGGCCCGACGACGAGGCTGGGCCGCAGGATCGTCGCGGTCGGGATGGCAGCGAGCACCGCCGCTTCGCCCGCTGCCTTGGTCCGGGCATAGGGCACGGCGCTGGCGGCATCGGCACCGATCGCCGACATCTGGATGTAATGGCCGATGCCGGCGGCGGCGGCGGCGCGTGCGGCACGGCCGGCGCCTTCGGCCTGGACCGCGGCGAATTTCTGGCCGCCCTTTTCGTCGAGGATGCCGACGAGGTTGATACCGGCATCGGCGCCCCTGAACGCCGCCGCCATCGCCGCATCGGAGGTGACGTCGCCGCGCACCAGCTGGATCTGGCCAAGGCCGCCCAGGGGCTTGAGGAACAGGGCGCGATCGGGATGGCGAACGACGACCCGGACGCGATAGCCGGCCTCCGCCAGCCGCTGCACGATGTAGCGGCCGATGAAGCCCGAACCGCCGATAACGATCACCAGGCTGTCGGAGGCGAGTGGGGAGAGCATGCCGGTCATGCCGCCGCCTTTAACGCGCCTTTCCGCGCCTGTCGCGGCGCGAGTTGGCGCAACCGGCGCTTTTGCGCCGCGAGCCGACGCCGGAAACTGATAGTTGTGATTGACAAGCCTGCCGCCGCTCCCTAACCCGCCGCTCCTACCCCGTGCCCGGATGGCGGAATTGGTAGACGCACCAGCTTCAGGTGCTGGCGCTCGCAAGGGCGTGGAGGTTCGAGTCCTCTTCCGGGCACCACTTTTCACGAACATGATGAAAATGCAGGGGAATCGTTCGCAGGACGGTTCCCCACGAGCGTCTGCTACGACGATCTGCTACAGAATCTCATTCCATCATCGGCCTTAACGTCTGGAAAAGTCGGGAAGAATGGCGCGGGGAGCTGTTACAGAGAACTGTTACAGAGAACGCCCAGAGGAATGGTCCTCCGGGGTGGTCAATTCTACCATCGGCGAGCGTTGCCTCGATCAGTTTTCGGTTTGATGGGCAGAACCGAAATATGGCGATCGTTGCGCACGGACAGCTTCAAAGTTGCTCTGCGCAGACCCCCTCTGGCTGCCGCTCGGGTTGAAGCTGAAATTGAAGCTGCTCGGTCTCGCGCGGGCATGAACGTCGACCAGACGCTGCTGTCACCGTTGAACGACGATGGCCCGGGTTCTCGATCTCAGTCAAAACTGACCTCTGGACCGAACGCTACGAATGCGAACGTTGAATCGGCTTTTCAATCAGATATCAGCGTGTCAGTTCCGAGCCTCACGCTGGGCCAAGCTTACGAGAGATACATCAGCGATCCGACACAATCGTGGTCGGCGCGGACCCGTAAGGCATATGACACGACCCGCAGGCTCGCTGTGTTGTCAATCGGCGTTCAAACGGGACCCACTTTGGAGCCATATCGGCGTGCAAAAAGGGACCACTCGCGGCTCAGCGGTGGCGTTTGCGCGACAATCAGGATGAGAAGCGCTTGTCGGGCTTGCGGCGGAGGTCGGGCGTAGCCCGGCCGGAGGCGCGAGCCCGACAAGATTGTTCTTTTCGGCAGCGGCGGCGGGGGTGGTCAGCTCCGGTTTTTGAACCGCCAGCTATCATTGCCGGTCTCGACGATGTCGCAATGATGGGTGATGCGATCGAGGAGCGCGGTGGTCATCTTGGGGTCGCCGAACACGGTGGGCCATTCGCCGAACGTCAGGTTGGTGGTGATGATCACCGATGTGCGTTCGTAAAGCTTGCTGATCAGGTGGAACAGCAACTGCCCGCCGGATCGGGCAAGCGGCAGATAACCAAGTTCATCGAGGACAACGAGATCGAGGCGGGCGAGCTGCGCCGCCAGCGCGCCGGCCTTGCCGATACGGGTCTCTTCTTCGAGCCGGGTGACCAGGTCGAGGGTGTTGAAGTAGCGGCCGCGGGCACCGACACGGATGACGCTGGCGGTGATGGCGATGGCCAGATGGG
>QBLU01000006.1:0-12882 GCA_003241875.1 Alphaproteobacteria bacterium
GTGCGCTCCCCCGATGCCCCCGTCTTCGGCATCGACGTGTCGCTGCAAAAGGCCCGCAGCGTGGCGTTCTTCTCCGGCCGTTTCGCCGTGTCGGACCTGGCGGCGGCGACCCGCGCCGATGGCAGCCCGGACGCCAATGTCCGCGATTTCGGCCCCCGCATCACCGCCTTCATGGGCAGCGGCGACCTGCTGTCGGGCAGGATCGCCGTGTCGAACCGCGCCATCGGCAATCTGGCACGACCCTATTTCCCCGATGGCGAGGTGGCACGGCCCGCCGGCCCCTTGTCGCGCCCCATCGCGCAATTCTCGGCCTTTTCGACCGGGCTGCAGTCGGCGCTCATCACCCCCAACCTGGTGCAGGTGCTCGGCGGCGGCAATCCGGCGCGCTGCAGCTTCATCGCCGCCACCCCCGATGGCGGCAACCGGCTGGCCAACGGCCTGCAGATCTTCCCCGGCGCAGTGCCGGTCTATCGCGGCAGCACCCTTGTCGGCGCCGTCGGCGTGTCGGGCGACGGCATCGACCAGGACGACATGATCGCGTTCCTCGGCACCGCCAACGCCGGCATCCGCATCGGCGGCATCGGCCTGCCCCCCGCCGGCATCCGCAGCGACCAGGTCCTGGTGCCGGTCGCCGGCACCAATGGCGTGCGGCTGCGCTTCGTCGGCTGCCCGTTTGCGCCCTTCCTCGACACCGCCGATCAAAATGTCTGCCAGGGGCTTTAGCCTGTCCGCCTCGGCGCTGCTGCTGGCCGGCGCCGCCCCGGCGAGTGCCGGCGTGCTGTCGAAATACTTCGACTGCTATGCAAGGCTGGAGCCCGGCAAGGACCGCGCCGCTGGGCCGGAGGACGCCGCTGGCCCCGCCGATCCGGCGCTGGCCCCGCTGCGTGGCCGCCGCCTGCCCGGCCTGAACGATCCGCGGCTTGCCGACCCCGTCACCCAGGCAAACCCCGGCGCGCTCGCCCCACCGCAGCCCGGCGATTTCCCGCGCGACCATATCGGCATCCCCGATCGCTGGCGGCTGGTCGAAACGCTCGGCCTCGTCAAATCGAACTGGAAGGACCCCTACGCCCAGAACACGCTCAAGGGTGATCGCCCGCTATGCGGCACCCATGACATCTTCCTCGAACTGTCCGCCGTCAGCGACACGGTCGCCGAACCGCGCAGTTTCCCGCAGCCGGTGGGCGTGCAAACCACCGAACGGCCCGGCAGCAACGATGTCTTCGGCCGCCAGCATTCGGCGGTGTTCGTGCAGACCTTCATCCTCGGCGCTGCGCTCACCCGGGGCTCAACGGCGTTCAAACCGCCGGAATGGGAGCTGCGCACCGCCATCGCCTTCCAGGTCAATTATGTCGATGTCAGCGAGCGGCGCATCCTCGACGTGCGGCCGAGCAACCCCAGCTATCGCACCGATGTCTTCGTCGGGGTGCAGGAACTGTTCTTCGACTATCACCTGCGCAACACGTCGGACCGCTATGATTTCGATTCGGTCCGCATCGGCATCCAGCCGTTTTCCTCGGATTTCCGGGGTTTCCTGTTCCAGGACAACCAGCTCGGGCTCCGCGTCTTCGGCACCCGCGACAACAACCGCTTCCAGTACAACCTCGCCGCCTTTGCCCGGCTGGAAAAGGACACCAATTCAGGGCTGAACGCCATCACCCGCGGCGTCCGCAAGGACTGGGTGTTCGTCGCCAACGTCTATCGCCAGGACCTGCCGGTGCCGGGCCTGACCTCGCAATTGAGCGTCATCTACAATCGCAATCGCGAGCGCACGCTGGAGATCGACACCAACGGCTTTCCGGTCCGCCCGGCGCTGATCGGCGACATCCGGCCGCGCGAATACGACGTCGTCTATCTCGGCTACAACGCCGACGGCCATATCGGCCGGCTCAACCTGACCGTCAGCGCCACCGTGGCGCTGGGCGAGGACCGCAACAGCATTTTCACCAGCCGGCCGGCGCAGATCCGCGCCGTCTTCCTCGCCGCCGAGCCGTCGCTGGACTTCGACTGGATCCGCGTCCGCGCCTCGGGCCTCTACGCCTCGGGCGACAGCGACCCCAATGACGACAGCGAAACCGGCTTCGACGCGATCTTCGAGAACCCGCAGTTCGCCGGCGCCGACACCAGCTACTGGATCCGCCAGACCATCCCCTTTGCCGGCGGCGGCCGTGCCGTGGGGCTGAACGGCCGCAACGGCGTGCTCAACAGCCTGCGGTCGTCCAAGGAGCAGGGCCAGAGCAATTTCAACAATCCCGGCACCATGCTGCTCGGCATCGGCGCCGATTTCGACGTGACGCCGCAGCTGCGCATCGCCGCCAACGCCAACCAGCTGTGGTTCGCCACCACAGCCGTGCTGCAGGCGCTGCGCGTCGAAGGCTCGATCCCCAAAGGCATCGGCACCGACCTGTCGCTGGCGGCGACGCTGCGGCCCAAGTTCAACCAGAATCTGGTGTTCCGCCTGTCGGGGGCGGTGCTGGCGCCTGCCGCCGGCTTCAAGGACCTGTTCGCCAACGCCCCCCGCGACAGCCGCTATTACAGCGTGCTGTTCAACGCCGTGCTGTCCTACTGATGGCGCGCCGCCTCGCCCTCGCCGCCGCGCTGGCGCTGTTCGCGGCCATCGCGCCGGCGTCGGAAGGCGAAAGGCCGGTGGCGCGCGACTATGCGCTGGTCACCACGCCCGCCGCACCGAAATCCCAGCCGCAGGAGCTCGCCGACGCCAAGAGTGCCGGCTGCCGGTCGTGCCACACCGCCGGCGACGAATGGACGATGCACGCACCCAAGGCCGTGGTGCTCGGCTGCACCGACTGTCATGGCGGCAACACCGCTGTCGTCGCGCCGGAGGGCCTCGCCAAGACCGACCCCGCCTATGGCCGTTTCCGCGACCAGGCCCATGTGCTGCCGCGCTACCCCCAAGCCTGGCACTTCCCGTCCTCGGCCAACCCCAAGCGCAGCTACACCCTGCTCAACAAGGAAGCCCCCGAGTTCGTCCGCTTCGTCAATCCATCCGACTATCGCGTCGCCCGTGACAGCTGCGGCGCCTGCCACCTGCCGGTCATCGAGGCCGCCGAGCGCTCGCTGATGGCCACCGGCGCCATGCTGTTCGGCGGCGCCAGCTACAACAACGGCATCGCGCCGTACAAAAACTACATCTTCGGCGAAAGCTACACCCGGCGCGGCGAGGCCACGGTCCTGTCGCACCACGGCGACAGCGTCGGTGCCGTCACCTTCTCCCCCGGCACGTCCGGCCGCCCCGCCGGCGTGCTGACCGAGGCGGAGCGTGCCCGCGGCGCCCTGCCGTTCCTCGTGCCGCTCCCGGCCTGGCAGGTCCTCCCGCCCGGCGACATCTTCCGCGTCTTCGAACGCGGCGGCCGCAACATCAACCCGATCTTCCCCGAAATCGGCAACCCCGGCGCCACCGGGCTGTTCCAGCGGCTGGAGGAGCCCGGCCGCCCCGACATCCGCCAGTCCAACCGCGGCCCCGGCACGGGCCTCCGCGTCGCCGTCCCCGTCATCAACATCCACAAGACCCGGCTCAACGACCCCTTCACCTGGTTCATGGGCACCAACGACCAGCCCGGCGATTACCGCACGTCGGGCTGCGCCTCCTGCCACGTCGTCTATGCCAACGACCGCGACCCGGTGCATTCGAGCACCTATGCCGCCGCCGGCCGCGACGGGATGACCCAGACCGCCGACCCGACCATCCCGAAAGGCGAATCCGGCCACCCGATCCGCCACGCCTTCACCCGCGCCATCCCCAGCGCGCAGTGCATGAACTGCCACATGCACCAGCCCAACATGTTCCTGAACAGCTATTACGGCACCACCATGTGGGATTACGAGGCCGACGCCCCGCGCATGTGGCCCGCCCGACAGAAATACCCCACCGCCGCCGAAACCCGCGAAGTCAACGAGCGCAACCCCGAGGCTGCCGCCGTCCGCGGGCTGTGGGCGGACCCCGAATTCCTGCGCACCGTCGCCGATCGCAACCCCGCCAACACCGACACGCAATTCGCCGACTATCACGGCCATGGCTGGAACTTCCGCGCCGTCTACAAACGCGATCGCGAGGGCAATTTGCTCGACGCCGGCGGCAACATGGCGACATACGGCACCGACACCGCCCATATCGTCGCCAACGACGACCCGCAGAAATGGCGCCGCGCCGGCGTCGCGCAATTCCCGCAGCCCGCCGCCACCCCGGGCGCGGCCCAGGGCGGCAAGGCGGTCCACATGATGTCCATCCACGCCGAGGTCGGCATGCAATGCGCCGACTGCCATTTCGCCCAGGATGGTCATGACAACGGCTATATCCATGGCGAGGTCGCCAACGCCGTCGAAGTCTCGTGCAAGGACTGCCACGGCACCGCCGACGCCTACCCCAGCCTCAAGACCTCCAACATCAACGCCCGCCCCGGCGGCACCGATCTCACCCTCATCCGCAACCCCGATGGCCGCCCGCGCTTCGAATGGGTGACGCAAAATGGCCGCGAGGTGCTGCTGCAACGCTCCGCCAGCGACCCCAAACTCGAATGGCGCATCCACCTGACGAAGGACTCGGTCACCCACGGCAACCCCGATTTCAACGAGAAAGCCGCCCGCGCCAAGCTGATCAGCCGCACCGACTATCGCAGCTTCGGCCCCGGCGTGCCCGCCAGCGACCGCGCCCATGGCGACGACAACATGGCCTGCTACACCTGCCACCTGTCATGGACGACAAGCTGCGGCGGCTGCCACCTGCCCATCGAGGCCAACTGGAAATCCCCCACCCAGAAATACGAGGACCAGGAGACCCGCAACTTCGCGACCTACAACCCCCAGGTCGCCCGCGACGACATGTTCCAATTGGGCCGCCACCAGACCACCAAGGGCAACATCATCGCGCCCGTTCGCTCCTCCTCGGCGCTGATGCTCAGTTCCACCAACATCAACCGCGAGCGCATCTATGTGCAGCAGCCGCCGATCTCCGCCGCCGGCTATTCCTCCCAGGCCTTCGCCCCGCATTACCCGCACACCGAACGACGGGAGGAAACCAAGACCTGCACCGACTGCCACCTGGCCAGATCCGGCGACAACAACGCCATCATGGCCCAGCTGCTGCTCACCGGCACGAACTTCGTGAATTTCATCGGCGCGCAGGCGTGGGTAGGAACTGGGGTCGGCCTCGACGGCGGTATCGCGGCCGTCCGCGTCACCGAATACAGCGAACCCCAGGCCGTCTTCGGCTCCTACCTGCAGAAATACGCCTATCCCGATTACTGGCGCCAGCACGTCGAGCGCAACGGCCGCGAGCTCATCGACTGGGTCCGCGGCAAGGTCTTCGACAAGCAGGCGTCGGGCGAAACCGACCCTGCGGAGGCCATCGGCAACGTCCACCAGCGCGCCGGCGGCGCCGCCCGCTGCCTCCAGGCCCGCGGCGAATATCTGTTCGTCGCCGAAGGACGCGGCGGCTTCCGCGCCTATGACATCGCCAGCATCGCCAACAAGGGCGTGTCGGACAAGATCGTCACCGCCCCCGTCTCGCCGCTCGGCCAGAACACCCGCATCGCGTCGAAAAACGCCACCTGCATGGCGATTGCCACCACCCAGCCGATCGCCGTCGGCCGCAACGACCGCATGATCGCCGAACAGGTGCAACGCGCCGCCGGCACGGTCCCCGCCGATCCGCTCGGCGGCATGAACCAGGAACAGACGATGCACCCGCTTTATCGCTACGCCGTCATCACCGATGCGCAGGAAGGCCTGATCCTCACCGACATCGACACGCTCAGCGATGGCGAGCCGCGCAACAATTTCCTGAAACGGGCGGTGACGTGGAACGCGCAAGGCATCCTCACCGGCGCCCGCCACATCACGCTCGCCGGGCATTTCGCCTATGTCGCCACCCCGCGCGCGCTGGTTGTCGTCGATCTCGACGATCCGCTCCACCCGCGCCTCGCCGCCAGCGTCGCCATGGCCGATCCCCGCGCCAGCGCGCTGCAGTTCCGCTACCTATGGGTGACGACGGCGCGCGGCCTCGAAGTGCTCGACGTGACCCGGCTCGATCGCCCGCGGCCCCCCCCCGCCGCGACCGTGCCGATCGCCGACGCCCGCCGCGTCTATGTCGCGCGTACCTATGCGTACGTCGCCGCC
This sequence comes from Alphaproteobacteria bacterium, assembly GCA_003241875.1. GTDB lineage: Bacteria > Pseudomonadota > Alphaproteobacteria > Sphingomonadales > Sphingomonadaceae > Sandarakinorhabdus. Next base: position 6,130 of record QBLU01000006.1, read on the forward strand.
AAGCGCGACGGCCTGATCATCATCGACGTCAAGAACCCCGAAGCCCCCGCCATCTACCAGCGCTACACCGCCGGCGGAAAACTCGACGATGCGGAGGACGTCGTCATCGGCAGCACCAACGCGTCGCTGTTCGCCTATGTCGCCGATGGCGTGAACGGCATGAAGGTGCTCCAGCTGATGTCCCCCGCCAGCCAGCCCAACTTCTACGGCTTCTCCCCCAAACCCATGCCCGAACTCATCGCCTGGGCGCGGACGAAACAGCCCGCCCTCGCGATGTCCAAGGGCCTCGACCGCGACCGCGCCGTCGACGAAACCGGCCACCAGATCGCCATCATGGGCCGCCTGGGATCGCGACCCTTCACCCGCCCCGAAATGGAAAAGCTCTTCATCGGCGCCAACGGCGAACCCTGGTTCGTCGAAGACCGGGTGAACATGGCGGATTGGTCGCCGCGGCGGTGAGGTTTGGGGATAGGGCAGGGCCTCCGGCGGCTGGGGCCTTGGCCCCAGACCCCGTTGTTGTCCGCTAGGAGTGGGTAGCGGAAAGCCGGCTTCGGGCGACGCGACGGCATCGCTGCTGTTCGTCCGCTCCGGCGGGAAACCAGGATATCCGCTTGTTTGCAGCCCTATGCGCTTTGTCGTCAGGGCGCCTTCGCGGACATCGATCTTCCCGCAAACGGGCAAACTTGCGGCCCGCTCGGGCTGCTGCTCGTCATGGGCCGTTCCGGGAAGCTATACCGCCTGCACTTCGGGTTCCTGCGGGCTTCCATCAACGAGGCTCGGTTTGGTCTGCTTGATCGTAACGGAAGTGCCCAGTCCGGCAGACGCGACTTGGACAGTCGCATGAAGCTGCTTGGCGAGCGCGTTGACGATCGTAGTGCCGAGCCCTGCCTTGGCTTGGGTTGTGTCGCCGGGCATGCCAACGCCATCGTCGGTGATCGTCAGCTTCCATCCCGTCGCGCCAGTTTCGTAGTCGACCTGGATCTCGCCATGCTGGTGATCCGGAAATGCATGCTTCAAGGCATTAATCACGAGTTCGGTCACGATCAGGCCGATGCTGACCGAGGCAGTGGACGTTGCAGTGCTTTCATCGACATCGACGATGATCGACAGTTGATCGTGATCGGCGATCATCGAGGCCCCGATGCTCTGGCATAGCTGACCGAGATAAGGTTTCATGGCGACATCGGTCAGACTGGACACTGCAAGCTGACGCTGGAGCGCGGCTACTGACATCACGCGGCTGTGGGCGTTGGTCAGGTTGCCGCGCAGCTCTTCCGACTGCGTCTTGCGGGCACTCTGCATCAGCACACTGGCGATGATCTGAAGGCTGTTGGCGACCCGATGTTGCAGTTCCTCCAGGAGTATCGACTTTTCGCGGACGAGATCATCCCGCAATCGGTCGTTGGCCCGGGCATCGGTCAAGTCGGTAATCGTCACGAACAGCCGCACCGCATCCTTGTCGTCATAGTCGAGCCGATGTGCGTTGATGCAAAGCCGGCGTACGCCGCGATCAGGTATGTGCAGGTCGATCTCATAATCGTCGATCCTCGCACCGCCGGTGGCGACGGCGCTGAGGAGCGACCGCAGCCGCGGTGCGTCCCATTCGCCTGTTCCCAGCGCGAACACAGGCCGACCCGTGACCGTGCCAGGGTTGACCGCAAACTGCCGGCAGAACGCCAGACTCGCCGCGATAACGTGAAGCTTGCCGTCAAGCAGCAGCAAGGGGGTGCCGGCGGACGCGACCATGGCAATCGCCAGAGTGAGTTCGACGGCAGGCGGAGGTGTAGCGGTATCCATCGTACGTCCCTTCAAGGGACCGGTGCTCACGGTGAAAAGGCTATGGCCGGTCAACGCGCATAGCCAACCGCACAAACTCATGCGGCATGAGCCCCTGCTACCACAGTTGAGCTCATCACAGGCAATGTTTCGCCGTCGCAAATGTTCGTTGCGTGTGCCCTAGTCGCTAGCCTGCCAGTATGGCGACGTGCAAGGGCGATGGCTTTTCTCAGGGCAGCAATCCAACGCGTCCTCTCCCGTCATCCCAGCGAAGGCTGGGATCCAGCTTCCTTCCTGGGGCTCCGACGCAACCGAAGAAGCTGGATCCCAGCCTTCGCTGGGATGACGGGGGAGAGAGCGGGTCGCTTCACCGGTTCTGCCCGCCGCCATCGAGCACGGCGCGGATCTTTTGCGCCAGCTGCGCGATGGTGAACGGCTTGGGCAAGAACGCCACGCCGGCGTCGAGCATGCCGTTATGCACCACCGCGTTCCGGGTATAGCCGGTGGTGAACACCACCTTCAGGTCGGGGCGCAGCTTCAGCGCTTCATCGGCCAGCTTGCGGCCCGACATGTCGGGCATCATGACATCGGTGAACAACAGGGTGATCGCCGGGTTGTCGCGCAGCATGGCCAGCGCCTCCAGCGGCCCGCCGGCGGGCAGGGCGGTATAGCCCAGTTCCGCCAGCGCCTCCGCCGACAATTCGCGCATCCGCGCCTCGTCCTCCACGACGAGCACGACCTCGGCCTTGTTGCCGGTCGGCATCGCCTCGGCCACCGTTTCCGCACCCGCCGCCAGCGACGCGCCCATGTGGCGGGGCAGGTACAGCTTGACCGTGGTGCCCTGGCCGGGTTCCGAATAGATGGCGACATGGCCGCCCGATTGCTTGACGAAACCGAACACCTGCGACAGGCCGAGCCCCGTGCCTTTTCCAACCTCCTTGGTTGTAAAGAATGGGTCGAAGGCGCGGGCGATGACCTCCGGCGGCATGCCCTCGCCGGTGTCCGACACGCAGAGCAGCACATATTGGCCGGGCTCCACCTCCGCCCGTGACCGGCAATATTCCTCGTCGAGATGGGCGTTCATCGTCTCGATGGTCAGTTTGCCGGCATCCCGCCCGGCCATCGCGTCGCGGGCATTGACGGCGAGGTTGAGCAGCGCGCTTTCCAGCTGCGACGGGTCGACGAAGGTCGGCCACAGCCCGCCGGCGAGCACCGTTTCGACATGGATGGTCTCCCCCAGCGTGCGGGTTAGCAGCTCCGACATGCCCGACACCAGCCGGTTGGCCTCGACGGCGACGGGGGCCAGCGGCTGTTGCCGGGAAAATGCCAGCAGCCGCGCTGTCAGCACGGCCGCCCGCTCGGCGCCTTCGCGGGCCGCGGCGATCGATTTCTTCACCCGCGCCGGATCCGAAAACCGCCGGATGGCGAGGTCGAGGCTGCCGATGATGATGGCGAGCATATTATTGAAATCATGGGCGATACCGCCGGTCAGCTGGCCGACCGATTCCATCTTCTGCATCTGCCGCACCTGGCCTTCGGCGGCTTCGCGGCGGCGCACCTCCGCGATCACCTGCTCGCGCGCCGCGACGGCGGTATCGCGCGCCGCCACGGCCTCCACGATCCGCATGCGCGCATCGCGGACCAGGTAGATGGCGGTGCCGACGATCGCCAGGATGGCCAGCACCAGGCCCAGGATGACCAGTTCCGACAGCCGCTGCACCCGGGCCTGGCGCCCGGCCAGCAGCCGGTCCTCCTCGGCGGTGACCAGCGCCGTCTTGGCCTCGATCAGCCGCGTCAGGTCACGGCCGCGCTCGCTGTTGAACTCGGCGAGCGCCTCGGCCAGCCGCCCGGCCTTTTGCGCCGCGACCCATTGATCGCCGAGCGCGATCTTGGCGGCCAGCGGCGCCTTCAGGTCCTCGACATGGCGGCGCTGCACCGGGTTGTCGGCGGTCTCGATCTCCAGCGTCGCCATTCCGTCGTGCAGCTGGCGGCGCGCCCGCTCCATGTCGGTCAGCAGCACCGGCAGCGGCCGGATCAGGAAGCCGCGATACGACGATTCATATTGCGACAACGCCTTTTCGAAGCGGGAGACACCCAGCTGCACGCTGATCGAATGGTTGACCCAGCGGCCGGCATCGCGCTGCGCCTGGGTCAGCCAGATGCCGGCCACGGCGGCGAGGACGACGATGGCGGGGCCGATGACGATGGCGCGCAGGACAAGCCGGTTGCTGCGTTCGGGCACGGTCATTTCCCCACTGCTATCCGGCGACCTGTTCGGCCACGCCCCCCCCCCGAACGATAGTGGGATGGCGACGCGGCAACCTATTTAATCTGGCGGTATTTGCAAGGCGCGCCCGGAACGACGGCCGGCCCGCGACGAAGCCGCGCGTTGACCGCCGGGCAGCCGGCGGCGACAGCGGCGCATGACCTGCCTCGTCCCCCTGCTCGGTGACCAGCTTTCGGCCGGCCTCGCGTCGCTGCGCGCCGCCGACAAGGCCGATACGATCGTGCTGATGATGGAGGTCGCGGCAGAGGCGACCTATGTGCCGCACCACAAGAAGAAGATCGCATTCCTGTTCAGCGCCATGCGGCATTTCGCCGACGCGCTGCGCGCCGCCGGCTGGACGGTCGATTATGTGGCGCTCGACGACCCCGCCAATGGCCAGGATTTCGACAGCGAGGTCGCCCGCGCCGCCGGCCGCCACGCCGCCACCCGCATCGTCACCGTGGAGGCGGGGGAGTGGCGGGTGATCGATGCCCAGCAGCGCTGGGGCGCGCTGACCGGGCTGCCCTGCACGATCCTGCCCGACGATCGCTTCCTGTTTGCCCGCGCCGATTTCGCCGACTGGGCGCACAACCGCAAGCGGCTGGTGATGGAGGATTTCTACCGGCTGATGCGCCGCCACACCGGGATCCTGATGGACGGCATCGCGCCCGCCGGCGGCCAGTGGAACTTCGACGCCGAAAACCGCAAGCCGCCGAAAAAGGGCATGGCCTATCCGCCGCTGCCCGCCTTTGCGCCCGATGCGATCACCCTGGGCGTGCTCGACCTGGTCGCTGCGCGCTTTGGCGCCAACTTCGGCGAGCTGCTGCCGTTTGCCCACGCCGTCACCCGCGACCAGGCGCTGCTGGCGCTCGACGACTTCATCCGCCACCGGCTGCCGCGCTTTGGCGACTTCCAGGATGCGATGGTCGCCGGCGAGGACCATCTGTTCCACAGCCAGCTGTCGTCGGCGATGAACTGCGGCGTGCTGTTGCCGCTGGAGGTCTGCCAGGCGGCCGAAGCGGCGTACCGCGCCGGCACCGTGCCGATCAACGCGGTGGAGGGCTTCATCCGGCAGATCCTCGGCTGGCGCGAATATGTCCGCGGCATCCACTGGATCGCCGGGCCGGATTACACCGCGCGCAACCACTTCGCCGCCACGCGCGACCTGCCGGCATTCTACTGGACGGGGGAGACCGACATGCGCTGCCTGGGCGAGGCGGTCGGCGCCACCAGCCGCCATGCCCATGCCCATCATATCCAGCGGCTGATGGTGCTCGGCAATTTCGCCATGCTGATCGGCACCGACCCGGTGCAGATCCACGAATGGTTCCTGGCCGTCTATGACGACGCCTATGAATGGGTCGAGGCGCCGAACGTCATCGGCATGAGCCAGTTCGCCGATGGCGGCCTGATGGGATCGAAACCCTATGCCGGCGGCGGCGCCTACATCAACCGCATGTCCGACTATTGCGGCAAATGCCGGTACAATGTGAAGCAGCGGACCGGGCCGGACGCCTGCCCGTTCAACAGCCTGTATTGGGATTTCCTGGCGCGCCACCGCGACCTGCTGGGGCGCAACAACCGGCTGCTGCGCATGTACGACGGCTGGGACCGTTTCGACGCGGCCGAGCAGGCAGCGATCCGCGCACAGGCGGACGGGTTCATGGCGGGGCTGCCGGGCAAGGCGGAGGGGTATTGATCCGGCAGGCGCGCTGATGACACACCCAGCGAATCCGCTACACCCGGCGCAATGGCCGCTGTCACCCGCCTGTCGCTGACCGATTTCCGTTCCTATGCCGGTGCCGACATCGGTGCCGGCGCGGGGGCCGTCGTCATCACCGGCGACAATGGCGCCGGCAAGACCAACATCCTCGATGCGCTGTCGCTGCTGGGGCCCGGCCGGGGCCTGCGTGGTGCGGCGCTGTCCGACGCCGCGCGCATCGCCGGCGGCGGCGGCTGGAGCATCGCCGCCACGCTCGCCGCACCCGGCGGCGACGTCGAGATCGGCACCGGCATCAGCGCCCAGGCGCCCGAGCGCCGGATCGTGCGCATCAACGGCGCCGCCGGCACCGCGACCGCCATCGGCGAATGGCTGGCGCTGGTCTGGCTGACCCCGGCGATGGACCGCATCTTTGCCGACACCCCGGCGGCGCGCCGGCGCTTCCTCGATCGGCTGGTGCTCGCCCTCCACCCCGGCCATGCGCACGAGAGCGTCCGTTACGAGGCGGCGATGCGCGCCCGCACCCGGCTGCTGACGGCGGAGGCACCGGCCGACCCGCACTGGCTGGCGGCGCTGGAGCTGGCGATGGCCGAGCACGGCGCCGCAGTGGCGGCGGCACGTGCCGAAACGCTGGCGGCGCTGGCAACGCAGCTGGCGACCGCGCCGGCCGGACCGTTCGCGCGCCCGCTGATCAGCATCGGCGGCGGCGAGATCGGCCCCGATTTCACCCGCACCCTCGCCCGCGGTCGCGCCGCCGATGCCGCTGCCGGCCGGGCGCTGGCCGGGCCGCACCGCAGCGACATGTTCGTCACCCATGCCGCCAAGGGCGACCCGGCGGCGCGCGGATCGACCGGCGAGCAAAAGGCGCTGCTGGTCGCAATCGTCCTCGCCCATGCCGAACTCGTCGCGGCGCGCACCGCCCAGCCGCCGCTGCTGCTGCTCGACGAGATCGCCGCCCATCTCGATCCCGACCGCCGCCGCGCGCTGTTTT
>QBLU01000006.1:12892-122630 GCA_003241875.1 Alphaproteobacteria bacterium
TCTCGATGCCAGCCGCCGCGCCGCGCTGTTCGGCCGGCTGGCGGAGACCGGATCGCAAGTCTGGATGACCGGCACCGACCCGGCGTTGTTCGAGGCGGTCGATCCTGCGGCAACCCGGCTGCAGGTCGTTTCGGGCCAGGTCGTTTCAGCCTAGCCGCTGCCGCAAAAGCCGGGCAGAGCGGCGCCGTGCTTCGCCCCTCCACCCATGCCGCGCTGGCGCTGCTCCTCGCCGCCGTCTGGTCGACGCTGGCGCTCGGCATCCTTCATGCGGCGGGGCCGGTGTGGAGCCTCTCCCCGCCGGCGACCTGCCTCGGCAGCCATTGCTTCTGCGAACTGCCGCGCACCGGCCAGCTGCTGCTGCAGCCGGCGAACACGGTGTCGAGCCTGGGCTTCGTCATCGTCGGCGCTTGGATCATGCTCGACGCGGTAAACGCCGGCGGGCGCGCGCTCGGTGTCGCGTCGACGCTGCTGATGGGATTGTGCGCCATCGTCATCGGCGTCGGCAGCGTGCTGCTGCACGCGACGCTGACCCTGTGGGGCCAGTTCGCCGACGTCGTCGGCATGTACCTGCTCGGCAGCTTCCTGATCACCTGGGCCCTGCGGCGAGTCCTCGGCTGCTCCGACGCCGTTGCGGCGGTGGTCTACGTCGCCCTCGCCGGGCTGTGCATCCTGCTGCTGTGGATCGCCCCCGAGACGCGGCGCTGGCTGTTCGCGGTCGTGCTGGTCACGGCGATCGCGCTGGAATGGTGGCTCGCCCGGCCGCGCCGCCCTGGCGTGGTGCCGCCGCTGTTCCTCGCCGGGCTGCTCGCCAACACCGTCGCCTTTGCGCTGTGGATCCTCGACCAGACCCGCATCGTCTGCGCCGCCGACAGCTGGTGGCAGGGCCATGCCGCCTGGCACCTGCTCGGTGCGGTGGCTGTCGCGTGCAGCTTTGCCTATTTCCGCGGCGAGGTCACCCGCCCCGCCTGATCAGGGCTTGCCCGTTACCGTCCGGCTGTCGCTGCCCTGTACCCGGTCACCCGGCTCCAGCGCCTCGCCTTCGAGGTCGCGGTTGGCGACGTCGCGTTTGATGCTGGCGTCGAAATCGGCCTTGGCCTTGCCGCCCTGCTGGCTCGGATGGTCGCGATAGCTGGCGGCATCGTCGTCGGGGGCATCGCGGCGACTGGCGGCATGGTGATCGCCGCCGGCATCGCTGTTGGCGCCAGCCTGGCCGCCACCATAATAGCCCTGCTCCGACTGGCCGCCGCGGATCGGCTCGTCCTTGCCGGTCCCGGTTCCGTGCGCATTGGCATAGGCACCGCCACCGGACTGGCCGCCGGCAAAGCTGCCGCCATACTGGTCGGGACCCGCGCCCGGCCGGACGCCCATGACATGGTCGCGTCCCGTGTCCTTGCTCGGGTCCTGCGGCTCGTCCTTCGGTTGCTCGGCCATGTCCATCTCCGCTCGGTTGCTTTGAAGGATCAACGGCATGACGACGATATGGGTTCCGGAACTGGCAGCCGTTGTCGATCGTTGCTGATCCGAAGGAGTTCAACCGATGATCGACAACAATGGCGACGACGAGCAGCCCATCAACGCGACGCCGATCGACGTGTCGCCCGAGGACGAGACGCCGGACGCCGATCGGCCGCTGGCAACCGATGTCGCCGGCATCCCCAAGGTACGCCCGGCCGGCCCCGACGCGAGCGGCGACAAGGGCGGCGAGCTTGCCGAAGATTGGGATGAGGTCGACCAGGCCGCGGACGAAAGCTTTCCGGCCAGTGACCCGCCGGGCCAGGGCGTCGGCTGAGCGTCGGCCAAAGCAAAACCCCCGGCGTTATTTGTTTCGGTGACGATTTGAACCGTCGGCTCGTCGCATTTGCCCTGCCCTGATCGCTAATTCCCTCGCGTGCGCCGAACATTACGCCTAAATTACAAGGCATTGATGCTGCGCCCGGGGGGGAACATGGCAATTACCACACAGTGGACAGTCGATACAGCGCGAGACTGGCAAGCGCGCATGCCATGGCTTGTAGGCTGCAACTTCACACCGTCCTACGCCATCAACCAGATCGAGATGTGGCAGGCGGCCAGCTTTGACCTCGGCACCATCGACCGGGAACTCGGCATGGCGGCCGGGCTCGGCATGAACGCGGTCCGCGTCTATCTCCACGACTTGCTATGGGTCGACGACGCCGATGGCTTGTTGATGCGCGTCGATGCGTTCCTGCACGTCGCGTCGCAACATGGCATCCGCACCATGCTGGTCCTGTTCGACAGCTGCTGGCACCATGAGCCGGCGTTGGGCCCCCAGCGCGAGCCGATGCCCGGCGTCCACAATAGCGGCTGGGTCCAGGCGCCAGGGCCCGCCGTGCTCGCCGACCCCAGCCAGCATCCGCGGCTGCAGGCCTATGCCGAGGCCGTCGTCGCGCGCTTTGCCGACGACGATCGCGTGCTGGCCTGGGACATCTGGAACGAGCCGGATAACGGACCCGATGTGGCGGCCTGCGACCCAGAGCAGCTGGCGACCAAGGCGGCACTGGTCATCCCGCTGCTCGTCGCCGCGTTCGGCTGGGTCCGTGGCCAGGCGCCGACGCAACCGCTGACCAGCGGCATCTGGCTGGGTGACTGGTCAGCGCCGCACCTGCTGTCGGGCATCCAGGCCATGCAGATCGCCCATTCCGACGTCATCTCGTTCCACAACTACGGCGGCCCCGAGGACTTCGTGCAGCGCATCCGCTGGCTGCGCGCCTTTGACCGGCCGCTGCTGTGCACCGAGTTCATGGCAAGGCCGACGGGGAGCACCTTCGAGGCCATCCTGCCGATCGCGCTGGCCGAGGGCGTCGGCGCGTTCTGCTGGGGGCTGGTGAAGGGCAAGACCCAGACCCATCTGCCGTGGGACAGTTGGGCAACGCCCTATCTCGACGGCCCGGTCGGCCCCTGGTTCCACGACATCTTCGAGGTCGACGGTACCGCGCACGACGCGGCGGAGGTGGAATTCATCCGGCTGCTGACGGCGCTGGTCGCGTCCGACATCAAGGTCGCGGAGGCCGCCAGGGCACGCATCGCCGTCGGATAGGGCCCGGATCCGGCCTGCAACACGGCTCTCGCGTGTGCGCGCGCGAGAGTCTATAGCCATGCAGGTGTCGCGCGCCTGTCGTGCTGCGACGGAAGGATTCCGGACCTTGAGCGACGAAACCCATCAGCTGCCCGCCGATTACGATGCCGATTCGATCAAGGTGCTCCGCGGCCTCGATGCCGTGCGCAAACGCCCCGGCATGTACATCGGCGATACCGACGACGGCTCCGGCCTGCACCACATGGTCTTCGAAGTCAGCGACAACGCCATCGACGAGGCACTCGCCGGCTATTGCGACCTGATCAACATCGTCCTCAATCCCGATGGCTCGGTCAGCGTCACCGACAACGGCCGCGGCATCCCGACCGGCATCCATACCGAGGAAGGCGTGTCCGCCGCCGAAGTCATCATGACCCAGCTCCACGCCGGCGGGAAATTCGAGAACAGCGACGCCAATGCCTACAAGGTTTCGGGCGGGCTGCACGGCGTCGGCGTGTCGGTGGTCAACGCGCTCAGCGAGTGGCTGGAGCTGACGATCTGGCGCGACGGCCAGGAACACTGGATGCGGTTTCGCCACGGCGATGCCGAGGCGCCGCTGAAGATCGTCGGCCCGGCACCCGAAGGCAAGCGCGGCACCATGGTGACGTTCCTGCCATCGCCCGCCACCTTCAAGATCATCGAATTCGACTTTGCCAAGCTCGAGCACCGCTTCCGCGAGCTGGCCTTCCTCAACTCCGGCGTCCGCCTGCACCTGGCCGACGCCCGCCATGCCGAGGGCCAGGCGATCGAGCTCTATTACGAAGGCGGCATCGCCGCGTTCGTCCAGTATCTCGACAAGTCGAAGACGCCGCTGATCGCCTCGCCGGTCGCCATCCACGGCCAGTCGGCCGACATCGGCATCGACGTCGCGCTGGAATGGAACGACAGCTATTACGAACAGGTCCTCTGCTTCACCAACAACATCCCGCAGCGTGACGGCGGCACCCACCTGGCGGCATTCCGCGCCGCGCTGACCCGCACGCTCAACAACTATGCAGAAAGCTCGGGCGCGCTGAAGAAGGAAAAGGTCACGCTGACCGGCGACGACATGCGCGAGGGACTGACGGCGATCGTGTCGGTGAAGCTGCCCGACCCGAAGTTCTCGTCACAGACCAAGGACAAGCTGGTCTCGTCCGAAGTCCGGCAGCCGCTGGAGGCGCTGATCGCCGACAAGCTGGCGATCTGGCTGGAGGAAAACCCCCAGCACGCCCGCACCATCATGGCCAAGATCATCGATGCCGCCGCGGCCCGCGAAGCCGCCAAGAAGGCGCGCGACCTGACGCGGCGCAAGGGTGCGCTCGACATCGCCAGCCTGCCCGGCAAGCTCGCCGACTGCCAGGAACGCGATCCGGCCAAGTCCGAGCTGTTCCTCGTCGAGGGTGATTCCGCCGGCGGCAGCGCCAAGCAGGGCCGCAACCGCCAGTTCCAGGCGATCCTGCCGCTGCGGGGCAAGATCCTCAACGTCGAGCGCGCCCGCTTCGACCGGATGCTGTCGAGCCGCGAGATCGGCACGATGATCCAGGCGCTCGGCACCGGCATCGGCCGCGACGAGTTCAAGCTGGAAAAGCTGCGCTATCACAAGATCGTCATCATGACCGACGCCGATGTCGACGGCGCCCACATCCGGACGCTGCTGCTGACCTTCTTTTACCGGCAGATGCCGGAGCTCATCAAGAACGGCCACCTCTTCATCGCCCAGCCGCCGCTGTACAAGGTCATGCGCGGCCGGTCGGAGGTGTACCTCAAGGACAATGCGGCGCTGGAGGATTACCTGATCGATGCCGGCCTCGGCGGGCTCGTCCTGCAGACACCGTCGGGCCCCCGTTCCGATAGCGACCTGCGCAGCGTCGTCGACCATGCCCGCAAGCTGCGTGCGCTGATGGATTATGTGCCCAAGCGCTATCCCGCGCATGTCATCGAGGCGCTGGCGCTGTCGGGCGGGCTCGAACCCGGCCTGTCCGGCGAAGGTGCCCGCGCTGCCGCCGCCCGCACCGCGACCTGGCTGACCCAGGCCGATACCGACAAGGCAAGCTGGACCGCCGAGCCCGCGGCCGAGGGCGGGTATCACCTGCGCCGCGACTGGCGCGGGGTGTCCGACCACCACGTCGTCGACGGCGGGTTCCTCGCCTCGCCCGAGGCGCCGCGGCTGCACACCCTGGCGATGCAGGAGGCCGACAGCTACATCGGCTCGGCGATGCTCGGCGATCGCCGCATCACCCGGCCGTCGGACCTGCTGCAGGCGATTCTCGATTCGGGGCGCAAGGGTCTCAGCGTCCAGCGCTACAAGGGCCTTGGCGAGATGAACGCCGAGCAATTGTGGGAAACGACGCTCGACCCGGCAGCGCGTACCCTGCTGCGGGTCGATGCCGACGAGGCCGATCTTGCCGACGACATCTTCACCAAGCTGATGGGCGATGTCGTCGAGCCGCGCCGCGCCTTCATCCAGGACAACGCGCTGAACGTCGCCAATCTCGACGTCTAGGCGGCGAGCGGCAGCGGCGTCACCGCGTCGAGCGTCGGCACCGCCAACTGCGGGGCCAGCGCACGGAGCGCGTTGCTGTTTTCGATGAACTGCGCCCGCAGCCGCTGATGATTGGCGTCATCGCGAGGCGTTTCGGCCAGGGCGCGATGGAGCGTGTCGCAGGCGGCCTGGTGAAAGGCGACGCGGCGGTCATGCGCACGCGTCAACCAGCGTGGTGCCTGGCGCCACACCAGCGCCATCGGGATGCCGATCGTGGCGAGCGTGAAAAAGCCCATCAGGGCAACAATGGTCGGCGCGGTGGCCATGCGACATCTCCTGCATGAAGGGCTGGATCGATGCCGGCGGGATGCGCCGATGTCGGCTGGCGCGAAATCCGTATCTTTACGAAGCCGTCGGTCGCCCGGAACGACAAAAGGGAGCGAGGCAAGCCTCGCTCCCCGGGTCGGGCATGCCGGATCAGCCCTGGTAGGCGGGAACGACGGCGGCGACGTTGCGCTTCGCGCTGTTGATGGCATCGCGCACGCAGCGCGTTTCGGCGGCGCGGGCGCTGACATTGTCGAGACCGCTGTCGCAGACCGTGCGGGCGGCCGACTTGATACGCATTTCGAGCGCTGCGCGGCCCGGGGCGTGGGCGAGATCGAGGTCGCTGTAGCTGACGGCGCGGCTGGCCGCCGTCACTTCGGCCGCTTCGACCGGACCGGCGGCGGCGAGCAGGCAGGTGCTGGCGAAAACGATGGCGGCGAAGCCTGCGGCAAAGTTGCGGCCGGTGGTGGAATCGGTGGTGAACATGGTGGCTCTCCCTGAGTTTAGCGAAGCCCGGACCACCCGACCTTCGACATACACTGCATTGCATTTCCCGTGCCAAGTGGCGGCAACGTCGGCTGATTGTGCAATATCAATGGGTTATATGGCTTCGCGCTTGCCAAGGACTGTATCGCCATTACAATACACTCCGAAATGTTGGGAAAAACCACCTACGAATGGGACCGCGCCGCCAGCCGGTGACAACGCTCCAACGCTTGCCCGCTTGCGACGAGCCGTGCATAGACTGCCGCCAATCATGCTCACCCAGCGGTCTCGCTATGCCCTTCGGGCGCTCATCTTCATCGCCAGGTCGGGGAGCATCGCGCCGGTGCCGATTTCGGTGATCGCCGCCGACCAGAAGCTGCCCCGCAAGTTCCTCGAGATCATCCTGCTCGACCTCAAGAACGGCGGCATCGTCGAAAGCTTCCGCGGCAAGATGGGCGGCTATCGCCTCGCCAAGCCGGCCAGCCAGATCAGCTTCGGCGAGATCATCCGCCTGATCGAGGGGCCGCTGGCGCTGGTGCCGTGTGTTTCGGTCAGCGCCTATCAGCGCTGTGCCGACTGCTTCGAGGAATCGACCTGCGTCATCCGCAAGATCATGCTGACCGTGCGCGACAACACCGCTGCCATCCTCGACCATACCAGCCTCGCCGACCTGTCGCTCGACCGGCAGGCCGCCTGAGGCCGGCGCCTGACGCTGGCAACAAAGCTCGGCTTTCAACGCTGGTAGGAGAATCTTATTGCCCATCACGGCAGTAGGAATAAGCTTTTTGCATCGACGCCACGTTAGAGGGTCAATGCACCACATCATCGCCTTGGCTGTTGCAATCGTCCTTGCGGTCCCGACGTTGGCCGCCGGTGCCCCGGTTGCCCTGCTCAACGCGAGCTATGATCCGACTCGGGAGCTCTACAAGGACATCAACGCCGGCTTTGCCGCCGACTGGAAGGCCCGCACCGGGACCGATGTCGTCATCAACCAGTCGCACGGCGGCTCGGGCAAGCAGGCACGTTCGGTCATCGACGGGCTGGAGGCCGATGTGGTCACGCTGGCGCTCGCCTATGACATCGACGAGATCGCCAGGCGCGGCAAGCTGCTGCCGCTGAATTGGCAGACCCGCCTGCCGTACAACGCCGCCCCCTATTATTCGACGATCGTCTTCCTCGTCCGCAAGGGCAATCCCAAGGGCATTCGCGACTGGGACGACCTCGTCAAGCCGGGCGTCAAGGTCATCACCCCCAATCCCAAGACGAGCGGCGGCGCCCGCTGGAATTTCCTCGCCGCCTGGGGCTATGCGCAAAAGAAATACGGCTCCCCGGCCGCCGCGCAGGCGTATGTGACCAAGCTGTTCCGCAATGTGCCGGTGCTCGATTCGGGTGCCCGCGGCGCCACCGTCAGCTTTGCCGAGCGCGGGCTGGGGGATGTGCTGATCAGCTGGGAGAACGAGGCGCTGCTCGCCAGCCGCGAACTCGGTGCCGACCGCTTCGAGATCGTCGTGCCGTCGGTGTCGATCCGTGCCGAGCCGCCCGTCGCGGTCATCGACAAGGTCGCCGATCGCCACGGCACACGCGCGGTCGCGGAGGCCTATCTGCGCTATCTCTACACGCCCGCCGCGCAGGAGATCATCGCCCGCGACGGCTATCGGCCGCGCGACCGCGCTGTCGCCGCTCGCTATGCCAACCGCTTTCCCGACGTGCAGCTGTTCGAGATCGATCGCAATTTCGGTGGCTGGCAGAAGGCCCAGGCCCGATTCTTCGCCGACGGCGGCATTTTCGACATGATCTACACCGGCGAATGACCGGTACCGCCGCACCCCGACCCTGACCATATCGGTGCCTCGGCACCGACTGGATGACTGCGCCCAAGGAGGATGCCATGACGCTGCACGCCTTGATGCTGCTGACCGCCCTGACCATGCCTGCTGCGATCGCGCAGGCCGACGAACCTGCCGCCGACAGCGAGATCATCGTGACGGCGCAGCGCCGCGTGCAGAATCTCCAGGATGTGCCGATCGCGGTGTCGGCGGTCGGCGCCGCCCAGATCGAAGCCACCGGCAGCTTCAATGTCGCCCGGCTGACCCAGCTCCAGCCCTCGGTCCAGTTCTTCTCGTCGAACCCGCGCAACTCGGCCATCAATATTCGCGGCCTCGGCGCGCCGTTCGGCCTGACCAACGACGGTATCGAGCAGGGCGTCGGCCTGTATATCGACCAGGTCTATTATTCCCGAATCGCCGCCTCCACGCTCGACTTCGTCGACGTCGACCGCATCGAGATCCTGCGCGGGCCGCAGGGGACGCTGTATGGCAAGAACACCACCGCCGGCGCCATCAACATCACCACCCGCAAGCCGAGCTTTGCCCTCGAGGCGCGCGGCGAGCTGACCTATGGCAATTTGGATTTCATCCAGGCCAAGGGCTCGGTATCGGGGCCCCTGGTGGCCGAAAAGCTGGCGGCTCGGCTCAGCGCGTCGTTCACCAAACGCCGGGGCACGTTGTTCAACGTCGTGACCGAACGCGATGTCAACGAGATCGACAATCTGGGGCTGCGGGCCAGCTGCTCTGGCAGGCGAGCGACTTCCTCGATGTCACCCTGTACGGCGACTATAACCGCCAGGATCCGGAGGGCTTTGCGCAGAACTACGTCAAGGTCGTGCCGACGGCCCGCGCCACCAACCGCCAGTTCGCCAATCTCGCCCGCCTGTCGAACTATGCACCGGCGAGCACCAATCCGTTCGACAGGCTCGTCGACGCCGATTCGACGCTGTCCGCGAAAAACGTCAACTATGGCGCTTCGCTGGTCGCCAACTGGGACATCGGGCCGGCCACGGTGACCGCGATCACCGGCTGGCGCAAATGGGACTGGCAACCCAGCAACGACCGCGATTTCACCAGCCTGCCGATCACGCCCCAGGTCAACAATCCGTCGCAGCAGGAACAATGGAGCCAAGAGCTGCGCCTGACGTCGAACGGCGACAACCGCATCGATTACGTCGCCGGGCTGTTCTACTTCCGCCAGAAGATCGATACCCAGGGCATCCAGGTCCAGGGGCCGGCCGCCAGCCTGTGGACCCTGGGGCCGGTCAACGGCGCCGATCCGGCGCTGCTCGACGGCCTGCGGTCCGACAACGACATTCGCTACAAGAACGACAGCGCCGCCTTCTATGCCAAGCTGACGTGGCATGTGTCGGACCGCATCAGCATCGCGCCGGGCATCCGCGTCAATTACGACAAGAAGGACGGGTCCTATCTTGCGACGGTCAGCGGCGGCCTGGCCAACCCGACGCCGGCCCAGCAGGCGTTGAAGAACAGCGTCCTGCAGAACCAGAACTACCGGGCCGAATTCAGCGACTGGAACCTGTCGGGCGACGTCACCCTGTCGTGGAAGGCCAGCGACGATGTGCTCGCCTATGCCACCTATGCCCGGTCCTTCAAGTCGGGCGGCATCAACCTGTCCGGCCTGCCGACCCGCGCCGACGGCGTCACGCCCGCCACCGAACTGGCATCGGTGGCACCCGAAAAGGTCAACCATTACGAGATCGGGGTAAAGAGCCAGTTCCTCGACCGGCGCGCCACGATCAACGTCGCCGCCTTTCGCAGCGATATCGCGGATTACCAGGCAACGGTGGTCAATGGCGCCATCGGGGTCGTCCGCGGCTACCTTGCCAACGTCCCCAAGGTGCGCAGCCAGGGCCTGGAGCTCGACGTGTCGCTGCGGCCGGTCGACAGCTTCGATGCCTATGTCAACCTTGCCTATACCGATGCCGAATATGTTTCGTTCCCGGGCGCGCCGCCACCGATCGAGCTGTCGGGCGGTGCCCTGCAGTTCGTCGATGCGTCGGGCGGGCGCCTGCCGGGCGTTTCAAGATACGCCATCAGCTATGGCGCCGAATACCGTATCCCGAGCGGCATCATCGCCGACGACGGCGAATTCTACATCGGCGTCGACGGCACGCTGCGGTCGGATTTCTCCTCCAGCCCGACGCCGTCGACCGTGCAGAACATCGAAGGCTATGTGCTGACCAATGTCCGCGCAGGCTATCGCACCGATCGCGGCTGGGAGGTGTTCGGCTGGCTGCGCAACGCCTTCGACACCGAATATTTCGATTTCCTGACGGCGGCCCCCGGCAGCACCGGGCTCATCGTCGGCCAGCCGGGCGATCCGCGGACCTATGGCGTGACGGTCAAGGCACGATTTTGATGGCGTCCGTCGCGCTGCCGATGGTTGCGTCTGCGCCCGACAGCAGGCAAGCCTTGGGCATGAGGCTGGGGATTTTGCAGCGGCAACGGTCGATCATCCCGGGCTTCGGGGTGACCATGGGCATCACCGTGTTCGCCTTGTCGGTGATCGTGCTGATCCCCTTGTCGGCGGTCTTCATCACATCGGCCGGCCTCGGCTGGGACGGCTTTGCCGCCACGGCGTTTTCGCGCCGGGCCCTCGCTGCCTATCGGCTGAGCTTCGGCGCGGCGGCGGCGGCGGCGGCGATCAACGCCGTGTTCGGGCTGATCACCGCCTGGGTGCTGGTTCGCTATGACTTCACCGGCAAGCGGCTGGTGTCGGCGCTCGTCGACCTGCCGTTCGCGCTGCCGACCGCCGTCGCCGGCATCGCGCTGACGGCGCTTTATGCCCCCAATGGCTGGATCGGGCGCTGGCTGGCACCGCTCGGCATCGACATCGGCTTTACCCCGCGCGGCGTCGTGGTCGCGCTGATCTTCGTCGGCCTGCCCTTCGTCGTCCGCACCGTGGAGCCCGTGCTCGCCGACCTCGGCGCCGATGTCGAGGAAGCCGCCGCCACCCTCGGCGCCTCGCGCTTGCAGACCTTCGTCCATGTCATCCTGCCGGCGATCAGCCCGGCCCTGCTGACCGGCTGCGCGCTGGCCTTTGCCCGCGCCGTGGGCGAGTATGGTTCGGTCATCTTCATCGCCGGCAACATGCCGTTTCGGTCGGAAATCGCGCCGCTGCTGATCGTGGTTCAGCTCGAGCAGTACAACACCGGCGGCGCCACAGCGATTGCGGCGACGATGCTGGTCATCAGTTTCGTGCTGCTGTTCGGCATCAACCTGCTGCAGGGCTGGCAGCGCCGGCTGCGCACGACATGAGCGTGCCCGCCGCGACCGCCGAACCGCGCTGGGTGCGCTGGCTGCTGATCGCGGTCGCGCTCGGTTTCCTGGCGCTCAACCTGGCGCTGCCGCTGGCCGCGGTCTTCGTGGAGGCGTTCCGCAAGGGCGTGGCGGCCTATGTCGCCGCCATCCGCGACCCCGATGCCCTGTCGGCGCTGCGGCTGACCTTGACCGTCGCCGCCATTGCCGTGCCGCTCAACATCGTCATCGGCCTCGCCGCCAGCTGGGCGATCGCCAAGTTCGATTTCCGGTTCAAGCCGTTCCTGGTGACGCTGATCGACCTGCCGTTCTCGGTGTCGCCCGTCGTGTCGGGCCTGGTCTATGTGCTGGTCTTCGGCATGCAGGGCTGGTTCGGCGAATGGCTGCGGGACAACGACCTGCAGGTGATCTTCGCGGTGCCCGGGCTGGTGCTGGCGACGATCTTCATCACCTTTCCGTTCGTCGCCCGCGAGCTCCTCCCGCTGATGGAGGAACAGGGCCGCGACGAGGAGGAAGCGGCGCTGTCATTGGGCGCGTCCGGGCTCAGCACCTTCTGGCATGTCACCCTGCCCAATGTGCGCTGGGGGCTGCTGTATGGCGTCCTGCTCTGCAACGCCCGTGCCATGGGGGAGTTCGGCGCCGTATCGGTCGTTTCGGGGCATATCCGCGGCAAGACCAACACGATGCCGTTGCACATCGAGATACTCTACAACGAATACAACTTCGCCGCCGCCTTTGCCGTCGCCTCGCTGCTCGCCGGGCTGGCGCTGGTCACGCTGGTACTGAAATCGGCGCTGGAATGGCGCTTTGCCGGGCAGCTGGCGGGGAGAGGGCATTGAGCGTCACGGCAACCGGGGTCATCAAGACGTTCGGCGACTATACCGCGCTGTCGAACGTCAGCCTGGAGGCACGCGAGGGCGAGTTCCTGGCGCTGCTCGGCCCGTCGGGGTCGGGCAAGACCACGCTGCTGCGCATCCTGGCCGGGCTGGAATTCCCCGACGCCGGCCAGATCCTCATCGGCGGGGAGGACATGGCCGGGCGGCCGGCACGCGATCGCCGGGTCGGCTTCGTGTTCCAGCAATATGCGCTGTTCCGGCACATGACCGTCGCCGACAACATCGGTTTCGGCCTGACCGTGCGACCGCGCGGCAGCCGGCCGGCAACGCGCGAGATCGCCCGCCGCGTCGCCGAACTGCTCGAACTTGTGCAGCTGCCCGATCTCGGCCGGCGCTATCCGGCGCAGCTGTCGGGCGGCCAGCGCCAGCGGGTGGCATTGGCCCGGGCGCTGGCGGTGGAGCCGCGCATCCTGCTGCTCGACGAACCCTTTGGCGCGCTCGATGCCAAGGTCCGCAAGGACCTGCGGCGCTGGCTGCGCGAGGTCCATGACCGCACCGGGCTGACCTCGATCTTCGTCACCCACGACCAGGACGAGGCGCTCGACCTCGCCGATCGCGTCGTCGTCATGGATCACGGCTGCATCGAACAGATCGATACCCCCGAAGCCCTGTGGGACCGGCCGGCATCGGCGTTTGTCTGCGACTTCCTGGGCGGCGCCAACCGTGTTGCCGCTATCGCCAGCGACGGCATCATCGATGTCGGCGGCATCCGCCTGCCCAATCATGCGCCGGCGCTGCAGGACGGCCCCGTCACCGGCTTCATCCGCCCGCACGAGTTCAGCCTGGCAGCGCCCGGATCGCCGGGCATTCCGGTGACGATCCGGCGCTGCCTGCGCACCGGCGCCCAGGCCGCCCTGGAAACCGAGACGCACGACGGCGCGATCATCGAGGTGACGCTGTCCGAACCGCCCGCCGGCCTGGTTCCGGGCCTGACGCAGGTGCTGGTGCCGACGGCGATCCGCGCCTATCCGGTCTGAAGCCGGTTGCCGCCGCGCACGAAGAACAGGATGACGAGGCCGGTCGCCAGCATGCCGACGACCGGCACCATGCCCCAGGCCTGGGTGCCGCCCTGGCGGGTGGCGAACTCGACGAGGGTCGGCCCCAGCCACATCGTCGCGCTGCCCGACAGTGCATAAAGCCCGAAAAATACGCCGAGCTTGTCGGCCGGCGCGACCCGCGTCAGCAGCGTGCGCGACGAGGCATAGGCCGAGCTGACGCAGACCGCGACGCCGCAGCCGAGCGCGAGGAAGATGATCTCCGGCCGGGTGGTGAACATCGGGCCGTTCCAGAACGGCGTTCCCGTCCACGGTGCCCAGAGGATCTTGTCCCGGCCCATCCCGAGGATCAGCGACTGGAAAACGATCAACCCGGCGATCTCCAGCTTGACCGCCAGCCGCGGCCCGATGGCATGGTCGAGGCGGCCCGCGAGCAGCCCGCCGATCACCGCCGCAACCGACAGGACGATGCCATAGCCGAGCATCTCCAGCGTCGCCCAGCGCATGACGCCGGCGGCATAGAGTCCGCCAAAGACCAGGATGGCGGTCAGGCCATCGGTGTAGATCATGCGCGCCACCAGAAACGTCAGGGCATCGCGGTGGCCGCGGGCTTCGCGGAACAATTGCGCGAGGTCGCCGGCGCCGGCGCGAAAGGCCTCGCCCACCGTCGCCCGCGACCGCGCCATGTCGGGCACCAGTTTCAGCAGCGGGATGATGCCGAGCGCCATCACGACGGCAACGAGCGGCCCGACAAAGCGATCGGGCTCGGCCAAGGCGGGATCGAGGCCCAGCAGCGGTGTCGCCGGCAGCCACGACCAGTCGACCTTCCCGGGCAGGACAAAGGCGAACAGCACGCCAACCAGCATCAGCACCGAAAAGGCATTGCCACCCGCCAGCGCCAGCCCCGACGCGCCGGCGGCACCGCGAACGCCGGCGGCGGGCAGCAGCAGCGCATTGTGCAGCATCTCGTGATAGGCGATCAGCACCGTCAAGGCGCCGAAGATGAACACGACCGCGGTGATCGGCAGGCCGACGCCGCCCGGCTGCACGAACCACAGCAGCGCATTGCACAGCGCCATCAGCCCGACGACCACCGCCAGCCATGGCTTGCGCGGACCGAGGCGGTCGACCGCGGCACCCAGCAGCGGCGCGGTCAGCACCACCAGCCAGCCGCCCCATTTGTTGGCGGCCGCCACCAGCGTCTGGCCGGCAACCGGATCGCCGACGACGCGCGTGACGAAATAGGGTGCGAAGATGTAGATCGCGATCAGGATGACATAGGGATCACGGGTGGCTTGGGCAAAGGCCCAGGCCCGGGCCGCGCGGGCCGACGGCGGCGCCACCGCCGGCGTGGCCGCCGGCAGCAGGACATGGCCATCCGTGTCGAGCGCAATCGCCGGTTCGAT
Source organism: Alphaproteobacteria bacterium (assembly GCA_003241875.1). Classification (GTDB taxonomy): domain Bacteria; phylum Pseudomonadota; class Alphaproteobacteria; order Sphingomonadales; family Sphingomonadaceae; genus Sandarakinorhabdus. Next base: position 27,666 of record QBLU01000006.1, read on the forward strand.
GCCGACCTCCCAAGGGTACCGAATCGGCGCTTTTGGCGCGCCCTGGCCTCATCATGGCCGAATATGTCGACCCGGCAAGGGCCCGGTTTGCCGCGGCGGTGCAGGGCGCTAGGGTGGGGTGGTGCCCACGCCCCGCCTTGTCATCACGCTCCGCCTGCTGGCCGGCGACGTGATCGCCATCGGGCCGGGCAAGGCCGACCTGCTTGCCGCCATCGCCACGGCCGGGTCGATCGCCGCCGCGGCACGATCGATGGGCCTGTCCTATCGGCGGGCCTGGCTGATGGTCGAAGCAATGAACACCGCGTTTGCAGCGCCTCTGGTCGTCGCCAGCAAGGGCGGCGGCGGCGGTGGCGGCGCCTTGCTGTCCGAAGAGGGCCAGCGCGTGCTGTCGGTCTATCGGGCCATGGTCACGGCCGCCGAACGGGCGTCCGCGCCGCATGCCGAGGTGCTGCTCGGTCGCCTCTGCCAACCGTCCGGCGCGGCGCTTTCCGAAAAGGGCTAGGGGATAAACGAGTTTACACTTTATTTACCTGCCCAGACATGTCATTGAACATTCTCATGACAAATTTTACAAATCAGCCGCGCCTGCCTGAGCCTCTCTCCCGGGCTGTCGTGGTGGCAGCGTCAAGCGCGCCGGTTTGGCAGGGGCAATCGTGATGGCGTTCCTGCTCGTCGTGTCCCTCGCGTGCGCCATCTGGGCCGTCTATCGCCTGCAGACGCTCCGCGCCCAACTGGCTGCCGAGCGGGATCGCAACCTGGCGCTTGTCGTCTCGGGCTCCGACGCTGCCGCTGCCGCCCGGGCGAGCGAAGCCCGGCTTGAGACCATATTGCAGCAATTGCCCATCGGCATCGTCCGGACCGACCATGACGGTCGCATCAAGATGGCCAATGAACAGGCCGCGCGGATGTTCGGTCGGCCATTGGGCCAGTTACCCGGGAAAACCATTGCAGAAATGGCCCATATCGCCGATCGCGCCGACCTGATGATGTTCTTCGAAGGCATGTCGGAGGGTGGCCGGGCGCCCGATATCAAGCTGCGCTCGACCGTGGCGGGTCGCCCGGCGCTACGCGTGCGCGGCGGGCTGGCCAGCAATCACGGGCCCGACAGCCTGTTGCTGGCCATCGAGTGCATGGCCTGACACCAGCGCGTTCAGCATTCCGTGCGGCTTTCGGCGTCCGATCCGCGCGGCGTGATGACGTGGAGCGCGGCTGAATCGATGCTGACGTGGACCGGCGTCTTGGTGCCGGTCTCGCCATCCACCGAAATCGGCTGTTGCGGCGTGCACGACAGGTCGAACGCGGTGGACCGGATTTCGCGCACGCGCGTGCCGGCGGGGCGCCAGCCGGCGAGATTGGCGGCCCAGACCCCGGCCAGCGCCGCCGCATAGCGGCCGAGCACCAGGTGGATGACGATATCGCGGCTTTCCGGGTCGGCGCCATCGATGACGCGCAGGCCGCCGACAAAGGCGCCGTTGCCGATCCGGATCTCCACGACCTGTTCGGTGATGTCGGGCTGGCCGGCGATGCTGATCTTTGCCACGAACGGCTGCATCGTCAGGAACTTGTAGCAGCCGTACCCGAGATATCCGGCGCGGCCGAGCCAGCGCTTCAATCCGCTTGGAATGTCCTGCGCAATGCGGGCGGGGACGCCGATCGTCGCCGAATTGATGAAGAAACCGTCGCCGATCCGGACGACATCCGCCTGCGCCACGTCACCGCCCGCGATGACGTCGAGCGCCGGTTCGAGCTCGGGTTCGATGCCGAGGGTGCGCGCAAAGCTGTTGGCGGTGCCCAGCGGCAGGATCGCCATGACGACATTTTTGCGCGCCAGCTTGCCGGCAGCGCCGGCCAATGTGCCATCCCCGCCGCCGACGGCGATGAGGTCGTGCCCATCGGCGACCAGCTTGCCGATGATGGCGCCGAGCTGCTTGGGCTTCTTCACCGCATGCGATGCCACGATCTCGAACCCGCGCGCCTGCAACCCGGCGCAAGCGGCCTCGAACAGCACCTGCCCCCGCCGCGAATGGGCGTTGACCACGATGGCGATGCGCCGGCGCGCCACGGCCGCCTCGGGGGTCCATTCGGTCATGCGGCGCGTCCTACCCAGTGCAATGCGGCGCCGTGCGTGCGCAGCCAGCGCTTGCTGGCGGCGCCGTTGGCATCGAGTTCCGCCAGTAACGCATGAAAACCGGGGCCGTGATTGGCATGGACGAGATGCGCGACTTCGTGCGCCACGACGTTGCGACGAACCGGCGCCGGCGCCAGGATCAGGCGCCAGCTATAGGCAATCCGCCCGGCACCCGCGGCGCTGCCGGCGCAACTGCCCCAGCGGGATCGGGTGTCGCCGACACGGACCTGGTCGACATTGCGGTCGACGCACGCCGCCAGTTGGCGTGTCGCCGGCTCCATGTCGGCAAGCGCGGCCGACTTGAGCCAGCGCAGCACCCGCGCCGGCACGGCATCGACCGGGCCGCCGAGCCGCAACGCATCGCCGCAACGCTGCGGCAGGCGCGGATGCCCGGCCGCCCAGTCGAGCACCAGCGTCGCGCCGTCGAACGGAATCACGGCACCGGGCACGAACGGCAGCGGCAGGGGCCAGCCCGCCACCTGGCGTGCCAGCCAGTCGCGGTGCCGATCGAGCAGCGTCGCCGCTTCGGCGAGGCCGCCGCGTGGCGGCAGGGTGATGCGAACCGCGCCATCGATACTGTCGGCCCGCAGCCGGATGTTGCGTGCTCCCGGGCGGCGTTCGGCCACGACCGGCAGCGTCCGCCCGGCGACATCGATCGCCTCCGGCAGCCGGGCCCGCCCGAAGAAGATCAGAGCTCTCCTTCGATGATATGGTTCTCGAGATCGCCGACGTCGTCCTCGCTGACGGTCTTGCCGCGCACCGAGATGCCGGCGCGGTGCACCGAATCGGGGTCGCCGGACAGCAGCGGATGCCAATCGGCGAGGCCCTGGCCGCGATGCACCCGCAAATAGCCGCAACTGTCGGGCAGCCAGTCGATGGTATCGAGCTTTGCCGGCGTCAGGCGCACGCATTCGGGCACATGGGCGCGGCGATTGGGATAATCCTTGCACTTCGCCGTCGTTGAATCGAGCAACCGGCAGGCGACGTTCGTCGGGTAGATCTTCCCCGTCTCGTCATCCTCCAGCTTGTGGACGCAGCATTTGCCACAGCCGTCGCACAGGCTTTCCCATTGCTCCCGGCTCATCCGGTTGAGCGGGATGGTTTCCCAGAAAGGCTTAACGGACATAGGTTTCCAGCATCGCGGTGACGTCGGCCGCGGTCGCGCCATGCGGCAGGAACGCCACCGCGCCGCCATCGGGTCCGAACAGGTAGATGACGGCAAAATGATCCATCAGGTAAAAGGCCGGATCGCTGGTCGGCACCTTGCGGGCATAGATGCCATAGGCCTTGCGCATCGCGTCGACCTGCGCCGTCGTGCCGGTCAGGCCGACAAGGCGCGGGTGAAACGCCGCGACAAAGGCCTTCAGCGCCGCGGGATCATCGCGATCGGGGTCGACGGTGATGAACATCGGCTGGACCCGGGCCGCGCGATCGGGCCGCGCCGCCTCATAAGCCTTCAGCCCGCGGGCGATGACCGCGACATCGGTCGGGCAGACATCGGGACACGAGGTATAGCCGAAATACATCAGCCGATAACGGCCCTTGAAATCGGCGTCGCTGACCGGCTTGCCGTCCTGGTCGACAAGGCTGAAGGCGCCACCGAGACTCGACCCGGCGAGATTGCCCGACGGCGCTGCCGTCAGGCGCATCCAGGCCAGCCCCGCCGCCAGCACGACGGTGATGGCGAGCACGATCCACAGGCTGCGGCTGTTCATTCGCGGTTGTCGGGATTATGCGATGCCATGTCGGGTGGAAATAGGATGGAGTCAGGCGCTTGTCGATGAGGCGGATGTGGAGCGTGCGGCGCTGGCTGGCCCCGTTGGCGGTGCTGGTGGCCCTTGCCGGGGCATCGCCGGCACTGGCCCAGTTCACCGACAGCTATAATTTCCTGAAGGCGGTGCGCGAAAAGGACAGCCGCAAGGCCATCGAGATCCTCGACAAGCCGGGATCTACCATCGTCAACACCCGCGATGCCGATAGCGGCGAGACGGCGCTGCACATCGTCGTCAAGCGCTCCGATATCGCCTGGGTCGGCTTCGTCCTGCAAAAGGGCGGCAACGTCAACGCGCGCGATCGAGAGGGCAACACGGCCTTGATGCTCGCCAGCCAGGCGCGTTGGGCCGAAGGTGCGCAGGTGCTTGTCCAGGTCCGCGCCCAGGTCGATCAGCAGAACCGGCTCGGCGAAACGGCGCTGCAGATGGCGGTGCGCAACCGCGACAGCACCATCGCCAAGCTGTTGCTCGATGCCGGCGCCAGCCCCGATGTCAACGACAGCACCGGCGTGTCGGCCCGGGCGCTCGCCGAAAGCGACCCGCGCGCCGCCGCCGTGGCGCGGCTTTTCAAGGACGTGCCGGTCCGCAAGGCCCGCCCGGTCCAGGGTCCGTCGCTCTGATCGCCCGGCGGACCCGTTGCCGCATGGCCGCGGCCCGCTGCCGGGCCTAGACAGGCGCAATGGAAAGGCCATCAATCGCCGCCGCTGCCTTCGACCGGCCCGGCGTCCGCGTCCGTACGCTGGCCAATTTGCGCTGGATCGCCATCGGCGGCCAGTTCGTCACCCTCGTCTTCGTCGGCCTTTATCTCGACTATCCGCTGCTGTGGCCGTCGCTGATCGCGGCCGTGCTCGCGTCGGCGGTGCTCAACATCGGCCTGATCACGCTGTACGGACGCAATGCCCGGCTGCAGGGGCGCGACCTCGTCCTCCACCTGGCGTTCGACCTGATCCAGGCCGGCGTGCTGCTGTTCCTGACCGGCGGTCTCGCCAACCCCTTTGCCATCCTGCTGATCGTGCCGGTGACGATTGCCGCGACGCTGCTGCCGGCGCGGGCCATGCTGGCGCTCGGCACGATGGCGGGTGCCGTGCTCGTCGTCCTGTGGATGTGGGCCAAGCCGCTGCCGTGGAACGGCCCGCCGCCGACATTTCCGACCGTCTACCAGTTCGGCACCGTCGTCGCCCTGGCGCTGGCGATCGGCTTTCTCGCCATCTACCTGTGGCTGGTTTCGGCCGAGGGCCGCGATCGCGCCCGGGCGCTGGTCGCCACCGAGGCGGCGCTGACCCGCGAAGCCAGGATGTCGGCGCTCGGCAGCCTGGCGGCAGCGGCGGCGCACGAACTCGGCGGGCCGCTCGGCACCATCACGCTGATCGCGCACAGCCTGTCGGAGGCGCTCGGCGATGATCCCGATTTCGGCGAGGACATCCGGCTGCTGGAGTCGGAAGCCGCGCGTTCGCGTGGCATCCTGATCCGCATCGCCCGGCGGGCCGAAGCCGAGGACCCGTTTGCCCGGCTCGGGCTCGACGTGCTGCTGCACGAGGTCGCGCACAGCGTGGCGCCGACGCGCATCCCGATCCATGTCAACGCGCCGGCCCCCCAGCCCGAGGTCCGGCGCTCACCCGAGCTCTTGCACGGCCTCCAGAACCTGGTCGCCAACGCCGTCCGCCATGGCGGCTCGGCGGTCGAGCTGCGCGCCACCTCGACGCCGGCCGATATCAGCATCACGGTGCTCGACGACGGCGCCGGCTTTGCCAGCGACGTCCTGCCACATCTCGGCGAGCCCGATCTCGGTCCATCGCATTCGGGCGCGGGGGGCACCGGTCTCGGCATCTTCATCGCGACGACCCTGATCGAGCGCACCGGCGGGCGGCTGTCGTTCCGCAATCGGCGTGAGGGCGGGGCGCAGGTGGACGTTCGGTGGCCGCGTGCCCATATCGAAGCGAGTGAACAGGAGTGACATGATGGCGACTGCACCAGAGATTGCCCCGGGCACGGCGTTGCAGCCGCTGCTGCTGGTCGATGACGACGCACCCTTCCGGCAGCGCCTGCAAATGATGTTGAGCCGGAAAGGCTTTGCCGTCACCGCAGTCGGCAGCCTGGCCGAGGCGCGTGTGGAGGCGACCCGCATCAAGCCGACCCATGCCGTCGTCGACATGCGGCTCGAGGACGGCAACGGCCTCGACCTGGTCAAGGAATTGCGGGTCATGTCGCCCGACGTCCGCATCGTCATGCTGACCGGCTATGGCAATCTGGCGACCGCGGTTGCGGCGGTGAAGGCCGGCGCCGTCGATTATCTCGCCAAGCCGGCGGACCCCGAGGACATCGTCCGCGCCCTGTCTGCCGAAGGTGGGGAGCGGCCCGAGGCGCCGCCGGAACCGATGTCGGCCGATCGCGTCCGATGGGAGCATATCCAGCGGGTGTATGAACTTTGCGAGCGCAACGTGTCGGAAACCGCGCGCCGTCTGAAGATGCATCGGCGGACGCTGCAGCGGATCCTGGCCAAGCGCAGCCCGCGATAGCACGTCTTGCGGACCCCGGCGGGCGTCAGTCGTCGACCGGCTGCAAGCCCTCGGGGTCCAGCATGCCGGCGATGCGATGGGCGGCCCGGCGCGCAAAGCGCAGCGTCTCGACCTTGCGACGCGCGGCATTGAGCACGACCCATGGCGCCGGGCGAAGCTCTTCGGCGTCGAAACGGTCGGCAACGATCAACCCGCAACGTTCCGGCGCGAAGTCCGCGGTGTCGAACAATGCCAGCGGAAACCCCGCCGGCACGGCCCAGAAAAAGCGGTCGCAATAGTCGAGATAGGCGGGCCATTTGCGATCGCCCCGCAGGTCGGCCAGCGACACCTTGATCTCCACGATCGTCAGCCGGCCCTGGCCGTCTATCCCCATGATATCGGCGCGGCGGCCGCAGCCGAGCGACACTTCCGCCAGCGGCGCGACGCCGCCCCGCACGAGCAGGCGCGAAACCCCCCGGCAGACATCGACGGCAGTCGGCAAGCGATCGGCGGCAAGGTCACCCATGCCGCCGATGCTAAACAGAACAGACTGGGAACGTAAAGCCCCGGCGGCAGCGCCGCTCAGCGATAGAAGACGTGACGGCCGATCGTTGCGACGCGCGTCTTGCCGGACCAGTTCGGGGCGACATAGGTGGCATGGAACGACAGCGCCTTGGGGGCGACGTCGACCCACATGTCCTTGGCGGCGATCTGGGCGATGGCCTGGGCGATCCGCCAATCGCGACCGGCGGCCGGTACGCGGCTGCGATCATAGCTGAACTGCTTGGGCTGGTTGATGACACCGCAGATGTTGCTGGCGTAACGGCCCGATTCGACGCGGTTGATGATGGCCTGGGCAACGGCAAGCTGGCCTTCCAGCGGCTCGCCGCGCGATTCGAAATAGACGGCGGTGGCGAGGCAGCGGAGCTCGCTGTCGCTGGCCACGGCATCGGCGGCATCCATCGAGGCAATCAGCGTGGTCAATTTGGCGGGGCGCACGGTCGGCTCGGTCACGCTGCCGTCGTCGGACAGGTCGGCGAGGCGGGCGGCGGCGGTGATATCGGCGGGGGTGGTCGCGGCGAGCACGGCGGCAGAGGCGGCGGCTTCGGCGGGCGACAGGGGAGCAAGAAGGTCATCGGAGATGGTCGGTCCGGTCGACGCGTCGAACGTGTCGGCCTGCGGCACACCGGCGGCCATCAGGAGGACGGCACCGGCGGTCATGATGATCAGCCGCTGTGTCCTGGCGCTGATCGAAGAAAAACCAAAATTCATTCAAACTGCAATCGAGCACGGCCTTTTCCGGGTCCGCTTCCGGATGATGCTCCCCAAAATCACGCTGGGAGCCTCGTCATCCTTGGCTGGGCTGAAGCCCGGTCCGGTCCGCTTCGGTCAACTTCGCACCGCCCGCCCAAGGGCTGTGCAACCAATGACCAAGCTGAACCGTAGATTACAGACGCGGGTCAACTCGTCGCCAATGTTTCGGCGACGAACCGTGCGGCGTCCGGGATGTCCAGTTCTATGACCCATAGATCCGGGTCGTTGCGCCGTGCCCGCTCGATCCAGGCGGGAATCGCCTCACCCTCGGCGATCGGCAGCCATTCATAGCCGCCGGATGGCGCCAGCGTGGCGGCCAGCAGCCGGGTTTCCCCGTGGTCCCGCGTGACGATGGCGATGCTGCCCGCGGTGGCGTCGCCGCGCGCCAGCACCGCCGCGAAACCACCGGCGGCATCGACGCGCCGCAGCAGCGCCGACACCTTGATGCTGCTCGCCAGCCGTACTGTCATGATCAGCCGGGCTGGCCGACCAGCGCGCCACCGATGACCGCGCGCAAGGCCCGGGCGTCGCCGGCGGCGCGCATCGCGGCCAGCGTATCCGGATCCCGCAACGCCCGGCTGACCTTGGCCAGCGCCTTCAGATGATCGGCGCCGGCGCCATCCGGCGACAACAACAGCACCACGACATCGACAGCCTCGGTATCGAGCGCGCCATAGTCGACGCCGGTTGCCAGCCGCGCGACGACCGCCGTCACGGCCTCGAGGCCCGCCAGGCGCGCATGCGGAATCGCCGCGCCCTGCCCAAAGCCGGTGGCGCCCAGGGTCTCCCGCTCGCGCACCCGTTCGATGATCCTCGTCGCCGGCAGGCCGGTCACCTCTGCCGCCGTCGCAGCCAACTGCTCGAACAAGGCGTCCTTCGATGCGGCCTCGATGCCGATCAGGATGGCGCCGGGCCCGACCAGATCGGCAAAACCACCATGGCTGGTCATTTCGCGGCGCTGGTGCTGGCCCGGCGTGGCTCGACCCAGCCGATGCTGCCATCGTCGCGGCGATAGACCATGTTGTGATCGCCACTGGCGCTGTTGACGAACAGCAGCGCCGTCGTGTTGCGCAAATCGAGCATCATCACCGCATCGCCGACGCTGGCTTCCGGGATATCGACCCGGGTTTCGGCGATGACGAGCGGGTGATCACCCTCGACCTCGGCTTCGTCCGGTGCCGCTGCAAAGACCTTGTAGTCGGCATTGTCGAGCACGGCCGCCATTTCGGCGATGCCGGCGCGTTCCGCCGAGCGCTCGGCCCCCGGCCCATGGCGGTCCTTCAGCCGGCGCATATAGCGGCGAAGCTGCTTGTCGATCCGATCGGCGGCGCCATCGAAGGCCAGATGCGCCTCGGCGCCGCGGTTGCTGCCCTTCATGATGATGTCCGACATCACGTGCATGACGATGTCGCAGGCAAAGTGGCCATGCGGCGCCGGCGCCAATGTGACCTGTGCCGAAATGGCCCGGGGGAAGTATTTTTCGACCATCGCGCCGAGCCGCTCGCGCACATGAGTTGCGAAGGCGGCACCGGTGTCGACCTGATGCCCCGAGATGCGAATGTCCATGTCTGTCTCCTGCGCCGCAACGTCCGTCGACTTGCGGGCGGTCGCTCTATGCCTCGCCTCGCCTGCGGTCAATGACCCCGCGTGCGCTGGGATTAGAAGAGCGACGTGCCCGTAACAAACAACGTCAATGGAGCCAGAGTGGATCCTTGAGCCCGGCAACAAATGTGGCGTGGCGTTCAAGTTCGGCGGCAGTCGCCGCATGCGCACGGGCAACGAACGCGACCCGCTCGACAACGACATCGGCAACCACCGCCTGCGCCGCCAGATCAAAGCCGATCTGGCGCCCACCGCTCAGTTCCACGTACACCTGGGCGAGCAGCTCGGCGTCGAGCAGGGCGCCGTGCTTGGTGCGCGCCGACAGGTCGATGTTGTAGCGCGAGCACAGCCCGTCGAGGGTGTTCTTGCCGCCGGGATGCTTGCGCCGCGCAATCTCGAGCGTGTCGATGGCGCGGGCGTGGGGGATGACCGGCATGTTGGCCCGCTTCAATTCCCAGTTGAGGAATTCCATGTCGAACACGGCATTGTGCGCGATCAGCGGATCATCGCCGATGAAGGCCAGGAAATCGTCGATCACCATCTCGAACACCGGCTGGCCGGTCAGGAAATCCGTCGACAGGCCGTGGACCCCCTGGGCATCCTTGGGCATCGGCCGGCAGGGGTCGAGATAGGTGTGGAAGGTCCGGCCGGTGACGACCTTGCCGATCATCTCGACGGCCCCGATCTCGACGATGCGGTGGCCGTCGCCCGGGAAAATCCCGGTGGTTTCGGTATCGAAGACGATTTCGCGCATGGCGGCGATGTAGCGGCTGGCGATGCGGTTGAGAAGGGCCGCTGCGGCGAGCCGCGAGCGATCAGCGCCGGCGCAGGTCGGCAACGATGCGACGCACCGCCAGCAGCGTGTGTCGCCGGCCGCGCCCGGTCTCGATGACGATATCGGCCCGCCGGCGCTTTTCGCTGTCGGGCATCTGGGTCTTCAGGATGGCGCCGAACTTGGCCGCCGTCATGCCCGGCCGCGCCAGCACCCGCGCCCGCTGGACCCGCGCCGGCGCGCTGACCACGACGGTCAGGTGACAGCGCCGCCAGCCGCCCTTTTCGAACAACAGCGGCACATCGAGGACGACCGCAGCCTTGCGCCGATGCGCCCCCAGGAACGTCGACTGCGCCTCGGCCACCAGCGGGTGCAGGATCGCTTCCAGCTGCTTCAGGCCAGCATGGTTGCCGAACACATGCGCGCCCAGCCGCTCGCGATGCAGCCCGCCGGCATGGGTGGTGCCCGGAAACGCCGCTTCGATCGCCGCCAGCGCGCGGCCGCCCGGGCCCTGCACCCGGCGCACCTCGGCATCGGCATCGAACACCGGCACGCCCAGGCTGCGGAACATCGCCGCCACCGTCGACTTGCCCATGCCGATGGATCCGGTGAGGCCGATGATGATCATCGGGTCAGCAACGCCCGCAGCTCGGCGTCATGCTGACGCGGCGCCGGCACCTGGAAGAACAACTGAAAGGCGAGGTCGGCCTGCCCGATCAACATGGTCAGGCCATCGACGGTGCGGCGGCCATGGGCAGCGGCTTCGGCAAGCAGCTGGGTTTCGAGCGGCGCATAGACCATGTCGAAGACCAGCGCCGCCGCATCCGTCAGCGGCAGCGCATCGAGCACCTCGGCCGGCATGCGCTGCTGCCCCGTCATGCCCAGCGGGCTGGCGTTGATGACCGTGTCGGCATCGCGCAACGCCGCGGCGGCATCCTGGAAGCGGTGGACGCTGCCGGCCAGGCCAAAGGCGTCGAGCAGGTCCTGCGCCCGTTCCTGCCGCCGCACGACGATGCGAAGCTCGCGCATGCCGGCGATATCGAGCGCGTGCAGCGCCGCCCGCGCGGCGCCGCCGGCCCCGATCAGGCAGGTGACACCCGCATCGCGCTGCCCGGAGGCGGCATCGATGCCGTGGAGCACGCCCTCGACATCGCTGTTCTCGCCGATCAGCCCCTTGCCGGAGCGATAGATGCAATTGGTGGCGCCGACCTTCTGCGCCGTCCGCAGTGCCGAATCGACGAGCTGCAGCGCGGCGATCTTGTGCGGAATGGTGACATTGCAGCCCCGCCACGCCGGATCGTCGCGGCGCTCGGCAAGATAGCGGGCGAGACCGTCGGCGCGGACGCGCGTGGCGCGATATTCTCCGCGCACGCCGGCCTTCTGCAGCCAGAAATTGTGGATGATCGGCGACTTCGACTGGTAGATTGGATCGCCGATGACCTCGGCATAGGGAGCTTCCCCCAGGTTGAGCCGCGGCCCCGATGGCTTGGCCGTCATGCCGACAGGACCCCGCGCACCCGCAGGTAATCGAGCAGCGCCAGCAACGGCAGGCCGCGAATGGTGAACTGGTCGCCGTCGACCCGCGTGAACAATTGTGCCCCCAGCCCCTCGATCCGGTAACAGCCGACGCAGCCGAGCACGGCGTCGCCTTCGCGGTCCAGATAATCGGAGATGAAACCATCAGACAATGGCCGCATGGTCAACCGCGCCGCGGCACCGGCGCGCCAGACCGCGGTGCCGTTCTCCGCGATGACCGCGGCGGAGATCAGCCGGTGCGTGGTGCCGGACAACTGGCGCAACTGCGCTTCGGCGCGCGGCCGCGTCTCGGGCTTGGCGAGCAGGCTGCCGTCGGCCGCAACCACGACGCTGTCGGCGCCGAGCACCAGCACGCCCGGATTGGCGCGCGAGATCTTGATCGCCTTCAGTTCGGCGAGCGCGTCGGCGATGCGTTCCGGGGATGCCGCCTCGGCGGCCAGCGCCGCGGTCACGCCCTCTTCATCGACATGCGCCGGCAGCGGCTGGTGCTCGACGCCGGCGGCGGTCAGCATCGCCCGGCGCGCCGCACTCTGGCTGGCGAGGATGATCAAGCCGGGTCGGCTCCGTCGGCGGCTGCCTTGATATCGCTGGCCTTGTCGGTGCGCGCCTGGACGAGATTGATGATGGCGGCGGCGGTTTCCTCGATCGATCGCCGGGTCACGTCGATGACCGGGATATCATGGTCGGCAAACAGCCGGCGGGCATAGGCAAGTTCGGACTCGATCCCGCCGAGGTCGACATAATCGGTGTCGGGCGCCTGTCCCAGCGTCAGCAGGCGATTGCGCCGGATGGCGACCAGCCGATCGGGGGCGGTGGTCAGGCCGACGACCAGCGGACTCTTCAGCCCGAACAACACCCCCGGCGGCGGCGATTGCGGCACGATCGGGATATTGGCGGTCTTGTAGCCGCGATTGGCGAGATAGATCGAGGTCGGCGTCTTCGAGGTTCGCGACACGCCGGCGAGGACGATGTCGGCTTCCTCCCAATCGTCGTGTCCGGCGCCATCATCATGGACCATCGTGTAGTTGATGGCATCGACACGCTGGAAATAGGCGGCATCCATGACATGCTGGCGGCCCGGACGCCGGGTCGCGACCTGGCCGAGCAGTTCCGACAGCGCGCCGATCGTCGGATCGAGCGGCGAGACGATCGGCAGGCCGAGGCTCGTGCAGCGTTGCTCGAGCCGCTCGCGGACGCCGCCGTCGACCAGCGTGTAGATGATGAGCCCGGGCTTGCGGGTGATTTCCTCGATGACCCGATCGAGATGCCCCTCCGACCGCACCATCGGCCAGAAATGCTTGATCGCCTCGACGCCTTCGAAGCGGGCCAGCCCGGCCTTGGCAATCGATTCAAGGGTTTCCCCCGTCGAATCGCTGACGAGATGCAGGTGGAGCTTGGCACGATCGCCGCTCATCGCGACGCTACCGGCGGTCGCGACCAAAATTGTCTGGGGTCAGAACTGGGGATAAACATGGGCTATCGGGGTTAAGCCCGGGCGGTATCGGCGGGCAAGCGGGATTTTGGGCAATCTCGCCGACTTTCACGACCGCCGCCGCGATTCCGTCCGCAGGTGGAAGACTCCACAGGCGGTGCTGTGGATAACGGGGACAAGTCGAGCGACTCGCGCCGAGTCACCGGATTGCCAGCGGCTTGAACTGTGGATGATTCCCGGGAGACAATGCATCAACACTATCCACAGGCCCATCAAACACCGTCATCAAGATTCGATTAAACTGATTTGATGCGTGGTTGCCGCGCCGTTTCGAACACCCTTGACCCGCCGTGCCCGGCCCGTGAAAGACAATCCCATGATCACGCCCAAGACCATTGCCGATCCGCCGCTGCTGGCTGTGCTGAAAGGCGAGCGCCGCGATCCACCGCCGGTCTGGCTGATGCGCCAAGCGGGCCGCTACCTGCCCGAATACCGCGCGCTGCGGGCCGAAAAGGGCGGGTTCCTCCAGCTCGTCTACGACAGCGATGCAGCGGCCGAGATCACCCTGCAACCGATCCGCCGGTTCGGCATGGACGGCGCCATCCTGTTTTCCGATATCCTGATCGTGCCGCACGCCATCGGCCAGGGCCTGACCTTTGGTCCCGGCGAAGGCCCGCAGCTGACGCCGCCGCTGTCGGACGCGCGTTTCGACGCGCTGGTCGCCAAGCCCGAATATCTGGCCAAGATCTACGAAACCGTTGCCAAGGTGAAGGCCCAGCTCTCGCCCCAGACGACGATGCTCGGTTTTGCCGGCAGTCCCTGGACCGTTGCCACCTATATGGTCGCCGGGCATGGCAGCAAGGACCAGGCCGAAACCCGGCGGCTGGCCTATACCGATCCCCAAGGCTTCCAGGCGCTGATCGACAAGATCATCGCCGTCACCGTCGACTATCTGTCCGGCCAGATCGAGGCCGGCGCTCAGGCCGTGCAGCTGTTCGACAGCTGGGCCGGAACCCTGTCGCCGGCGCAGTTCGAGCGCTGGGTGATCGCGCCGACGGCGGACATCGTCGGCCGGCTGATGGTGCGGCACGGCGATGTTCCGATCATCGGCTTTCCCAAGGGCGCGGGTGCCAAGCTGGCGGCCTATGCGGCGGAAACCGGCGTCGATGCGGTCGGTCTTGATGAAACCATCGATCCGGCCTGGGCCGATGCGATGCTGCCGCCGGGCATGCCGGTGCAGGGCAATCTCGATCCGCTGGCGCTCATTTCGGGCGGCGAGGCGTTGACGACGGCGGTCAATCGCATCCGTGCCGCCTTTGATTCGCGCCCGCATGTCTTCAACCTCGGCCATGGCATCCTGCCCGATGCGCCGATCGCCCATGTCGAGCAATTGATGGCGATGCTGCGCAAGCCCTTCTGATGGATTCGGCAATCGGCTGGCTCGGCGGCGCCTATCTGTGGGTGAAGGCGGTTCACGTCATCTTCGTCATCTTCTGGATGGCGGGCATGTTCATGCTGCCGCGTTTTCTCGTCTACTGGCATCCGCTGCCGGCCGCTGCGCCGGAAAGCGCCCTGTGGGCCGACCGCTGCAACCGGCTGAAGCGCATCATTCTCAACCCCGGCGTCACCATCGTCTGGGTCCTCGGCCTGGCGCTGGGTTTCCACCTCGGCTGGCCGCTGTGGCTGTGGCTGAAGCTGCTCTTCGTCCTCGGCCTGTCGGGCTTTCACGGCTGGATGATCGGCGCTGCGAAAAAATTCGCGCGCGGTGAGCGGCCGTACAGTGAAAAGACGCTGCGGCTGGTCAACGAGATCCCGTCGCTGGTGACGATCGCCGTCGTCATCCTGGTGATCGTCAAGCCCTTCTAGGCTTCGATGGCGCCGATGACGTGCGGCACCTCGGCCAGAATTTCGCGCGCCAGAAAGCCGACGCGGCCGATGCGATGACCGAGACGCCGGCCGGCTTCGCCATGGACGAACACCGCCCACAAGGCTGCGGCCAGCGGATCGGCACCGCGGGCGGCGAGGCCCGTCGCCAGCCCGGCCAGCGTATCGCCCGAGCCCGACGTGGCGAGACCGACGCCGCCGCCATCATAGCGGAACATCCGGCCATCGGGTGCCGCGACGAAGGTGGTGCTGGCCTTGAGCACCACGACGGCGTTGAAGCGCCGGGCGGCGCGTGTTGCCATGGCGACCGGATCGGCGAGCACCTCGGCCCGGTCGACGGCCATCATGCTGGCCATTTCCCCGGCGTGCGGCGTCAGGATGGCCGGGCGCGCCAGGCTCTGCAGGCGGGCTTCGACCTGGGCGATGCCCGCCAATGGTGCCGCATCGAGCACGATGGCAACCGAGTCGGCGCGTTCGAGCAGACAGGCGGCAAGGTCGGCGGCAGCATCGCCGGCGGCCATTCCCGGGCCGATCAGCAGGGCATCGCAATGCGCCACCCGCTCGGCAAGGACCGTACCGGCAGAGGCTGCCACGGTGCCGTCTTCATCTTCCGCCAGGGCAACGACGAATGTCTCGGGGATCGCCATGGCCAGGGCGGGCGCGATGCTCGCCGCGGTCGCCAGTTGCAGCTTGCCGGCGCCGGCCCGCAAGGCAGCGACGCCGGCGAGCAGCAGGGCGCCCGGCATTTCCCGGCAGCCACCGACGATCAACGCGCGGCCGCGCGCATCCTTGTCGACCTCGCCGTCATGCGCCGGCAGCGGCAGCGTGCGCAGCAGCGCACGGTCGATGAGAACGGCATCCGTCATCCGGCAGCCACCGGCTTGTCGGCGGCGGTGGTGACCGGGGCTGCCGCCGGCACCTCGTTGTAGCGCAGCAGCCGCGGCCGGCTGCGTCCGCTGTCATCACCGATGAAATCATATTCGGTGACGCTGCAATTGGCGACGTCGCCGGCACGATCGATGGCGAGAATGGCCGCCTCGTCGAGCGATTCGAGGATATAGCGCAGGCACAGCACGACGACCTGATGAGCGACGATGACAATGCGCTGGCCGCTGTGGTGCAGGCCGACGGTATCGAGCAGCGCCCGCAGCCGCAGGATGACATCGGTCCAGCTTTCGCCGCCGGGTGGGCGATGGTAGAATTTGCCCAGCATCGTCAGCGCCGCCGCCTGGTCGGGATGCAGTGCCGCGACACCCGAGCGGGTCAGGCGATCGAGGATGCCGAATTCGCGTTCGCGAAGGCGCTCGTCACTGGCAAGATGGCAGGCGTCGATGCTGCCGGCGATGGCCTCGGCGGTCTGGCGGGCCCGCAGGAACGGCGAGACCAGCACGACTTCGGGTGGCGCCGTGAGCCCGCCGAACCAGCCGCCCAGCGCTGCCGCCTGGGTCATGCCGAGCGTGCTCAGCGGCACATCGGCATCGCGCATGTCGATCGCGATCCGCGACGCCTTGGCGGCTTCGGCGAGATCGGCGGCGACGTTGCCGGCGCTCTGGCCGTGGCGGACGATCCAGAGCCGCTCGGGCCAGGCTGGTGGCATTCTTGGGACCCTCGAAACGGTGTCGAGGTCCAAACGCCCAGGCCGGGCGCTTGTTCAACGGCTGCGCTCAGTCCCGGCGTGAAGCCTTTTCGACCAGCCCGGAAACCCCTTCCCGGCGCTCGAGTTCGGCGCGGATATCGTCGAAATCGAGCCCCGCGTCGACAAGCAGCAGCGCCAGGTGGAACATCAGGTCCGCAGCCTCGCCGACGATCGCGGCGCTGTCGTTTCCCATCGCGGCAATGACCGTCTCGACAGCTTCCTCGCCAAGCTTCTGGGCGATCTTGGCACGGCCCTTGGCCGTAAGCTTGGCAACATAGGACGTCGCCGGATCGCCATCGCGGTTGGCGGCGATGCGGGCAATCAGCCGGTCGAACCTGTCCTCGCTCATCGCCGCACCGGAATGCCGGCCGCCGACAGGGCGTCCTTGGCATCGGATATCGAAGCCTGGCCGAAGTGGAAGATCGAGGCGGCGAGCACGGCACTGGCATGCCCTTGCCTGACGCCGCTGACAAGATCGGCGACGCTGCCGACCCCGCCGCTGGCGACGACCGGCACCGGCACCGCGTCGGCGATCGCCCGCGTCAGCGCCAGGTCATAGCCGCTGCGGGTGCCATCGCGATCCATGCTGGTCAGCAGGATCTCGCCGGCGCCGAGCCGCGCCGCCTCGATCGCATAGTCCACCGCATCGATGCCGGTTTCGCGGCGGCCGCCATGGGTGAAGATCGCCCAGCGCCCGTTGCCGACTGCCTTGGCATCGACCGCAACCACAACGCATTGATCGCCAAAGCGCATCGCCAGTTCGCCGATCAGCGCCGGCCGGGCGACCGCCGCCGAATTGACCGCGACCTTGTCGGCCCCCGCCAGCAGCAGCGCCCGGGCATCCTCGACGCTGCGGACGCCGCCGCCGACGGTCAGCGGCATGAAACAGGCATCGGCCGTGGCCTCGACGATGTGCAGCAAGGTGCCGCGATCCTCGTGCGCCGCGGTGATGTCGAGAAAGGTCAGTTCATCGGCGCCGGCGGCGTCATAGGCGCGCGCCGCCTCGACCGGGTCGCCGGCGTCGCGCAGCGCGACGAAGTTGACGCCCTTGACGACGCGCCCACCGGCGACATCGAGGCAGGGGATGACCCTGACAGCGAGCGTCATGCCGCAGCGGCCAGGGCTGCACGCAGGTCGAGCCGGCCGTCGTACAGCGCGCGGCCGGTGATGACGCCCTCGATGTTCGGCTGGCCGACCAGCGCATCGATGTCGGCCATGCCGGCGACACCGCCCGAAGCGATCACCGGCACCGGGCTGACCGCCGCCAGCGCGATCGTCGCTTCCAGGTTGACGCCCTTCAACATGCCGTCGCGGCCGACATCGGTGAACAGCAGCGCCGCCACCCCGGCATCGGCAAAGCGCGCCGCCAGTTCCGCCACCGACACCGTCGAGCGTTCGGCCCAGCCGCGTGTCGCCACCATGCCGTCACGGGCATCGACGGCAACGACGATGCGGCCGGGGTGGGCCCGGGCGATCTCGCGCACCAGCGCCGGGTTCTCCAGTGCCGCGGTGCCCATGACCGCCCGCCAGACGCCGAGATCGAACCAGGCCTCGACATTGGCGCGGCTGCGGATGCCGCCGCCGACCTGGACGCGGCCCGGAAACGCCGTCAGCGCCGCGGCGACGCCGGCGGCATTGCGGCTTTCACCGGCAAAGGCGCCATCGAGATCGACGACATGCAGCGCCGTGGCACCGGCATCGGCAAAGGCCCGGGCCTGGGCGCCGGGATCCTCGTTATAGACGGTGGCGCGGTCCATATCGCCCTCTGCCAGCCGCACGCACTGGCCGCCCTTCAGGTCGATGGCGGGAAAGACGATCATGCGGTCAGCCAGGCTTTCAGGAACGCCAGGCCATAGCTCTGGCTCTTTTCGGGGTGGAACTGCACGCCGGTGATGTTGCCGCGCGCAACGATCGCCGGAAACACGCCGCCATGGTCGCTGGTGGCGCGGACATCGGCGGCATCGTCGGGGTCGAAGCGATAGCTGTGCACGAAATAGGCGTCGCCTTCGGCCATGCCGCTGTCGTTGGCCGCAGTGACATGGTTCCAGCCCATGTGCGGGATCTTCAAGTCCAGATCGTCGGGCTGCAGCCGTGTCACCTTGCCCGGCAGCCAGCCCAGCCCCTGGTGGACGCCATGCTCATGCCCCTCGGTCGCCAGCAACTGCATGCCGACGCAGATGCCGAGGAACGGCACCTGGCGGCGGCGCACCGCGTCGGACAGCGCCGCCTCGATGCCGGTGGCACCCCGCAGCGCGTTGATGCACTGGGCAAAGGCACCGACGCCCGGCAACACGATGCGATCGGCGCTGGCGATACGCGCGGGATCGGCGGTGACATCGACATTCGCGGCACCCGCAGCGGCCAGCGCCCGCGCCGCCGACCGAAGATTCCCCGCGCCATAGTCGACGACGGCGACGCGCTCAGACATCGGTCAGGGGCGCACCACCAAGCGTGCCCTTGGTCGAGGGCACGCTGTCGGCCTTGCGCGGGTCGATCGCCACGGCCGCGCGCAACGCCCGTGCCACGCCCTTGAAGCAGCTTTCGACGATATGGTGATTGTTGACGCCGTACAGCGTCTCGATGTGCAGGGTGATGCCCGCCGATCCGGCAAAGGCGGCGAACCATTCCTTGAACAATTCGGTGTCCATCTCGCCCAGGCGCGGCTGGCTGAACGCCGTCTTCCACACCAGATAGGGGCGGCCCGAGATGTCGAGCGCCACGCGGGTGAGCGTTTCGTCCATCGGAATCAACGCATCGCCATAGCGGGTTATGCCGCGACGGTCGCCGAGCGCCCGCGCCACCGCCTCACCGAGCGCGATGCCGCTGTCTTCGGTGGTGTGATGGGCATCGATGTGCAGGTCACCCTTGGCCGACAAAGTGATGTCGATCAGCGAATGGCGCGACAGCTGTTCGAGCATGTGATCGAGAAAGCCGATACCGGTGGTGACACGATAATCGCCGGTGCCGTCGAGATTGACGGTCACCTCGATCGCCGTTTCCTTGGTGGATCGGCTGACGGTTGCGATTCTGTCCATGTTGCGCTGCCGCTAGAGCATCGCAGGCAACTGGGCAAGTTGGGGCGCCAACTCGTGCGGCATCTTGCCAACGCCCGTGTCGCATTTCACAAGCGCAACCATGAAGACCTTCAAGCTCGGTACCCGGGGATCGCCCCTTGCATTGGCGCAGGCGCGCATGACGGCGGCGGCGCTGTCCGCGGCGCACGGCTGGGCGCCCGATGTTGCCGAGATCGTCGTGATCTCGACGACCGGCGATCGGGTCCAGGACCGGCCGCTCGCCGAAATCGGCGGCAAGGCGCTGTGGACCAAGGAGCTCGACGCGGCGCTGCTCGATGGCCGTATCGACTGCGCCGTGCATTCGATGAAGGATGTCGAGACTCACCTCCGCGACGGCATCGCGCTGGTCGCGATGCTGCCGCGTGCCGATGTCCGGGAACGGCTGCTCGGCGCCGACAGCATCGACGCGCTGCCGCAGGGTGCGCGGGTGGGCACGTCGAGCCCGCGCCGGGCGGCGCAGCTGCTCGGGATGCGGCCCGACCTCAAGATCGAGATGCTGCGCGGCAATGTCGCGACGCGCATGGCCAAGGTCGAAAGCGGCGCCATCGATGCGACCCTGCTGGCGGCGGCCGGGCTGGACCGGCTGGGCGTTGCCGCCGGGGCGACGGTGCCAATCGACACGATGCTGCCGGCGAGTGCCCAGGGCGCGGTCGGCATCACGGCGCGCATCGGCGACGACGCCAGCCTGGCGCTGCTCACCGCCATCGACCATGCGGCAACGCATGAAGCGGTGACGCTTGAGCGTGGTTTTCTCGCCGCACTGGGCGGCACCTGCCACAGCCCGGTGGCGGCGCTGGCCGTGGTCGCCGATGGCCGGGTGAGCTTCCGTGCCGAGATC
The DNA here is from genome assembly GCA_003241875.1 of Alphaproteobacteria bacterium. Taxonomy (GTDB): domain Bacteria; phylum Pseudomonadota; class Alphaproteobacteria; order Sphingomonadales; family Sphingomonadaceae; genus Sandarakinorhabdus. The sequence goes on from QBLU01000006.1 coordinate 48,149, forward strand.
ATGACCGAGGACGGCGCCGAGATCGAGGAAGGCGGCTTTGAATCCGCCAGCGACGAGGCGCCGGCGCTGGTTGCGGCGCTCGCCGCCGACATGCTCGACGACGCCGGCCCCGGCTTGCGCGCGCTGTTCGATCCGCCGGGCGCCTGACCGCGATGCGATTTCTCGTCACCCGGCCCAGTCCCGGCGGCGAGGCGACAGCGGCTCGCTTGCGGCGCGCCGGCCATGATGTCGTCCTGGCGCCCTTGCTTGCCACCAAGCCGGTGCCGTGGACCCTGCCCGACGGCCGCCACGACGCGGTGATGGTGACCAGTGCGGCAGCGGCGCGCCTGTCGGGCGCCGGGCCGGCGCTGCTCGACCTGCCATGCTTTGCCGTCGGCGGCGCGACGGCGGCGGCAGCGACGGCAGCGGGCTGGCACGACGTCCGGGATGCCGGGGGTGATGTCCAGGCGCTTGTCGACCGGCTGGCGGCAGCGGGCATGGGCGAGGTGCTGCATCTTGCCGGCGAGGATCGCACGCCGGTGACCCTGCCGCCCGGCCTGCGGGTCACGACAGCGGTCGTGTACCGGGCCGTCCTGCAGCCGCTGCCTGCCGTGCCGGCTGTCGACTGGGTGCTGCTCTACAGCAGCCGCACCGCGGGCCATTTCGGCGCCGAATGCGACCGGATCGGGCAGGCGCGGGAGGGGGTGGCCATCGCCGCCATCAGCCCGGCGGTGCGCACCGCGGCGGGGCCGGGCTGGCGCACCGCCGTGGCGGCCGCGGCACCGAATGAAGAGGCATTGCTGGCGGCCACCGGCGTCTCGTGCCAATAAGGCCGCGCAAGAGGAACCCCATGGACGCGCCTTTCGATCGCGGTGAAGTCGACCGCGCCAGCCTGGATGCCACCGAGCGCCTGCGCGCCCGGCTGTCGAGCACACCGCGCACTTCGCAACAGGCGCGGCCGCGCAGCAGCCTGCCCTGGGTCATCGCCGGCGGGCTGTTCGTGTTCGTGGCCGGCATGCTCGCCAATCCGCTGTTCGAATCGACGATACGGTCGCGTCTGCCGTTCGCGGCCGAGATCCTGCCTGCCACCACGGCCGAGACGGATCTCACCGCCTTGCAGTCGCGGCTGGCGCAGCTCGAAACCCGCGCCGGCGTTGCGTCCGAGGCAGCTCCGGTGGAGCGTCTGGCGCGAACCGAGGCCCGGATCGAAACCAGTACCGACCAGATCGCCCGCGATGCCGAACGCATCGACCGGTTGACCGCCGACATGGCGGCGTTGCAGGCGACCGTCGCCGCGGAACGCGCGCGCGGCGAAGCTGCGGCCGGCACCGCCATCACGGCGGCCGATCGGGCCCAGGCCATGCTGACGCTCGTGCTGGTGCGTCGCGCCATCGACAGCGGGCGACCGCTGGGCGCGCTCGATCCGGTCCTGCGCCGGTCCTTCGAGGCGCGCTATCCCCAGGCGGTGCAGCAGGTCGTCGCGCTCGGCGGCAACCCGGTGACGCTGGGGTCGCTGCGGCGCAGTTTCATCGCGCTGCGTCCGGCGATCGGCGGTCGACCGGCGGCCAATGGGCAATTGAACTGGTGGGACGCGCTGACCACCACCATTGCCGACGCCGTATCGCGCCCGGCGAGCAACTCGATCGTCGACCAGGCCGGCGCGGCGCTCGATCGCGGCGATATCGCCGGTGCCGCCGCGCTGTTGCGGCGCCAGTCGCCACGCCCCGCAGCCCTGGCGGCCTGGCTGTCCGCCGCCGATCGCTGGCAGATCGGCAATGCGGCGCTGGCGACGCTGGAAACGACGACGGCGCTGGCACCCGCCGACGCGGTCACGGCGCGGCCCGACCCGGTTGCCGCCGCATCGTCGGTCCCGCTGCGCGGAGACAAGATCAGCATCGACCTGCCGACGATAACGCTGCCGCGGTTGCGCCTGCCGGACCTGCGCTTCTTCCGGTTCGACTGAAGTGGCCGTCGTTGACGGCCCCGTCAGCGGGCGCCGAACAGGGCGCTGCCGACCCGGATGGCGGTGGCCCCGAGCAGCACCGCCGTTTCGAAATCCCCCGACATGCCCATGCTCAGCCCGGACACCCCGTTTTCGGCGGCGAGCTTGGCCAGCAGCGCAAAGAACGGCGCGGCTTCGGTATCGGCAGGCGGCACGCACATCAGGCCGATCACCGGCAATCCGGCGGTGCCGGCCGCAGCCAGCAGCCCGGGGATCTCGGCGATCGCACAGCCGCCCTTTTGCGCCTCGGCCCCGATATTGACCTGCAGATAGCAATCGGGGCGCCGGCCGGTTGCCGTCATGACCTTGGCGAGCGCGGTCACCAGAGACAGCCGATCGACCGAATGGATGACGTCGAACAGCGCCACCGCCTCGGCCGCCTTGTTCGACTGCAGCTGCCCGACAAGATGCAGCCGGATATCGGCAACGCCGGCCATCAGCCCGGGCCATTTGGCCTCGGCTTCCTGCACGCGATTCTCGCCAAAGCTGCGCTGGCCCGCCTCGATCAGCGGCCGGATGGCGTCGGCATCCCAGGTCTTGCTGACGGCGATCAACTCGATGCTTTCGGCGTCGCGTCCTGCGGTGCGGGCGACACGCCCGACGGCATCGCGAACCGCCGCCAGCCGGTCGGCGGCAGACTCGTTTTCGATCACGTTCAGAATGCGATGTTGGTGCCGAGATACACCGCCTGGTCCGGACGATCCGGGTCGAGCAGCGACGGCGCCACCGGCGCCAGCTTGTAACGGACGCCGCCGGTGACCGACAGGCGCGGGCCGACCAGATAGGCACCGCCCAGCTCGACCGAATAGCGGCGCTCGAGCGGCGCATACATCAGCATGGAGCCCTGTTCGGCCGTTCCCATCAGGCTGGTTTTCCAGTTGGCACCGCGATAGCTGACGCCGACATCGACCGATTCGCGACGCCCGCCCGCCAGCGCCGTGGCGCCGGGCTGCATGGCGCTGTAGCCGCTGTTGAGGGCAAAGCCCTTCCAGGCAAGCGAAACATCGACGCTATAGGCTGTCGGCAGCGCCAGATTGGCCTCTACCGGCGGCGCCGCACGCGAATGGTCGGTGCTGGCCGCAACAACGCGGGTCGACACGCCGAGCGACAGCGCCTTGCGGTTGTCGCTCTGGCCCGACGGGGTGAAGCGGAAGGCCCGCTCCACGGTCTGCATCCGCGCGGTCGCGGCGCTGGTGCCCGACGCCGTGAAACTGAACCGCGAAACATCGGTCACCGGCGGCTGGAACGGCGTCAGCGGTGTTTCGAAGCTGAAGCGCCGCTTTTCGGCCTTGGCAACCGTCTTGCCGGTCGACTGGGCCGCCAGCGACGGCGCCGCGATCAACGCCGCCAGCAGGATGACAAGGGCGCGGGCTCCCGAACCCGGCAACGCCCTGGGGGCGGCAGGTGCAGCGATGGGGGCGTCTGGCCCCTGCGAATCGACTGCGCGAATCATGCTTTCGTTCCTATCAGTGGCTTGCAATGCCGCACAGACCCCTATGTTCCTCCATCGGCCGTACCGCAGAATTATTGCATCCTAGTGTGGTGAGAAATGCACAGTTTTCCGCATTTCGAGTGATTTCCGACGATTGGCCGCCATCGGCCTGTTAGGCTTGGCGCAACTGGCCTGCCGCGCCTATAAGCCCTGCCACGGATTGGTTTGAAAAAGGGTCGTCGATGCGGCGCGTCGGAATATTGCTGGTCGGATTGGCGCTGATGGCCCCGCTTGCGGCCTGTGGCAAAAAGGACAAGCCGCGGAACGTCGATGCTCCGGCCCGGGTGACGACGATCGGCGTCAACGCCTATCTGTGGCGCGCCTCGCTCGACACCATCGGCTTCATGCCGCTCGCCCAGGTCGATTCGAACGGCGGCGTCATCATCACCGATTGGTATTCGACCGCGCAGAGCGCCAATGAGCGCGTGAAGGTCACCGTCGCCATCCTCGATACCGAATTGCGCGCCGACGCCATCAAGGTCACCGCCATTCGCCAGACCCTTGCCGGCAGCGGCTGGATCGATGCGCCGGTACGCGCCGGCACCGTGCAGAAGCTGGAGGAAACCATCCTCAGCCGCGCCCGCGACCTGCGCCGCGCCCAGTACGACGGCTGACGCACGCCACCATGGCGACCAAATTCGATCACAAGCGTGCCGAAGCGCGCTGGCAGCAGGCATGGGACGCGGCGCAGAGCTTTGCCGCTGATGACGCATCGCCAAAGCCCAAGACCTATGTCCTGGAGATGTTTCCCTATCCGTCGGGGCGCATCCACACCGGCCATGTCCGCAACTACACGATGGGCGATGTCATTGCCCGCACCCGGCGCGCGCAGGGTTACGAGGTCTTGCACCCGATGGGTTGGGACGCGTTCGGCATGCCGGCCGAAAATGCCGCCATGGAGCGCGGCGTCCACCCCGGCGGCTGGACCCGCGCCAATATCGCGGCGATGCGCTCGCAGCTGAAACGGCTGGGCTTTGCCCTCGACTGGAGCCGAGAGCTCGCCACCTGCGAGCCCGAATATTACGGCCAGGAACAGGCACTGTTCCTCGATCTGCTCGCCGCCGGCCTCGTCTATCGCAAGGAATCGGCGGTCAACTGGGACCCCGTCGACATGACGGTGCTGGCCAATGAACAGGTCATCGACGGCCGCGGCTGGCGGTCCGGCGCCATCGTCGAGCGGCGCCGGCTGAGCCAGTGGTTCCTCAAGATCACCGATTTCGCCGAGGACCTGCTCGACGGGTTGGGCACGCTCGAGAACTGGCCCGAAAAGGTCCGGCTGATGCAGGAAAACTGGATCGGCAAGTCGCGGGGCATGCGCTTCACCTTCCAGGTCGACGGTAGCGACACGAAATTCGACGTGTTCACGACGCGCCCCGACACGATGTTCGGCGCCAGCTTTGCCGCCCTCGCGCCCGATCACCCGATCAGCACGTCGCTGGCCGAAACCGACCCCGGTCTTGCCGCCTTCATCGCCGAATGCCGCGCCGGCGGGACAGCCACGGCGGACATCGAGGGCCAGGAGAAAAAGGGTCATGACACCGGGCTGAGCGTGGTCCATCCGCTCGACCCGGCCATCAAGCTGCCGGTGTTCGTCGCCAATTTCGTGCTGATGGACTATGGCACCGGCGCCATCTTCGGCTGCCCGGCGCACGACCAGCGCGATCTCGATTTCGCCCGCAAATACCAGCTGCCCGTACCCCGCGTCGTCGCGCCGGAAGGCGAGGCCGAAACGCCGGTCCAGGATGAAGCCTATACCGGCCCCGGCGTGCTGGTGCATTCGCGCTTCCTCGACGGCATGGACGTCGAGGCCGGCAAGGCCGCCGTCATCGCCCGCGCCGAGGCCGAGGGCTGGGGTGCCGGCACGACCGTGTGGCGGCTGCGCGACTGGGGCGTGTCGCGCCAGCGCTATTGGGGCACGCCGATCCCGATCATCCATTGCGACGATTGCGGCGTCGTGCCGGTGCCCAAGGCGCAGCTGCCGGTCGTCCTGCCCGAAGACGTCAGCTTCGACATCCCCGGCAATCCGCTCGACCGCCACCCGACGTGGCGCCATGTCGACTGCCCCACCTGTGGCAAGCCGGCGCGGCGCGAGACCGACACGCTCGACACCTTCGTCGATTCGTCCTGGTATTTCATCCGCTTTGCCAGTTCGCCCGATGATCGGCCGTTCGATCCGGCGGTGGCCGAACAATGGCTGCCGGTCGGCCAGTATATCGGCGGCGTCGAGCATGCCATCCTGCACCTGCTCTATGCGCGGTTCTGGACGCGCGCGCTGGCGCACATCGGCCGGCTGAACGTCACCGAGCCCTTTGCCGGGCTGTTCACCCAGGGCATGGTCACCCACGAGACCTATTCGCGGCCGCAGGGCGAAGGGCACGCGCCGCTCTATTTCAGCCCCGATGAAGTTGACCGGTCGAGCACCGGGGCGGTGCTCAGGTCCGATGGAGCGCCGGTCGAGGTCGGCCGCGTCATCAAGATGTCGAAGTCGAAGAAGAACGTCATCGACCCCGACGCCTATCTCGAAACCTATGGTGCCGATGCCGTGCGCTGGTTCGTGCTGTCGGATTCGCCGCCGGAACGCGACCTGGCCTGGTCCGATGCCGGCATCGACGGCGCCTGGCGCTTCGTGCAGCGCGTCTGGCGGCTCGCCGAAGATGTTTCCGAGGCGCCGGCCGGCGTGCTCGACGCCGATCCCCGGCTGGCACGGGCGCTGCACAAGACCATCGCCGCCATCACCGCCGACATCGACAAGCTGCAGTTCAACAAGGCGATCGCCCGCCTGTACGAGCTGGTCAGCACCATCGAGCGCGCCGCCGCGTCGCCGACCCGTGTCGAGGCGGTGACGACGCTGTTGCGCCTGTGCGCGCCGATGGTGCCGCACCTGGCCGAGGAGGCCTGGGCGCTGCTCGGCCAGCCCGGCTTGATCGTCGACGCGCCCTGGCCGGTGGCCGATCCGGCGCTGCTCGTCGACGATACGGTGACCATCGCGATCCAGGTCAACGGCAAGCTGAAGGACAGTTTCGAATTCGCCCGCGGCGCCGATCGTGCCATGGTGGAGGCCGAGGTGCTGGTTCGCGAAAAGGTCATCCGGGCCTTGGAGGGCCGGGCCCCGAAAAAGGTGATCGTCGTGCCCGATCGGCTGGTGAACCTTGTCGCGTAACGCTGCCCTGCTGGCGCTGGGCCTGTCACTGGCCGGCTGTGGCCTGTCGCCGGTCTATTCGGGCGGCAGCGCCAGCGCACCGGCGGTGCTCGCGGCGCAGGTTGCGATCGCACCGATCCCCGATCGCGCCGGCTTTCTGGTCCGCGAGGCGTTGCTCGACCGCCTGGGTCAGCCGACCGAGGATGTCCGCTACCGTCTCGAAGTCGAGCTCGACGACCAGATCGTCGGTTTCGGTGTCCGCGGCGATAACTCGGTGGCGCGCGAGCGACGCACGCTGCGGGCGCGCTATCGCCTCGTCGAGGCGAGCACCAATACCGTCGTTGTCGATGCGACCGCCGGTTCGGATGCCGGTATCGATCGCGTCAGCTCGAATTTCGCCGTTGTCGCAGCCGAAACCACCGCGCTGGAACGCTTGTCCACGGAAATCGCCCGACAAATTGCGGCGCGCCTGGCGCTCTATGCCCGGACGGCGGCGCCGACCGCAGGTCTCGCTGCCGCCAAGTGAAGGTCGACACGGCCCGCATCCAGGGGTTGGTCCGGCGCTGGGCCGACGATGTCCGGCTGGTCCTGCTCTATGGGCAGGACGACGCGGCGTCCCGCGATTTCGCCGACCAGCTGGCGCGACAGTTCGCCGATCCGGCAAACCCGATGGCGGTCGAAACCATCGATGGCGCCGCGCTGGCCAAGGATCCGCAAGCCCTCGCCGCCGCCGCCGGCGCCATGTCGATGTTCGGCGACCGCACGCTGGTGCGCGTCGACAGCCTGACCGAGGACGGATTGGAGGCGCTCGTCTCGCTGTTCTCGGCGCCGGCCGGAAACCCCGTGGTGGCGACTGCCGGCGCGCTCAAGAAGGGCTCGAAGCTTGTCGCCTGGGCCGAAAAGACCCCCGGCGTGGCGGCGCTGGTCAGTTACGAACCCTCGCTGCGGGATGCCTTGCGCCTGGCCACCGAAATCGGCGCGGAATACGGCTTGCGCCCCAGCCGTGACGCCGCGGTGGCGCTGTTCGAAGCAGGCGGCGGCGATCGCATGGTCATCCGCCGCGAGATCGAAAAGTTGAGCCTGTATCTCGACAGCGCTGTTGATCGGCCAAAGGCTGTTGAAATCGCGGACATCGCCGCCATCGGCGTCGGGGCCGGGGACGGCGACCAGTATGCGCTTGTCGCCGCTGTCACCGGGGGGCGCCCGGCCCAGGCGGTCGATCTGCTCGGCCGCCTGCCGGGCGCCGGCATCGTGGTCCTGCGCGCCCTTGAACGGCGGCTGACGATGCTGCTCGGCCTGCGCGGTGTCGTCGATGGCGGCGCCAGCGTGCAGAGTGCCGTCGATGGCGCGCGGCCACCGATATTCTGGAAGGAAAAGGACGCCGTGGCCGCCGAGTTGCAGCTGTGGTCGACGCCGTCGCTGGTCCAGGGGCTGGCGGCCTTGCTGGCCGCCGAGCGTGCGATCAAGACGTCGGGGAGTCTGGGTGAAACCCTCGCCGATGCTGCGATCCTGACCTTGTCACGCCGCGCTGCGGCTGGTCGGCGTTAAGGTCGATTTCGTCGGGTGGCGCGTACCCCGAGCAACGCCTGTCCTACAGGTACCAAATCGGTTACAGGGTCGAAATACGTCGCTCTTTGAAATCGATCAGATCAATCACAGCCGGGCCCGGGGCGGGCGCGAAGCCGACCAGAATCCTCCGAACGTGTAAAAGATGGAAAATAACTCGGCTTTCCACCCGAGATCAGGATCAGGAAATCGATTACAGCAGGGGAGGCTAGGGCCTGTCCTGATGATGAACCCTCGCATTGCCAGGGTGACCATAGGGCCGAAGCTGATTGGAAGCCCGTGTAGAGTTGCTTGCATCCAAGTTGATCCGCTCAGGCTGAGCTTGTCGAAGCCGCGTCGCAGGGCGGTGCTTGCAGAGGCTTCGACAAGCTCAGCCTGAGCGGGCCTTCTTGGTTCGACGACACTGCTACCCTAGCTGGTGCCGAGCTTGCCGCACAGCCAGTCGAGCTGATCGAGGCTGGCGAAACGGATGGTGATGCTGCCGCTGCCGCCGCCGGGCGCCACCGCAAGGGCGACGGGCATGCCGATCGCCTCGGCAATCTGGACCTCCAAGGCATCGATATTGGGGTCGCTGCCGCCGGTGCCTGTCGGGGACAAGCCGTGGCGGGGTTTGGCCTGGCCCTTTGCCGACGCAAGTTGCTCCACCGCCCGGACCGAAAGCCCTTCGGCGACCGCCCGCTTTGCCAGCACCTCGGCAAGCGGTGATCCCGCAAGCGCGCGGGCATGGCCCATCGCCAGCTGCCCCCCTTCGACCAGGGCCTGTACAGACTCCGGAAGTTCAAGCAATCTCAGCAAGTTAGTGACATGGCTCCGTGACTTTCCGACGATGCCGGCCAGCACCGCCTGGGTATGGCCGAAGTCGTCGATGAGCCTCCGATAGCCCCGGGCTTCCTCGATGGCATTGAGGTCGCTGCGCTGGATGTTTTCGATCAGTGCAATCTCGAAGGCGGCGCGATCGTCGAGTGGCCGCACCACCGCCGGCATTTCGTGCAGGCCGGCCGCCTGTGCGGCACGCCAGCGCCGCTCCCCGGCGATGATCTCGTAGCGGCCGCCGGCGACCGGTCGCACCAGGATCGGCTGCAGGACGCCATGCGCACGGACCGAAGCCACGAGCTCGTCCATGGCCTCGGACACGAAGGTGCGGCGGGGCTGCAGCGGATTCGCCGCAATGTCCGCTATCGCCAGCCGGGCAATGCCGGCGGGGCTGGCACTATCGGTGCTGCGGGCCTCCTCGAGCAGGTCAGACAGTCCGCGGCCATAGCCGGAAGGGCGTTTTGTTACAGCCATTTACGCAACCATTTCGGGAAGAGGTCTGGTCCGCTGGAGCAGTTCGCGGGCGAGGGCAACATAGGCCTCGGAGCCGGCACAGCGACTGTCGTAGAGCAACGCCGGCAGGCCGTGGCTCGGGGCCTCGGAAAGCCGGACGTTGCGCGGAATGACCGTGGTGAAGACCTTGTCGCCCATCACCGCGCGGACGTCGCTGGCGACATGGTCGGTTAGGCGATTGCGGCGATCGACCATCGTCAACACGATGCCGAGCAGCGACAGTCGGGTATTGAGTTTGCCGCGCACGCGTTCGATCGTGCCGAGCAACTGGCTCAGTCCCTCGAGCGCAAAGAACTCGCATTGCAGCGGGACCAACACGACATCGGCCGCCGCAAAGGCGTTGACGGTCAGGAGCCCCAGTGAAGGCGGGCAGTCGATCAGGACCTGGTCATAAGGCGTGAGGCTGGCCAGCGCGTCGGCCAGGCGGTGACTGCGGCGGTCGGCATCGACAAGCTCGATCTCGGCGCCCGACAGCGCCGGGGTGGACGGCATGATGGTGAGCCCGGGAATGCGGGTCGGCAGCAACGCCTCTTCCGCCGCGATCTGGCCCAGCAGCACTTCATATGTCGAGGCCCGGCGGGACCGGCGATCGATGCCGAAGCCGGTCGAGGCATTGCCCTGGGGGTCGATGTCCACGACGAGCACGCTCTGGCCGGCGGCGGCAAGCGCGGTCGCGAGATTGATCGCCGTTGTCGTCTTGCCGACGCCGCCTTTCTGGTTGGCAACAGCGATGATCATCGGCGCTTCACTCCTGTGGCGACGACGATGCGCGCGTCGGCATCGGTGAGGCTGGGTACAAGCGCATGTTCAAACGCAAAGCCGCGCAAGGCAAGGGCAACTTCGTCATGGACACGCATGCCCTTTGGCAAAATCCATTGTGAACCGGAGCCGGCGAAGGGCAGGCACCAGTCGAACAACTGGTTCAGGCCTGCCAGGGCCCGCGCCGTGATGATGTCGAACTTGGCGCGGGGCAGGCTTTCAATGCGGCGATTCTCGATCGTCACCCGGTCGGCCAGGCCCGTTTGCGCCACGACCTCCGCGAGAAAGCGGCATTTCTTGGCGATCGATTCGACGAGCGTAACGCGTGCCGTCGGGTCGAGCAGGGCGATTACCAGCCCCGGAAAGCCGGCGCCGGCGCCCACATCGAGCCATGACTTGCCCGGCCCAGCGATCGGCAGCAACTGCGCCGAGTCGGCAAAGTGACGATCCCACAGCGTCGGCAGGGTGCTCGGCCCGACGAGATTGAGGCGCGTTTGCCAGTCCGTCAGAAGGTCGGCGTAGATGTCGAACAGCACCAATGTTTCACGTGGAACATCGAACCTCGCCACAAACGCCTCGCGCGATTCGCTCATGCCGCATGCCGGCGCGCGAAGGGCAACAGCGCGATAAGGGCAGCCGGCGTGATGCCCGGCACGCGGCCGGCAGCGCCCAAAGTTGGGGGGCGTGCCGCACCGAGTCGGTCTGCCATCTCGTGGCTGAGACCAGGCACGCGGCGATAATCGATATCAGCCACGATCGTCATGCCCTCGTCGCGCCGGAAGTTCTGGACGTCCTGATCCTGTCGTTCGAGGTATCGCGCATAGTTCGCATCGACCACGAGCGAAGCCCAAAGCGCCGCAGGGATGGCCTGCAACGAGGGCCAAACGCGCACTGCCACGTCCCGATCGACAGCCGGAAAGCGGAGCCAATCAAACGCCGTGCGAACGACTCCGTCCTGTCGCGCATCGACCCCCGCGGCCGCGATCACGCTCGGCGACGCCGTACAGCTGTCCAACAACGCCCGCGCACCGCGCCGCTTTTCCGAGTCTGTTTCGAAGCGCGCTTTACGTTCCGCAGACACCAGCCCGGCTGCAACACCCATGGGTGTCAATCTGTCGGCTGCATTGTCTGTGCGCAGTCGCAGCCGATACTCGGCGCGTGAGGTGAACATGCGATAGGGTTCGGAGACGCCGTGCGTCGTCAGATCGTCAATCATCACACCGATGTAGGCGCTGGCGCGATCGACGATGATGCTCGGCTTGTCCAGTGCATGCGCCGCCGCGTTAGCACCGGCAATCAGGCCCTGCGCCGCCGCCTCTTCGTAGCCCGTCGTGCCATTGATCTGGCCTGCTAGATACAGCCCCGTCATGGCAGCGACCGCGAGCGTCGGCGTCAGCGCGCGCGGATCGACATGATCATATTCGATGGCATAGCCGGGCCGCAGAATCCGTGCGCGCTCCAGGCCTGCGATGGTCGCGATGAATTCTGCCTGCACGTCAGCGGGCAGGGATGTCGACAATCCGTTGGGATAGACGGTGATGTCGCGATAGCCTTCCGGCTCGAGGAAGATCTGATGGCCGTCACGGTCGCCGAACCGCACCACCTTGTCCTCGATCGAGGGGCAATAGCGCGGTCCTTGCGAATCGATGTGCCCGCCGTAAAGCGCCGATTTCGAAAGGTTGTCGGCAATGATGCGATGGGTGCGGACATTCGTGCGCGTTACTGCACAGGGCAGAGACGGCGTCGACGACGCGGCCCCGGTACCCAGTTGCGGCGCCTCGGCATCGCCATGTTGCCACTCAACCCGGGCCCAATCGATCGTGCGACCGTCGAGACGCGCCGGCGTTCCGGTCTTGAGTCGCTGCACCGGCAGCCCAAGCGCGCGTAGCGCATCGCCGAGCGTCGAGGCTGCCGCATCGGCCCGTCCCCCGGCAGTCCGCTGGTGTCCCAGGTGCATGACGCCACCGAGAAATGTCCCGGTTGTCATGACAGTGGCGCGCGCCCTGACGACACCAGCTGCCGTTCGAACGCCGACGACGCGTCCTTGCTCGACGAGCAGTTCACGCACTTCGGCAACGATGATCGACAAGTTGGGGAAACCGGCCAGCGCCTCAGCCATTGCGCTCCGATAGCGTTGCCGGTCGACCTGCGCCCGTGGGCCATGCACGGCCGGCCCCTTGGATCTGTTGAGCACGCGCGATTGCAGGCGCGCCAGGTCAGTCACCCGGCCCATGATCCCGTCGAGCGCGTCAATCTCGCAGACCAGATGGCCCTTGCCGATGCCACCGACAGCAGGATTGCATGACAAGGTTCCCGGGTCGGCAGCGTTCAATGTCAACAGAGCGACCCGCACGCCCATGCGCGCTGCGGCGGCGGCGGCTTCGCAGCCGGCATGGCCGGCACCGATGACGAGGACATCGAATTCCATGACGGCGGTCTGTAGCGTGTCTTGGCAGAATGTTCCACGTGGAACACCGGCTGATTACAGCAGCGCGGTAAGGCGTGGCTATTTCCCGATACAGAAGCGCGAGAAGATGCGGTCAAGCACATCGTCGACGCCCACACGACCGGCGATCTGGCCGAACGCCGACGCCGCATGGCGCAAACTCTCTGCCCTCAGGACCGCATCATCGGTGTCGGCGGCTTCGGCCAGGGCAGCGCCTGCTGCAACAAACGCCTCTCGATGGCGGGCATGGGACAGGAGCACGGACTCCCCGGGGCGAACGGTGGACTTTGCCCATTCGACGAGCCAGGACCGCAGCGTTTCCATGCCATCACCGCGGGTGGCGGAGACAAGGATCGCGGCCGCCGGCGCCAGCGCGCCAAGATCGGATTTGTTGACAACAACCAGGCCCGCATCCGGCGACGTCGAACAGGTTCCGTCGGAGACGTGCATCACCAAGTCTGCCGCGCTTGCACGGGCGCGTGCCCTGCGGATGCCCTCGGCCTCGACGACGTCCTCGGTTTCACGCAATCCGGCGGTATCGATCAACGTCGCTGCGACGCCTCCGAGATCAACCGGGACCTCGATGGGATCACGGGTGGTGCCGGCAAACGGCGAGACAATGGCAGCATTTCGCAGCGACAACGCATTGACGATGCTTGACTTTCCAACATTCGGCGGTCCGGTCACGGCAATGGTCAGGCCGTCGCGGATGCGAGCCCCGCGCGACGCATCGGCAACCAGGGCGTCGATCTCGTCGACCAAGCCGCGCAGCCTGGCCCTCGCCACGACCTGCAAGCGATCGGCGACATCGGCTTCGTCCTCGGCAAAATCGAGCGCAGCCTCGGCGTCGGCCAGCACATCGAGGCAGCGGCTGCGCCAGGCGTCGGCGGCGCGGCTCAGGGCTCCGCCGGTGAGGGCCAGCGCCTGGCGTCGCTGCGCCGACGTTTCCGCAGCCACAAGATCGGCGACACCCTCGACCTGTGCAAGGTCGAGCCGATTGTTGACGAAGGCGCGGCGGGTGAACTCCCCCGGTTCGGCGAGGCGGATGCCGTCCATCGACAGCAGGGCGCCCAGCACGCCGCTGATCACTGCGGAGCCGCCATGGAGGTGCAGTTCCGCCAGGTCTTCGCCGGTTGCCGTCGCCGGCCCCGGAAAAACCACCACCATCGCCCTATCAAGCAGGCTGCCATCGGCCGGGTCGACAAGGCGACGAAGCGACAGGCGGCGCGGTTCCGGCATCTCGGCGCTGATCAACGAACCCACGGCGGCCCAAGCCAGCGGACCCGAAATGCGGACCACGGCAATAGCGGCAGGTGGTCGCCCCGATGCCAGGGCGACAATCGTGGCGGCGCCTTTCATCGCACCGCAAACCGATGGCAAGTCATTGGGATGGTTTGGGAATCGCGGCCATGAACATTTTCTGCCACTGCTCGAAGCCATCGGCGATGCCGGGCATCCAGGCGCGCGTCAGCTTTTCGAAATCGGCTGGCGTCACGCCGTCGGTTATCGTCGACTTCAGCTTGTCGAGATACAGGTCGTGGACCGGCGTCAGGTCGGGCAGGCCGAAGAAGGCCCGCGCCTCCTGCGGCGTGCATTCGATGTCGAAGCTGACCTTCATGACGGCGGCCTTTTCCTGTTCGGGTTGCCGCTTGGCAGCCTTCCGGGCGGAGTTTAGCGTCCGGAGCAGCAGAATCGCAAGGAGCAGCACCGTGGCTGAAACGCTGGAGATTACCGCGCTCGATGGCGCCGGGACATTCAATGCCTATTGCGCGGGACCAGCCGACGCCCGCGCCGGGATCGTCGTGATCCAGGAGATATTCGGCATCAATCCGGGGATTCGATCGATGGTCGATGGCTGGGGCGCCGCCGGCTACCGCGCCGCGGCGCCGGACCTGTTCTGGCGCCAGCGACCGGGGATCGAGCTCGATCCGGACGTGCCCGACGAGATGCAGCAGGCGTTCGGGCTGTACCAGGGCTTTGATGTCGACAAGGGCATTGCCGATCTCGAGGCCAGCATCAGGGCGCTGCGCCATGACGGCTGTCAGAAGGTGGGCGTGGTGGGCTATTGCATGGGCGGCTTCCTCGCCTATCTGTGCGCGACACGCACCGACAGCGACGCGTCGGTCGGCTATTATGGGGTCGGCATCGATGGAAAGCTGGGGGAGGCCCATGCCATTGCCCGCCCGTTGTTGCTGCATGTCGCGTCGCAGGACCATTTTGTGCCGCCGGAGGCGCAGGCGAAGGTCCATGCCGAGCTGGATTCGCACCCGCGCGTGACGCTTCATGACTATCCCGCCGACCATGCCTTCGCCCGCGCTGTCGGATCGTCGCGCGTCGAGGCGCTGGCCAGCCAGGCGGATGCCCGGACGGCAGCGTTTTTCAAGGAGCATCTATAGCATGTCGGCCGTTCGCTTCGCCGCGGTTGGTGGCCCCGAGGTGCTCGCGCTGGTCGAGGATGACCTGCCGGCACCCGGTCCGGGCGAGATCCGGTTGCGCCATACAGCGATCGGGCTGAACTTCATCGACACCTACCACCGCAGCGGCCTCTATCCCGTGCCGCTGCCGAGCGGCATCGGACTGGAGGCGGCGGGGGTTGTCGAGGCCGCCGGGCCGGGCGTCACGCTGCAGCCGGGGGCTCGCGTCGGCTATTGCTGGGGGCCGATCGGTGCCTATGTAACACACCGCAACATCGCTGCCGATCGCGTCGTCGTGCTGCCCGACAGCGTCAGCGACGAGGCGGCCGCTGCCGGTATGCTCAAGGGCTGCACGACCGAGTTCCTGATCGAGCGCTGTGCGCGGGTGCAGGCAGGGCAATGGGTGCTGGTTCCCGCGGCGGCGGGGGGCGTCGGCCAGCTGCTGGTGCAGTGGCTGAAGGCCATCGGTGCGCGTGTCATCGCCGTTGCCGGGTCGCCGGAGAAGGTGGCGATCGCCATGGGGCATGGCGCCGACCATGGCCTGGTGCAGGACGAGACGATGGCAAGGCAGGTGCGCGCGCTGACCGGCGACCGGGGCGTCGATGTCGTTCTCGATGGCGTCGGCAAGGCGACGTTCGAAATGTCGCTCGACAGCTTGGCGCGGCGTGGGCTTTTGGTGAGTTTCGGCAATGCCTCGGGACCCGTGGGCCCGGTCGACTTCGGCATCTTGGCGCGCAAGGGCTCGCTGTTTGCCACGCGGGCGACGCTGTTCGACTATTATCTGGGGCCGGCGGACTATCAGAACTATGGCGGCCGCGTGCTGGAAATGATCGGATCGGGGGCGATCAAGGTCAATATCGACCAGCGTTATGCCTTGCGCGACGCGGCGCAGGCACACCGCGACCTCGAAAACCGGCGCACGACCGGGTCGACGGTGCTGATTCCCTGAGGCGTTTGCTCAGGTCGCGATCTAGCCGAGCAGCGGCGTAACAGCCGGCGCGACCTGGTTCCAGCCCTCCCAGATCATCTTGCCCGCGACATAGACGATGACGACCAGGCCGACATAGGCGATCCAGCGGTAGCGTTCGATGTATTTGGCGATCAGATTGGCGGCGATGCCCATCAGCGCCACCGACAGGACCAGGCCGATGACCATGATCTCGGGATGGTCGCGGGAGGCGCCGGCGACCGCGAGCACATTGTCGATGCTCATCGAGACATCGGCGAGCGCCACCGACCAAGCCGCGGCGGCAAAGCTTTTGGCGGGTTTCGGTACGCCATAAGCATCGAAATCGTCGGCGCCAGGGCCGTCGATGGTGGCGTGATCCTGGCGAATCTCGCGCCACATCTTCCAGGCGACCCACAGCAGCAGCAATCCGCCGGCCAGAATCAGCCCGACAAGCTGCAAAAGCTGGGTGACCAGCAGCGCAAAAGCGACGCGCAGCACCAGCGCGGCGGCGATTCCGATCATGATGACCTTGCGGCGCTGCTCGGCCGGAAGGCCCGCGGCGAGCGCGCCGACGACGATTGCGTTGTCGCCGGCAAGGACAATATCGATCAGCACGACCTGGCCAAATGCCGACAGGGCCGCGGGTGTGAGGAGTGATGCTAAGTCCATGGTGCGCAGTTAGTGCCGGCAGCGACGATGCGCCAGCCCTGCGGCATCAATTGGCGAGGGTGTGGACAAGGTCGTCGAGGTAATCGCGGCCCTGCATCAAGGACTTTACGCGGATACGTTCATTGAGCCCGTGCATGCCGTTGCCGTCCGGATCGATGAACAGGCCGGGGGCGCCATAGGTCGGGATACCAATGGGGGACAGGAAAATGGCGTCGGTGGCGCCCGCCGACATGGTGACGCCCATCGGCACGCCGGGGAAATGCTTCGCGGCGAGCGCCTTCATCGGGCCGATGACGGCGGGGTTGAGCGGCGGCGACACGGCAACGGGGCGGATCGGCGGGGTCAGGGTAATAGCGACCTTGGGGTTGCCGATGGCGGCGGCGAGGTCGGCGCGGGTCTTTTCGGGGTCGGTACCGGGGAACATCCGGCAGTTGACGTTGGCGGTTGCCCGCTGCGCCAGGGCGTTATTGGCATGGCCGGCCTCGACCAATGTGGTGACGCAGGTGGTGCGCAGCGTCGAATGGAAGGTCGGATTCTGGCTGACGATGGCGTTGGCGGCAGCATCGGTGGGGTTGGCGAGCAGCGTCGTGATGGCCTGGCCGACCTGTGGCGGCGTTGCCTTGGCGATCATCGTGAAGAAACTGCGCGTCGTGTCGTTGAACTGGATCGGAAATTCATGGGTATTCACCGCGACCATGGCGCGGGCGAGGTCGGTGATCGCGTTGTCTGGGCGCGGCACGCTGCTGTGGCCACCGGGGTTGGTGGCCTGCAACTGGAAGTTCTGGACGGTTTTCTCGCCGACCTGGACCCCAAGGGCGAGAGGCTTGCCGGTATTGTCGTACTGGCCGCCGCCGCCTTCGTTGATGGCAAACTCGGCCGCGATGAGCTCGGGCCGGTTTTTGGCGAGCCAATCGGCGCCGTTGAAGGCGTTGGTGGTCTCTTCACCGCAGGTCAGCGCCAATTTCAGGGTACGTCGCGGGGTCTTGCCGGCTGTTTTGTAGCGGATCAGCGTATCGGTCCAGATCGCCGCCTGGGACTTGTCGTCGAAGGTGCCGCGGCCATAATAATAGCCGTCCTCCTCGACCATGACGAACGGATCGCGGGTCCAGTCGGCGCGCTTGGCCTCGACAACGTCGAGATGGCCGAGAAGGAGGATCGCCTTGGCCTTCTTGTCGGTGCCGGGCAGGATGACGACCAGGCCGCCCTCCTTGGGATGCGAAGGCTCGGCGAAAAGGGTGATGGCGCTGTCCGGGTAGCCGGCGGCCTTCAACCGTGTCGCCAGCCGCTCGGCGGCGAGGGTGCAGCTGCCGGCCGACAGCGTCGTATCGGTCTCGACAAGCTCCTTGTAGATCTCGCGGAAGGCCAGCTGGTCGGGGCGGAGCGGCGCTGTCTGGGCGGTGACCAAGGCGGGGGCCGCGAGGGCGGCCGCCAGAAACAGGGCTTTCAGGGTCATTTGCTGTCCTTGGCATTGGCATAGGCGGTGATCAGGTCGAACAGATAGTCGCGTTCGGCATAGAGGCCGGCGACGGACTTGCGTTCGTTGAGGCCGTGGACGCCATTGCCGTCGGGGTCGGAAAAGCGCCCCGGCACGCCATAGGTCGGGATACCGCCGGCATTGAGGAAGCGGCCGTCCGTAGCCCCGGTGGTCATCGCCGGCAGCATCGGTACGCCGGGGAAGTGCTTGGCGGCCACGGCCTTGGCGGTGCCATAGACCAGCGGCGTCAGCGGCGGGGGCGGCGGCGTCGGGCTGATCTCGCCGGTCGGGACGATGGTCACGCCAGGGTCGGCAGCGGCCTTCAGCAGCTGGGCGCGGACGTTCTCGATGGGGTCGCCGGGGAACATCCGGCAGTTGATGTTGGCGCCGGCGCGCTGGGCGAGCGCATTGGGGGCATGGCCGCCGTCGAGCATCGTTGCGACGCAGGTGGTGCGCAGCATCGAATGATAGGTCGGATCGCGCGAAACGATGGCGTTGGCATCGCTGTCTTTTGGATTGGCAACGATCCGCAGCATCGCCGCGCCGGCTTCGCCGCCGGTCAGCCTGGCGGTTTCGGTGAAATAGGCGCGGGTGGTGTCGCTCAACAGCACCGGGAACTCATACTGGCCGATGCGGGTCAGCGCAGCGCTGAGGCTGTAGATGGCATTGTCGGGCCGTGGCCGGCTGCTGTGGCCTCCCGGGTTCGTCGCCTCGATGCGGAAGTCCTGGTAGATCTTCTCGCCGGCCTGGATGCCGAGCGATACCGGCTTGCCGTCCTTGCCGCGGATGCCGACGCTGCCTTCGTTCATCGCGAACTCGGCGTCGATCCAGTCCTTGTGGTTCTTCACCAGCCATTCGGCGCCGTTGAAGACATCGCCGTTGCCGCCTTCCTCGCCGCAGGTCAGCGCCAGCTTCAGCGTGCGGCGCAACGGCCTGGCGCTCTTCATCCGCACCATCGTGTCGGTGAAGATCGCCGCGTGCGCCTTGTCGTCCGACGCCCCGCGACCGTAGAAATAGCCGTCTTCCTCGACCATGATGAAGGGGTCGCGCGTCCAGTCGGCGCGCTTGGCCTCGACGACGTCGAGATGGCTGAGCAGCAGGATCGCCTTGGCCTTGGGATCGGTGCCGGGCAGCACCGCGACGAGCCCGCCCTCGCGCGGATGCTCGGGCACGCTGAACAGCCGGATGTCGGCGTCCTTGTAGCCGGCTGCCTTCAGCCGTGCCGCCATCTTTTCGGCAGCGATCGTGCAGCTGCCGTTGGAAAAGGCGGTGTTGGTCTCGATCAGCTCCTTGTAGATCGCGCGGAACGCGGCCTGGTCAGGACGCAGGTCGGCGGCGTTGGCCGTGCCTGCGACCTGCGCGGCGGCAATCAGGGCGGCGGCAATCAGGACGGGCTTCATTTGATCCCCGCATAGGCTTTGACCAGGTCGTGCAGATAGTCGCGGCCCTTCATCAGCCATTCGACCGAAACCCGCTCGTTGAGGCCATGGGCGTTGTTCGATCCATCGCTGAACAGGCCCGGCACGCCATAGGTCGGCAGGCCGGCGGCGATCAAAAAGCGCGCATCGGTGGCGCCGGTGCTCATCGACGGCACCATCGGCACGCCGGGGAAATGCCTGGCGGCAACGGCGACGGCCTTGTCATAGACTTCGCCCTTCAGAGGTGGCGGCGGATTGACCGGGTTGACCGGCGGGATCGGCGCGATGGTGACCGGCGCATCGCCGATCGCCGCCTTCAGCTGCGCGCCGACATCGGCAGGGCTGTCGGTCGGGAACATCCGGCAGTTTATGTCGGCCGTCGCCCGCTGCGGCAGCGCGTTGATGGCATGGCCGCCCTCGATCCGTGTCGCGACACAGGTGGTGCGGAGCATGGAATGAAAGCGCGGGTCGCGGGACACGATGGCATCGGCGGCCTTGTCGTCGGGGTTGGCGACGAGCTTCAACATGGCCTCGCCCATCGGGCCAGGCGTCATCTTGCCGAGCGCCGAGAAGGTCTGGCGCGTCACATCGTTCAGACGGATCGGGAATTCATAGGCGCCGACCCGGCTCAGCGCCGATGCCAGCGCATAGACGGCATTGTCGGGGCGCGGCACCGAAGAATGGCCGCCGGGGTTTGTGGCGACAATCTGGAAGTTCTGCGTCACCTTTTCGCCGGCCTGGAAGCTGAGCGCCAAGGGCGTGCCATCGGGCTTCAGCGCGCCGCCGCCGCCTTCGTTCAGCGCGAAATCGGCCTTCAACCATTCGGGGTGCTTCTCGATCAGCCAGCGGATGTTGTTGATCCGCGGCAGCGATTCCTCGCCGCACGACAGCACCATCTTGATGGTGCGCTTTGGCCTGGCACCCGCCGCCTTGAGCCTGACCAATGTGTCGGTCCAGATCGCCGCCTGCGCCTTGTCGTCGGCGCTGCCGCGGGCATAGAAATAGCCGTCTTCCTCGACCAGCGTGAAAGGGTCGCGCGTCCAGTCCTCGCGCTTGGCTTCGACGACATCGAGATGGGCGAGCAGCATGACAGCGCCCAGCTTGGGATCGCTGCCGGCAAAGGTGGCGATCAGCCCGCCATCGAGCGGCAGCCCCTCGGACACGAAGACGTTGAGGTCCGCATCGGCAAAGCCCGCCGCCTTCAGCCGCGCCGCCATCCGCCGGGATGCCAGCGTGCAATCGCCGATGCTGTGGGTGGTGTTGGTCTCGACCAGCTCCTTGTAGAGCGATCGGAAGGCGGCTTCACCGGGACGCTCGGCGGCGACGGCCGGCACGGAAAACGTGGCCGCGGCCAGCGCGGCGCAAAGCAGTTGGCGCAAGTTGACGATCCCCTCGATCAAGCGCCGCAATGTGGCGGCAAAGCGATGGCCGGGGCAAGTGGCAATAAGGTCAGTCGCGCAGCAGCTCGTTGATGCCGGTCTTCGACCGCGTGCGGGCGTCGACGGTCTTCACGATGACGGCGCAGTAGAGACCGGGGCCGGGGCTGCCGTCGGGGAATGGCTTCCCTGGCATGGTGCCCGACACGACGACGGCATAGGGCGGCACCTTGCCCATATGGACCTCGCCGGTGGCGCGATCGATGATCTTCGTCGAGGCGCCGAGATAGACGCCCATCGACAGGACGGCGCCTTCGCCGACCTCGACGCCCTCGGCGACTTCGGCGCGGGCGCCGATGAAGGCGCCGTCGCCGATGATCACTGGCCCGGCCTGCAGCGGCTCGAGCACGCCGCCGATGCCGACACCGCCCGACAGATGGACGTTCTCGCCGATCTGGGCGCAGCTGCCGACCGTGGTCCAGGTGTCGACCATCGTGCCCTTGCCGACGCGGGCGCCGATGTTGACGAAGCTCGGCATGAGGACGGCGCCCGGCGCGATATAGGCGCCGCGGCGGACGATGGCGCCGGGAACGGTGCGGAACCCCGCCTCGGCAAAGCGGTTCTCGCCCCAGCCGTCGAACTTCGACGCGACCTTGTCCCACCAGTGGCTGCCGCCGGGGCCGCCGGCGATGGGGGCATTGGGGTTGAGCTTGAACGACAGCAGCACGGCCTTTTTCAGCCATTGGTTGACCCGCCAACCGCCGGCACCATCGGGCTCGGCAACGCGCAATTCGCCGGCGTCGAGCCCGGCCAGCGCGGCGTCGACGGCGCTGCGCACCTCGCCCATGGTCGCGGTCGACAGCGTGTCGCGCGCATCCCAGGCGGTGTCGATGATGGTCTCGATGCTCATTCGGCCTCCAGGGATGCGACGACGACGGCCAGCCAGGTGGCGACATCGGGGATGATGTGGTCGATGTGGTCGCGGGCGTCGCCGGGGCCCTGCTCGGAGCCATTGTCGATCCACACGGTGGTCATGCCGATTGCTTTGGCCGGACCCAGGTTGCGCGCCATGTCCTCGACGAACACCGCGCGTGTCGGGTCGATGCCATAGGCGGCGCACATATGGGCATAGGCCGGCACCTGCGGCTTGGGCACATAGCCGAGCGCATGGATGTCGTGGAGCGCGTCGAAGCTGTTCGACAGGCCGAGCCGGGCCAGCACCCGCTCGGCATAGGGCGCATCGGCGTTGGTGAAGACGAACTTGCGCCCGGGCAGGCGGGCGATGAGGTCGGCGAGCGCGGGGTGGGGGGCGACGACATCGATGTCGACGTCATGGACATCGGCGAGGAATTCATGCGGATCGACGCCGTGTTCGGCCATCAGCCCGGGCAGCGTCATGCCGTGCGAGTGGAAGAATGCTTTCTGCACGCGGTAGGCCTCGGCCGGGTCGCATTGCAGCAGCCGGGCGATATAGGCGCCCATGCGCTTGTCGATCTGCGGAAACAGGCTGGCACTCGCCGGGTACAGCGTGTTGTCGAGATCGAAGATCCAGCTGTCGATATGGTCGAACATGGCGGTGCTGTTAGCGCGCCGCGACCGCGCCGTCACCTGCCGCGCTGCGGCGCTGCGGCTTTGCTTTCCAGATCGGTTCGTTGCCGCTACGGAACTTTGATGGGACGGGGGCGTGACATGACGATTCGACACGGCGGCTGGCCGTTCCTGCTTGGGATCGCGCTGGCGCTTGCCGGTCCGCTGCGTGCCGCACCGGCGGCGGACCCCGGCGCCACCCGGCCGGCGCCGCCGGCGTTCGCCGCCACCAACCGGCCCCGCATCGGCCTGGTGCTCGGCGGCGGCGGGGCCAAGGGCTTCGCCCATATCGGCGTCATCGAGGAATTGGAGCGCCGCCATATCCCGATCGACGTGATCTCGGGCACCAGCATGGGCGCTGTCGTCGGCAGCATGTACGCCATCGGCAACGACGCCGCCCAGATCAAGGCGATCGCCAACGGCATCGACTGGGTGACGGTGTTCAACGACAGCCCAAGCCGCAACGACCTGTCGTTCCGCCGCAAGCGCGAGGTGCGGGACGTGCTGCTCAACCTTCGCCTGGGGCTCGAAGACGGAAAGCCGGTGCTGCCCAGGGGCGCGCTCGGCGGGCAGCGGCTGTTCGCGACGGTGCAGGAATTGCTGGCGCCGTGGCGCGCCACCGAGGATTTCAACGCCCTGCCGATCCCGTTCCGCGCCGTCGCCACCGATATAGTCACCGGCAAGCATGTCGTGATGGACAGCGGCAATCTGTCGACCGCGGTGTTCGCCAGCATGTCGATCCCGGCCGGCTTTCCACCGGTCAAGCGCGAAGGGCTGCTGCTCGTCGACGGCAGCATTTCCGACAATTTGCCGATCGACGTGGCGCGCCGGATGGGCGTCGATGTCGTCATCGCCGTCGATGTCGGTGACCCGCCCAAATCGTCGGCGGACAAGATCAACAGCGCGCTCGACGTGTTCTCGCAGATGCAGCTGTTGCTCGGCTATGACGCGATCAAGCGCCAGCGCGATTCGATCGCCGGCCGCGACGTGCTGATCGATCCCGACATCACCGGGCTGTCGGTGACGGCCTTCAACCAGTCGGATGTTGCCATCGAACGCGGCCGTGCTGCCGCGGCAAGCCAGGGTGATCGACTGTCGGCGCTGTCGGTCAGCGATGCCGACTGGGCGGCGTATCTGGCGACGCGGCGAGCGCGCGCCAACCCGGCGCCGATCCGCATCGACCGGGTCGAGGTCGCGACCAATTCGAAGGTGCCGGTGGCCGAGATCCGCGCGCTGGTGCAGGCCCAGCCGGGCGATATCCTCGATGGCGCCAAGATGCACGAGGATGTCGGCGCGATCTTCAAGCTCGATGAATTCGACCGTGTCGATTACCACATCGACATCGCCGATGGCCGCAACACGCTGGTGGTCAATGCCGAGGGCGCGCGCGGCACGCGGCGCTATTTCCAGACGGGGCTGATCCTTGCCAGCAACTTCGGCAAGGCGGCGACCTTCGATCTTGGTATCGGCTATACTGATCGCGACTTTCTCGGCAGTGGCGCCGAATGGCGCGGCTTTGCCCGCATCGGCAACGACGTGCTGTTCGAAACCAGCCTTTATCGCCAGTTCGGCAATCTGTTCGTGGAACCTGTCGCCAACTACCAGCGCTATTCGGCGCTGGTGATCCAGCAAGGCTCCCAGCAGTCCCTGGCGTCGCTGCAGGTGGCGCGCCTGGGCTTCGGTGTCGATGGCGGCCTGCTGTTCGGTAACTGGGGCGAACTGCGCGCCGGCATGCGCGTCGGCGGCCTCAATCCCGGCGACGAAGCCAACACCGTCGGCGTCAACCCGGGCTGGAACCGCGATGTCGACTGGCGGATCGGCTTTACCGTCGACACGCTCGATTCGCTGACCTTTCCGCGGTCGGGCCTGTTCGCGCAGGTTCAGGTCATCGACCACATCAATGCCTTGGGCGGGACCTTCAGCCGCGACAATATTTCGCTGGCGGTGCAGAAACCGATCAGCTGGGATCGCGCCACCGTTGTCCTCGGCGGCCGGCTCGCCACGACGACACGCGCCGGGGGCGACTTTATCGGGGATTTCCAGCTCGGCGGCTTCCTCAACCTGTCCGGTCTGCAGCGCAATTCGCTGATCGGGCCGCAGCTGCTGTTCGGCCGGGCGGTCGGCTATTACCGCATCAGCGACCGCGCGCCGATCCTCGACCTGCCGATCTATTTGGGCGGCTCGCTGGAGGTCGGCAATGTCTGGTCGACGCGCGATGACATTTCGCTGGGCAGCTTGCGCACCGCGGCCAGCGTCTTTGTCGCCGCCGATACGCCGATCGGCCCGACGTGGCTGGCCTATGGCCTCAGCGGTAGCAAAGGCTCGATCTATCTCGTGCTCGGGCGGATCTTCTAAGGCAGCTTTGCCTTGGGAAAGCCGTCCCACGCCGTGTCGTAGTCGCTCTGCGCCCGCGCCATCGCCCAGTCGGTGACGCGGTACGGCCAGCAGCTTTCGACCATGAACGCCATGGTGCCGTCGATCTTTTGGGGCTTGAGCTCCGCGTCGGTGGCGGCGCGCCAGCTGGCGGCGTCGGGGCCATGGGCGTTCATCATGTTGTGCAGCGACAGCCCGCCCGGCGCAAAGCCGCCGGCCTTGGCATCATAGGCGCCGGTGATCAGGCCCATCGCCTCCGACATCAGGTTGCGGTGGAACCAGGGCGGCCGGAACGTGTCCTCCGCTACCATCCAGCGCGGCGGGAAGATGACGAAATCGGCGTTGGCGCGGCCGGGCGTGTCGCTCGGGCTGGTCAGCACGGTAAAGATCGACGGGTCGGGGTGGTCGAAGCTGACGGTGCCGATGGTGTTGAAGCGGCGCAGGTCGTACTTCACCGGCGCCAGATTGCCATGCCAGGCGACGACATCGAACGGCGAATGTGCCAGCTGCGTCGTCCACAGCTTGCCGCCGAATTTCTGGATCAGTTCAAAGGGTTCGTCGCGGTCTTCGAACCAGGCTTCGGGCGTTTCGAAATCGCGCGGGTTGGCGAGGCCGTTGCTGCCGATCGGGCCAAGGTCGGGCAGGCGAAACGGCGCGCCGTGGTTCTCGCAGATATAGCCGCGGGCCGCACCGTCGGGCAGCGCGACGCGATAGCGGACACCGCGCGGGATGACTGCGATTTCGAGCGGATCGAGATCGATCAGGCCCATCTCGGTGACGATATGCAGCCGGCCATGCTCGGGGATGATGAGCATCTCGCCATCGGCGGAAAAGAACGCCTGGTTGCCCATGCTCTCGGTCGCCGCATAGGTCGACAGGGTGACGCCGGTCAGGGCTTCAGGGTCGCCATTCCACAGGATCGGCATGATCGAATCGTGGAAATTGGTCGGCGCGTCGGGGATCGGTCGGGGATCCCAACGCAGCCGGTTGGGGCTGGCCGGCAGGGTGCGGTTGCCGGCGGGGTCCAGCGCCGGCGTGAAGGCGCCGTGGTTGGCCGACGGGCGCAGCCGGTAGAGCCAGGAGCGGCGGTTTTCAGCGCGCGCCATGGTGAAGGCGGTGCCGCTGAGCTGTTCGGCGTACAGGCCGAAAGCCGGACGTTGCGGGCTGTTGCGGCCGATCGGCAGCGCGCCTGGCACCGCCTCGGTAGCGAAATGGTTGCCGAAACCGGTCAGCATGGACGTTCCCCCAAGAGGGGGCAGGAAATCACGAAGCCTTTCCCGGAATCACGCCCCGCCGCAGCTGATCCAGCTCCAGGCTTTCGAACAGCGCCTTGAAATTGCCTTCGCCGAAGCCGTCGTTGCCCTTCCTCTGGATGATCTCGAAGAAGATCGGCCCGACCATGTTCTCGGTGAAGATCTGCAGCAGCAGGCCGCCGCCGGTTTCAGGGGCGCCGTCGATCAGGATGCGGCGCTTGCGCATCTCCTCCACGTCATGGCCATGGCCGGGCAGGCGCTTGTCGATCAGGTCGAAATAGGTCTCGATCGTGTCCTGGAAACGGATGCCGTTGGCGCGCAGGCGATCGACCGTCTCGAAGATATTGTCGGTCGCCAGCGCGATGTGCTGGATGCCTTCGCCCTTGTAGGCGCGCAGGAACTCCTCGATCTGGCTGTGCTCGTCCTGGCTTTCGTTCAGCGGAATGCGGATCTTGTCGTCGGGCGCGGTCATCGCCTTGGAAAACAGGCCCGTGGACTGGCCCTCGATGTCGAAATAGCGGATCTGGCGGAAATTGAAGATGCGCTCGTAGAATTCCGCCCAGTGCGCCATGCGGCCGCGGTTCACATTATGCGTCAAATGGTCGAGCGTGTGCAGGCCGACGCTGTTGTCGTCGGGCGTGGTGCCAGCCACGGCGCGGAAATCGATGTCGTAGATCTCGTGTTCGCCGGCCTTGTCGACCAGATACAGGTTCGACCCGCCGATGCCCTCGATGGCCGGGATGTTGAGCTCCATCGGCCCCACCGGCCCGTGCACCGGCGTCGCGCCGCGCTTGACGGCTTCGGCAAACGCCGCGCTGGCATCGTGGACGCGAAACGCCATGGCATTGGCCGACGGGCCATGGGCGTTGCGGAATTCCGCGACCTGGCCCTGGGTTTCCATGTTGAGCAGGAAATTGATGCCACCCTGGGCATAGCGGCGAACGTTCTTCGACCGGTGCGTGCCGACATGGGTAAAGCCCATGGCGACGAACAGCCCGGCGAGGGCCTCGGGGTCCGGGCCGGTGAACTCGACGAATTCGAAGCCATCGAGGCCCAGGTCGTTGGGCCGGGCATCAGGGTCGGGTGCGGTCGTCACGGCGGCGTCGGCGTTCACGGCGAATCTCCCAAAACGAGCCCGGATGGTAACGGATGTTACTTTCCGCGGCAAGCCGCCAACAGGTGCGCGAGCGCCACCCGGAGCGCTTCGGCCTCGCCCGGCGACAGGGCGGCGAGCAGGCGCTGCTCGACCTTCAGCGCTTCCGGCGCGACGATATCGTGGATGCGCCGGCCTTCGGCCGTGGCGCCCAGGCGCAGCGTGCGGCGGTCGCCGGTATCGCGGGCCCGGTCGATCAGCCGGCGGGTCGTCAGCCCGGCGACCGCCCGGCTGATCGTCATCTTGTCCATGCCGGTGGCCTCGCCCAGCTCGACCTGCGTCGGCTGGCCGGCGGCGGTCACCGCGGCCAGCACACGCCATTCCGCCGCGGTCAGGCCAAAGCGGCTTTCATAGCCGGTGCCGACGGCAACGGCGCGCGACACGGCGTTGGACGCGACCGAGAGCTGGTAGGGCAGGAAATCGGCGAGGCGAAAGCGGGTCATGCCGCCCAGCGTGCGTCAGGCGAAACGAAGGCGCAACCGGCCGGCGTCACCCGGGCAGGGCACGGACCGTCGGCGCCGGCGCCGGGGCGGGCTCGGCCGCATTGGCCAGGGTGACACAGGCTGCGACCATCGACGACAGACTGTCGACATTGCGGGCGGCGCCGAGCGCCTCGGCCTGCAGTGCTTCGTCGTTCTGCCAGCAGCCGACAACCATCGGCACGCCAGGCGCCAGGGCCGTGACCCGCCGGGCGAGGAATCGCAGATGGGCGGGATTGCCGGTGAGGCCGAGATGGACAAGGCAGACGATGCCGGCGGCGGGCAGCCGCGGATCATTGGCGAGGGCGGTGGCGTCGGCGGCGGCGATGTGAGTGGCGCCGAAACCGCGGCGCCGCAGCAGTTGCGCCGCCATCGCCGCCACCGGGATATCGAAGGCACCGCGCCCGGCGACGCAGACCACCGCATCGTCGCGGTTCCAGCTGGCCGGCGGCCGGCTGCCTGTCGGCGGCGGCGCAATGTCGTGATCCTCGAAGTAATGCACCATCGCCAGCGTCGCGTCGGCGATGTGCCGGGCCTTGTCGACCGTCATCGCGCCGCGGCGCAGGTCGGCGGCGGCAAGCAGAAGTGTGGCGCGTGCGGTGCGATCGTAGAATTCGCGCAGCGGCTGGTCCTCGATCAGCAGCTCGGCAAGGTCGAGCGCGCCTTCGGGATCGCTGCTGAGGATGCGCTGGTAGAACATCTCCAGCGGGGTCAGCGGTGGCCGGTCGCCGAGCAGGACGTCGAAGAACTCCAGCGACGCGACATGGCGGCCGAGGACGACGAGGCACAAGGTCAGCGGTGTCGACAGCACCAGGCCGACCGGCCCCCATACCCAGGTCCAGAACAGGGCCGCGACAAGCACCGAGATCGGCGAAAGGCCGGTCGAGCGACCGTAGAGCAGCGGTTCGACGACATAGCCGATGATCGGCTCGACGATGACGAAGAGCAGCGCGACATGACCGACGACCGTCCAGCCCGGATCGATCGCCGCGGCCAGCGCCAGTGGTGGCGCGGCGCCGAGGAACGGGCCGATATAGGGAATGAAGCGCAACAGTCCGGCGACGATGCCCCACAGCCCGGCCGACGGGACGCCGATGACGAACAGCCCGGCCCAGATGATCGTGCCGAACGCCGTGTTGACCGCGAGCTGGGCGAGGAAATAGCGGCTGAGCCTGGCGCCGGCATCGTCCATGGCCAGCGTGGTGCGGTGCAGGTCCGACGATCCGAAGACGCGGATGAAGCGGTCACGCAGGTCCTCGCGCTCGAACAGGATGAAGGTGGTGATCACCATGACGATGATGAACACCTCCAGCGGAGCGAGGATCGGCGTGATCACCGCCATGGCCAGCGCGAACGGTGACGGCTCGGGCTGGTGAACCTCGACCGGCACCGGCGGGGTTCCGGCCGCCTTGGGCGCCGTGACCGCGCGGCTGCGCTCCTGCGCGGCCTTGCGGGCGCCGGTGCTGCGGGTCTTCGATTCGAATTCGCGGGTGAAGGAGGCCGTGCGCCGCGCCGCATAGTCGCGCACCGATTCGACCTTGGCCTCGATGGTGCGGGCATAGCGCGGCGCATCGTCGGCGAGCGTCGCCGCCTGGCCGACGACAATGACGCCCAGCCCACCGATGAGGCCGAGCGCCAGCGCCATGGTCATCGCGACGGCAATCGGGCGCGGCAGGTGGCGGCGGCGCAGCATGTTGACGACAGGGGCGAGGACAAAGGCCAGCAGGATGGCCAGCGTGATCGGCACCAGCACGGTCTTGCCGAAATACAGCGTCGCCACCGCGGCGACACCGGTGGCCAGATGCAACAGGCGGACTAGCGCCGGCGTATCGGCGACGCCGTCGATCGGCGATGCAAGCGGCCGCCTCGGTCCGGCTTCACCGCTGTCGAACATCAACCTGTCTCCGCCCCCTGTACCTTGTCCGTGCCCTGCGCAGCCCCGTGGTCGTTACGCCCCTTGGCCCACGATGTTCCGCCCGGCCGGCAGCCTATGCATATTTCGCTTTCAGCGCGATCATCGCAAGCGCCGCCTTGGCGGCCTCGCCGCCCTTGTCCTTTTCGGTCTGGCGCGCCCGTGCCCAGGCCTGGGCCTCGTTCTCCACCGTCAGGATACCGTTACCGATGGCGAGGCCGTCGAGGGTGAGCGCCATGATCGCCCGTGCGCTTTCGCCGGCGACCACCTCGAAATGGTAGGTCTCGCCGCGGATGATGCAGCCGAGCGCGACATAGCCGTCATAGTCGCCGCCGGCATCGGCAAAGGCGATAGCGGCCGGGATCTCCAGCGCGCCCGGCACGGTGATGACGTCATGCGTCGCCCCGGCCGCGGCCAGCGCGGTACGGGCGCCCTCGAGCTGGGCATCGGCGATGGCGGCGTAGAAGCGGGCTTCGACGATCAGGATATGGGTCATTGGATGTCTTTCTGTTTCCCCGCCGCAAGCGGGAGGGGAGTTCAGGCCGCGGCGGCGATTGCCTGCGGATGCGGGGGGATGGCGCGTTCGCCGACGACGTTGAGGCCATAGCCCTGGATGCCGACGATGTTGCGATGCTGGTTGGTTAGCAGGATCATGTCGCTGACGCCGAGGTCGCTGAGGATCTGCGCGCCGATGCCATAGTCGCGCAGCTGGAACGGTTGGCCCTCGCCCTTGGCCTTCATCTGGGTGGAAATGGCGGTCGGCGACGAATCGCGGATGATGACGATGATGCCGGCGCCTTCCTTGCCGATCACATCCATGGCGCGGCCGAGCTGCCCGGCGCGGTCGTTGGCTTCCATGAACAGGTCGGCGAACATCGACTGGGTGTGGACGCGGACGAGCGTCGGCTTGCCGGGTTCGATGCGGCCCTTCTGCAGGACCATGTGCTCGCCGTATTCGGCGGTATTGGCGTAGGTCTTGGCCAGCCAGCGGCCGCCGTGCCAGCTGTCGATCTCGGTTTCGGCGACGAGCTTGACCAGCCGGTCATGGGCGTGGCGATAGGCGATGAGGTCCTGGATGGTGCCGATCTTGAGGCCGTGCTTGCGGGCAAAGACGATCAGCTCCGGCAGCCGCGCCATCTCGCCATCGTCGTTCATGATCTCGCAGATGACCCCGGATGGGTTGAGGCCGGCAAGCCGCGCGACATCGACCGAGGCCTCGGTATGGCCGGCGCGGACCAGCACGCCGCCGTCGCGAGCGACCAGCGGGAAGACATGGCCCGGGGAGACGATATGTTCGGGGCCCTTGGAGGCATCGACGGCGACGGCGATGGTGCGGGCGCGATCGGCGGCGGAAATGCCGGTGGTGACGCCGTCGCGCGCTTCTATCGACACGGTGAAGGCGGTCGAATGCCGGGTGCCGTTGTGCTGCGCCATCAGCGGCAGGCCGAGCGTCTTCACGCGGTCCGACGACAGGGTCAGGCAGATCAGGCCGCGGCCGTGGCGCGCCATGAAGTTGACCGCATCGGGGGTCGCCATCTGCGCCGGGATGACGAGGTCGCCTTCGTTTTCGCGGTCCTCGTCGTCGACCAGGATGAACATGCGGCCGTTCTTGGCCTCGTTGATGATTTCGTGGACGCTGGCAAGCGCCGGGCCGGTCTCGCGATCCTGGAGATAGGCCTCCAGCTTGCGCAGCGTGTCGGCGGTCGGGTTCCAGTCGGCGTCGTCGAGGTTGCGGAGCGAATTGGCGTGCAGACCGACGGCGCGGGCAAGGCCGGACTTGGTTTCGCTGCCATCGGCGACAAGGGCGCGCAGGCGTTCAGTCAATGTGGCGGTCATGGGCGTTCTCACATCAGGATGTGACGACAAATCTGCCTGTCACATCCTGATGTCAATGCGCCATCGTTACGCGGCGGCGACCGCCTGCTTCATGCGGGCGAGATAGCGGGCGAGCACGTCGATCTCGATGTTGATCTCGTCACCCGCCTTGATGGTGTCGAATGTCGTCCATTGCGCCGTGTGCGGGATGATGTTGATCGTGAACCGCGCGCCATCGGTGGTGTCGATAACCGTGTTGACCGTCAGCGACACGCCATCGAGACCGATCGAGCCCTTTTCGGCCACGAACGGCGCAATCTCCTTTGGCACGGCGATGGTGATCCGGGTCGAATCGCCGACGGGTTCGACGCTTTCGACATGGCCGACGGCATCGACATGCCCGGTGACGATATGGCCGCCGAGCTCATCGCCGACCTTCAAGGCGCGTTCGAGGTTGAGCCGGCGCCCGGCGACCCATTGGCCGGCGGCGGTGCGGCTTTGGGTTTCCCCCGATACATCGACGCTGAATTGGCCTTCGGCCTTGGCGACGACGGTCAGGCAGACGCCGGAGCACGCCACCGAGGCACCGATCGCCAAGCCCGCAGTGTCATAGGTCGTGGCGATGACGACGCGCAGGTCCCCGCGCGCCTCGACGGCCTTGATGTGGCCGATGTCGGTGATGATGCCGGTGAACATGTCTATGGCCTATCGGATGCGGGTGTAGGTCTCAAGCCGGTCGGGCGCGAGGTCGATGATCGGGCCGGCCCGCCAGCGACAGTGCGCCGGGGCCAGGTCGGGCAGGCCGATCGCCGACAGCGCCGGGCGGCCGCCGATCAGGATCGGCGCACGATAGAGCAGCAGCCGGTCGACGAGGTCAGCGGCGATGAGGCTGGTGGCAAGGCCGGCACCCCCCTCCGCCAGCACCAGATTGGCATCGGCGACGGCGGCGAGCGCACTGGGGCTGGCGATCCAGCGCGCGCCACCGGACACGCCATCGGTGGCGCTCATCACCGCCACGATCGGGGCGCGGCCTTCAAGTCCCGACAGCCTGACATTAAGTGTCGGACTGTCGGCATCCTGGGTGCCGCGACCGACGACGATCATGTCGTGCCGTGCCCGCTCGAGATGGCCATGGGCGCGCGCCCGTTCCCCGGTGATCCACTTGCTCACACCCGAGGCCAGCGCCACCGAGCCGTCGAGCGTCACCGCCAGCTTCAGCGTGATGTGCGGGCGATTGCGGCGCAGGCGGCTGAAGAACCCCGCCATTACCGCCTCGGCCTCGGCGGTGCGCACGCCTTCGGTGACCGCGATGCCGGCGGCCCGCAGCCGCGCCGCGCCGGCGCCGTCGGTGCGCGGGTCGGGGTCGCCGGCAGCGATGACGACCCGGGCGATCCCGGCTGCCACCAGCGCGTCGGCACAGGCGCCGCCGCGCGGGCTGGCATGGGCGCAGGGCTCCAGGGTGGCATAGACGGTGGCACCGCGTGCTGCGTCCCCCGCCTGCGCCAGCGCCACCGCCTCGGCATGGGGCCGGCCGCCGGGCCGGGTGTGGCCGCGGCCGACCACGCGACCGCCGGCGATGATGATGCAGCCGACCGGCGGGTTGAGGCCCGTGTTGCCGACGCCTCGATCCGACAGCGCTAGGGCGGCGCCCATCAGCCGCGCGTCATCGGCAGGGTTGGCCACGGCTGCTACTCGACCGGCGGTTCGCTGGCCACGACGGGGGTCGGCTCCACGGCCGCGACATAGGGAATTTCCTTCTGCGCGCCGCCGCCCGTGACATAGGCATCATATTGCGCCTGCGCGTCGATCTTGGCCTTGCCGGTCAGTGTCGCGATATAGGCGCGGGACTGCGCCTTCTTGACCTCCTGCGCCGCCACCGTCGCCTGCTGGTCGCGGAGCGCGTCGGCGCGGCTGCGATCGCCCTCCCAGTTCTGCATGTAGATGACGTTGAGCGTCTTTCCCGAATAGCCCCAGCGCGATTCGAGCGCGAACGCGACCATCCCGATCGTCGTGATCAGCAGCGCCGAGCCACCGACGATGAGGCGTCGGCGCCGCGCATCGGCAGCGGATGGATTGAGAAACGACATAGGACCTCCGGCGGGGAACATAGGGGCGCGCCCCGCCGGATGCCAGCCGGGCCGTGGCCCGCGGCAGACTGACGCCGACATCGGTGTCAGTCTGCCGCCAACAAACTCAGCCGCGCGCCTGGTCCAACCGGAAGCTGACGGTGATGTCGCGTTCCGCCTCCACCGCCACGCCGGCGTCGAGCGCCGGGCTGAACCGCCAGTGTGCCAGCGCATGGGCGATGGCGGCGGCATCGAGGCGCGGCGAACCCGACGAACGCCCGAGTACCGCCGCCAGCACACGGCCGTCGCGGCCGATGCGGACATGGACGACGACGCTGCCCTCCTCGCCCATGCGCCGCGCCGCCGCGGGATAGGGCGGCTGGGCGCTGCTGCGCTTGTCGAGCCGCGCCATGACGGTGGGACCGGCGGGCGCGACGGGCTCGACGTTGGTGGTTCCGCCGCCGGCGCCGCCGGGCCCCAGCACCAGCGGTTCATCGGCCGGCGAATCGCGCTGGACGGTGTCGGGGGGCGTCACCTCGACGGTGAAGACCGGCTCGGCGAGCGTCGTCTGCACGACGAGGTCCCTGGCCCGGGGCGGTGCCGGCTCCGGCAGCGGCCGGACCGGATCGGGATGATCGGTGATGACCATCGGCGGCGGCCGTGTCGGCGCCAGCGTCGTGGTGACGGCGAACAGGCCGACGGCCGCGATGCCGGCGTGGAGCGTGATGGTGACGGCAAGGCCGGCCGGATTGCGGCGGCTGTCGAGATAAGTGCCTTGCGACATGGCTGTGATCCTCCCGAATCGTCAGGTTGCACGCCGTGCCGGCAGCTTCGGCCGTGTCGCGGCGCGCGGCCATCGTCTCATGGACCTGTCGATTATGATAGGGGGTCGTTACGCAGCTGCAGCATTCAACCTGGCTAGGGCCGTGTCGCGGCCGATCAGCGGCAGCAACGCCGCCATTTCGGGTCCGGTGTCCCGTCCGGTCAGGGCGTGGCGCAGGGGGTGGAACAGGCCGCGGCCCTTGCGATCGGTGGCGGACTTCAGCGCTGCCACCCAGCGTGCCCAGATATCGTCGCCCCAGGGGAGCTCCGCGAGTGCGGCGGCGGCCGCGGCCAGGAAGGCGTGGTCTTCGGCGGCAGCCGGCGCCGCCACGGCGCCGGTGATGACGGCCTGCCAGTCTGCCGCCTCCGCGACCGTGCCGAGATTGCCGCGCACGGCCAGCCAGGCGGCAGCGGTCATGTCGGCCGGCAGGCGATCGGCGACCGCGGCATGCGGCAGCAGGTGCAGCGTCCGGGCATTCAGCGCCTGCAGGTCGGCCGGGTCAAAGCGCGCCGGGGCGCGGCCGAAGCTCGACAGCGTGAAATCGGGCAGCAGGTCGGCGATGGCGGCGACAGCCTCGACCGGCTGCGAGGTGCCGATCCTGGCGAGCAGGGCGACGATGGCCTGGGGCTCGATGCCAGCGGCGCGCCAGGCCTCGACGCCTTCGGAGCCGATGCGCTTCGACAGCGCCGCATCGGCGCCGGTCAGCAGCGCCAGATGCGCCAGCTGCGGCACGGCGGCGCCCAGCGCCTCGAACATCTGGATCTGCACGGCCGAGTTGGTGACATGGTCCTCGCCGCGGACAATGGCAGTGATGCCGAGGTCGATATCGTCGACGACCGACGGCAGCATGTACAGCCAGGTCCCGTCGGCGCGGCGCACGATCGGATCGGACAGGGCGGCCGGATCGAAATGACAGTCGCCGCGCACGCTGTCGTGCCAGCGGATCGCCGTGTCGGTGTCGAGCCGGAAGCGCCAGTGCGGCGCGGTGCCGGCGGCGGCCTTTGCATCATGGTCGGCCGCGGTCAGCGCCAGTGCGGCGCGATCATAGACCGGCGGTGCCCCGCGCTGCTGCTGCACCTTGCGCTTCAGTTCCAGTTCCTCGGGCGTCTCATAGGCGCGATAGGCACGCCCATCGGCGGCCAGCCGCGCCAGCGCCGCGTCGTACAGCGCAAAGCGATCGGACTGGCGGACTTCCTTGTCGGGAACGAGGCCCAGCCAGGCGAGGTCGTCGCGAATGCCGGCGGCGGACTCGGCGCTCGATCGCGCCAGGTCGGTATCGTCGAGACGGAGTATGAAGCGCCCGCCGTCCTTGCGGGCCAGCAGCCAGTTGACGATGGCCGTGCGGATGTTGCCGGCGTGCAGCCGGCCGGTCGGGGATGGGGCAAAGCGGGTGACGATCATGCCCTGCCTTAGCAGCAAAGCCGCCGCGCCTGTCCAGCCGCGGCCTCAAAAGCCATGGCGGGCGAGGGCGTTGCCGATGTCGGCGCGGACGGCAGCCGAGCGCATCGGGAAGGATTCGAAGAACGCATCAGCCGTCAGCGGGCCGTGGCGGCGGCGGACATTGGCGGCCCAGCCGGCAGCGCGGGCATCGTTGCCGGCAAGCGTGTGGGCGATGACGGCGATCAGCGCGATGAAGACATGGGCGCCGGGTGCGACCGCGGCGCGCTCCGCCCAGGGCGCCGCGGCCAGCGGCTCGCCGTCGACGATGTGGCTGAGCGCCCGGGTGGCGAGCATCGCGTAATGCAGCGGGTCGAGCGGGCTCAGCCGCATCGCCAGGT
This sequence comes from Alphaproteobacteria bacterium, assembly GCA_003241875.1. Lineage (GTDB taxonomy): Bacteria > Pseudomonadota > Alphaproteobacteria > Sphingomonadales > Sphingomonadaceae > Sandarakinorhabdus. Next base: position 84,397 of record QBLU01000006.1, read on the forward strand.
CGACCTGCTCGCGGCCGGCGCCGCCGCGGCCGGACAGCGTGTCGGTCCAGGCGCGGGCGTAGAGGCCCTGGGCATAGTTGGGGCTGATCGTCGTCGCGCGTTCGAGCCAGCCGAGCGAGCTGTCGAGATCGCCCTGCAGCCAGAAACAGCGGCCCATCGCGAAGTTGACGAAGGGATCGAGCGGATCGAGCCCGACGCCGGCTTCGGCATGGCGGCGGGCGTGGCGGATGTCCCCGGCCAGGTCGGCGCTGTCGTGCAGGAACGCCGACTGGAAATGCACGAACGACAGGCCGGCATGGGCGCGGGCAAAGCCGGGATCGCGAGCGACGGCGTGCGCGAACAGTGTGGCGGCGGCGGCGTTGTCGGCGGCGGTAAAGCGGTACATGTGCTGCAGCCCGCGATGATAGGCGCCCCAGGCGTCGAGATCGGCGCTGACCGCGAGCCGGGCCTGGCTGGCCTCGTGGAACGGGATGCGGATTTCCAGCGCCGCAGCGACCGCGGCCGCCAGCTGCTGGCGGATCTGGTGGATGTCGTCGGCGCGGCCGGTCAGGCGGTCGGCCCAGACCAGGTTTTCGGTGGCGGTGTCGGCCAGTTCGACGGTGACGGACAGCCGGTTGCCGACCAGCTCGACGCTTCCCGACAGGCAATAGCCGACGCCGAGTCGGGCGCCGACCTCGGCCGGACCGCAGCCGGCGCAGCGGAACGACGATGTGCGGGAGATGACGAACAGCCAGCGCAGCCGCGACAGCTCGGCGATGAGGTCGTGCGGCAGGGCCATGGCGATGGCGGGCAACGCCCCGGGGTCGCCGATCCGGTCGAAGGGCAAGACGGCGATCGAGGGGCGTGCCGCCTCGCGCCGCGGTAGCACGGCGATGGCCGGCGATGCGGCCACGTCGGCGACGAAGCGGAAGCCGCGACCGTGCACGGTGCGGATCGCCGCCTGGGCGGTGCCGGTGTCGCCGATGGCCTGGCGGGCCGATTTGACACGGCTCGCCACTGCGGCATCGGACACGAAGCGGCCATGCCAGACGCTGTCGATGATCTCGTCGCGAGTGACCAGGCGATCGCGGTTGTCGACCAGCAGGGCGAGCAGGGCGAACACCTGGGGTTCGATCGGCACGCGGTGGCCGTCACGACGCAATTCGGCCTGGGCTGTGTCGAGCACGAAGGGACCAAAGGCGATCACCATGGCCGGACGATAGGCATTATCCGGCAAAACGCCATGAAATCTCCATGCCGTCTGCAAGCTTGGGAGGGCGCAACCGGCTAGACCGGTGACGGAGCCGATCCGCAGGAGATTCCGCGATGCCCATGGTCACCATCGATGTCATCAAGGACGTGTTCACGCCCGCGCAGAAGGCGGCGATGATCGCCAAGGTCACCGAGGCCATGGTGTCGATCGAAGGCGAAGGCCTGCGCGGTGTCACCTGGGTGCGCATCAAGGAATTCGAAGGCGGCGACTGGGCGATCGGCGGGCAGCCGCTGCAATCGGCGGACGTGCGCGCCCTGGCGGGATAGCACGCCGCCGACCGAGGCCTGGCCTCGGTCGGCGTGTCCGATTACCCAAGCTGCCCGTCGTCAGCCGCCTTCGGCGAGGGCGAAGGCACGCACTGCCGACCGGTCATAACCGCTCAGCTGGGCGTTGCCATCGGTCGCCTTGGCCCGGACGTACAGGCTGGCGGCAAAGGCGGCGTTCGGGCAATCCTCGAGCAGCGTCGCCACCGGGAAGCTGTGGCTGAATTCGCCGCCCGCCAGCGTGTAGGGCGGCGCGCTGGTGGCCACTTCGCCGCCGGCGCCGGCCGCGGCGACGGCGGTGATGCCGCGCACCACCGCAAAGCTGAACACCGCCCGGTCGTTCGGGTGGGTTGCCGTGAATGCCAGCTGCACCGAGGCGCCGTCGGCATAGCGCAGGAAGCCGCAATCATCATCGGCGACCCCCGCCGACAGCACCGGCGGATCGATGTCGGCAACGCAGCGGCTGTTGTCGACGACAACGGTGAAGACCAGCCCGCCGGCGTCGATTTCCGCCGGCGACGCCACCCGTGTGTTGATGGTGCCATCGGCCTCGATGTCGGTCGGCAGCAGGAACAGGAACGTAGCGGGCCCCGGCACGACCAGCGCATTGGCCTGGCTGAACACCTCCAGCTTGACCTGGTAGCTGTCGGCGAGCGCCGGTGCCGCCACGGCATCGCCGGTGCCCGGCGTCACCCAGCGCGCCGAATAGATGTCGCCGACGGCACCGTCGATCGGCCAGTAATATTGTGTGCCGGCCGGATCGGTGCTGGTATCGACGCCCCATTCGGCGGGGTTGAAGACCTGGGTGCGGAAACGGAAACGGTCGCCCAGCGTCGGCCCGAGCTGGACGGTCGGGAATGCCAGCCCCGGCCCCGGCACGTCGCGGACATAGTTGCGGCTGACCGGCTCCGTCATCGCGGTGAAGGGGCCGCTGGTGCCGCGCCTCCACGACCAGCGGTAATAATAGATACCGGCGTCGGGAATGCCGAGGGCATGTTGCTGGCGGAACCCCAGCACACTGCCGAACGGCGCGTCGACGATACTGCCATAATCGGTCAGCCCGTCGGGTCGCACCCAGCCGGCGGGAATGCCGACGCCGGCGGTGCCGCCGATGAAGGTGCCGCCGATGGCATGCGGCAGCACCCAGCGCTCGACCCCGGACGGCGGCTCGACAGGGGGCTCGGGCACGCACGGCTGGGCCCGCGGATCGGTGACGACGACGGTGATCTCGCTGCCGCAGACATAGTTCCAGTGCGTATGGCAGCGCACCGACGGCTGGTAGATCGTGGTCCAGCTGCCGCCGATCAATTGTTCGGCCGATACATAGATATCGGGCTGGTCGCCGTTGCAGGCATGGATGTAGAGCGCGCTGAAGCGGCCGTCCTCGTCGGTCGGCACCGTGGCGAAACACTGCTTGAAGGTCAGGAACCAGGGCTCCAGCCAGGCCAATTCGCACAGCCACGGCCGCCAATAGGCGACATCGGCGATCAGCCACTGGCGGGCGAGCGGCGCCGGCCCCTGCGCCAGCCGATTCCATTCGGGCACTTCGAGCGTTTTTGGCTTGAAGTCGTCGATGGTGACGCCCCTCAGCGAACGCGGCGTCGCGCTGCCACCGCGCAGGGCCCCGGCAATGCCGTCGTTTCCGGCCAGGCGGGCCAGCGGCGCCCGGTCGAGGCCGAGGCCGGCATAGGGGCCGGGGAACGGCTCGGGGCCGGGCCCGGGAATCGGCGGCTTGATCGGGCGCTTGACGATGTCGAGCAGGTCGTCGCGCAGGCGCAGGATGTCGCGATCGGGCAGCCGGGTGATCCAATAGGGCCAGCGATCGACCTCGCAGACGGTGACGCGGGCGTTGCAGATCGGGAGGTCCATGGTGCTGCCGTTGGGCAGGGTGACGCGCTTGACCAGCCGGCCGCGCACCCAGCAGAAACACAGCCGCGGCCATGGCTGCCAATAGGGCCGGGCGATCGTCAGCTCGATCATCGGCCGCTGGCGGTCGAGGCGCAGCGGTTCGGTATAGGCGGCGAGCTGTTTTTCGAGCTTGGCGCGCGACAGCGGCACTTCGGCGATCGCCCGGGTGCCACCATCGAGCACCGGCGCCACGGTCAGCCGCGCGGTCTGGCCGAGCGCGTCGGCGGGGACGTTGATGCTGCCCTTGGCGACGAGGCTGTCGCCATCGCGGCCGACCTCGAGCCGGGTGCTGCCGAGGGTGCCCCCGGTGCGGCCGTAGAGCACGGCTTGGAGTTGCTTGAGCGTGTCCTCGCCGGCTTCGGGGAGCCGGATGGCGATCGGCACGCTGAGGGACTTCTTTGGATCGCTGGCCATGTTTTCCTCCTTGGGAAAAGACGTGGGCGCGACTCGATTCTTGTTATCGTTACGGGTGATGATACACCCGAAAGTTCATACTGGAAACCGGCACGATAAATTTCACATATCTTGACAAGATGTTATTGCGGCGCGTCGATTTCGGCTGTCCTACATGAACCATATTGGTTACATGGTTCGGCGCGCGGCTCTTTGACATCGTTGATTTCACGGCCACAGGGCGGCGCGCGCAGCGAGCCGCCCGAGGCTCCTGGTAGCAACCCGCGACCGCGGCTCAGGCGGTCCGAAAGGCGTTGGTGATCGGGTAGCGCCGGTCGCGGCCGAAGTTGCGGCCGCCGATCTTGACGCCGGGGGGCGCCTGGCGACGCTTGTATTCGGCAATGTAGAGCAGGCGCTCGATGCGGGCGACGATGGCCGGGTCGATGCCATCGGCGACGAGGTCGGCGGCGCTGCGCTCGTGCTCGACCAGGCCGATCAGGATGCGATCGAGCAGGTCATAGGGCGGCAGGCTGTCGGCGTCCTTCTGGTTGTCGCGCAGCTCCGCGGTCGGCGGCTTGTCGATCACCCGCTGCGGCATCACCGGGCCCCTGGGGCCGATCGACAGGCGCGGGTGGTGGCGATTGCGCCATTCCGACAGCTTGAAGACCGTCGTCTTGTAGACGTCCTTCAGCACGGAATAGCCACCGGCCATGTCGCCATAGATGGTGGCATAGCCGACGCTCATCTCCGACTTGTTGCCGGTCGTCAGCAGCATCGGCCCGAACTTGTTCGACAGCGCCATCAGACTGAGGCCGCGGATGCGCGACTGGATATTCTCCTCGGCGATGTCGGGCGCGCGGCCTTCGAACAGCGGCGCCAGCATCGTGTCGAATGCGGCCATCGCCGGCTGGATGCCGACGGTATCGAGCCGGCAGCCGAGCAGGCGGGCGCATTCGGCGGCATCCTCCAGGCTGTCCCGGCTGGTATAGGGTGACGGCATCATCACGCACCACACCCGGTCGGCCCCCAGCGCATCGACGGCGACGGCGGCCGACAGCGCCGAATCGATGCCGCCCGACAGGCCCAGGACGACGCCGGGAAAGCGGTTGCGGTTCACATAGTCGCGCAAGGCCAGCAGCATGGCGTGGTAGATATCGGCCGGGTCCTCGTCGCGCGCGGCAATCTCGCCGGTCTCGCAGGTCCAGTGATGGCCGATCAGGCTGCGTGTCCAGGTCGTGGTGGTGACGCGCTCCTCCCAGTCGGGCAGCTGCAGCGCCAGCTTGCGGTCGGCATTGAGGATGAAGCTGGCGCCGTCGAAAACCAGTTCGTCCTGGCCGCCGACGCGGTTGAGATAAAGCAGCGGTAGCCCCGTCTCGCTGACGCGGGCCACCGACAGCGAAAGGCGGCGATCGTCCTTGCCGGTTTCGTAGGGCGAGCCGTTGGGGACGATCAGGATCTCGGCGCCGGTTTCGGCGAGGCACTCGGTGACATCGGGTGTCCACATGTCCTCGCAGATCGGCACGCCAAGCCTCGTGCCGCGAAACGCCAGTGGCCCCGGCAAGGGCCCGGCGCTGAACACGCGCTTTTCGTCGAAGGTGCCATAGTTGGGCAGGTCGTGCTTGCGGGTCACGCCGACGATTTCACCGCCGTCGAGGATGAAGGCGGCGTTGAACAGCCGGCCATGCTCGGCGAGCGGCGCGCCGACGAGCAGCGCCGGGCCGCCATCGGCGGTGGCGGCGGCGAGGCGCTGGACGCGTTCCATGGCGGCGGCGACCAGCGCCGGTTTCAGCACCAGGTCCTCGGGCGGATAGCCGATGACCGAGAGTTCGGGGGTGACCAGCAGGTCGGCATCGGGGGCGCTGGCCCGCGCCGCCAGGATCGCATCGCTATTGGCGTCGAGATCGCCGACGCTGGCGTTCAACTGGGCAAGGCCGAGGCGGAGCGTGGTGGTCATGGACCGGGTTTAGGCAGGTCGGCGCCGCCTGTCATCCCGGCGCGGCCGCGACCCATGGACCACGCGTTTGGTTGCATGGGTGCTTTTGCGGCGGAATTGGGTGGTTCATGGGCCCCGGCCTGCGCCGGGGTGACGGGTTTATCTTGGCAGGGCTGCCTTTTCCCGCGCGACCTGGTCCCGAACGCTGGCGAGCAGCGCCGGGGCATCGAAGACGATGCCGTCCTTGATCGTCCAGCGCACGCCGCCGACGCGTTCGGTCTTTTGCGTCGCCTCGTTGAGCCGCGGAAAGCCGGTGCCGTACAGCGTCTTGAAGTTCTGCAGCGGGTTTTCGGGCACGATGATCAGGTCGGCGCGCATGCCGGCGCGGATCAGGCCGAAATCGGGCTCCTGGCCCTTGGGCTCCATCAGCGTGCTGGCGCCGTTGATGGTGGCGGACTGGACGACCTCGAGCGGTGAAAAGCCGGCTTCCTGCAGCATCTCGAGCTCGAGGATATAGCTGAAGCCCCACAGCTGCCAGATGAAGCCGGGGTCGCTGCCGGCCGTGACGCGGCCGCCCATGTTCTTGTAATCGTTCACCAGTCGCATGTAGCGGGCATAGAAGTTGCGCCAGGTGACTTCGTTCGCCGTCGTCCAGTCGAAGAAGTACGACCCGTGGTTGTCGCGGTTCGATTCGTAATAGGCGGTCATCGACGGCAGCGCGTACAGGCTATGCCAGTCGGCATTCTTCGCTCGCATCAGGTCGCGGCTGGCGGAATAGATGTTGAAGGTCGGGTCGAAGGTGACGCCGGTGGCCTTTTGCGCCTCCAGATACGCCAGCCATTCCGGCCCGCCGGGTTCGTGAATCTGGTTCCAGATCTCGGCGATGCCGCCAAAGCGCATCTGCTCGTCGCTATAGTTGTAGGTCGCCGGCGCCGACTGGATGCGGCGGTCCTTCAGCAGCGATTCGAAATGACCGTAGAAGTGCGTGACGGTGCCCAGCCCGGCGGCGGCGGCGTCGCGGGCATTGAACTCGGCGACGTTGGTCTGCGAAAGATGGGCGACGGTGCCGAGGCCGAGCTTTCTGGCTTCGGCGAGGGCGGCGCGGTCGATTGCCGGGGTCTCGGGTGGCCGGTTGAAGAACTTGATGCCGTCGACGCCGGCGCCGGCCGCCCAGCGCACCCAGGCGCGGGCCTTGTCCGGGCTGTCGACGGTGCCGCCAGTCCAGCCGGCATCGGCACCGGCGCCGAGCGTCTGGTAGAGGAACAGCCGCGGCGCGGCGATCTCTCCGGCGGCGCTGCGGCGCTTGTCGCTGAGCGCGCGGCCGACGTCGCTGCCGAACAACGGCACGCTGCGTACGGTGGTGACGCCATGCGCCAGCCACAGCCGATAGGCATAGCTGGGGTCGGCGGCCTTGTCGGGATCGCCGTTGTGGCCGTGCATGTCGACGAAGCCAGGCAGCACATACATGCCGCTGGCGTCGATTTCCCGGGTGGCGCCGGCGGGGGCGCGGTTGGCGGCCTGCGGCAGGCCGGGGGTGCCGGCGCGGCGGACCTCGGCGATGCGGCCGTCGCGGATGACGATGTCGACGGGACCTTCCGGTGGCCCGCCGTTGCCCGGCACCATGGTGGCGCCGCGGATGACCAGCAGCGGATAGGGGCCGGCGGCCTCCGGCCCGCGTGCCGGGGTCGGCAGCATGCCGGCGGCGAGCGCGGGTGCAGCGAGGACCGCGGCGAAGGCGCCGATCAGGAAGTGCCGAAATGCCATGTGTTGCCGCCCCTGGACCGTTCGCCGCGGCACCATAGGAGCGTTCGCCGGGCTTTCAAACCATCGTCGCGGCGGCTAGACGTGGCGCATGGGGGACGCCGCACTCTGGAGCCTGATCGGCTATCTGCTCGGCAGCATCCCGTTCGGATTGCTGCTGACGCGGATGATCGGCGTCGACATCCGCAAGGTCGGATCGGGCAATATCGGCACCACCAACGTGCTGCGCACCGGCAACAAGGGGCTGGCGGCGGCGACACTGCTGCTCGACGCCGGCAAGGGCGCGGTGGCGGTCCTGCTGGCGCGGCAGTTCGCCGGCGAAACGGCGGCCATCTGCGCCGGCATCGCGGCCTTTGCCGGCCATTGCTTCCCGATCTGGTTGAAGTTTCGCGGCGGCAAGGGTGTCGCGACAATGCTCGGCATTGCGCTGGCCGCCGTGCCGCTGGCCGGTGCGGCGGCGCTGGTCGGCTGGCTGGGGGCCGCGCTGGCGACGCGCTATTCCTCGCTCGGCGGCATGGTGTCGGCGCTGGTCGCCGCCGGCGCCGGCTGGGCGCTGGGCGGCGCGGCCTGGGGGCTGGCGCTGCTGGCGCTGGCCGTGGTCCTGGTGGCCAAGCATCACGAGAACATCGCCCGCCTGCGCGCCGGCACCGAAGGGCGAATCGGCCAGAAATGACCGCCGGATGACGCTTCCCGCCGATGCCGTGGCGCGATTGCGGCTGATCCGCACCGACAGCATCGGGCCGGTGACCTATCGTCAGCTGATCGCACGCTTCGGCGACGCGGAAACGGCGCTGCGCATGCTGCCCGAGCTGGCGCGCAAGGGCGGCCGAGGCCGAGCTGGCGGCGCTGCACGCCATCGGCGCGACGATGGTTTTCATCGGCACCCCGGCCTATCCGGCGCTGCTGGCGTCGCAGGAAACAGCGCCGCCGGTGCTGTCGGCGCGGGGAGATCTCGGCCTGCTCGAACGGCCCGCCGTCGCCATCGTCGGCGCGCGCAACGCCAGTGCCGCGGGAACGCGCTTCGCCCGCAGCCTTGCGGCCGAACTGGCGGACCATGACCTCGTCGTCGTGTCGGGGCTGGCGCGCGGCATCGACGCGGCGGCGCACCAGGGCGCGATGGCCGGCGGCACGATCGCGGTCGTCGCCGGCGGGGTCGACGTCGTCTATCCGCCGGAAAACGCCGCGTTGATGGCGGAAATCGCGGAAAAGGGGCTGATCGTCGCCGAGCAGATGCCCGGCGTCGAACCGCAGGCGCGGCATTTTCCGCGCCGCAATCGCATCATCGCCGGGCTGGCGGCGGGGACGCTGGTGGTGGAGGGCGCGCCGAAATCCGGATCGCTGATCACCGCGCGCATCGCGGCCGAGGCCGGTCGCGAGGTCATGGCCATCCCCGGCTCGCCGCTCGACCCCCGTGCCCAGGGCTGCAACCTGCTGATTCGCGAGGGCGCGACGCTGGTGCAGAGCGCCGCCGATGTCATCGAGGCGCTGTCGGCGTTCGGTGGCGGGCCGCAGCTCGGGTTGCGCTTCAAGGCGGCGGAGGTGGCGCCGCTGTATGACGAGCTGCCCGCCGATGCCGGCGATGCCGAACGCGATGCCGTCGCCGCGCTGTTGTCGCCGACGCCAGTGGCGATCGACGAGATTGTCCGCCTGTCCGGCCTGTCGCCGCCGCTGGTGGCGACGGTGCTGCTCGACCTCGAACTCGGCGGCGGGCTGGCGCGCCACGCCGGCGGCCGCGTCAGCCTATCCTGAAGTCGCAGCCCATGATGCGGCTTGACGGGCTCGTTGCTGCCCCGTCACCCTCGCGCGTACGTGTAAGGGATTAGCCAAGCCGCCATGCAGCTCGTCATCGTCGAATCGCCCGCCAAGGCCAAGACCATCAACAAATACCTGGGGTCGGACTATGAAGTCCTGGCCAGCTTTGGTCATATCCGCGACCTGCCGCCCAAGGATGGCTCGGTCGATCCAGACCATGATTTCGCGATGCTGTGGGAGGTGTCGGGCGACCGCGCCAAGCAGCTGAAGGCGATTTCCGATGCCGCCAAGCGCGCCGACAATGTCATCCTCGCCACCGATCCCGATCGCGAGGGGGAGGCTATTTCCTGGCATCTGCTCGAATGGCTGAAGGGCAAGAAGGCGTTGCCCAAGGGCGGCGCCAGCCGGGTCACCTTCAACGAGATCACCAAGAGCGCCGTCACCGCGGCGATGGCGCGCCCACGTGAGCTCGATACGGCGCTGATCGATGCCTATCGGGCGCGGCGGGCGCTCGATTATCTGGTCGGCTTCACCCTGTCGCCGGTGCTGTGGCGCAAGCTGCCGGGGGCCAAGAGCGCCGGCCGCGTGCAATCGGTGGCGCTGCGCCTGATCGTCGAGCGCGAGCGCGAGATCGAGGCGCATGACGCCCGCGAATACTGGACGGTCGACGCCCAGATGACGGCGCCGAACAGCACGGGCTTTCCGGCGCGGCTGAGCTTTTTCAACGGCAAGAAGCTCGATCGCTTCGACCTGGCCAACGAGCAGCAGGCACTGAAGGCCAAGGATGCGGTCGCCAACGGCAGTTTCACCGTCTCGGCGGTCGATACCAAGCCGGCGACGCGCAACCCCTATGCGCCGTTCACCACATCGACGCTGCAGCAGGAGGCGGCGCGCAAGCTCGGCTTTACCGCCAGCCACACGATGCGCGTGGCGCAAGGCCTGTATGAGGAAGGCCGCATCACCTATATGCGGACCGACGGCGTGCAGATCGCCGGCGAGGCGATCACGGCGGTGCGCGAGGTCATCGCCAGGGATTATGGCAATGGTCCCGACGTGCTGCCCGACAAGCCGCGCCATTACGCGACCAAGGCCAAGAATGCCCAGGAAGCGCATGAGGCGATCCGCCCGACCGACCTGTTCGCGCGGCCGTCGCGCGCCCCCGCCGGCGACGCCGACAAGCTGTATGGCCTGATCTGGAAACGCACCGTCGCCAGCCAGATGGCCAGCGCCCGCATGGAGCGCAGCAGCATCGACCTGCTCGACGCGGCGCGCACCACCGGCTTGCGCGCCACCGGCCAGGTCATCCTGTCGCCGGGCTTTCTCGCCGTCTATACCGAGACCAACGAGGATTTGCCGTCGGACAGCGACGACGACGAGGGCCGCCGCCTGCCGCGGCTGGTGCAGGGCGACCGCTGCCAGGTCGCCGATGTCGCCGCCAAGCAGCATTTCACCGAGCCGCCCCCGCGCTTTTCGGAAGCGTCGCTGGTCAAGCGGCTGGAGGAGCTCGGCATCGGGCGGCCGTCGACCTATGCGGCGATCCTGCAGACGCTGCGCGATCGCGCCTATGTGCGGGTCGAGAAGAACCGCTTCTGGGCCGAGGAGAAGGGCCGGCTGGTTACGGCGTTCCTCGAACGCTTTTTCGAGAAGTATGTCGGCTATGACTTCACCGCGGATCTCGAGACGCGGCTCGACGACGTGTCGGCGGGCGACCTCGATTATCTGAAGGTGCTGCGCGATTTCTGGGATGATTTCGAGCCCAAGACCAAGGAAATCCTCGAGCTGAAGCCGTCGGACGTGACGGTCGCGCTCGACGAGTTCCTGGCGCCGATGCTGTTTCCGCCCAAGGCCGACGGCAGCGACCCGCGGCTGTGCCCGACCTGCGGCAACGGTCGCCTGTCGCTGAAGACCGGCAAGTTCGGCGCCTTCGTCGCCTGCTCGAACTATCCCGAATGCCGTTACACCCGCCAGTTCGCCAGCGAGGGCGGCGCGCAGGAGAATGCCGGGCCGGTGCTGCTCGGCAGCGATCCCGAAACCGGCGAGCCGGTGACGCTGCGCGCCGGTCGCTTCGGGGCCTATGTGCAGCGCGGCGATGCCGAAAAGCCGCCGCGGGCGTCGATTCCCAAGGACGCGCCGGTCACCGGGCCCGAAGACCTGCCGCTGGCGCTGCAGCTGTTGTCGCTGCCGCGCACCGTCGGCACGCACCCGGAAAGCGGCGAGCCGATTACCGCCAGCATCGGCCGTTATGGGCCGTATCTGGCGCATGCCGGCAAATATGCCCGGCTGACATCGACGGCCGAGGTGTTCGAGACCGGCATGAACGCAGCGGTCGTCAAGCTGGCGGAGGCGGCTGCCGCCGGTCCGCGCGCACGCGGCACGATGGCGCCGCTGCGCGAGATCGGCGCGCATCCGGCGAGCGGCGTCATGATGAAATTGATGGCCGGCAGGTTCGGCCAGTACATCACCGACGGCACCACCAACGCGACGGTGCCCAAGACCGAGGACGGCATGACGATCGGCCTCGCCGAGGCGGCAGCACTGATCGATGCGCGCGCGGCGATGCCGTCCAAGGGCAAGAAGCCGGCGAAAAAGCCTGTGGCGAAGAAGGCGGCGGCGAAGAAATCGGCAGCTCGGAAGCCGGCGGCAAAGGCGGCGCCCGCCAAGGTAAAGGCGTCCGGTCGGACATCGCCGGCCAAGGATTGAGAGCTTTGGGCCGGTGCGGGCTGAACCCGCCCGGCCGCACCGGCCCGGTCACCACCGTTGCGGGAACGTCTCCGAAGCAATCGGCAACTGCGTGTGCAGCATCATGGACTGTGAGTTAATTACATCAGCGCAACCGACTGTCGATTTACTTTACAATGTTCACAAGCGTAATGGATTGAAACAACGCAAATTCACGATCGAAGACAAAGGCTGCATCTGAGGTTAGCCAGATCGTCACGTGTGCTTAACGAAGTTGGTGCGACAATTGCATTGTATCGCCATGGGGGCTTACCATGGAGGTATTAATGAAAAAGCTACTATTGGGCATTGCAGCGATGCTTGCGACTGCGTCGGCCCATGCCGCGATCATCCCGACGCTCGTCGGCGATCCGACGGATGCCGGTGACGGTACCTTCCTCTACACCTATCGGGCGACCCTGGCATCGGACGCCGCAGCGCTCGAAGGCAGCTATTTCACGCTTTACGACGTTGCCGGTTTCGACCGGGTCGGCACGGTGCCGGCGAACTTCCAGGTTTCGACCCAGCTGCTCGGCATCACGCCGGCGCCTGTCCTGCCCACCGACGATGCGGCGCTGACCAACATCACCTTCACCTATAGCGGCCCCGACCTCAATTTCGACGGGCCCTTCTCCGAGCGGGATCTTGGGCTTTTCGAGATCTATTCGACCATCGGCGTTTTCGGCTTCGGCGATTTCACCGCGGAAACCGTGCGCAATCAAGGGCCGACGCGCGGCACGTTGCTCGCCAATATCGGCGTCAACGCCGTTGCCATCCCGGGTGACGGCGCCGGCAGCTTCATCCCTGAACCGGAAGCCTGGGCCATGATGGTGTTCGGCTTCGGCCTCGTCGGCGCCGGCATGCGTCGCCGCAACCGTACGCCGGTTGTTGCCGTCTGATCGTGCTTCGGGGTCGGCCGTGATCGGCCGGCCCCGATCCCTGCCCGTCAGCGGATGATCGCGGTGGCGGCGGATTCCACCGCCATCATCGCCGCACCACGCGACCGCATCGGGATCGCTCTGGCCGCGCCGCTGCCGACCTGTATGATGACCGCTACCGTCGTCGCGTCAGGCGGGTCGCGGGGACATCGGCCATGCAGGAATATGATTACATCGTCGTCGGCGCGGGCAGCGCCGGCTGTGTCCTCGCCAACCGGCTGACCGCCGACGGCAGCGCGACGGTCCTGCTGCTGGAGGCTGGCGGCAAGGACACCAGCCCGATGATCCATATCCCCATCGGCTATGCGACGACGCTGAAGGACCCCAAGGTCAACTGGCTGTACGAAACCGAGGTCGACCCGACATCGGGCAACCGGCCGCACGTCTGGCCGCGCGGCAAGGTGCTGGGCGGATCATCGTCGATCAACGGGCTGCTGTACGTGCGCGGCCAGGCGGCGGATTTCGACCAATGGGCGCAATTGGGCTGCACCGGCTGGAGCCACAGCGACGTCCTCCCCTATTTCCGCCGCGCCGAGGGCAATGAACGGCTGGGCAAGGACGAACGCCACGGCCACGACGGCCCGCTGAACGTCTCCGATCCGCGCGACACCCACCCGATCTCCGACGCGGTGATCGAGGCCGGGGTGCAGGCCGGCATTCCGTTCAACAACGACGTCAACGGCGAGGCCCAGGACGGCATCAGCTATTTCCAGATGACCGTGAAGAACGGCCGGCGCTGGTCGCTGGCGATGGGCTATCTGCGGCCGGCGCTGACGCGCCGCAACCTGACGCTGGAGATTCACGCCCAGGCCGAACGCGTGCTGTTCGATGGCAAGCGCGCTGTCGGCGTCCGCTACCACCAGAACGGCCGCAGCGTGGAGGCGAAGGCGCGGCGCGAGGTGATCCTGTCGGGCGGCGCGGTCAATTCCCCGCAGCTGCTCGAGCTGTCGGGCATCGGCGACCCGGAGGTGCTGGCTGCCGCCGGCGTGGCGGTGGTGCAGGCGCTGAAGGGTGTCGGCACCAATTTGCAGGACCATTACATGGTCAGCACGGCGTTCAAGCTGAAGGGTTGCATCTCGGTCAACGAGCTGAGCCGGGGCTGGCGGCTGGTCCGCGAGGTCGCGCGCTATGCGACCCAGCGCAAGGGACTGCTGACGCTGTCGGCGGCGCATATCCAGGCCTATGTCCGCACCCGGCCGGGGCTGTCGGGTCCCGACGTCCAATATCATATCCTGCCGGGGTCGATGGACGTCGATGCCTATGTCAACCAGGGCCAGATGGTCATGGAAAAGCATCCCGGCCTGACCATCGCGCCGTGCCAGCTGCGCCCTGAAAGCCGGGGCAGCATCCATATCAAGTCCGCTGCGCCGCTCGATCGGCCGTCGATCCGTCCGAACTATCTGTCGGACCCGATCGACCAGGCCACCATCGTCGCCGGCCTGCGCTGGGCCCGAAAGCTCGCGGCGCAACCGGCGCTGGCCGAGTGGATGGCGGCGGAAACCTGGCCGGGCGTGGCGGTGGAGAGCGATGCCGAGCTGCTGGCCTATGCGCAGGAGCGCGGATCGACGCTGTACCACCCCGTTGGCACCGCCCAGATGGGCCGCGCCGATGATCCGATGAGCGTCGTCGACCCGCAATTGCGCGTCCGCGGCATCGAGGGCCTGCGCGTCGTCGATGCGTCGGTGATGCCGCGCCTGGTCAGCGGCAATACCAATGCGGCGACGGTGATGATCGCCGAAAAGGCCAGCGACATGATCCTGGCGGCGGCGCGGGAGCGGGTGGCCGCCTAGCGGCGATTGTATTCAAGTTGATCCGCTCAGGCCGACCTTGTCGAAGCCCCAGCCGCACCGCCCTGCGACACGGCTTCGACAGACTCAGCATGAGCGGGCTTTGTGGGTCGACCAACAGAAACCGAGCCTAGCGGCGCTCCGGTAGGCGAACGAGCACGAGCGCGACGACCACGAGCGCGGCGCCGCCGATCTCGGCCGGCCCGGGCACTTCGCCAAAGCGCAGCGCGCCGATCGCGGTGGCGACGGCGGGCTGGACGAGGAGGGTCAGGCCGACCACCAATGGTTTCAGGTGGCCGACGGCGAACACCACCAGTCCCTGGCCGATGACCTGGCTGCCCAGCGCCAGCAGCAGCAGCGGCGTCCAGTCGTGCGGCCAGAAGGCATCGCCGCTGAGTGCCAGTGCCGCCGGCAGCAGGCCCAAGGCGCCGAACGCCGTTGCCATCCCCAGCAGCGGGAACACCGCGACGGTGCCGCGCAGCCGGTCGACGACGATCAGATAGGCGGTGTAGAGCAGCGCGGCGCCGAGGCAGAACAGGTCGCCGGCAAGGTGGCGCGGCGACAGTTCGGCGCTGCGACCGACGAGCAGCAGGGTGCCGGCGAGCGCGAAGCCGATGGCGAACAGCGCCTTGCGCCCCGGGCGATGGCCGAGGACGACAAAGCCCCACATCGGCAGCAGGAAACTGGCGGCGTTCGACAGCAAGGCGGCGTTGGCGAGCGTCGTGCGGACGATGCCATAGTGCCAGAGCGCGACATCGGCGGCAAAGAACAGCCCGGCAAGGGCGGCGAGCAGCAGCACGCGGCGGTCGACGGTGCCGACGGCCATCGGCTTGCCGATGAAGCGCGCCAGCAGGGCCAGCGGCATGACGGCAAGGCTGAGCCGCCAGAAGGCCGACGATACCGGCGCGACATCGGCGAGCCGCACCAGCCAGGGGCCGAACGCCAGCGCCGCGCTGCCCAGCACCATGGCGGGAAACGCCAGCCGATGCGGCAGCGCCGGCTGCGCGGCCGGCGGATCGGTTGCGGTGGTGGCCATGGCGGCGGCTGTAGGCGGTTCGACGGTGCGGCGAAACCCGTCGCCGCCGGATGGCGGCCAAAAGGTCGGCCTGGCGCCGTCAGTCCTGCCGCATCGCGGCGGCGGCGGCAAAGGGCGCGATGGCGACCGACACCAGGCTGGCGGCGGCGAGCAGCTTCAACGCCCCCGGGGTCGCGGCGGCGACGCCGAAGATCAGGATCGGCAGCGCCAGCGGCAGGATGATCAGCCCGGCAAGGGCACCGCCACCGCGCAGGCCGGCGGTGAGGGCGGCAGCGACCACCGCCAGCGCCGCCAGCGCCGGCGTGCCGAGCAGCAGCGCCAGCGCCAGCCGCCAGCCCGTGGCACTGTCCATGCCGACGAGGACGGCGGCGACCGGCAAGGCGGCGAG
This sequence comes from Alphaproteobacteria bacterium, assembly GCA_003241875.1. Taxonomy (GTDB): domain Bacteria; phylum Pseudomonadota; class Alphaproteobacteria; order Sphingomonadales; family Sphingomonadaceae; genus Sandarakinorhabdus. Next base: position 100,526 of record QBLU01000006.1, read on the forward strand.
CAACGGCAGCGCAAAGCCCAGCCAGTGCGCGACGATGCGGGCGGCGGCGACGAGCTCCATGGCGATGCCGCGCGATGCCAATTGGTCGAGCGTGCCGTCCTCGAGGTCGGGTGCCACCAGGGTTTCGACGGGCAGCAGCGCGGCGAGCAATGCCGCCACCCAGACCACCCCCGGCGCGATGCGGCCGAGCAGCCGGGCATCGGGGCCGACGGCAAAGGGGAACAGCGCGGCGACGAGGACGAAGAACATCACCGGCATCCATAGCGCCGGGGAGCGGGCGATGAGGGTCAGGTCGCGGCGGACGAGGGTCAGGAACATCAGCCGAGCTGCAACCGTTGCGGCGCGGCGAGGCCGATGTCGCCATGCACGGCGGCAACGATCATGCCGCCGCCGGCCCGGTGCGCCGCCATCGCCGACGCCAGCAACGCCGCCGACGCGGTGTCGAGGCCGGCGGTGGGCTCGTCGAGCAGCCACAGATCAGCGCCGCTGGCCAGCACCCGGGCGAGGCCGGCCCGGCGGCGCTGGCCGGACGACAAGTGCTTGCAGGGCACGTCAATCAGCGCCGCGACGTTCATCGCCGCCATCGCGGCGGGCAATAGCTGGCGGCCGTCGTCGAGGCGGGCCCAGTGCGCCAGCTCCTCGCCGAGCTTCATGCGGGGCTTGAGGGCGACGTCGTGCCCCAGGAAGCCGCGGCTGCCGCCGCCGGCGATGCTGCCGCCGGCGGGTGCCAGCAGGCCTGCGAGGATGCGCAACAGGCTCGATTTGCCGCTGCCGTTGGGGCCTTCGAGGTGCAGCGCGGCGCCGGGGTCGACGCGAAACGACAGGCCCTGGAACAGCAACCGGTCGCCGCGGCGGCACGCCAGGTCGGCGACGGTCAGGGGTTCGGGCGGCACGGCGGCCAAGCTAGCGATGTGGGGGCGCAATGTCATCCTGCCGCTCTGGTGCGGCATTGTGCGTGGTTTCAGGGGTCACGGCCTTCGCCGGATGACCGGGCGGTTTCGCTCCGCCCGAAATCGCCCTATGGGGGGCGCGATGACCGAGTCCGTACCCCGCCCGCCCCTGCCGACAAGCCTGAAACTGGCGATCGACTATGGTCCGTTGCTGGTGCTGCTGGTCGCCAACAAGCTTGGCGGGCCGTTCGCCGCGACGCTGGCCTTTATGGTGGCGATGGCGCTGGCGATGTCGGTGTCCTGGATCAAGACGCGCCACATCCCGCCGATCTTGATCTTTTCGGGTGTCATTGCGCTGATCCTGGGCGGCATGACGCTGTGGCTGCGCGACGTGAAGTTCCTGCAGATCAAGTTTTCGATCACCTATGGCGTGTTCGCGCTGATCCTGCTGGTCGGCATCATTCGCAAGCAGCCCTATCTGAAGCTGGTGTTCGGCGATGCGTTCCCGACGCTGAACGAGGCCGGCTGGATGAAGTTCAACCGCAACTGGGCGCTGTTTTTCCTCGGCATGATGGTCGCCAACGAGGTGTTGCGGCAGGTGCTGACCTTTGACCAGTGGACGTGGTTCAAGGTGGCTTCGATCTTCATCACCATGGCGTTCATCCTGACGCAGCTGCCGCTGCTGATGAAGCACGGGGTGAAGTTCGAGGATTAGGCGCGACCTAGGCGTTGGGCTCCGCCGTCAGCAGCTCATGCCGCTTCATGGCGTGGCGCAGCTGGTCATAGCTGAGCGCCAAGGCGGCGGCGGTGCGGCGCTGGTTGTGGCGGCAGCGTTCGAGCGCGGCGATCAGGATCTCGCGTTCATAGGCTTGCACGGCGGCGCGGAAATCCGAGACGCTGTGCAACGTCGGGGCCGGCAGGGCGGCGGTCTCGCCGCGCGGGTCGACCGACTGGCGGGTTGGCGCGGCCGAGATGGCGGGCAGCGCCGTTGGCCGCCACGGGCTTTCGAACGGGTCGACGATGATGCGGCCGACGGGCGTTTCGGCGTCGCCCCAGCGATAGAGCGAGCGCTCGACGACATTCTTCAGCTCGCGGACGTTGCCTGGCCAGGGATGCTCGTTGAGGCAGGCGGTGGCCTTGGCGGTGAAGCCGGGAAACCCCGACCAGCCGAGCTCGGCCGCCATGCGCCGGGCAAAGTGCGAGGCCAGCACCTCGATATCCTCGGCCCGCTCGCGGAGCGGCGGCAGGGTGACGACCTCGAAGCTTAGCCGGTCGAGCAAGTCGGCGCGGAAGCGGCCGCGGTCGACCAGCGCCGGCAGGTCCTCGTTGGTGGCGCCGACCAGCCGCACATCGACGGCGATGGCGCGGTTGGAGCCGATGCGGGTCAGCTCGCCATATTCGACGACGCGCAGCAGGCGTTCCTGCGCCGCCGGTGACAGGGTGGCGATCTCGTCGAGGAACAGCGTGCCGCCGTCGGCATCCTCGAAGCGGCCGGCGCGGGCGCGCTGGGCACCGGTGAAGGCGCCGGCCTCGTAACCGAACAGCTCGGCGTCGATCAGGTTCTCGGGCAATGCCGCGCAGTTCAGCGACACCAGCGGCCCGCCCCAGCGCGGGGACAGGCGATGCAGGCGCTCGGCGATCAGCTCCTTGCCGGTGCCGCGCTCGCCGATGACCAGCACCGGGCGGTTGAGCGGTGCCGCCGCCGAGGCGCGTTCGACCGCATCGAGAAAGATCGATGACGATCCGATCAGCGGGGCTGGTTTGGCCATGACTGCAAGTTAGTGCAAATTCCCAACATTCAGCAAGGGTTCACATATAAAATTCGGACCGGTGTCGATTGGACCGTTTGAAATCAAGGGGTTAGAAAATTCCCGGCACTTGGCACGGCAGTTGCAAAGCTCTTGGCATGAGCAGCCGGACACGCCGGACGCCACGGACCAGACACCAAGGAGACTTTCGATGACCACCCTGTTCAATTCCTCCGCCGCCCTCCGCACCCTGGTCGGCGTCGTCGCCGCGGTCCTGATGGGCAGCACCTTCCTTCTGGCCGCGACCGCCCCCGCCATCACGACGGGCGTGCAGGTCGCCGCCAATTCGGATATCGTCAGCGTTGCCTGAAACGCTGACGATGGCCGGCGGGCCATGGACCGGGATCCCCCCTCTCCGCCGGCCCACCTCTTGAAGCAGAACTGGAGCTTTCGATCATGGGCATTTTCTCGCGGACCCGCGATATCATCGCCGCCAACGTCACCGACCTTCTCGACCGGGCCGAAGACCCGGCCAAGATGATCCGCATGATCATCATGGAGATGGAGGAAACGCTGGTCGAGGTTCGCGCCTCGGCGGCTCGCACCATCGCCGATCAAAAGGAGATGCGCCGCGCCATCATCCGCGCCGAAGCCGCCCAGGCGAGCTGGGCCGAAAAGGCCGAGCTGGCGCTGAGCAAGGGCCGCGAGGATCTCGCCAAGGCCGCGCTCGTCGAAAAGGGCAAGGCCAAGAGCTTTGTCGACCAGATGCAGGGCGAATGCGCCGCGCTCGACCAGGGCCTGGCGCTCAACGAGGCCGACATCCACAAGCTGGAGGGCAAGCTGCGCGAGGCGCGCACCCGCCAGAATGTCATCCTCAACCGTATCGAATCGGCGACCAACCGGTCCAAGCTGATCGAGATGACCAAGGGCCCGCGGGTCGACGAGGCGTTCGCGCGCTTCGAGATTCTCGAGCGCCGTGCCGATCTCGCCGAGGGCCGCGCCGATGCACTGTCGATCGGCGGCCCGCCGCGCACCCTCGCCGATGAATTCGCCGACCTGACTGCCGACGACGAAGTTTCCGCCGAACTGGCGGCGATGAAGGCCCGGCTCGGCAAGACGGAAGGCTGATCGCCATGGAAGACGTGCTCCTCCCCATCGTCATCGTCGGCATGCTGTTCATCGGCCTGCCGTGGATGATCCTCCACTATCTCACCAAGTGGAAATCCGGTCGCGGCATCAGCCAGCAGGACGAGGTGCTGCTCGACGATCTTCACGAGATGGCGCGGCGGCTCGATGGCCGGCTGAATTCGATCGAGCGGATCATCGCCGCGGAAGACCCGACCTGGAAGGACGGTCGCCTGACCGACCTGTCGGCCAGCGACGACACCGGCAAGATCAGCAAGTTCCAGCGCTGAAGAGCGCAGAAAGAACAAGACGATGGCTCTCAATTCCCCTTTCCGGCTCGACAAGGCCAACGGCAAGATCATGGGCGTCTGCGCAGGTCTCGCCAACTACTTCGGGATCGAGACCGTGTGGCTCCGCGTCGGCTTCGTCGCCGCCAGCCTCCTCGGCTTCGGCTCGCCAATCCTCATCTACCTGGTCATCGGCCTCGTCGCCGACAGCCAGCCCGCCTGACAGTTGACAGGGACAACCACCATGAGCGTTCGCCGCACCCGCTTCTACCTCGACAAGCGCAACAAGCGCTTCATGGGGGTCTGCTCCGGCATTGCCGATTACTTCGGCTGGGAAGCCACCTGGGTCCGCGTCGGCTTTGCCGCCCTGACCATCATGGGGGTCGGCTTCCTGCCGCTGGTCTATCTCGCTGTCGGCTTCATCGCCGATCCCAAGCCCAGCATGCTCTACAACGAGAGCCTGGAGGACCGGCAGTTCTGGAAAAGCGTCCGGGTTTCGCCGCAGCGCACCGTCCGCGACGTCAACGCCGCCTTTCGCGACGCCGACCGCCGTCTGCGTGACATCGAGGCCTATGTGACGACGTCGAACAGCAGCCTTGCCAAGGAAATCGACCAGCTGCGCTAACGCAGCCGGTCGGGGGAGACACGCCATGTCATTCGGTTCGCCAGCCTTTGTCCTCGCCATCATCATGATGAGCTTCATCGCCTGGGTCATCACCACGGCCATCCGCGCCCGGCACGGCTATCCGCTCGAAAACGAGTGGGGCGGCACGACCCACAAGGTAGATGGCGACCTGAAGCGCCAGAACGACATTCTCGAGCGCGAGAACGCCATGCTGCGCGACAAGATCGGCCGCATCGAGGAGCGCACCGCCGTCCTCGAGCGCATCGCCACCGACACGCCGAACCGGCTGTCGGCAGAGATCGAAAAACTGCGCTGACACACGGCCAAACCGGGGACAAACGACCATGAGCGAACTCGCCCTTCTCATCCCGATCCTGGGGGTCTCGATCCCGATCGTCGGTATCGTCGGCGGCATTGCCAGCAAGATGTTCAAGCGCTGGGCCGACCTGAAGGAAAAGCAGATGGACCTGGCGGCCCGCACCGCCGGCGAACAGGCGGCGCAATATGCCGCCAAGATCGAACGGCTGGAGGAACATGTCGCCGTGCTCAACCGCATCGTCACCGACCGCAACGAGGGCCTGACCGCGCAGATTGAAAGCCTGCGCGACGTCCCGACATTGCGCGCGTCGGCCAAGGAGTAGCCGCCATGTTCGTCGATGCGTCCGACCTGTTCCCCTTCGTCGTCCTGGCGATCGTCCTCGCCGCCATCCTCGGCAGCGTCGCCAAGCGCTGGATGAAGCTGAAGGAAAAGCAGCTCGATCTTGCCGCCACCGTCGCCGGCGAGCAGGCGGCGCAATACGCCGCCAAGATCGAGCGCCTGGAAAGCCATGTCGCCACGCTCAACCGCATCGTCACCGATCGCAGCGACGACCTTTCGATCCAGATCGACAATTTGCGCGGCGCCCCCGCCAAGCTGAACTGAGGATAGCGAAATGCCACTCGACCCCAGCATCATCGAGGCACTTGCCCCCGTCGGCGTCAGCGCCGTGTTCATCGGCACCATCGGCTGGGTGATGACGACCTGGATCAAGGTGAAGAACGGCTATCCGCTCGAAAGCAGCTGGGGCAAGCCCCTGCTGCCGGCCAGCAGCGGCGAGACGCAGGAACGTGTCAAGCTGCTGGCGCAGGAGAATGCCGAGCTGAGGGCGCTGGTCGGCAGCGTCAAGGACCGGCTGGAAGTGCTCGAACGCATCGCCACCGACCGCGGCAGCCGCCTTGCCGCCGAGATCGACAGCCTCGGCCCGAAACAGATCAACTAGAACCCTTGAAGGTCGCACCCCTCAAGCCTTGCGAGAGTCATAATGAATCCGTTTGAAATGGTTGTCCTGATCGTCGCGATCGTCACGGTCGGCCGCGTTGCCAGCGCCAGATACGGCGTCAACATCGGCGGCGGCCGCCGGGAACGGCGCCGGGAGGCCAGCCAGGCCCAGCAGGTCGACGAGGTCGAAGCCGCCCGGCTGCGCTCCGAAGTCACCCGCCTCAACGATCGCATCCAGGTGCTCGAACGCCTGGCGACCGACCCGGCCAAGCGCCTGTCGGACGAAATCGACGCCCTCAAGAACCAGTGACCCCGAACCCAAGCCAGGGAGGATGATCACATGCCACCCATCGAATCGCTTCTGGTGCTCAGCACCGCCAGCCTTGCGGGGCTGGGCCTTGTCGCCGGCTTTTCGGCCTGGGCCTGGGCCGGATGGCTGCGCCTGCGCACCCATGAACTCGAGCAGGGACGCGGCCATACCGCCGACCTGCCGGCCATCGGCCAGCGCATCGACCTTGCCGACCTGAAGGAACGCATCCGCAAGCTGGAAGCCATTGCCGCAGGGGTCGAGCTCTGATCCTGCCGACTTGACCCCCGGCGCCGGGGGTCGCAAACCGCGTCGATGACCATCGCCACATTCGACGATGTCGAGGCCGAATTCGAAGCCTTCGACGATTGGGACGACCGCTACCGCCTGTTGATCGACCTGGGCCGGGCGCTGCCGCCGATGCCCGCCGCGCTGAAGACCGAGGCAACCAAGGTGCGGGGCTGCGCCAGCCAGGTCTGGCTCCACCCGCAAGCCGATGCCGGGGGCCGGCTGCATTTTTCCGCCGACAGCGATGCCGCCATCGTCAAGGGCCTGGTGGCGCTGGTGCTGATGCTCGCCGATGATCGCACGCCGGCCGAGATCGACACGGCGGAAATCCGCGCCCGGCTCGACGTCCTGGGCCTGTCGAAGCACCTGTCGTCGAATCGCACCCAGGGCCTGGCCTCGATGGTCGCGCGGATCGGCGACCTCGCCCGCGAGGCGGCGTGACGGATCGCGGCACGGCGGACGAGCGCCAGCAGCGGTTCGTCCAGCATTTCCTCGCCGGCGTGCCACATCTGGCGGCGCTCGGCATCGCCTATCGCACCCATGGTCCCGACTGGGCTGAGCTCGTCATGCCGTTTGCCGAGCAGCAGCTCGCCGACCCCGATTACGGCATCATCGCATCGGGAGCGATCTTCACGCTGATGGATTCGGCGGCAGGATTTTCGGTGCACATGGCGCTGGGCGAGTTCGCGCCGATCGCCACGATCGACCTGCGCATCGACTATCTGCGCGGGCCGACGCCGGGCGCCACCGTGGTCGGCCGCGCCAGCTGCTATCGGCTGACGCGGCAGATCGCCTTTGTCCGCGGCAGCGCCCATGACGGCGACCCGGACCGGCCGATCGCCAACATGGCGGGCACCTTCATCATCAGCCGCGCCGCGGCGGACCCGGCATGACCAGCACCGCACTCGCCCGCGCCTTGCGCGATGAACGGCATGGCCGGCTCGACATGCTGCCCTACGCCCGGATGCTCGACCTGCGCTATGAACAGGACGACAGCGAGGTTCGGCTGATCATGCCGTTCAGCATCGGGCTGGTCGGTGCGCCGGGGCGACTGCACGGCGGTGCCATCGCCGGCCTGCTGGAGATTGCCGGGCTGGCCGCGGTGATCGTCGCGCAACCCGATGCCGACCGCCTGCCACGCCTGCGCCCGGTGACGGTGACCGCCGACTTCATGCGCGAAGGCACGCCGGTGGATACCATCGCGGCGGCCGAGGTAACCCGATTGGGGCGCCGCATCATCAACGTCAGCAGCCGGGCCTGGCAGTTCGATCGCGGCCGGCCGATCGCGATGGCGAACATCAATTTCCTGGCCGACTGGCCGGACGCCGAGAGCTGACTGTATTCAATTCGATCCGCTCAGCCTGAGCGGGCTTTCTGGTTCGACCCAACTGAAAGCGGGCCTGACTATTGCGGCGGCGATAGGGCTGTCACTGCCGCGGCGGGCAAGTCGCTGAACACGCCATCGAGGCCGGTTTCGAGATAGACGCGGATTTCCCCCGCCGCATCGCCGCGGTCCTGCAGGTTGCTGCCCTTCCGAAACGACCTGGCGAGGAAATAGTTTTCCGGTCGGAAGGTCCAGGGGTGAACCTGCAGCCCGGCTGCATGGGCATCGGCGACGAGCGGCGTCGGCGCCAGCAGGTCGCCGGCGGCGCTGCGCGGGATGACGCGGTCACGATTGGGGCCGATGCCGTCGGCATAGGCGGCGACGGCCTTCAGGCCTTCAGGCGTCACCATCGCATCATAACTGGCGCCGTCGGCGGAGGTGCCGGCATCGATCAACTGGATCAGCCGCACCTTCGTTTGGCTGCGCAGCGCCTTCAGATTGCCGACCTCGAACGACTGGATGAACACCGGGCTGGTGGCGGTGGTCCAGCCGGCGCGGGCCAGCGTCGCCAGCAGCACCGGCTCGATCGGCAGGTTCAGCCCGCGGAAATAGCTCGGGTGCTTGGTTTCGGGATAAATGCCGATGGTGCGGCCGGTGCGGGCGCTTTCGGCCTTGGCGAGCGTAATGATCTCGTCGAGCGTCGGGATGGCGAACTGGCCGTCGAAGCCGGCGTTGGCGGGGCGCAACTGCGGCAGCCGCTCGCGGGCGCGCAGGGTCATCAGCTCGGCAAGGGTGAAATCCTCGGTGAACCAGCCGGTGACGCTGGCGCCGTCGATCGTCCTGGTGGCCTTGCGTGCGGCGAATTCGGGATGGGCGGCGACATCGGTGGTGCCGGAAATCTCGTTCTCGTGGCGGGCGACGAGCTGATGGTCGCGGGTCGGCACCAGGTCGGGCTCGATGAAGTCGGCGCCCTGCTCGATGGCGTGGGCATAGGCGGCGAGGGTATGTTCGGGACGGTCGGCGCTGGCCCCGCGGTGGGCGATGACGATCGGCGGCGCCGGTGGCGGCAGCGGCGCGGCGGACTTCGGCGCTCCCGGCGGGGCGGCGCCGGCGGCACTGGCGATCATGACGACGATTCCGGCAAGCAACCACCTCGGCATGCAGACACGATCCCGGCCGCGGGAACGCGACGCCGGCTCGCATAGCAGAAATCCGCCGCCGCGCGAGGGGTACCCGCGGCGGCGGTGGCTCGCCCCCCGACGAAACTGCCGAGTGATCTGGATTACGGCAGCAGCGTCGCCCGGTTTAACGGCAATGATGGCTGATCAGTCGTCGGGCCCCAGCGACGGATCGAGATCGCGCGGGCGGATGAAATGCGTCAGCGTGGCGCGGCCGCCATCGACCTTGGCCCAGTTGTCGATGTGCAGGTCGAGCCGGGCGAGTGTTGCCGTCGGGTATTTGAGCTCGGCCTCCGCCCGCAACGGGTCGCCGGGCGGCACCAGTTCGAGCAGCAGGTCCTCCAGGCCGGGGTTGTGGCCGACGAGCAGCGCATGCCGGTGATGGTCGGCAAAGCCGGCGACGAGTTCGGTCAGGGTCGCCGACGACGACAGATAGATGCGGGTTTCATAGATCGGCGCCAGCCGGCCGCGCATGCCGGCCTCGACGCCGTCGATGGTTTGCTTGCAGCGCACCGCGGGCGAGGCGGCGACATGGTCGAATTCGGGCATCTCGCCACGCTCGCGGGCCTTGCGCAGCCATTTGCCGATGACCATCGCCGCCTGGCGACCACGGTCGTTCAGCGGCCGGTCGAAATCGCGCAGCAGCGGATCGTCGTAGCCGGATTTCGCGTGCCGCAGCAACGTCAGCGTCTTCACCCGAAATCCCTAGTCACCGGTCCCCGCCACACCTTGGCGCGGGTCGGCGGGCAGAGGCAAGCCATGATGTGCGGCCGCGACCAGCGCCACCGCCGTGTCAAGACCGACCCGGTCGATCGGGGTGCCGGTGGGGAACGCCGCCAGCAGCCGCGACGGTACCGCCGGGCCGATGAGGACGAAGGTACCGCGATCGTCGGCGCGCCGGATCAGCCGGCCAAAGGCCTGCGCGAGCCGGCCCATGGTCACCCGGTCGTCATAGGCGGTACCGCCGCCGGCGGCCCGCCGCGCCGCATGCAGCACCGTCGGGCGCGGCCAGGGCACGCCCTCCATGACTACCAGCCGCAGCGAAATGCCCGGCACGTCGACGCCGTCGCGCAGCGCGTCGGTGCCGAACAGGGAGGCGCGCGGCTCGGCGCGGAAGATATCGACGAGCGTGCCGGTCTCGATCGGGTCGACATGCTGGGCATAGAGCGGGAGGCCAGCGCGGGCGAGCGGGTCGGCGATGCGGGCGTGCACCGCCTTCAGCCGGGCGATGGCGGTGAACAGGCCGAGCGTACCACCGTCGGCCGCCTCGATCAGGCAGCGATAGGCATGGGCCAGCGCCGCATTGTCGCCGCGCTTGATGTCGGTGACGACGAGCACCCGGGCGTTGCCGGCATAGTCGAAGGGGCTGGTCGCGGCGAAATGCCGGGCCGGCAGGCTCAACTGGCTGGCGCCGGTGCGGGCGTCGGCATCGGACCAGTCGTCGCCGTCGCTGCGGGCGCGCAAGGTCGCCGAGGTGACAAGGACGCCATGCGCCGGTTCAAGGACGACGCGGGCAAAGGGCTGCATCGGGTCGAGCCAGTGGCGGTGGACGCCGACGTCGAATTCCCGCCCGTCGATGCGTTCGAGCGCGAACCAGTCGACGAATTGCGGGTCGGCGGCGCCGCCGAGCCGCGCCAACAGCCCGGTCCAGGCGCCGATCGTCTCGGCGCGCAGCCGCAGCCCAGCGATGGCGCCATCGACCCGCGCACGGGCACTGCCGTCGAGCCAGTCGGGCGCATCTTCGAGCAGGCCCTCGAGTCGCGCCTTCAGGGCCGCCATCGGCGCGGCGATGCGGGCCAGCGCGGATGCTGCCTCGCCGGCGGCCTCGACGACCGTGGGCAACACCTCGGCGACTTCGGTGTCGAGGCTGTAGCCGGCGTCGGCGCCCGACTTGCCCTCCGACCGCGCCAGCACCTGGCTGCGGACGGCGGCGAGCAGCGCCTCCAGCGGCCCGTCGGGGATGCCGCCGCTGACGCGCTGCAGCCAGCCGTCGCCGGGCAGCACCCGCGCCGCGGCGGCGATGCGCTCGATCGCGGCGGCAGCGGGATCGTCATAGCTGGCGATGTCCGATAATCGCGCCGCCAGGCCGCGCCGGCGGCCGCGGTTGGCCGTTGCCGGCCCGAGCAGCCAGTTGCGCAGTTCCACCGCCTCGCGGCCGGACAGTTCGACGGCAAAGGTCGCGTCGGCGGCGTCGAACAGGTGATGGCCCTCGTCGAAGACCAGCCGGGTCAGCGCGACGCCTTCGGCCCGCCCGCGCGCGGCGTTGATCATCACCAGCGCATGGTTGGCGATGACAAGGTCGGCCTGGGCGCTGGCCCGCGTCGCCCGCTCGATGAAGCAAATGCGATAATGGGGGCAGCCGGCATAAATGCATTCGCCGCGGCGGTCGGTAAGCCCCGAAAAGCTCGTCCGCCCGAACAGCGCCGGCAGCCAGCCGGGCAGATCGCCGCCGACCATGTCGCCATCGCGGCTGTATTCGGCCCAGCGCGCCGCCAGCTGCGCGAACACCTGGGCGCGGTTGGCGAAGCCGCCCTGCACCGCGTCCTCGAGGTTGAGCAGGCAGAGGTAATTCTCGCGGCCCTTGCGGACGACGACGCGGGTGCGCTTTTCGGCGGGGTCGGGATAGGCGCGCGCCGCCTCCTGGTCGAGTTGCCGTTGCAGCGCCTTGGTATAGGTCGACAGCCAGACGGTGCCCTCTGCCGCCCGTGCCCAGCCGCTGGCGGGGGCGAGATAGCCGAGCGTCTTGCCGATGCCGGTGCCCGCCTCCGCCAGCACCATGTTCGGCGCATTGACGCTCTGGCGCGGCTGGAAGGCGGCGCCGGCGGCGTGGGCATAGGCGCGCTGGCCGTCGCGGCGCTCGGCGCCGGGGCCGAGCATGGCATCGAGCCGGGCATCGATGACGCCCTCGGTCAGCGCGATGGTGTGCGGCGCCGGGCGCGGGGCTTCCTCCTCCCATTTCGGCAGGGTGGTAAAGACCGTGCGCTCCGGCGCTTCGGGCTTGCGGATGCGGCGGGCCAGCACCGGTGCCCAGGCCCAGCGCTGGCGACCGAGCGATTGCAGTATGCTCCAGGCGCCGTGGCGTTCCGGCCAGGCCGGATCATCGGCAGTATCGAGCAGCGCCGCCGCGGCGCGGCCGAGGAAACCGGCGTCGCTGTCGCCCTGCGGCGGGTCGATGCCAAGCGCCGCCGCCAGCCCGCGCGGCGTCGGCACGGCGAAGCGCGCCGGGTGGATGAAAGCGAACAGCTCGAGCAGGTCGAGGCCCGACAGCTCGGGATAGCCGAGCCGGCTGGCGACGACGGGGGCATTGAGCAGCAGGTGCGGCGTGTCACCGGCGCGGCGGATGGCCTCGCCGCGGCCGACGCCGGTGGTGCGACCCTCGGCATCGGCGATCCAGACGCCGGCATGGGTGGCGGTGAGCGCGGGGTAGCTCATGCCACGGCCGAGGGTTGCGCCTGCGAGGTTGAGCCGCCAGAGAACATGCGACAAGGATTAGACGGAACAGATGAGCAACGCCATCGAACTTCGCGCCGCAGCGCTGGAAAACAAGGCTTGGCCTTATGAAGAAGCGCGCAAGCTGCTGGCGCGCTATCCGAACGGCTTTCCGGAACAGGGGGTCGTCTTCGAAACCGGCTATGGTCCTTCGGGGCTTCCGCATATCGGCACCTTCGGCGAAGTGGTGCGCACGACGATGGTGCGCCGCGCCTTCGAGGCGATGGCGCCGGGCGTCAGGACGCGGCTGATTGCCTTTTCGGATGACATGGATGGGCTACGCAAGGTCCCGGACGGCATTCCCAATCCGGAGCTGCTGCGCGCCAACCTTGGCAAGCCGCTGACCCAGGTGCCCGACCCGTTCGGCACCCACCCCAGCTTCGGTGCCCACAACAACGCCCGGCTGCAGGCGTTTCTCGACGGCTTCGGCTTCGAGTATGAATTCCTGTCGTCGACCGATTGCTACCGATCCGGGATGTTCGACGCGACGCTGCTGAAGATCCTCGCCAGTTACGATGCGGTCATCAACGTCATCCTGCCCACCCTAGGCCCCGAGCGGCGCGCCACTTACTCGCCGTTCCTGCCGATCGACCCGGTCAGCGGCATTGTACTGCAGGTGCCGATCGTTGCGCATGACGTTGCGGCGGGCACAGTCAGCTATGTGCGACCCGAGACAAACGAGACGATAACTGTCCCGGTGACAGGCGGGGCCTGCAAACTGCAATGGAAGGTCGATTGGGCGATGCGCTGGGTGGCGCTTGGGGTCGATTACGAGATGGCGGGAAAGGACCTTATCGATTCGGTGCTGCTGTCGGGGCGGATCGCCCGGGTGCTCGGTGCCGAGCCGCCGGCGGGATTCAACTACGAGCTGTTTCTCGATGCCGAGGGGCAGAAGATCTCCAAGTCCAGGGGCAACGGTCTGACGATCGAGGAATGGCTCGACTATGGCCCGCCGGAATCGCTGGCGCTTTACATGTTCCAGAGCCCGCGCAAGGCCAAGCGGCTGCATTTCGATGTCATTCCGCGCGCCATCGACGAATATGGCGACTTCCTCGGCAAATATCCCGGCCAGCCGATCGAACAGCAGCTCGGCAATCCGGTCCATCATATCCATGAAGGCACGCCGCCGGCGGTCGACCTGCCGATCAGCTTTTCGTTGCTGCTCAATCTCGCCTCGGTCGCCGCGACTGACGATCCGGCAAAGCTCTGGGCCTATGTCGCGCGCCAGGCCCCGGGCACCGGCCCGGCCAGCCATCCGGCGCTCGACCGGCTTGTCCACCATGCTGCCCGCTATGCCCGCGATTTCGTCGTGCCCGGCCTCCGCCGCCGCGCGCCCACCGGGCAGGAAGCCGCGGCGCTTGCCGATCTCGACACCCGGCTGGCCGCCGTCGGCCCCGGCGCCGATGCCGAGGCCTATCAGTTCGAAGTCTATGAAGCCGGCAAGGCCGCAGGGTTCGAGAACCTGCGCGATTGGTTCAAGGCCCTGTACGAGACGCTCATCGGCAGTTCACAGGGGCCGCGTATGGGTTCGTTCATCGCGCTCTACGGGCTCGATGAAACCCGCGCGCTGATCGCCGGCGCGCTTCGGAAGGATGCTGCATGAAAGCCCTTGTCGCCGCGCTGCTGGTCACCGTCGCCACGCCCGCATTCGCCGACGCCGCCGCGTCGTTCCGCGAGGCGCGCTGGCCCTCGGCTGCGGCGCAGGGTCGCGCCGAAGGCACCGTCGGCAGCCTGATCCTCGCCGGCCGGGCGCAGCTGGCGATCGCGGCCTATGATACGCGCGACAAGGCGCGGGCGCTCGACCTTGTCGCCGCGGCCGAACGGGATTTCGACGCCGCGCTGGCCAAGGCGCCGGCCAACCCCGAGGCGCAGCTGCAAAAGGCTGTCGCCATCGGCTATCGCGCCAAGCTGACCCGCTCCCCGGGTCTCGGCAAGGATGCCCGCAAGCGCTTCGAGGCGGTCAAGGCCGCGCATCCCGACATGGCGCTGGCCTGGGCCGCGGTCGCCGGCTGGCACGGCGGCGCGATCGCGACATTGGGCGGTTTCATGGCCGGCACCGTCCTCGGCGCCAAGGAAGCGGAGTTCGACAAGGGCTTTGCCCAGGCTTTCCGCCTCGAGCCGACGCAGCCAGTACATCGCGTGTTCTACGCCATGACGCTGATGGACCTCGACAAGGGCAATGCCAAGCGGGCGGCAGCGGCGCTGCAGGGTGTCGGCCAGCTGCCGGCGCGGGATGGCTATGAGGCGCTGGTCCGCGGCCAGGGCGTGCAGCTGGCGGCGTCGCTGAAGGCGGGCGATGCCAAGGCGGCGCAGGTGCTGGCGCGGCGGCTTCAGGCGTTCGGGAATCTGGGCTGAGTTTCTGATCGCGGGTTGCGCGGGCAAAGCCCGCGCCGACGTCAGACGGGTCCGGCCGGCGGAGGGCCGGCCGCCCCGCTGGCCGAGCTTGCGCGAGTCCGCGCTCAGCTCAGCCTTTGCTGCGCAAAGCCTTCGCTACGCGCGGCCGCGCTGCGCTGCGACCCAATCATCGATCTTCTTTTCCAGCACCGCCATCGGCAGCGCCCCGGTCATCAGCACCTGGGCGTGGAAACCCTTGATGTCGAACTTCGGACCCAGCGCCTTTTCGGCCTTGGCGCGCAGGCGGCTGATGGTCAGCTGGCCGATCTTGTAGGCCAGCGCCTGGCTCGGCATGGCGATGTAGCGCTCGACTTCGGCGGTAGCGTCGGATTTGCCCATCGCGCTATGGTCGAGCATGTAGGCGATCGCCTGGTCGCGGGTCCAACCCTTTGAATGCATTCCGGTATCGACGACCAGCCGCATGGCGCGCAGCATCTCGTCGTCATAGCGGCCCTGGAGCTGGTACGGGTCCTTGAACATGCCGAGTTCAGGCCCCAGACTTTCCGCGTACAGCGCCCAGCCCTCGACAAAGGCGGTGTTGCCGCCAAAGCGCTGGAACGGCGGCAGGCTCTCATTTTCCTGGGCGAGGCTGATCTGGAAATGATGGCCCGGCACGGCTTCGTGAAGGTAGAGCGTCTCGATGCCCGGCGTCGTCCGCGAGGGCAGGTCATAGGTGTTGAAATAGAAGACGCCGGGGCGTGAGCCGTCGGGTGTGCCCTGCTGGTAACTGCCGCCGGCGTCGGTCTTTTCCTTGAACGCCGGGACCGGGCGGATTTCGAGCGGCGCCTTGGGCAATGTCGAGAACAGGTTGCCGACCACCGCATCGACGCGCTTGCCGACGGCGTAATAGCGGTCGGTCAGATCCTGCTTCGACTTGGGCTTGAACTGCGGGTCGGTGCGGATGAACTCGAAGAACTCCTTGTTGGTGCCCTTGAAGCCGACCTGGGCCTTTACACCTTCCATGCCCTTGGTGATGCGCGCGACTTCGGCGAGGCCGATGTCGTGGATCTGGTCGGCGGTCATGTCGGTCGTCGTCGTCGACGCGATCAGGAAGCGGTACAGATTGTCGCCGCCCGGCATCGCCGACAGGCCGACCGTGCTGCGCGCCGCCGGCAGGTATTCGGTCTTCAGATAGTCGCGCAGCCGCGTCAGCGCCGGATTGACCTTGTTGCCGACCGCAGCGGCATAGGCGGCCTTCAACCGCGCCTGATCGGCGGCCGCGATGCCGTCGGGGAACTTGGCGACCGGCTTCATCATCACCGCGTCGTCGAGCTTGGGCGCGAGCAGATTGTCGAGCTGGTCGATGACGTTCTGGACGACGAGCTTCGGCTGCACCACGCCGGCCCTGGCGCCCTGGCGGAAACGACCGATGGCGGCGTCGAGATAGGTGACGAAGCCGTCCATGCGCTTCAGCCCGTCGTCGTAATCCTTGGCGGTCTTGAACGGCGCAGCGCCCTCGCCCGACTGGAGTTCCGGGAAAAAGGTGTGAAAGCCGGTGAAATGGTCGATCGGCCGGCCGATGGTGGCGGCGATGATGGCCGGATCGAACCCCTTGAGATCGTTGCTCCGTTGCCATTTGAAGACGTCGTAGCTGACCTTGTCATTGGCATCGAGGGCGTTGCGGTCGATCGCGGCGAGCGCCTTCAGGTCGTCCTCCACGGCCTTTTTCTCGGCAGCGATATAGGCGTCGGAGATGAAGTCGCCGAACTGGTCGGCGCGGCGCAGGTCACCGCGGAAGATGCCGAAGATCGGGTTGCGGGCGAGGCTGGCCTCGTCGCTGGCGTTGAACAGCGCGCGCAGGTCGGTCGCGGCCTTGCTGGCGGGTGCAGCGGCGGCAGCGGGTGCCGGCGGCGCCGACGATTGGGCGAGCAGGGGCGAGATTGAACCGAGGCTGGCGGCGAGCAGCAGCGTGAGACGCAGACGCATGGAAACAGGCTCCGAGATTATGTGTGTTGGTATTACAGGACAGTGACGGGTCGGCGCAAGGCCGCTCAGTCGATGACCTTGCCTCGTGCCATCACCCATTTGACCTTGGCGAGCTGCCCGGCGTCGGCGAGCGGGTCGCCATCGACGGCGATGATGTCGGCGGCCTTGCCGACCGCCAGGGTGCCGGTTTCGTTCGAGATCCCGAGCAGTTCCGCGGCGCCGCTGGTGGCCGACACCAGCACGGCGCGCGGGGTCATGCCGCCGTACTTGACCATCTGGCCAGCTTCCTCGCCGTTGCGGCCGTGCTCGTAGACGGCGCTGTCGGTACCATAAGCGACGCGCACCCCGGCCTTGACGGCGGCGGCGAGGGCCTGGCCGCGGATCGCCAGCGTCTCGCGAACCTTTTTCTCTACGGTCGGGGTGTAGATGCTCTTGCCGAGCCGGTCCTCGATGCCGACGAGCGCCATCAGCGTCGGCACGTACCAGGTGTTGTTGGCGACCATCGCCTTGATCGCGGCGGCGTCGGCAAAGGTGCCGTGCTCGATCGAATCGACGCCGGCGCGGGCGGCGGCCTCTATCCCGCGGGCGCCATGGGCATGGGCGGCAACCTTGAGGCCGAGGCCGTGCGCGGTGGCGACGATCGACGTCATCTCGGCATCGGTGAAATGCTGGCCGAGGCCGCGGCCCTGCTGGCTGAGCACGCCGCCGGTAGCGGTGATCTTGATGACATCGGCGCCGCGCTGCGAGGCCTCGCGGACACGGGCGGCGCACTGCTCCGGCCCGGTGCAGGTGTTGTTCGACGCCAGCGCGGCGTTGACCTCGGGGCGATAGCCCGAGACATCGCCATGGCCGCCGATGATGGAGATCGACGTGCCGGCCTCGACGATGCGCGGGCCGGGGAACAGTCCCTCGGCGATGGCGTCGCGGACGGCAAAGCCGGCCATTTTGGCCGAGCCGAGGTCGCGGACGGTGGTGAAGCCGGCGCGCGCCGTGATGCGGGCGTTTGACAGGCCGTTGGCGACCTGGTGCTCGTCGGTTTCGATGGCTTCGTTCCAGAACGGCTTGTCGGGGCCGCCGCCGAGATGGACATGGGCATCGATGAGCCCGGGCAGCAGCGTGCGGCTCGACTGGTCGATGACGGTAGCGCCGGCGGGAATCGCTGCGGCGGGGTCGTTGATCGCGGTAATGCGGCCATCGGTGACAATGATCGTCGCGGGGCCGCGTGCCGGCTGGGCAGCGTCGGTGATGACCCGGCCGGCGCGGATGGCGAGGGTTTCGGCGGCGGCGGGCACGGCGATGGCGAGCGCCGTCACGGCAAAAGCGATTTTCAAAATGGACCCCAGGATTT
This sequence comes from Alphaproteobacteria bacterium, assembly GCA_003241875.1. Taxonomy (GTDB): domain Bacteria; phylum Pseudomonadota; class Alphaproteobacteria; order Sphingomonadales; family Sphingomonadaceae; genus Sandarakinorhabdus. The sequence continues at coordinate 118,713 of QBLU01000006.1, forward strand.
TCGGACGATTGACGGCAGCCTAGGCGTGATTTTCGCTTCGGCAAAGGCCCGGCTTGCGCCCGAAACGCCGAGCGGTCACAACGATTGTCGACCTGGGGAGGTATTGTGAGAGTAAAGAACGGGACGCTTGCGGCGTTTGTCGCGCCGTGTCTGCCCATCGCCGCGGTCGGCCTGCCGGTGGTGGTCTATCTGCCGCCCTATTACGCCGGCACGCTGGGCCTCGACATCGCCGTCGTCGGGCTGCTGTTTTTCCTGGTTCGCATCATCGACGTGCCGATGGACCCGATCATCGGCCATCTCGTCGACCGCACGCACAGCAGGTTCGGGCGTTTCCGGCCCTGGCTGGTCATCGGCGCGGCGATGATGATGGCCGGCGTCTATGCGGTGTTCATGGCGCTGCCGGGCCTCGGACCGCCGCGCGCGCTGGCGGGATTGCTGCTGATGTACCTCGGCTTTTCGGCGGCGCTGGTCTCGCACACCGCCTGGGGGGCGGTGCTGTCCGACAATTATCACGAACGGTCGCGCATCTTCGGTGCCTGGCAGATGACCAATCTCGCCGGCTTGTTCCTCATTCTCGCGGTGCCGCCGGCGGCGCAGGCGCTGGCCGGCAGCAAGGACGCCGCTGTCGGCGTGCAGGCGATGGGCTGGACGATCATCATCGCGCTGCCGCTGGCGGTGCTGTGGAACGTCATGCGGGTGCCCGAGCCCGACCGCATTGCCGGCGGGCACCATCGCATCGGCGATATTCTCGGCGTCATGCGGCTGCCGCTGCTGCGCCGGCTGCTGCTTGCCGACCTGTTGTCGAGCCTGGCGCCGGGGCTGTCGGGGGCGCTGCTGCTGTTTTTTTTCGAAGCTGCGCGCGGCTATCCACCGGCGCAGGCGAGCACGCTGCTGCTGTTCTATTTCGCCGCCGGGCTGGTCTCGGCACCGCTCTGGGTGCGCATCGCCCGCCGGCATTCGAAGCATCGGGCGATCACCTGGGCACTGCTGATCTATGCCGCGCTGCAGACGGCGACGATGCTGATCCCGCGCGAGCAATTCGCGCTGGCGGCGCTCGGCATGGCGCTGGCCGGCATACCGGCGGTGGCACCGGCGTTCCTGATGCGATCGATGCTGGCCGACCTGTCGGAGGCCGAGACGGTGCGCACCGGGCAGGACCGGACGGCGCTGTTCTATGCCGCTTTGGTGGCGGTGCAAAAGCTAGGATACGCGATTCCGGTCGGCGCCAGCTATGCCATATTGGGCCTGATCGGCTTTGATCCGCAGCGCGGCCAGGCCAATACGCCGGCGGCGATCGATGGCCTGGTGGCGCTGTTCGTGTTTCCGCCGGCGCTGCTGGCGCTGGGCGCGGCGGCGGTGATTCGCGGCTGGCCGATCGATGCTGCCAGCCAGGCGCGGAACGCGGCGGCCCTTGCGCGCTGACCAGGCGCGGAACGCGGCGGCCCTTGCGCGATAACCAGGCGCGCAACGCGGCGGCCCTCGTCAGATGACGCCCGGGCCCGGAACCACCGGGCTGTCTTGCTGGTTGAAACCCTTGCTTAACGACAAAAAGGGTCAAGCCATGAATGCCATCCGCAACAGCCTGCTGGCGCTTACCGCCGCGGTTTCGCTCGCTGCCTGCTCCACTGACCAGTACGGCAATCGGTCCGCGTCGCGGCCGCTGGCGGGTGCCGGCATCGGCGCCGCTGGCGGTGCGGCGGTCGGTGCACTGACGGGCGGCAATGTCGTTGCCGGTGCAGCGATCGGCGCGGCCGCCGGTGCGGTGATCGGCGCGGTCACCGACGATCGTAACCGTTATGAGGATCGCGACGGCTATCGCACCTATTACGAGTCGAACGGCCGGCCCTATCGTTACGACCGCAATGGTCGCAAGCGTTACGTGCGGCGTTAAAAGCGTGTGACATCGGGGCGTCGCTGTTGACGGCGACGCCCCGCCTGCCCATGAAACCTCCGCAAGCTGGAACTGGCGGTTTGGGGAGACAGGGCATGAAGCTTCATGATTCGATCGGGCCGAATCCGCGCGTCGTGCGGATGGCCACCGCCGAAAAGCAGATGACGATCGACACCGTTACCGTCGACCTGATGGGCGGCGAGAATCGCCAGCCGGCCTATCTGGCCAAGGTCCCCACTGGCGGCCTGCCGGCGCTGGAACTCGACAACGGCACTTGCATAGCCGAGATCATGGCCATCGTCGAATATCTCGAGGATGTGCAACCCGCACATCCGGTGATTGGCGCGACCCCCGAGGAGCGTGCCGAAACGCGCATGTGGGCGCGTCGCATCGATCTTGCCATCATCGAGCCGATGACGACATCGTTCCGCGCCGTCGAGGGCCGCGGGCTGTTTGCCAGCCGCATGACCCTGCTCAGCGTCGAGGCCGCAGCCGAACTGAAGGCGATCGCCCAGGAAAAGCTGCTCTGGCTCGATGCCCAATTGCAGGGCCGCACCTGGGTTTGCGGCGATCGTCATACCCTCGCCGACATGCTGCTGCTCGCCTTCATCGAATTCGGCACATCGGTCGGCCAGCCGCCGCCTGCCGACGCGACCTGGATTCCGGAATGGCACAAGCGCGCCGCCGCGCGCCCCAGTGCCGCGGCATGATCGTCCGCAGTCCTGGCCGGCGTCCCACGACCAACCGGTGATCGCCAGCGTGACCCGCGCCAGGCCGCGCCTGCTGTTTGCGCGGCATTTCTTTGCCAACCCTCGTGGCATCGGTTCGATGATTCCCAGCTCAAGGCGGCTGACCCAGCGGCTGCTTGCCGGCGTCGACTGGCCCTCGGCGCGGGTCATCGTCGAATATGGCCCCGGCACCGGCGTCGTCACCCGGGCGATCCTCGCCCAGATGGCGCCCGACGCGCGGTTGTACGCGTTCGAGATCAACGAGGATTTCGTGGCGTTCCTGCGCCGCGCCATTCCCGATCCGCGGCTGACCGTCGTCCATGCCTCGGCGGAAACCGTCGCGTCGGCGCTGGCGGCGACCGGGATCGCGCATTGCGACGCGGCGATCTCCAGCCTGCCGTTCTCGATCATGCCACCGCGCGTCCGGCTGCGCATATTGGCGGCGACCGCGCGGGTGCTGGCGCCTGGCGCGGCGATGGTCGGCTATCAGTATTCGACGCGCTGGCTCCGCGAACTGCGGCGGTCGTTCGGCAATGTCGCGGTCGATTTCGAACCGCGCAACTGGCCGCCGGCCTTTGTCTTCACCGCCCGGAGCGGCTCGACGCCCGCCGGCTGACCCCGGTCGTCACAGCTCGATCAGGTGATCGGGCAGCTCGTTCACATCGTCGGTCAGATACGGGAAATGCGTGGCCAGCACGCCACCCGCCAGCGCGATCGCGGCGACCACGCCATCGGCCGGCCGGCCGGCCTTCATGCCGTCGATCAGCGCGGTGATCGTGGCGCCCCAATGGTCGGGCGTCACCTTGGCATAGATGGCGGTGTCGGCGATGACCTCGGCGAGATGTTCGGGCTCATCGATATAGATCAGCACGCCGGTGCGGCCGCCGGTGCGTTCCAGCCCCCGGGCCTTGAACTGGGTCAGCGCGGCGCGATGGACGCGGTCGCGACGCAGCCCGCCGGGCGTCAGCAGCCGGCCGAGCCCGGTGAAGTAGAGGGCGGCGAGGCTGGCGACAAAGACCAGCGCCTGCAGCAGGACAACCGCCTCAAGCGCGTGGCCGATGGCGGCGGCGGTGCTGGCCTCGTCCCAATCGGCCAGCGGTGACGTCGGGGTCCAGCCGGACAGCAGCACGACGATCGGGACGGCGAGGGCAAGCAGCGCCGCGACCGACAGTGCCGTCGTGGGATAACGCTGCCGCTCCGACGCGACGATGACGACGATCTCGCCGGCGGTGCGCGCCTCGGCCGTGGCAATGGCGTCGGCAATGCGAGCGCGGTCGCTGTCGGTGAACAGCATCTACC